>NZ_CP113941.1:696250-1342500 GCF_029392675.1 Lactobacillus sp. ESL0684 | reverse complement strand
CGACCGAGAGAGAAGATCTTATAGGTAAGGTCAAGAAAAGAAGGGCGCACGGTGAATGCCTAGGCACAAGAAGGCGAAGAAGGACGCGACAAACAGCGAAATGCTTCGGGGAGCGGTAAGTACGCAGAGATCCGGAGATATCCGAATGGGGGAACCCAATACAAGAAATTGTATTACTTATTAGTGAATACATAGCTAATAAGGGTAAGACGCAGTGAACTGAAACATCTAAGTAGCTGCAGGAAGAGAAAGAAAAATCGATTTCCATAGTAGCGGCGAGCGAAACGGAAAGAGCCCAAACCAGATGATTTATCATTTGGGGTAGTAGGACTGCAATAAAGGTAGTGTAAGAGATAGCAGAATTATCTGGGAAGATAAGCCAGAGAGGGTGAGAGCCCCGTAAGCGAAATTTCAAGCACGCTGAGCAGTATCCTGAGTAGGTCGGAACACGAGGAATTCCGATTGAAGCAGCGAGGACCATCTCGTAAGGCTAAATACTCACTTGTGACCGATAGTGAACCAGTACCGTGAGGGAAAGGTGAAAAGAACCCCGGGAGGGGAGTGAAAGAGAACCTGAAACCGTGTGCTTACAAGTAGTCAGAGCCCGTTAAAGGGTGATGGCGTGCCTTTTGTAGAATGAACCGGCGAGTTACGTTAAATAGCAAGGTTAAGTCATAAAAGGACGGAGCCGTAGCGAAAGCGAGTCTGAAAAGGGCGCAGTAGTTATTTGATGTAGACCCGAAACCAAGTGACCTACCCATGACCAGGTTGAAGGTGCGGTAAAACGCACTGGAGGACCGAACCCACGTAAGTTAAAAATTGCGGGGATGAGTTGTGGGTAGCGGTGAAATTCCAAACGAACTTGGAGATAGCTGGTTCTCTCCGAAATAGCTTTAGGGCTAGCCTGGTGCGAGAAAAGATAATGGAGGTAGAGCTCTGTTTGGACGAAGGGCCCGTCAAGGGTTACTGAATTCAGATAAACTGCGAATACCAGATATCTGCGCACTGGAGTCAGACTGCGAGTGATAAGATCCGTAGTCGAAAGGGAAACAGCCCAGATCACCAGTTAAGGTCCCAAAATCTATGCTAAGTGGAAAAGGATGTGGAGTTGCGTAGACAACTAGGATGTTGGCTTAGAAGCAGCCATCATTAAAAGAGTGCGTAATAGCTCACTAGTCGAGTGACGCTGCGCCGAAAATTTACCGGGGCTAAGCATAGTACCGAAACTGTGGATGCATTATGAAAGTAATGCGTGGTAGGAGAGCGTTCTAAGAGCGGAGAAGCTTAATCGAGAGGATAAGTGGAGCGCTTAGAAGTGAGAATGCCGGTATGAGTAGCGCAAGATAGGTGAGAATCCTATCCGCCGAAAGACTAAGGTTTCCTGGGGCAGGCTCGTCCGCCCAGGGTAAGTCGGGACCTAAGGTAAGGCCGAAAGGCGTAGCCGATGGACAACAGGTAGAGATTCCTGTACTGCATTAGATCGTTAATAACGATGGAGGGACGCAGAAGGTGAAGCACGCATGGCGCTGGAAGCCATGTTCAAGCGTTAAGTGAGAGAGTGAGTCAAATGCTTACTTTCGATAATCACAAGACGTGATGAGGAGCGAAATAAAAGTAGCGAAGGTGAAGTAGTCACACTGCCAAGAAAAGCTTCTAGTGAGAGCTAATGTACCCGTACCGCAAACCGACACAGGTAGTCGAGTGGAGAACACTAAGGTGAGCGAGAGAACTCTCGTTAAGGAACTCGGCAAAATAGCCCCGTAACTTCGGAAGAAGGGGTGCTGGTGTAAGAACCAGCCGCAGTGAATAGGCCCAAACAACTGTTTATCAAAAACACAGGTATCTGCAAAGTCGTAAGACGACGTATAGGTGCTGACACCTGCCCGGTGCTGGAAGGTTAAGGAGAGAGCTTAGCGCAAGCGAAGGTTCGAACTGAAGCCCCAGTAAACGGCGGCCGTAACTATAACGGTCCTAAGGTAGCGAAATTCCTTGTCGGGTAAGTTCCGACCTGCACGAAAGGTGAAATGATTTGGGCACTGTCTCAACGAGAGACTCGGTGAAATTATAATACCCGTGAAGATGCGGGTTACCCGCGACAGGACGGAAAGACCCCATGGAGCTTTACTGCAATTTGATATTGGGTAGCTGTTAAACATGTACAGGATAGGTAGGAGCCAGAGAAGATAGTACGCTAGTATTATCAGAGGCAATGTTGGGATACTACCCTTGTTTGATGGCTACTCTAACTAGGATCTCTAAGCGAGATTTAGGACAGTGTCAGACGGGCAGTTTGACTGGGGCGGTCGCCTCCTAAAGAGTAACGGAGGCGCCCAAAGGTTCCCTCAGAATGGTTGGAAATCATTCATAGAGTGTAAAGGTAAAAGGGAGCTTGACTGCGAGAGAGACAACTCGAGCAGGGACGAAAGTCGGGCTTAGTGATCTGGTGGTACCGCATGGAAGGGCCATCACTCAACGGATAAAAGCTACCCTGGGGATAACAGGCTTATCTCCCCCAAGAGTTCACATCGACGGGGAGGTTTGGCACCTCGATGTCGGCTCGTCGCATCCTGGGGCTGTAGTAGGTCCCAAGGGTTGGGCTGTTCGCCCATTAAAGCGGCACGCGAGCTGGGTTCAGAACGTCGTGAGACAGTTCGGTCCCTATCCGTCGTGGGCGTAGGAAATTTGAGAGGAGCTGTCCTTAGTACGAGAGGACCGGGATGGACATACCGCTGGTGTACCAGTTGTCTTGCCAAAGGCATAGCTGGGTAGCTAAGTATGGCAGGGATAAGCGCTGAAAGCATCTAAGTGCGAAGCCCCCCTCAAGATGAGATTTCCCATACGTAAAGTAGTAAGACACCTCAAAGACGATGAGGTAGATAGGCTAGGAGTGGAAGAGTAGTGATACTTGGAGCGGACTAGTACTAATCAGTCGAGGACTTGACCAAAAGCGAGTGCAATTTGGTAAGAGAGTGGAACGGTAAAAGAGTAGATTATATTTAGTTTTGAGTGTAAAAACTCAAAGAGAATAAAAAGTACGGTGGCAAGAGCAAGAAGGAAACACCTGTAACCATGTCGAACACAGAAGTTAAGCTTCTTAACGCCGAGAGTAGTTGGTGGGAAACTGCCTGCGAGGGTAGGACGTTGCCGTGCTTTTTTTAATATTCCGGCTTAGCTCAGTTGGTAGAGCGCTTGACTGTTAATCAAGATGTCGTCAGTTCGAGTCTGTCAGCCGGAGCAAAAGAGGACCGAGGATGAATATCATCCTCGGTTTTTTACTTGATTTTTGGTAAGAATTTTGGCTCTTTGTCAAATCCTGTTGATGAAGATAAATAATGAATTAGATGCACTCTATGCAATCATGCTTAAAGTATTTTCTTTTAGTACGGCATTTTTTGCTTCTAACATAATTCTACCAGTCATGTTGGAAAAGTTACGATAGCCATAAGCCGTGTGCTGAATTTGCTTAATCTTGCGGTTGGTTCCTTCGACGCAGCCATTGGAATACTTGGAAGTGGCCGCATTAAGTACAGCTTTGCGATTATGTTTAAAGGTCTTAAGGGTGACTTTCATCTGCTCACCGAGAGCAACGTCTTCATCGCATAACTGACTCATTTGCTTAGGGTCGTGGTTAGCTAAGGCTTGTCTGAAATCCTGCATCAAATCATAAGTAGCACGCAATTTAGGACTAACAGCCAAGCCTTCTTCCACAATTTGTTCCTGAGTCAAGCGGTCTTTTAAGTGCTGGTAATACTTAACTTGTTTAACTTCCAGCTGGTTATATGGCTTTAGATAGGACTTCCAGTAATATTTGAGCAAGCTATAACGGCGATCAGAATGCTTAAACTGCTTCATCGTTTGGACGCAAAGTTGGTTAAAGGAGCGGTTAAGCATTTGCACAATGTGAAACCGATCAATGATGATTTGTGCGTTAGGGAAAAGTTCCTGAGCCAAGTCTTGATAATAAACATTGAGATTCATAGTAATGGTTTTGACTCGGCTTCTAACGATTAGAGGAAATTTTTTAAAGCAAGCCATAATCTCTTTTTTTAAACGGGTGGGCAGAATTTTAATAATTTCATGAGTATCATCGTCTACACAGATAAAATGTAATTGGCGGCCAACCCCGAGAAATTCATCGACACCAAGATGTTCCGGCAGGTAGTTATAATCAATAGCTTGTGGCAAGTGTTTAAACCTAGTAAAGGTGCGTAAAACCGTGTTGGCAGAAACATTATTAGCCTGAGCAATGTCAGTCATTGTCCGATCAGTAGTTAAGTCTTGAATGATTTTTTGCTTGACTGGATTAGCAATCGAGCAATGCTTGTCAATTAGAGAGCTATTGGCCATAAAAGAATGGTGAGGCAGTATAGGCGTTGTTTATGCAGTTCAATTTGAAGCGGCTTAGAGGCATTGGCAATCAAATAGCAAACACGGGAAAGATAATGACCATTATGAACTAAGGGGTAACGACAGTTAGGGCAAGTAGACCAAGGAAGTATAAGTTCGGCAACCAGGATTTTGGTGACCTGATCGTCAGCTAGATAAAAATTAGAAAAAATCAGATTATTATCTTTAATATCAAGCAAAAGTTTAGTTGAATAGTTATCAATAGAGGACATAGTAAAACTCCGATCTTTCTTGAGTGGTATTAGGAAATATAAGTGAGGCACTATGGCCTCTTTTTTTGCAAAAAAATATTCTGTTAATAAGATACCACAAGGTACTCATCAACAGGATAAAGTGTACAGCCAGAATTTTATATCGCTTTTGTTTTAGTATGGCATTTTCTCTTTCTGATATGATTCTAGCAATCCTGTTATAAAATCTGGATAGCCTGTGGTGTGCTCTAAATTTGCTCTATTTTGTGGTTAATTCCCTTTTACACTGTCATTAAAAGATAGATTAAGCACAGCCCAGCCCTGCAATTATGTACAAAGGCCTTAAACATGAATTTTATTTTCTCACTGTGATCAACGTCTTTATTGCATAGCTGATACATTTTTAGTGTATTATTTTTTGAAATAATAGCTAAACATATTAGCACTCTTATCGTTAGCTAAACAAAACCAAGAAAAAATCCTGTTAATACGGATGCTACAAGTCATTCAGTTAAAAGTGTTAGTAATCTGATTTTAAGACTACCAAATGACACTTAGATCCACATTTTGAAGTATCAAGCTGTCAGTGACAAAAAAATATTTTAAAAAGCACTTGTATGATTGCGCTTTTATTGATATATTTAATTATATTATAAGACAGTAATAAATATGGAGAAATATATGACATTACCATGTGCAGAAAAAGTTTTAAAAAGTGCATTAACCAAAAATATTCGTACTAAATATACCGTTAGCCTATTTTGTAGAGAGGCAAAAATAGATCGTGGAACATTTTATAATCATTATCGCAACCTTTCTGATTTATTTTTGTCAGTTTTGACTCTGCAAATGAAAAGAGCCCTGAAGTGTCAGAACTCGGAACACCTTAATAGCATTTTTTATCGTTTGCTTAAAGTGATAGCTGAAAATAAGTTTTTCTATTTCAATATAATTTCTCTTGCCAATGACCCTTATACCTTTTATGCTGTATTGCGTAAAGAATTAGCATTTGCTATTGAAGAGTATTTACGACCCCGAACTGCTTTTTCAGTAAGAAAAGTTGAGTTGATTTCAAATGCTATATATACTGTTATCAATCATTGGGTAAAAGGATTTTGTCAGCAGGATATTCGCGATGTTTATCAAACGATTGGGTTATTATTGGTAAATTTGGAAGAACCAGAAAAATTGTAAAATAGTTAGTTATAAATATGATTTGTAAAGAAAAAATTGGGCAAGTAAAAACAGTTTTGTTAATGCCAATTGAAGCGATAACAGGTAAGAATCAGTTGTTTAAACATCAAAATAAGATCTATTCTAGTCAATCGTATTATTCAGGACCTGATCAGGATATGACTGATTTTGCAGTGGAGTATTACGAAATAATCTACCAAAATATTATTCCTAATCAGCATATATTGCGTAAGCCGTCTGACTATTTAAATGCAAAATTTGAAAATAATAGTTTTGCTGGTGATACTATAAATAGTTTTAACTGGATTGCCAATCTGACACCTGAAGCTGGCAAAAATTCAACACAAAGAACAGCTTACAATAACTGGCCCAAGTATTTACAGAATTATTTTCAAGAGTATCATTGTCTGGCCAACTTTTGGCTACTACCTTCTAAAATTGGTAGGGGAGGTAAGGTTAAAAGTAAGATAGAATTAATGTGTCCCAAGTCAAAAAATAGCTGTCACGATTATATGGATTCATACCTAGAATATATATTTGAAAATTGGGCTGAACTAAGTATGAAATCCACTGAAAATGAGTATTTTAGTCAATTTACTGATTGGGTTGATTTTGTTAGGCAACATTTTTTATATAAAATATATACTGATGAGAATTATCACGTTGTTATGTATAGTAAAAGTAAAGATCCAAAATTTATGGTAGAACACATAATGAAAATGATAGCACTAAGAGCAGATGCAATTGCTAATTCTAAATTTAATGAGGAATTGTATAATTATTTTGTCGAGTGTGGATTAATCGGAAAGAATAGTAAAGGTACGATATAATATATTAAGTATAGCGTTCGGGGTAATTAACAAAATGGAGAAATTCTATCATGATTATATATGCGACTAAGCAAACTTTTGAGCGCTACAAAATAGTAGAGCCACAAAATTTATCAGATCCAATTAAACGAGAGCTCGCTGAACAAACAGTTCAACAGGAAGCAACTGATTCATTGCCTGAATGGGGTGCCAAAATTTTTTATTTTGATAGGCGCAAATGTTTGCAATTATCTAATTTTGCTAGCAAGTTTACGTTATTTCTATTTGATATTAAACTAGCTGATATGGATGATTTGGGTAGTTTCATTGTTACCTATTTATTGAGACTCTATGATGGCGATACCAAAATGCTTGCTGCACTTCATAAAATGTTTGAAGCAAGTCCAGTAGTTGTTTTTGATAGACTTAAAAATCGGAATGTTATTGCAACTTTAAATTTTGCTCAACGTGAAGTAGTTGATGAAAAGTATGATCTTTATGACTTTTTTGAAGGGAATGTTTTGAATACCTTAAAAATAAATCGTTTTGTTAATTTTAGACGATTAGTTACCATTAAGCTTAATGACAAGCGAAAATATATCTATCCTGGTGAAAGGTTCAGAGAATTATTGGTGGAAAGATATAGATAAGTAAAGGTGATTATGTATGAGTGACCATTTGGAAGTAGCAATGGATTAACCTTTATGTATACTTAACTTGACGAATTAAAGAAACTTTTTAATAATTAGGAGTGTATTTATCATTATGATCATATTTTTAGTTATTACTATTAAACTGTGATCAAGGGCTCTTATAAATGTATTGCTAAATGAGGAATATTAATGCTAAATTCAAATATTGAAGATCCAATTGTTTTTGATACAAAGTATAATATTGAAACTGCAATGAAATTAGAAAATATAATACATACTAATTATAAAAATAATAAAAAAGCAGAAGATTTACTAACAGAATTTCCTACAGTTTATGTAATAAATGCAAGAAATTCGCACAATACTTTTTCAGTTTATGTTGGTGAAACAAATGATATTCAAAGAAGAACTATAGAACATCTTGGGGAAGATCCAGAAATACGGGAAGATTTTGATGATTTCAGAGAGTCAAAAAATGCTCAAATTTTTGTAATTGGACAAGAACATTTTAATAAATCGATAACATTAGACATTGAAAATAGGTTAATGCAGTATTTGAGTGGTGTACCGACTGTTACTAAATTGACTAATAGGCGCTTTAATGAACAAAATAAATATTATGATTCTGACGAATTTGACGAATTATTTGATAAAATTTGGTCAAAGTTAAATAAAAAGTCTCCTAGTTTATTTCCAGATCGCAATGAATTAAAAAACAAAGCAATTTTTAAAGCTTCACCTTTTAATAAGCTGACCATTGAGCAGCAACGAGTTAAGGAAAAGGTAATTGTCAAAATTGATCGAGCTTTACAAAAAAATAATAAGGATAATCAAGCAAAGTTAATCTTGATTGAGGGTAATGCAGGATCAGGGAAAACTGTTTTGGTAAGTAATATTTTTTATGACCTAATTCATGAAAATAGATTAGCAAATAAAAAATTTAAGATTTCTATTATAGTTAATCAAGATGAACAATTAAAAGTATACGAAGAGATAGTGAACAAGCTTTTTCCAAAAGAATTTAACATTAGAGTTTTGAAACCAGCCACATTTATCAACTCTACTACTATAAAAGGGAAAGATGATATAGTTATAGTTGATGAAGCACATTTATTACTGACACAAAATAGTCAAGCATATTATGGTCATGGTAAGCGAATGATTGAGGATATTTTAAAAAGAGCTAAAGTGGTATTAGCAGTCTTTGATCCTGGTCAAATTTTGTCGATAGATTCAATTATTGATGAAAATTATATGTCTGACTTAGTCGATAAAACTGATGGAGAAACTTTAGTTTTAGAGAATCAAATGAGAATCGATGCAAGTGAAGCAACAATAGATTGGATTCGCTCCTTAATAGACAAAGATCAGATTTTACCTATACCAAAAGATAACAAATATGAAATAAAAATATTTGATGATCCAGCGAAAATGCAACAAGAAATTACAACTATAAATCAAACTCAGTTTAATGGCATAAGCAGGATGGTAGCAACTTTTGACTGGCAATATTCTGGAGGCAAAGCTAAGCTTCCTGTCGGTCAAGAATACTGGCAAGTCTCAGAAGGTAATTGGAAAATGCCTTGGAATCATGAAATTAAGAGACGTGATGCATATGAAAAGAAGCATCGTAATAAGTTAGTAAAATATTCTGATCTTCCATGGGCTGAAAAAGATTATACTATTGGAGAAATAGGATCGCTTTATACAGTACAAGGATTTGATTTAAATTATGTTGGTGTTGTTTTAGGGCCATCCGTTAAATACCGTAATGGAAAAATAGTTCATGATCCTCTTGAAAGCCAAAATAAAAAGGCAACTAATAAGTTACATTCAAGTCAAAGTTATGCTGAAAAATTGTTAAGAAATGAATTTAACGTTTTAATGACTAGAGGAGTTCATGGTTTGTACATTTATGCAGTTGATCCTGAATTACGGACTGCTTTAAAAAATTGTAAATAATGTTTTAATAAAAAGCGATAACTATATTTTGTTATGAATTGTAGTTATCGCTTTGTGTTTTATTAATAAATATAACTAAGGTTACGCTTAACAAGTAATAACCTTAGTTTTTTTTCTTAATTCTGCTAATTGTTCAGATTCTTCTTTATCAGTAATTAGAGCCGTGATTTTTTGCCAATCACAAATATTATAAAGACTTTTCTTATTGAATTTTGATTTATCGCCAAGGATATAACTTTTTTCAGCAACATTTGAAATGTTTTAATTGTAGGATTTTAGAATGAACTTTGAATGTTAAGTTCATTCTAAAATCTATCAAAAAGTTCTTTTTAATAAAGACTTAAAGCCATTGCTCAGTATGATTCTGCATGTTATTCTAAAACTGATACTAACGATTTTAGTGGACATGAAGGAAAAAAAGTATGAAGCAAAAGCATAATCTATATGAATTTAAAGCGACTTTAAAAGGTAGTAAAACTAAAATTTGGCGCCGTTATAAAATTGATGGTCAACACGACATGGTTTATTTAGTAGATGCTACAATGGCATTATTTAAGATGTTTCCTGGAGTGCATCTTTATGCCTTAACTTATGTGCGTAGCAGTATTATTCAAACAGAATTGCGTAGATTAAAACGAGGAGCTATTCAAGAACAAAAAGCTCTAGCAGAAATGATAATGTTGGCATTACCAACTTTTGATACTAAGTATTTAATGCCATGTGATACTGAGGAAAATTTGCTTGAAGCTGATTTGGCGCCAGATGACTTTACTCCAGGGTCTGTTAAACTGCAAGATAGTGGTCTTAAAAAAGATGCTGAATTATTACTAAAGTATGATTTTGGTGATGACTGGGAAGTATCGATTAAGGTTGAAAAAGTTGAAGCAATTGCTAATACAGATATGTTACCAACTGAGATTATCAAGGGCAAAGGCTATGGCATTATTGAAGATATTGGTGGTACTTGGGGATTGAATGATTATCAAGAATCATACGAACAAGGACAAGTTGATCCAGATATAATTGATTTTTTAGGTGGTGAAGAAGTTGATTTAACTGAATTTAATCTCGAAGACGCAATAGCAGATGTCAAAGATATTGCTGATAATCAAATTTATCGTCTAGATTTTGAATAGTTAAAGGAGAAATTTATTTTGCAACTTAGAGAAGTTAAGTGGGGTAAGCCGGAATATCATGATTTTAAGCAGCTCTATTTAACGGCTTTTCCGGGATGGGAGCGATTTCCAGTTATAGCTTTGACAATGATGGCTTGGCATAAGAATGTTCATTATATGGCACTTTATGATCAAAATAAATTTTGTGGGTTGGCCTATTATGTTGAAGGAGAAACGGTTATTTATTTGACCTATTTGGCAATTAATGACCAATTGCGCGGTCAGGGATATGGCACTAAAATATTAACTTTTCTGAAAAACGAATTTGCTAGTAAAGAAATTATTCTAGATATTGAGCCAGTAGTTGCAGAAGCTGAAAATTACCAGCAGCGTCTTAGTCGCTTGCGTTTTTATGAGCGCAATGGCTTTAAGCAGACTCAGTATGATTTAGTAGAAAAACGTGGGCATACCCAGGTAATGTCGACTAGTAGTGAGTTTGATCCTGTGATTATGACCAGAATTTTGCGACAGATGAGTTTTGGCTTATATCGTTTTACAGTTGAGCATAGATAATTAAAGCACATGCGTTGGCATGTGCTTTTTGTGTGGTCTAAATTTCTTTTTTCATGATTTCTCGTAGAACATTCTCTTTTAATTTCTTACTATCAATCTTGGTATATTTTTCGTAGCCACGTGCCAAAACATCACAGAGATAAAGTTGAGAAATTTGTCCAGCCACCGAACCAATACTAGTGAATTCGCTAACTGCAGTTTGCAATTTGGTGTTGGCAAGTTCAGAAACTGGTGAACTTAAATCATTGGAAATGGTAATAATCTTGGCACCATTTTTTTTGGCTAACTTTAGAGAATCATATAAGTCCTTGGTATGACCCGAAAGGGATATGCCAACCACAACGTCATCGTTACTTAAAAGTGAACTGATTTGTATTTTGATGTGTGGGTCAGTCTCGGCTATAATCAATTTTTCTATTAATCAGTCTTTGAAATCAAATAAAACAGTAAATATCTTTTATTCATACCCCGAAAATAAAAAACAACTTTTCATTTCTGCGTGAAAAGTTGTTTTTATTTATTTGAATTTTTATAGTAACTTCAAGAAAACGGAAGCAATAATGACTGAGGCAACTGATACTGTGGCAAAGCCACCAACTAGCATCTTCGGCAACATTTGATCAAGCAGAACTGCTTCTTCATCTTTATCCTTAGCTACGTTATGGCAAATTTCGGTAGTTAAAATATAATCTGCTGGAAATCCGAATAAGGCAGTCAGTGAACATGCAAAGGCCATTTCAGGGCTCATCTTGAATGGTTTTGCCAAAATTGCGGAAGCCAAAAACATCCCTAAAATTCCTAAGAACATTAAAACTACGATTTGTAAGAAAACTTTACCGATGATTTGCGGTGTCGTGACGCTTAATTGCGAGAAGATATAAGCCAATAAGCCGTACATCAACCATTGATAAACGTTAGCCTTGTTTAATGCACTGTCTTCTAAAAAGCCGAGTTGGTGAGCAATAACTCCGAAGATTAGACAAACTACGTTGGCATTTAAGTCAAAGTGAAGAACTTTCAATAAAAAGGCAGAAAACGCATTGGCTAGCAATGCTACTAGACCGACTTTTACGAGAATAAAAGATGCAGTATGGTATTCTTCTGGTAATTTTGACTTTTTAGTAAGTTCTGTTTCTTCTTCTTGGCTAGTTGATACACTCAGGTTGCCTTTTTGGTATTCACCAGCAACACGTCGTCCTTCACGCTTAAGCATCCAAGCGGTTAACGGATAGCCAACTACTGAGTGCATAACGAACATGGCAATTGGCAAGGCAACTAAACCGGTAATCCCAGCTGCTTTAAGACCATTAGTCATTAGCAGTGCAGAAACTAAACCACCAGTTAGCGGTGGAACGGCAGCGATGACCGTGTGCCAATCAAAAATTTTACTACCGATTGTTAGAGTTAGCAGAATGGTTCCAGCAACTCCTAATAGTGAAATACAGACTGCTTTCCATTGCTGAATTAATTGCTTTAAATTCATTAAAGTTCCTAAGTGAACCAATAATAACGAAATACAAATGTTAGCAAAGTCTGGCCCAAAGGAAGCTTTAGCAACGATATCTTTGGGTAAAAACGTCCAATAGCCAACGGCAAAGAGGACGGCGGTAATAAAAACTGATGGTACGTATGCATTAGTAATGGAAGATACCCATTCACCTATCATTAGAAAAAGCATAACTGCTGTAAAAGCTAGTACGGCATACAACGCTGGACTCATAATGTCACCCCTAAATTAAAATAAAATTATAATATGTAAAAATTGTATGCTTACGATTATAAGAGAACTTTTCGGATTAATCAATAACTTTTTTAATTTAATCTTGTAAAAAAGTAAAGCTAACCTTAAAATAAAATTACTAAATTAATTTTTGATCTAAAAAAGGAGGAAATATGGCTACCTTATTTTCTAATTGTAATTTATTTGATGCTGAGACGGCTAAGATGCAGGATAATGCGTGGTTATTGGTAGATGATCAGGGGCTTATTCAGGCTAGTGGCACGGGTCCAGCGCCTGCGGCCGAGCAAACAGTTGATTTGCATGGACAATACATAGTTCCAGGGTTAATTAATGCGCATACTCACATCACAATGGATCCAATGAATAATCGAACGGCATTTGTTAGTGAAACCGAGGCTACGGTAAATGCTTTAAAGAATTTGCAAACTTTACTTAAAAATGGAGTAACTACGATTCGTGATTGTGGTGCATTTTCTGGCGCTGATGTGAAGCTGATGAAGTTAATGCAACAAGGTAAAGTCCTGGGTCCAGAAATTGTTCCGTCAGGCCGACCAATGAGCATTACTGGTGGTCACGGTGATTTTCCAGAAGGTGAAGATGGTGACACAATTTGGGGACATTTGACCAATTCAGCCAGTGATATGCGCCAGGCAGTGCGTGAAGAGTTTAAGCATGGGGCGAAAAATATTAAGGTCATGGCAACTGGTGGCGTGATGTCGCCAACTGACCGCGTTGATGATACTGAACTGAGCGCTGAGGAATTAAATACGGCCGTTGAAGAAGCTCATTCCAAACATATGACTGTGGCTTCTCATGCACAAGGAAATCGCGGAATTCAACTGTCAATTGAGGCAGGGGTTGATTCAATCGAACACGGAATCTTTATCGATGAGCAGCAAGCTGCCTATATGAAAGACCATAATATTTGCTTGGTTCCAACCCTTAATGCACCACAATGTATTGCTGATGCACCAGAAGGAGTTTTACCAGACTATATGCGTAATAAAAACGCGGAAATCAAGGAACTATTCTTTAATAATGTTGGTATGGCTATCAAGCACGGTGTGCGAGTGGTCGTTGGTACAGATGCCGGTACGCCATTTAATCGCTTTGATAACGGTACGACTACCGAGATGAAGTTGCTGGTAGAAGTTGGCGCAACTCCGCTCCAGGCATTACTGGGTGCAACCAAGTATGCGGCAGAATTGCTGCAGGTTGATGAACATTGCGGCACTTTGACTAAAGGCAAGCAAGCTAACTTTTTGGTTTTATCGGCTAATCCATTAGTTGATGTTGCGGCACTTGAGCAAGTTGATAAACAGGTTTACCAGGCAGGAAAATTAATTAAATAATTTAGGAGAATTTACATGACTAAAACAGTTTATACTAACGTTAATCTTTATGACGGTGAACGTGAAACAGTCCAGGAAAACAGTTATTTGCTAGTTGATGACACAACTGGCAAGATTACAGCAATTGGTACTGGGAGTGCGCCAGCAGCTGATCAAACAGTTGACCTAGCTAATAAGTACGTGATGCCAGGTCTAATCAACTGCCACGATCATATGATTATGGATTCTAATGATCCAACTGGTGGTACGGCAACAGACGTTGTGAAAACTACTGTCAATTCAGTTAAGAACCTGCATACTTTGCTGAAGTCAGGTGTAACTTATGTTCGCGAATGTGGTAGCACTTATGATATTGATATTTCAATTAGTGAAATGATTGCTGATGGCAAGATTGATAAGGTGCCAGAAGTAATGCCATCAGGTCGCCCATATTCAATGACTGGTGGTCACGGAGATATGCCTAATTTTGGTCATTTAGTTGATTCTCCGGATGAAATGCGTAAAGCAGTGCGGCAAGGAATGAAAAAGGGTGCCAAAGCAATCAAAGTTATGGCAACTGGTGGTGTGATGACCAAGAACGATTTTATGACTGATCCACAACTCAGTGTTGCCGAAATTCACGCTGCTGTTGAAGAAGCACATCATAAAAATCTGATTGTGGCTGCACATGCCGAAGGTAATCCTGGGATTATGAATGCAATCAAGGCTGGTGTTGATAGTATCGAACACGGTTTTTATGTTAATGATGAAGAAATTGACTTAATGCTGAAGCAGGGCACTTACTTAACACCAACGGTGGTCGCTGATTGGGCCTTTCCAACTTATGCCAAGGGTAAAGTGCCAGAATGGGAAATCAAAAAAGCAGCTGATGCATTGGATGATCTACGTAAAAATATTACGCATGCTAAAGAACGTGGCGTTAAGATTACTTTGGGAACAGATGCTGGTACACCATTTAATGATTTCTCGATGACGCCGGTTGAACTACAATTGCTGGTTGAACAAGGGTTTACTAATTATGAGGCACTTAGAACTAGTGTTAATTCAGCTAAGTTGATGAAGATTGACGATGAATATGGCACTCTAGCAGCAGGTAAATATGCCGATTTCTTAGTTTTAAATGAAAATCCGCTGGCTGATGTACATGCGGTTGCACAAGAAGATAAGGCAGTTTATAAAAAGGGTAAACGTGCATATTAAGTTGACAAGCTTAAATTATGATGATAGATTGTCTGTATAATTAAATATTATATATTTCAAAAAAGCAGAGTAGTTGTTTAGATTTATCTTTAAAGAGAGCTGGCAAGTTGGTGAAAGCTGGTAGGTAATGAGCAATGAAGATGGGCTTTTGGTTGATGACTGCTAGTGATATTCAGCTAGTAGCGGAGTTGTATCCGTTATCATTACAAGCTATTGTTTGATAGCTAATGAGGCTTATTATGTGAGTAATAAGTGAATTTAAAGGTGGTAACACGAGCACTCGTCCTTAGATTGGGATGAGTGTTTTTTTATTGGAAATTTTTGGAGGTATTACAAAATGAGTCAAACCGTTTTTATTAACGCTAATCTGTTTGTTGGTGATCAAGATAATTTACAATCAGATAGTTATATATTGATCAATGATGAAACTGGTAAAATTGAAGAAGTGGGCACAGCTAGACCACCTAAAGCTGACAAGACGGTAGATTTGAGTAATAAATATGTGATGCCTGGATTAATTAATTGTCATACCCATATTATTAACGATCCGCTAACTGCCGATGGTGATTCAAAAGCAAGTGCAGTTGTCGCAACCGTGCGAGCTGTCGATCATTTGCATGATTTATTACGTTCAGGTGTAACTTATATTCGTGAATGTGGCAGTACTTTTGAGATTGACATTGAACTTAATGAATTAATTAAAGCCGGTAAATTGACTAGAGTTCCGGAAATCTTGCCATCAGGACACCCATTTTCGATGACTGGAGGCCATGGAGATGGTCCTAACTTTGGTATTTTAGTTGATTCTCCAGATGAAATGCGTAAAGCAGTGCGTCAAGAAATTAAGAAGGGTGCCAGAGCTATCAAAGTTATGGCCACAGGCGGCGTGATGACTGAAAATGATGCCTTAGACCAGCCTCAACTCAGTGAAGCAGAAATTCGAGTAGCTGTGGAAGAAGCGCACCATAAGGGCTACGTGGTCGCAGCGCATGCTGAAGGTAATCCCGGCATTATGAACGCCATTAAAGCTGGAGTTGACAGTATTGAACACGGTTTTTACGTCAATGATGAAGAAATTGATTTAATGCTTGAAAAAGGGACTTATTTAACACCAACAGTTGTCGGTGCTTGGGCATTTATGGAATATGCACCCGGAAAAATTCCAGATTGGGAAATGGCTAAAATTTCGGCAGCTTGGAAAGATTTAAGGGGTAATATTACTAAAGCCAAAAATGCTGGTGTACCAATTACCTTAGGAACAGACGCTGGTACGCCATTTAATGACTTCACGATGACTCCACAAGAATTGCCGTTACTAGTTGAGCAAGGATTTACTAATTTTGAGGCTTTGCAGACCAGTTTGAATTGTGCCAAGTTGATGAAGATTGACGATGAATACGGCACTCTGGCAGCAGGTAAGTATGCAGATTTCTTAGTTTTAGATGAAAATCCATTGGCTGATATTCATGCTGTCGTACAAGTAGATAAAGCAGTTTATAAAAAGGGCAAACGGGCATATTAAATTGGCGATAGCACAAATAAATCTTTCATATTATATTAATTTAAGTTAAAATGCTAATTAAGTAATTTAACTTAAAGGAGGATTTATTTAATGAAAGCTTTACTATATAATATTACGCCAGAACAGATGCCTCACGTGCAAAACTGGCGTAAACATCATCCAGATGACGAAATCGAAACTACTGAAGATATTCTTGATGCGCAAACAGTCACTCAGGCACAAGGCTTTGATGTTGCTAGTGTCATGCAAGTAGTGGATATTGCTGATGAAGCTGTATATCAAAAACTTGCTGACTATGGCATTAAGCATTTGGCGTTGCGTTCAGTTGGTTATAATATTGTTAATTGGGAATATGTGCATAAATACCATATGCTTATTACTACGACGCCAGCTTATTCACCACGGGCAATTGCCGAAAATGCGCTGACTTCAGCAATGTTTTTATTACGAAACTGGGGTCAAATTTTCCAGAATGAGCAAAAGCTTAATTTTGTTCGTGAACCAAATTTGATGAGTGATGAGATTTATAATCAAACAGTTGGTATTATTGGTGTAGGCAGAATCGGTAGTGCTGTAGCGGAGATGTTCCATGCGCTAGGAGCCAAAGTCATCGCCTATGACGTGGTTGAAAATGCTGCTAATGAAGCTTTTGTCGAATATACCGATTTTGATACTGTAATTAAAGAGGCCGATATTTTGACCTTGCACACACCGCTTGATCCAGGGATGGAAAACATGATTAGCTCTGAACAATTCAAGCAGATGAAGAACTCTGCCTTGGTCATTAACCAAGCTCGTGGTCCCTTAATTAACACGGTAGATTTGATTGACGCGCTAAAGCAAGGAGAGATTGCTGGTGCAGCGCTAGATGTGTTGACTGAAGAAAATGAATTTTTTGAGAAGCAATTTACTGATATGTCTGAATTGCCTGAAACTTATCAAGAGCTAGCTAAGATGCCCAATGTAGTAATTACACCGCATTCAGCCTACTATACTAAGACCTCAGTTAAAAACATGATTGAACATAGTTTGATTGATATGAAACGAGTTTATGAGGGTAAAAAGCCAGTCTATCCAGTTAATCTGTAATTACAATTTTAAAGTGTCTGGGAAAAAACTAGACCCTTAAAAGCAAAAAATCCGTTAGAATCTTTGCGTTCTAGCGGATTTTTCATATACATTCTAGCCTAACCTTGTTATTATTAAATTACTACAAAAAACAAAAAAGGTGGGCTTTTCATGTATCAAAATTATATCACAGGTCAAACTGCTTTAACACTCAACTTTGACTTTTCTATTCCTAAAAATCATCTTGCTCAGGTTATCAGTGATTTTGTCGACTCGATTCCTGCCGATGTGTTGCTGGAAGACAATTCAAATACTGGTCGGCCTGCCTATCACCCAGCAATGATGCTCAAAATACTACTCTTTGCCTATTCTAGACGCGTTTTCTCTGGTAGAAAAATTGAGCGGATGCTCACAGAAAACCTCCCGATGATGGTCATAGCTGGTGGTAAACATATTTCATATCATACGATCAATAACTTTAGAGCTAGTAGCCATACCAATCAGCTGATTAAACAAGCTTTTGTCTATTTTACTAATCTTTTGCAAGCAGAAGGGTTGCTTAGAGAAGATGCTATCTTTATTGATGGGACTAAAATTGAAGCTGATGCTAACAAGTATACTTTCGTTTGGAAAAGAGCTGTCGAAAAGTTTCATACTAAGTTAAAGGCTAATGCAGTTGAGCTTTATGATGAATTAATTCAAAAAGAAGTAATCCAAGCGATTACTGAAGAAGAAGCACAAACTAGTCAGGGTCTGGCAATCATGGCAGAACAAACAGAAACTGTCATCAAGCAACTAGATGAAGCAATCGCGGCTGAGCCGAAAGTAATTCCTGGAGGTTCAACTAAAAAACGCCAAAGGCGAGGCCTTAAAAGAGTCTTGCATAAGTTGCGTCAGGATTTTATCCCCAGAGCAGAAAAGTATGAACAGGCGCAAGCAACTTTTGGTGAGCGTAATAGCTACTCAAAGACCGATCATGATGCCACTTTTATGCATATGAAAGAAGATCATATGAGGAATGGTCAGCTTAAACCCGGATATAATATTCAAGTGGCAACTACCAACCAATATGTAGTAGATTATGCACTTTACCCTAATCCAACAGACTTCAAGACTTTAGAACCTTTCTTAAAGCAAATGACAAATTTAGACAAGTTCCAGAACATCGTTGCCGATGCCGGCTATGGCAGCGAATATAATTATTCTATGCTTGAAAATGAGTATGAAGATAAACAATATTTTATTCCTTACAGCCTTTACGATAAGGAGCAGACTAGAAAGTATCAAAATGATCCCACCAAGCTGGCGAATTGGACTTATAATGAGCAAGAAGATTATTACCTTGACTGGCAAGGTGTGCGTTTTAATTTCAAACGGTATGGTAAGCGGAGGAATAAGAGTACGGGGTTAATCTCTGATCTAAAAATATATGAAGCAGATGAGTTTCAGTTAACAGCTGAATTAACTGAGCTAGCCAAAACTAAAAGCGGACGCCAAAGGCAGGTGCAATACAACCCCAATTGGCAATATTTAAAGGCAAAAGCTAAACAAACTCTTCAAAGTAGCGAAGGCAAACTGATCTATAGCTATAGAAAAACGGACGTAGAGCCAGTCTTTGGACATATGAAGAACGTTTTTGGTGTGCGCAGAACACACTTGCGAGGGAAGAAAAAGGTCGAAACCGATGTAGGCTTGATGTTCATGATGATGAATTTGAGCAAATATTGGAGTAGAAGAGGTGGCGGAAAACTTCTTTTACAGGAAATAAGCAATAAAAAACAGATCAAGATTTTCTTATTACGAAAACTTGGTCTGTTTTTAAGTCTGAAGAGTTAATTTTTCCCAGACACTTTTTAGTTGAATTATCTAAAATCTCCCTTTTCGCTTATAATTAAATTACTGGTATAATTAATCAGTCTAGCTTAAAAATTAATATTGGGGGTTAGCAATGAAGAGATTTCATCATAAATTTACGCTGCCGGCGATTTTGATTTTGTTGGTAATTACGATAGGGCTGCTTCTGATTAGTTTGACTAATTATAAAAAACAAACTACGTTGCCAGCCAATTCTACTGCCAGCGCAATTGGCGTTGAATTAAATCAAGACTTTGGCTATCTTGATCTGCACCAACTGCAATCCAACGGCATTTCCTTTGTCTATTTGCGTAGTACCCAGGGCAGATCATATTTTGATGATGATTACTTAGTTTATCGCGATCAGATTTTGGCAACTAAATTGGCTTTTGGTACGGTCGTTGCATATAGTAATGAATCAACTCCATTGCAGCATTATCGTTATTTTATGAAAAAGGTCGGTGCGAATACTGGTAGTTTGCCGATTTTGATTGAACCAGCTGTTAGCGAGCGCAATCCGCGTTATTTACAGCAGATGGGCCAGTTTTGTCAAATGCTTATGCAGCAAGGAAAATCGGTAATGGTCGATTTAGAAGTTAAATATCAAAAGTACTTTCCTGATAATATTAAATTTATGGCAGATAGTCCCAAAGCACCCAGTAGATTACAGTATGCGTTTTGGCTTTATACTAATAATGGCCATGTCAAAAATGTTGCGGGACTAGAAGAAGGTGGTGTAACTATGATTACTTATAATGGCACAGTTACCCAATATAAACAGAAATATGGACAATTAACACAATAATGAAACAAGAAATTCAAACAATTTTAACTAAGTTAGGTTATCAAGAACCAACTTTAATTCAAAAACAGACATATCAAGCGATTCTAAATGGCAATAGTTGCGTTGGCTTAGCCAAAACTGGGACTGGAAAAACCTTAGCGTATGCGGTGCCAGCTATAGAAAAGACGTTAAAGGGCCAACCAAATAGTTTAATTATCATTGCACCGACAACAGAATTGGCAGTGCAAATTAGTCATGCAATTAATCCAATTGTAAATGCTTTAGATTTAAAGGCTATCAGTCTAGTGGGAGCTGGTAATCGTCAGCGACAAGAGCAGAAGCTAAAAAAGCAACATCCGGAAGTAGTGGTTGCTACACCAGGTCGCTTTTTTGATTTCTTTTCTAGTAATCGCATTAAAGTTAGCCAGATTAAGACTCTAATTATTGACGAGGCTGATGATATTTTAGAGTTTAGTAAACAAGAATTGCTGAGTTCATTAGGACAAAATCTTGCTACTGATAGTCAAATTTTATTATTCGGTGCAACAGAGTCCGAAATCACGCAGGAAGCTGAAACAATTTTTGCACGTAAATTTAGAGTAATTGATGTACGGGATGAGCAACCGACAACTTTTGAACATTATTTTTTGCAAATTGATAATGCACATAAGATTGATTTTGTGCAACGGCTTAGCCGACTTGATCATTTTAAGGGAATTTTGTTTTTTGATTCTAATCAGACGATGATGCGTTTTGCTGGTATTTTTGCTCATACTAAAACTAAATTTTCTTTGCTGGCTAATGAATTTAGTAAACAAAAAAGAGCTCAGGCTTTGCAAGATTTTCAGTCTGGTAAGATTAATTTGTTGTTAGCAACTGATTTAGCTGCACGCGGACTTGATATTGCGGACGTAACCTATGTAGTTAATTATGATTTGCCAAATGAGCAAAATACTTATTTACACCGTGCTGGTCGTACAGGACGGATGGGAGCACACGGTTACGTGGTTACGTTAGGCGATGATCACGACTTACGTGATCTAAAAAAATTATTACCTGATCTAGAAATTGAACGGGTGTATTTTGCTGGGAATAAGTTAACTACCAAGTTGCCTAAGTCTAAATCCGTGGTACCTGAACTGAAGGCACCAACTACTAGTAAAAAGCCTAAACATAAGAAACGGCATAATAAAAATAAGGGCTATCATCCACATTACTTAAAGCAGAAGGAGCAAAAATGAGTCGCTTAGTAGATTGGCTTGAGGATTACGTATTACCGTTAGCAAGTAAACTAGGACAGACACGCTGGCTGGTTTCGTTGCGGGATGCTTTTGTTTCGGTAATGCCGATTACCATTGCTGGATCAGTTGCCTTGCTGGTTAAGAGTTTGATTGCAGCAGCAAAAACTAATCTAGGCTGGAAAACTTTTGCGTGGGCCATGCAGCCACTGGTTTTAATTAGTGACGTAGTTTGGCGGGGCACTTTTGCTTTATTTGCGTTATTTTTAGCCTTGTCTTTAGGTTATCATTTAGCTAAAAATTTTGAGGTAGATCCAATAACTGGTGCAATTGTATCGGTTTCTTCTTTAGCAATGAGCATTGCTAATTTTACGCAAATTACTATTGCTGGACAAAATATTTCTGTTCGGCATGCCTTTGACACTAAGCAGCTTTCAACCACCGGAATTTTTACAGCAATTTTATTTGGTTCGATTGGCGTAGGATTGTTTGTTATATGTTATAAGGCGCGACTTAAAATTCGGTTATCAGCTAATTTGCCTGAAGCACAACAAAGAGCCTTTGATTCACTATTACCAGCGTTAATTGCTATCTTTGGCGTGGGAGCAATTAATTTTATTTTTCAATTTACCACAGGAACGTATTTTGGTAATTGGTTACTTAATTCGATTCAGTTGCCATTGGTAAAAATGGGTCAGGGGTTTGGTATGGTAATGCTAGTTACCTTTTTGATTCAAGTTTTTTGGTTTTTTGGAATCAATGGTCTAAGTGTTTTAGCACCAATTTTGGATTCAATTTGGTTAACTGCCCAGAATGTGAATATTACAGCTGTTTGTGGTGGTAATCCTGCTCCATTATTGTGGGTAAGGGGATCATTTGATGTTTTCGCCTGGTTTGGCGGTGCCGGTGGAACGTTAATGCTTATCGTAGCAATTTTACTTTTTTCTAAGCGAAGTGATTATCGTACAATTGCTAAGGTGGCTTTGGCTCCTGGTGTGTTTAATATTAATGAACCAATTGTTTTAGGATTACCAGTTGTCTTAAATCCTGTTTATTTTATTCCATTTATTGTTGCACCAATGGTTAATGTGGCTTTTTCCTACTGGGTAACCATGATGGGATTGGTAAATCCTGTCCAAGCGGCAATTCCAACCATTATTCCGCCAATTATTGGACCATTTTTAGCTTGTAATTATGACTGGAGAGCAATTGTTTTAAGCGTGATTAATATGCTAATTGCTTTGGCAATTTGGACACCATTTGTTTTAGCCGCGGATAAAATTGCGGATGCCAATAGTCCAAGACCATATTTCACTAGACAATATTAATTACTAAAAAGATTGGCTTTTATGCTATAAATTTGGTAAAGTAAACTTCTAGGTGTTCCGGCCCTGTAGTTCATCTGGATAGAACAATGGTCTCCTAAACCGTAGAGGTGAGTTCGAATCTCACCGGGGTCATTAATATGATATGTAGATAAGTATAAAAATCATCTATACTAGGTAGGTATGGATGATTTTTTGATTGCTTCATGTTTTTAAATAGTGTATTTTATATAAATATATAACTAATTATTTAAATAGGAAATATAATATATGAGATTTATTAATTTAAAGGAATATCATACGCCACTGTCACAAAAAAATACTGATAATGTTGTACTTGAATTAGTCTCTGATGAAACTATAGCAAATTCTAATTTTTATTCGACTATTTTTCAGAAGAAAATTACTAATTTTAGATCACGGATTTATGTTTTAAAAGAGAATTTTGAACCTATTCAATTAGTAAAATCAATAATACCTAATGATATGATAGAACATTGTGATCAATTGGCTGTAGAAAAAGACTTAGAAGCGGAAATAGACAAAGTCTTTTTAGCAGATAATATAAGTGAAAAAATAATGTTAACTTGGGCATCTGCTCAAGAAATGAAGTTATTATCTAAAACGTCTGATTTTTGTCAAATTCTAGTTCGTAGTTTAAAAATAAAAAACAGTCAAAAAGAAATAATTAGGTATGAAGAGGAATGTTTCATGCCTGAGCATTTTATTTTAAGGAAATAAGCATGAGTAAATTTCTTTATGAAGAAGCTAAAACTAAAATATTAGATTTAATAATTAAAAACGAAGTTGCACCAAATACTCGTATTTGGAATGAACGGATACTTTCACAAAGGTTAGGTTATAGCCGTTCAACAATTAAGCGGGCAATTAATTCGTTGGTTAGTGACAATGTATTAGAAAAGCGTCCTGGTTCGGGAACGTATTTAAAAGGAGCTAAATTAAATAATTCATTGGCTATTGGTGATAGTTCACCGAATTCATTTACACAAATTACTAGAATAAATCAAAAAACTGTCTCTAATCAAGTTGAATCTTTTAAGATGGTCTATCAGGATCCAACTAAAGAGAATTTATTTGCACCACAAACTGAATTTTATGAGTTAATTCGAACTAGAAAAGCCAATAATAAAATAGTTGCATTGCAAAAATCATATTTTCCCTTTAGACAATTTTCTGATGCGCATAGATATGATTTTGGTAAATTATCTTTATATGATTATATGGAATCTAAAAAACTTAAACCACATCATTTTAAAACGACTATTAAAGCTGAATTTGATAATGATATTGCAAGTAGAATGAACTTAGTTAAGGAGAAATATTTATTATTGTTTGAATACTTAGGCTACACAAGAGAAGATGAATTAGTAGAGTATACTTTATCTTGGTATGATCCTAATGTAGTTAATTTTGAAATGAAAATCAGGTATTAAAATTATAATTGGTTCGCTTATTGGTTCGCTTTTAAGAGCTATTTGAAAAAATGGCTCTTTTTTTGTTGCCTGTAAGCGATTGCTGTATTACTCTAATTGATAGTTAAAAGTTGTCGAAAGGAAAGGAAAATTAATGGAAATTGTGTTAGCTAGCCATTCTAATTTGGCTAAAGGAATGTATGATTCTGTTACTCTAATTATGGGGAAACAGCAGAACTTGCATTACATCACCGCCTATGTGGATGATAGTGTAGATTTTAAGAACCAATTAGTTGAAGAAATAGAACCAATTAAGGACCAGAAAATAGTTTTTGTGACGGATATTATTGGTGGTTCAGTCAATAATAACGTTATAGATCTGACGTCTCAGAATGAAAGCTATTTCTTAATATCTGGTATGAATTTACCATTGATATTGGAATTAATTACTAAGATCTCTAGTATTAAGGATTCAGATTCTGCAAATGAAATTGAAGAAAATCTTCAGCAAGTAGTTGAGCTTGGTTCGTCTGGTATCAAATTAATTAAAGTTGATAATAGCTTTACTGAAGAAGAAAGTTTTTAGGTGTGAATTATGATTGTAATGACAAGAATTGATTATCGTTTATTGCATGGTCAGGTAGCATTTGCTTGGACCAATAATCTGTCAGCTAATGCTATTTTAATGGCAAATGATGTGGTGGCAAAAGATACTTTTCGGAAGAAAACATTTATGATGGCTAAGCCAGATAATGCAAAATTAATCTTTAAATCAATTGAAGATTCTGCAGCTGCTATTAAAAGTGGTGTGACGGATAAATATCGTGTGTTTATTGTAGTAGAAAACGTTGCTGATGCTTATAAATTAACTAAATTAGTACCTGAAGTAAAATTAATCGATCTTGGATTATCGTCTAAAAAAGATGATTCAGTTAATATAGCTAAGTCAGTCTATGTTACACAAAGTGAAATCGATCAGTTAACTGAACTAGAGAATTCAGGAGTTCGTGTAGTGGTTCAACAAGCTCCAGCAGATAAAGACGTTGAATTTCATAACTTGATTGAGAAGAAGGAGTAATTATGGCCTTACAAATTATAGGGATATTTGTAATATCACTGTTTGCCAATATGCAAGACTTTTTGGGCTCTTCGTTTA
Organism: Lactobacillus sp. ESL0684; assembly: GCF_029392675.1. Taxonomy (NCBI): domain Bacteria; kingdom Bacillati; phylum Bacillota; class Bacilli; order Lactobacillales; family Lactobacillaceae; genus Lactobacillus; species Lactobacillus sp. ESL0684. The sequence goes on along the minus strand of NZ_CP113941.1, from coordinate 1,316,923 downwards.
TTGGACGACCAATAGTTACAGGTTGTTTAATTGGTTTGGTTTTTGGTGATATTACTGAAGGACTAAAAATGGGTGCAACTCTGGAACTAGCCTTTTTGGGACTAATGGGCGTTGGTGCGACAGTGCCACCTGATGAAATAATTGGTGGTATTTTAGCGACTGCATTAGCATTAAAGAACGGATATGGTGTCAATGTCGCCTTAACATTAGTATTACCAATTGCTACTTTGGGATTACTAGTTAAGAATTTACTATATGTAGTTATCTTTCCAGCAATGGCTCACAAGGCTGATAAATATGCAAGTAATGGTGATGCTACTCGTGCAGGGAATATGCACTTGTGGGCATCAGGTATACGGGTTCTGTTAATGGCAATTGTCACAACTGTTTCTTTTGCAGTTGGTAGTCAATTTGTTGGTGCGTTTATTAAGTTTATTCCTAAGGCATTGATTGATGGAATCACTATTACTACAGAAATTTTACCAGCAGTTGGATTTGCTATGTTAATTAATATGTCATTTTCAAAAAAGGTTGCACCATTTTTCTTTCTTGGATTTGTTTGTGCAGCATATATGAAATTGGACATGGTTGCAGTGTCGATTATTGGCGCGATTATGGCCGGTATTATGTATTTAATTATGGAAGAGATTAAGAAGAATACTGCTTCAGTGTCGAATAGTCCAAGTACTGGGGAGGTACAAGAAGATGACTTCTAGTAATAATGAAAATCCTAAAAAATTAACTAAAAAAGATTTACGTGGTATCTTTTGGCGCAGTATGCCTATGGAGGCTTCTTTTAATTATGAGCGAATGATGAGTATGGGATTTGCCTATACGATGACGGGCATTATTAATAAGCTATATAAGAGTAAAGAAGAGCGTAAGGCCGCAATTTCTCGTCATTTGGAATTCTTTAACTGTACATCGGCTACTTCGCCATTTATTGCGGGTGTTTTAGCTTCGATGGAAGAAAAAAATGCTTCTGATCCAGAATTTGATCCATCTGCGATTAACTCAATGAAGACAGGATTAATGGGTCCCTTATCTGGGATAGGTGATTCTGTTTTTTGGGGTAGTCTAAGGATTATTGCCAGTGGAATTGGTGTTTCATTGGCGCAAAAAGGTAATGTTCTAGGACCTATTTTGTTCATATTACTCTATAATGTTCCTAATTTATTAGTACGTTACTATGGAACTATGTGGGGCTATAAATTAGGAACTACATTCCTTGACAAAATGTCTGACGGCTTAATGAATACAATTACATATGTTATCAATATTTTAGGAAATACCGTAATTGGGGCAATGGTAGCTTCAATGGTAGTCATTAAAATACCGCTTGCAATTGGTGGTGGGAAAAATCCAGAAACAATTCAAAGTATGTTAGATTCAATTATGCCAGATATGTTGCCATTAGCTCTGACCTTTTTTATTGCTTGGTTGCTAAAGAAAAAGCATGTAAAGATGATGTGGATTTTGTTAGCCATTCTTGTTGTTAGCGTCTTAGGTTCATTTATGGGCTTCTTAAAGCCCTAGTTAAGGAGAAATAATGTATTTTAATAGAACAGAATTTATTAATAATTATGATCAAGCAGTTGATCAATTAGATTATGTGGCTCAAGTTTCGACCGAAATTAAAAAGTTAGAAATTAAGAAGATCTTTTTTACAGGTTGTGGAGGTGCTTTTACTAAATTTGTTGATTTACGACCAACTATGTTCAAGCAATTAAATATTCCATTTACTATTGTTAGTCCTGAAGAATTAGTTGACGTATATTTGACAGACTTAGATGAGCATACATTAGTTGTTTCTGGAACAAAGACTGGTACAACAACTGAACTCCTTAAATCGCTGAATACTATTAAGGATAAATCTCCTAAAACAATTCAATTAGGTTTTATTGGTGATGCTAATAGTGAATTGGAAAAAATGGGAATTTTAGACTATCAATTTAATTCAGTTGATACTGATGCAAATTTAATTGAACTTGGATGGTTTTTAGAAGTATATAGTGGCGCAGCTCAAGTCCAAGATACTGTTGTAGCTCAAAAGCAATTAAGTGATTTGTCACAACATTTAGCTGATAAGATTGAAGCTCTAGTTCCTAAAAGTGTTAAAAAAGTTAACGAGACAGATTTATCAGAAATGCAAATGTGGGTTTCTTCTGGTTACGCATGGGGCGAAGCTTGTTGTTTTGCAAACTATATATCTGAGGAAATTGAACGCATCAAGTCCCAATCAGTTCATGCAGGTGAATATTTCCATGGTCCTTTTGAAATCACTGATCAAAATCAATGTGTAAATGTAGTGGTTAATAGTGGTACAACACGCGATATAGATTTACGTGTAGTTGATTTTGCTAAGAAATTTGCTAAGGATTGCTTTGTAATTGATCTAAAAGATTTTGAATTAACAGATTTAGCTGATAATTTAAAGTCATTCGTAGAACCATATGTGTTAAATCATTATTTTGATGTATTATTAAATATCTATGCAACTAGGACAGGGCGAACTTCAGCTACTCGGCGTTACTATCGATTAATGAACTATTAATATAAATCTTTAAATACGTGATTCTATTAGAACCGCGTATTTTTTGTTTACATCCCAAGAGGGTCATGCATTATCTTGATTACTAATAAACCACAAATACCAAAGCTAATGAGTGCGCACAAAAACAAAATGCGTCTACTCTTTTTAGTAAGTTGGTTATCAAAGCTGTAAACTAAACAAAAACTAGCGATGATAATTAGCAAGCCAGTGATTAATAATAAGTTGGAATTTTGTCTCATTTTGGTGCACTTTCTTTGTATTTACTATAATTAAAGCATATCAGCTTGTTTTTGAGTTAATAAATCGAGTAAAATTAAAGGTACATGGAGGTTTTTATGACTAAAATTAAGGTAATGACGGTTTTTGGGACACGACCTGAAGCGATTAAAATGGCACCATTGGTACTTAAATTAAAAGAAAATCCTAATTTTGATGAAGTAACGATAGTTAGTGCGCAGCATCGCGAAATGCTTGATCAAGTATTGCAAATTTTTAAAATTACTCCTGATTATGATTTTGATATTATGAAGCAAAATCAGACACTCGAAGAAATTACTGCCAAAGTAATGATTGATTTAGCTAAAGTAATTAAGCAGGAAAATCCCGATCTAGTACTAGTACATGGTGATACGACAACCAGTTTTGCGGCTAGTCTGGCTAGTTTTTATGAACAGACAACAATTGGTCATGTTGAGGCAGGCTTGCGGACGTGGCAAAAGTATTCACCATTTCCAGAAGAAATGAATCGGCAAATGACAGATGATTTGGCGGACTTATACTTTGCGCCGACGAAGTTGAGTAAGGCCAATTTACTGCAGGAAAATCATCCAGCCAAAAATATTTTTATTACTGGCAATACTGCAATCGATGCACTTGAACAGACGATTCAACAGGATTATCATCACGAAGTGCTAGATACGGTAAATCCAGATCACAAAATTATTTTAGTGACTATGCACCGTCGTGAAAATCAAGGCGAACCAATGAAACGGGTTTTCAGAGTGATGAAACAGGTAGTTGATAGCCATCCTGATGTCGAAATTATTTATCCCGTTCATTTGTCACCGCGAGTACAAGAAGCGGCTCATGAAATTCTCGATAATGATCCCAGGATACATTTGATTGCGCCATTAGATGTTGTTGATTTTCATAACTTAGCCAAAAGAAGTTATTTTATCATGACGGATTCTGGCGGCGTTCAAGAAGAAGCCCCATCGCTAAATAAACCTGTTCTTGTTTTACGTGATACTACTGAACGACCTGAGGGTGTCAAAGCTGGAACTTTGAAGTTAGTTGGTACCGAGGTTAGCAAGGTGAAGTCTGCAATGCTTGATTTGTTAGAAAATCAGGCGTCTTATGAAGAAATGGCTAATGCACAAAATCCATATGGGGATGGTCATGCTGCAGAACGTATTTTAGCAGACATTCTGTATTACTTTTCAAAGCAAAAAGGTCAACGACCAATAGATTTTGGTTAAATAAATTATTTTGACCAAACTAAAAAAGCTAAGATTCATAATTGAATTTTAGCTTTTTTATTTGAGATGCCGTTTTTTACTGGCTTCAATTCGTCTAATTCGCCGTTTAGTCCGCTCAATCATCGTCATTTCTTGTACCTGAAAGACTGACCGCGTGGTCAAATAATTGAAAATACCAACAAGTACTTGGTCAATTACCTTAATCAATAAGGCGTTAAGGTGTAACCAAGAAATTCCCAGTGACATAATAATTTGGTCAGGAATTAAACTGATAATTCTGTAAGTAAAGAAAATAATCAGTTTATGCCAAGTCGAGTGATCTCGGTCAACGTTATTAATGAATACAGCCTTTTGATTGAAGAAATAAGAAGCCAAATTTGAGATAATAAAAGCAATAATATTAGAATAAAATACTGATCCACGCCACCATTTATGTAACATCATAAAAACACTGGTATTAATTAAAGCAGCTATGAAGCCGAAGACCATGTAAACGAATAAATTTCGATGACGCTTGATTAAGTTAATCACCTGAGATACGATATTCGTTTTATTTGGGGAATTTCTACGCATTTAACTTTTCAGCCATTTCTTTTGCGGCGGCATCAATTGCTGCAATTGATGTTTCATCTGGTTCATTTTCAATAGTTACAGGTTTAGTAACTTCTGTTGCGCCAACCTGCTTAAACATTTTTTCAAAATCAAAAACGTTTTCGCAAAAATGGTCAGCGTATGTTTGGTCGCCGCTGCCCATGACGGCAAAGTGTTTATCGTGTAAATCCAATTCAGCCAATTGCTCATAAAAATCAGCAATATCGTCAGTCATTTTGCCTTCGCCATAAGTGTATGTGACAAAGACGCATAGATCACAAGTCAAATAGTCGCTGGCATCGGTAAATTCTGCCTCACTAGTTTCAACTTCGAAATCATAGTCTAATAAATCTTCTTCTAAAATTTCCGCCATGTCGGCGTCATTGCCGGTCATGCTAGCGTAGACAATTCTAGCTTTCATGCTTGTCATACCTTTCATTTCTTGATTTTATCATTCATTATAGTATTATACCTAATTTAGGGGATTTAATGAATTTCTTTAGTAAACTTTTAAAAAAAGCTATAATGTAACTAAGTAAACTTTTACAAAGGGGAAATTAATTTTGATTACAATAAAAACCGTTCGTGAACTTAAAGGAATGCAGGCATCTGGTCATTTACTGGCATCAATGTTTGAAGGACTGCGTGAAGTGATTAAGCCAGGCATTACTACTTGGGACATTGAAGAATTTTGTCAGAAGTTTGTTAAGAGTCGTGGTGGCCGTCTTTCAGAGCAGGGATTCGAGGGCTATAAATATGGAACCTGCATTTCAGTCAATGATCAAATTGCTCATGCTATACCGCGCAAAGACACTGTGCTGCGTGAGGGTGATTTAGTAAAGGTGGATGTGACTTGTAATTTAAACGGGTTTGAAAGCGACTCTTGTACAACTTATCCTGTTGGTGAAATTTCTAAAGCAGATCGCGATTTAATGGAAACTACGCGTAAAGCCATGTATTTAGGAATTGATCAGGCAGTTCTAGGCAATCGAATTGGTGATATTGGTGCGGCTATTCAGCATTATGTTGAAGATGAGCATCATTATGGTGATGTTAAGGAACTTGTCGGCCATGGGATTCAACCAAGTATTCATGAAGATCCGGAGGTGCCGCATTGGGGTAAAGCTGGACATGGCTTACGTTTGCGCGAAGGGATGACGATTACTTGTGAACCAATGGTAGAAGCTGGTGGTGATTGGCGGATTGAACAAAAGAGCGTCAGTGATCCTAATGATGATTGGGTTTATTATGCCACGCCAGATGGTTCTAAGTCTGCTCAATTTGAACATACTTTTGCTATTACTAAGGATGGTCCTAAGATTTTAACCTTGCAGAAACCGTATGATGGTTATGAAAAGTATCTGCCGCACTTCGATGAACTGGATGAGTAAATTCGTATGTCTAGTAAAAGCCAGACTGCTGGCCAACAATTTGTTCAATTTTATAAAAATTTGTCACTCAGATTTTCACGTGGAGAAGTACTAACTAGCGCAATTGTAATTGCTTACTATATTTTATTTTCAATCTTTCCAGCTATTATCATTATTGGAAATGTTTTGCCATTGTTTAATATCGATACGGCACCTATTGCAGGCTATTTGAAGTTGATTTTTCCTAGTCAGATTACCGAATATATTATGCCAATTGTTAATTCCTTACTCAAGAGCAATTCAACTGGTTACATCTCATTTGGTATTTTGGTGGCAATTTGGTCGGTTTCGTCATTAGTTAATGCGATTAGAATTGGCATGAACCGGATTTACGGAGTTCGTTCTACTGAACTTAAACAAAGTTGGCGAATAACAGTTTTTACTAGAACATTCACAATTCTTTTGACTAATATCATGATTATTATTGTAACTTTACTCAGTTTAATGTTGATCTTTGGTCAAGAAGTGCTGGAATTTTTACAACCGTTTCTTGCTTTTCCGATAGAAACAATCGAAAAGATTTTTAATTATCGCTATCCCGTCTTAGTGATTATTTTACTTAGTATTTTGTATTATTTGAATTATGTTTTGCCTAATATTAAGCTCAAAAAACGCGTTATTTGGCCTGGTGTTTTTACTACTCTGATTAGCTGGTGGCTTTTGTCATCTTTATTTGGTTTTTATTTGCATCATTTCCATATAAGTTGGGAAAATTACGGTATAGTCGGTACTTTTATTATTTTTATGTTGTGGCTCAATTTAGCGTCAATCTTTCTATTACTCGGAACCTGCGTTAATGCAGCCTTGGTGGCCAAGAATACTGCCAATGTTCAATACTCTGCTGGAAGATTAGCGGAGTACTTGCAAAGAAAGCGCAATTATAAACGCTCGCATAATTAGATAAAATTTGTTATATTATTTAGAAACACTAAAAGAAAAGAGCACACTATGAAAGTAAGAAAAGCTATTATTCCAGCTGCTGGGTTAGGGACAAGGTTTATGCCTGTCACTAAAGCAATGCCTAAGGAAATGTTACCGATAGTTGATAAGCCAACAATTCAGTTTATCGTAGAAGAAGCTAAAAATTCAGGTATCGAAGATATTTTAATTGTCACGGGTAAAAATAAACGTCCGATTGAAGATCATTTTGATTCTAATCCAGAATTGGAGCAGAATTTACAAGAAAATGGCAAGACCGGTTTACTAAAGATGTCGCAAGAAATTACTCAGCTAGGGATTAATATTTATTACACCAGACAACCCTATCCAGCTGGATTAGGCGACGCCATTGCTCGCGGCCGCAGTTTTGTTGGGGATGAGCCATTTGTCGTTATGCTAGGTGACGATTTAATGATGGATAAAACGCCGCTTACTAAGCAGTTGCTTGACCGTTATGCTAAGACACATGCCTCAACAATTGCTGTTATGCCAGTTCCACATGAAGAAGTTTCTAAGTATGGAGTGATTGAACCTGAAAATGAAATTATGCCTGGTTTGATTAACGTTAAATCCTTTGTCGAAAAACCTGATATTGATAAAGCTCCAAGTGATTATGCGATTATTGGGCGTTATCTGTTGACACCGGAGATTTTTGATGTTTTAGCTAATCAAAAACCTGGTCGTGGTGGTGAGATTCAATTAACGGATGCAATTGATACCATGAATAAGACGCAACGTGTCTTTGCTCATGTTTTCAAGGGTGAACGTCATGACGTTGGTAATAAAGAAAGTTATCTGGAAACTTCAATTGAATATGGGCTTAATCATCCCGAAACTAAGGATGCATTGCGCCAATATGTTATTGATTTAGGTAAGAAATTGCAGAGTCAAGATTCAAAACATAAAGCATAATGATTTAAGACTGCTTCAAAAATGAATGCAGTCTTTTTGCTTGTCAAAATCTTGCGATTAGCTTAAAAATCTTATTATGTGACGAATTGATTAGCTGTAAATGGCACCGAAAAGGCTAAATAAGTAGTAAAGGATTTAAATAAATGATTCGTAATGTAGTTGCTGGAGATGGTCCAGCTATTCAAGAATTAAATAAAAGTCAGTTGGGTTATGATTATCCGGTTGATAAAACCATTAATAATTTAAAACGGCTAATTAGTGATGAGCGGCACCATTTGCTGTTAGTTTTTGAGGATGAAAACGAAACCGTTCTAGGTTATGTGCATGCCGAAATTTTTAGTGAAAGTTATTTTGATCCAATGCTTAATGTCTTAGCATTGGCAGTATCTGGTTCTGCCCAAGGCCAAGGAATTGGTCACGCGTTAATGTTAGAACTTGAAACTAGAGCCAAGCAACTTGGATTAACTGAAATTAGATTAAATTCAGGTGAAGAGCGAACAGCAGCTCATCAGTTTTATGAGAAGTTAGGTTATCGTTGCTTGAAATTGCAAAAAAGGTTTGTAAAAAAAGTAATTTAAGAACATTTTTAAAAGTAAGGCTAATTAAGTTGATTGTGATATAAACATAATCAGCTTTTTTGTGTAAAATTTTCTTAATCTCTGTCGAATCACTAGGTTTTGTAGCAAAAATTGGGTAAGATTTTGCATGAAATATTTTTGCTAGGAGACATAATTTGATGAAAGAAATTTTTGTAGTTGCTGCTAAACGGACTCCTTTTGGTCGTTATCAGGGCTGGTTGAGTGATTATGATGCAGTTGATTTAGGAGAGATTGCTTTAAAGGGCAGCCTGAAGAGCATTGGATTAGCTGCTGAGCAATTAGATGCGCTATTTATGGGCAACGTGTTAGCTGCTGGCTTGGGACAAAATATGGCGCGGCAGATCGCTTTGAATTCTGGTATGACAACTAGCAGTAGTAGTGTGACAATTAACGAAGTTTGCGGGTCAAGCTTAAAGGCCTTGCGATTAGCTCAGGGACAAATGGAATTGGGTGACTTTGGGTTAGTAGCAGTTGGTGGTAGTGAAAGTATGACTAATGCCGCTATGTTTGCTGCTGATAAGACTGCACCAGTGCAAAGTACGATGCTAAACGACGGGTTAACGGATGCTTTTTCTGGAGAACATATGGGGCTGACTGCAGAAAATGTGGCTGAAAAATATCAAGTTTCTCGCGATAAATTGGATGCATATAGTTTAGAATCTCATCAAAAGGCAGCACACGCCCAAGCAGCTGGATATTTTAAAGACGAAATTATTGAGATGATGGTAAATGGTAAAACGATTCTGCAAGATGAGAACATTCGTCCAGATACCAGCTTAGCGGCATTAGGCGAGTTAAAACCAGTTTTTAAGGCTAATGGTCAAGTAACAGCTGGTAATTCTTCACCCCTAAGTGATGGAGCCAGTATGGTTATTTTGGCGACTGCTGACAAGGTTAAAGAGCTGGGATTGCAGCCCTTGGCTCGTTTAGGTGCATTTGCGGAATCTGGAACTGATCCAGCTTATATGGGCTTTGCACCTTATTATGCAATTAAGCAACTACTAAAAACTACTCACTACCAGTTAAATGAATATGACGTTATTGAAATTAATGAGGCTTTTGCCGCTCCTAGCGTTGCCTTATTGGAAGCCTTAGCCATTGCACCTGAAAAGTTAAATATTGCTGGTGGGGCGATTGCCATCGGTCATCCGTTAGCGGCGACTGGAACGCGCTTAATTACTACTGCAATTAATGCCTTGAAGTACAGAAATGGTCAGCGTGCGTTGATTAGCCTGTGTATCGGCGGCGGTCAGGCAATTGCTTGTGAATTACAAAGAGTTGACTAAATGAAGTTTTATGAATTACCTCCCGAAAAAAGACGTGCATTGCTGGCTAGTCAAGGGTTGGAATTAGCCGATCTTGATTCTGCAACTTTAGCTAAAATGGATCAATTGAGTGAAAACGTGGTTGGTAGATTAAGCCTGCCAGTTGGTCTAGTTACGAATTTAGTAGTTAACGGCCAATCTTATTTAGTGCCGATGGCCACAGAGGAACCTTCAGTAGTGGCTGCTGCTAATCATGGCGCTAGCATTTTCACTCAAAATGGTGGCACCAAGGTAACTAGTGAACGTCAAGGGATTTATGGACAAATTGTTTTACAAGCTGCGGATGATTTTGAGTTAGCTGACTTCGAACAAAGTTTTCCTAAGCTAATTGAAATTACTAACCGTGAATTTTCCAGTTTAGTACATCACGGTGGTGGCGTCAGACAAATTACTGTCCGTTGTGAACATGAATTAGTTTATTTGCAAGTCTTAGTAGATCCAGCCCAAGCCATGGGGGCTAATAAGGTAAATTCTATTTTAGAATTTATGGCTGAAAAATTAGCGATATTTCCTGAAATAAAGACTAAATTATTCGCAATTTTGTCTAATTATCCTAGCCAAATAAGTCGGGTAAAGGTGCAGTTATCGGTTCAAAGTGTTGGTGGAAAAACAGTTGCTCAACAGATCGCCTTGCTTAGCCAAATTGGAGAAACCGATCCAATGCGTGGCGTTACAAATAATAAAGGTATCATGAATGGCGTCGATGCTGTATTACAAGCAACTGGTAACGATACACGTAGTGTCGAAGCTGCGTGTGGCCTTTGGGCTAGTCGGCATGGTCAATATTGCAGTTTAAGCAGTTGGCGGCTTGAAGATGATATGCTTCACGGTGAGCTTAGTCTACCGTTAGCGCTGGGAACAGTTGGCGGTTCAATTAACGCTCGTTCTGATGTCCAGGAAAATTATCAGATATTAGGTTCAAGTATAACTAGCCAGCAGTTAGCAGAAGTGGTTGTCAGTATCGGCTTGGCTAATAATTTAGCCGCTTTACTGGCAATTGCAACCACTGGCATTCAAGCAGGTCATATGAAATTGCAAGCCCGCAACATAGTGGCTACTTTGTCAGCGAATGACACAGAGAAACAGCAAGTTTTGTCATTGATGAAGCAAGATCAGAATTACACACAAGCTGCGGCTCAAAAGTACTTAATTGAAATACGAAAGGCAAAATAATGCAAGTTGGAATAGATGAGATTGGTTTTTATACTCCGAATAAGTATGTCGATATGGTCGATTTAGCTAATGCCCGCAATGAAGATCCCAACAAGTATCTTGAAGGAATTGGTCAGAGCCAAATGAGTGTAGCAGACCAAACGCAGGATGCAGTTTCCATGGGAATTAATGCTACTTTAGGTTATTTAGACCATGTTGATTTAAATCAAGTAGGGCTGTTAATTTTGGGAACTGAAAGTGGAGTTGATCAGTCTAAATCTGGTTCGTTGTTTATTAAAAGCGCACTAAAATTATCAGCAGCAGTACGAACTTTTGAAATTAAAGAGGCTTGTTTTGGGATGACCGCTGGTCTAATGTTAGCTCGCGACTATGTTCGTTTGCATCCACATCATAGTGCGATTGTAATTGGCAGTGATATTGCCCGCTATGGTCTAAATAGTGGTGGTGAGGTAACTCAAGGAGCAGGGAGTATCAGTTTATTGATTAAGGCCGAACCACGGATTTTAGCAATTAATGACGGTCACAGCGCATATAGTGCTGATATCAATGATTTTTGGCGACCGAATAACTCGGCAACCGCATTAGTTGATGGGAAATATTCTAAAGCTGTTTATCTGGACTTTTTTGAGCGAACTTTTGCTGACTATCAAAGAATCAAGAAATGGTCGCCAGCTCAGTTTGAGGCAATTGTTTATCATTTGCCGTTCACTAAAATGGGCTTTAAGGCCAATAATCTGGCAATGGCTGGTCAACCAGCAGTAGTTGAGCAACGCTTGGCTAATAATTTTACAGCGAGTGCGTGGTTTAATCGGCAGGTGGGTAATATTTACACGGCCTCACTTTATCTTAGCTTATTAAGTTTACTCGAAAAAGCCGATTTAGCTCCTGGTGCGACAATTGGACTGTTCTCTTATGGTTCAGGTGCAATGGGTGAATTTTATTCAGGACAACTAGTTTCTGGCTATCAGCAGAAGCTGCGTTCGATAGCCGATGAGCAAATGCTGTTGCGTCGGCAAAAGCTTAGCATTTCGCAATATGAAACGATCTTTAACGAAGCATTAAAGCAGCCAATTGATAACGTTGAGTTAGCAAGTGATGAAGCTGCTGGCTACTGGTATTTTGCTGGTACTAAAAATGAAGTGCGACAATATCACCAAAAATAATTATTTAAAAACTGTCCTCATCTAAAATGGTGAGGGCAGCTTTTTTCGTTTGCAGTAAGAAGTACACAATCAGGAATATTTTAATAAATTTATTATATAAATTTTTAAAAACTATTGATATTTTGTTAAATAGAATATATAATTGCTTGTATAAAATATAAATATACAATAATAGTAAGGATGATGCAATGGTAGTTATTTCTGGAAAGTGGTATGTAGCACCTGTTGAACTCAATGGTACAATTCTAATACCTATATTCTTATTTATCTTGTTTATAAGTATTGCTAAACAATTAAAAAATAAGAATTTTAGTTGGAAAAGAAGTTTTTTAATAATTATATTTTTAATTTATTTCTGGGTATTATTGGATGTTACGCTATTTCCTATTCCGTTATTTTCTCAAAGTTCTGTACCATATAAATTAGGATTTGGCAAGCAAGTTTTTATCAATTTAAAGTTGAGCGTTTTGCAGACATATATGCTATTACAATTAATAGGTAATCTTATCTTGTTAGTACCATTATCATTTTTTGTTGCTATCTTTAAAGAAAAATATGAAAGAATTTTACCTAATATTGGCTTGATGTTTTTGAGCTCTTTGTCAATTGAAAGCTTGCAATTATTGCTTAGTTATTTTTATCTTGGAAATAGGACTTTTGATGTTAATGACTTATTGTTAAACACGTTAGGCTCTATCTTAGGTTTTGTTGCATTTAAATTGTTGAATTTAATGTTTAAACCTGAAATCGAAGATGTTCGTATTAACTAGAGCTGTTTTACTATGTCAATCTAACTGAATTTTGACCATCAATAATTTGGATACCATAAACTGGAACTTTTTCCGTTTTATTTTGAATCCACAAAGGGATGTTGCGACCATGAAGATGCTTGACTAGGCTGGTAATTTTGGCTTTTGTCAGCGGCTTTTTTCCTGGGTAAAGTAGGCAAGCTTGATTAGTGATTTTTAATTTTGCTAAGGGAACAGGTTGTTTATCAAGAGTTAGAAAAAAGGCGGTTTGTTGATTCAAATCATTCGTTAATTGTAATAAATCGGTTAATCTCATAAATAATATCCTATACAAATTTAAAATGCTATACTAATAATTGTTAGATTTGGCAAGAAAGAGGGATTTCTAATTTGAAACAATTAAAGCACAAAAAGCTGTGGCTTTCACTAGTCATTATCGTTTTATTGGTTGGGACCATATTTACTGCTGCTGGTTTTTATTTTTTTAAGGTAGCTTGCGTTCCGGGAGAAAAAAGTTTTCTAAGTTCTGATAGCAAGGTCATTAAAAAGACTGACTCATTGTATCGAGAAAAGACTTGGTATCAAAAGGTTGCTAAAAAAAGATGGACTATTAAATCGGCAGATCAGCAATATCAGCTTGTAGCTAATTATATTCCTAAAGCTAACGCGAATAAAACCGCCATTATTTTGCCAGGATATATGGATACTAAGGATGATATGGGCGAATATGATGCTTTATTTCATCAATTAGGCTATAACACGCTGACTCCGGATCCGCGCGCTCAAGGAGATAGTCAAGGTAAGTATATTGGTTATGGCTGGGTTGAAAAACAGGATATTAAAAAGTGGTTGCAGCTATTATTAGCAAAAAATGGGTCTAAGCAGCAAATTGTGATTTTTGGTGTCAGCATGGGAGCCGCAACCACTATGATGGTTAGTGGTGAAAAGTTGCCATGCCAAGTTAAGGCTTTAGTTGAAGATTGTGGCTACAGTAATGTGAAGTCAGAAATCGAACATGAGGCAAAAGCACTCTATGGTATGCCAGCTTTTCCACGTTTTCCGCTAGTGGAAATTTTAAGTGGGATTAATAAAGCTAAGGTCGGCTATTTTTTGGCAGATGGTTCAAGCACTAAGCAATTACAAAAGAATCACCGCCCGATGCTTTTTATTCATGGTGGCAAAGACACTTTTGTGCCAACTAATATGGTCTATGATAATTATCGTGCGACTAAGGGTCCTAAAAAGTTGTGGATTGCACCTAAGGCTAAACATGCTGATTCCTATCAGGATTATCCGCAAACTTATAAGAAGCAAGTTAGCCATTTTTTGGCTAAGTATGTCGATTAAGTAGATAAAAGTTTTGACTAAACGTCCTATATTAGTTTGAAAAGTTGGGTAGCTATTATTGTTGTATGACCGGATTAGAGGCATGTGTCGGCAGTCTAAGTTGCTAAGCTATGGACTTGCTTAGTGGCAAGACAAAACAAAAATATTGCAAGCGTTTACAGATTATGATATTATAAAAGTGTGGTAAGAGGTGAACTTATAACTAAGGTTTTATCTCCATAATTTGTATATTATCAAAATTATCTTTAATTTAATATAGTGATATGATGTAGTCTTTCTTAATAACTGGTAATCGATTTCTTTTTCTTTAGAAGACTAATATCGACCCTTTCAGGCCTTTATTAGATTTAAAATTAGTATTGTTAAAATTAGTAAAGTATAAATAGCCTCACCCACAATAAAAATAGTTGTCGCAAAAACGGCAACTATTTTTATTTACGTAAAGTTAATTTAGTGATGCATTCACAACGAGGTGTTTGTGGCAGCATGTCAATGTTTTCAATTAGCCGAACATCGTATGCTTCAGTTAGTAGAACCAAATCTTGAGCTAAAGTTGATGGATTACAAGAAATATAAACGAAAGTTTGTGGTTTAGCCTTAAGTAGTGTCTTGATTAAGCTTTTAGCTAGGCCTGTTCTTGGCGGATCAACAATTAGGCTGTCGATTGGCACACCATCTTTTTGCAGAGAAGGCAAAACTTTTTCGACACTTCCTTGCAAGTATTCAGCGTTTTTAATATGGTTGAGTTCAACGTTGTGCTGGGCATCGGAAACAGCTTCTGGAATGGTTTCAATTCCAATTACTTGACTGACTTGGTCAGCAGCTAAAATTCCGAGTGTACCGACACCACTGTACGCATCGATTAGGGTTTGGTCTGGCTTTAAATCTAAGAATTTTAAAGCTTCAGAATAAAGATTAGTAGTTTGGACTGAATTTAATTGAAAAAAGGCACGAGGAGATAACGCAAACTTTTTACCTAAGATTTCCTCGGTAATTTGTTTTTTGCCAGCTAATTTTTCGGTTTTGTTCCCCCAAACTTGTGGGTTACGCCAATCAGTCTCGTTTTGATAGACGCTGACGACATTAGACAAATTCATGATTTCTTGACTTAACTTCAAGAGATTTTTGAGTTCATGACCAACGGTAATCAGTGTAACTTGGATTTCTTGGGTTGCTTGAGCTTGGCGAACTACAATTGTTTTTAGACCTGCTGAATTGCGGTATGGATTTGCAATTGGGACGTGTAATTGATTAACTAACTTTTTAATTGCACGTTCAGTTCTTTGTGTGGCTTTATTTTGAGTCGGCATTTCAGGTAAGTCATATAATTGATGTGAGTTAGGAGCAAAAAGTCCTAAGCTCGTTTCATGATGATCTTGCTCGATTTGGTATTGGGCTTTGTTGCGATAGTGCCATTGATCAGGAGCAGGCAATGTATTCTTGACTTTATATTTACTATAGCCACGTGGATGATATTTTTTAAGGGCTTCAAGCACATTGTCACGCTTAAATTCCAGTTGTTTAGGATAAGCTAAATGGGCTAATTCAAGGCCACCAACTTCTGGGCTAACACCTTTAGGAAAGTCAACCCGATCTGGGCTTTTTTCCTTAATCCGAATAAGCTCGGCCTGTAAATAGTGAGGAAATTCCTGAGTAATTTTAGCAACTACTACTTCGCCAGGCAAGGCACCAGGAATAAAAATAATTTTTTTACGGTAATAGCCGATACCTTCACCGTTAATTCCTAGTCGTTTAATAGTAATAATAACGTCTTTTTCTTTTGGCTCTTTGCGCCGAAAATCTTTATGCATAATTTTTCTTTCTACAATAATCTATTAAGTTTTAATCTTTATTGTAGCGATGAAAAAAGTTTTTAGCAAGATTGTGCATTATTTGCTAGCATGGAGTAAAGAAGTTTAGAAAGGTGGATCAATATGCCAATTATTACTAAAGTTAGTAGCCAAAAACGTCCTGGGCGGTATAATATTTTTGTGGATAATCAATATGCCTTTTCGGCTAGCGAGCAGACCATAGCTGAATTTATGCTACTTAAGGGGCAGGAATTGACAGACGAAAAAATAACTGAGATTAAGCAATTTGATGCTAATGCCAAAGCTACCAATTTAGCTTCAGCATATTTAAGTTATGAACCAAGAACTGTTTTTGAAATTTTACAATACCTAAAAAAGCATGATATAGCTGATAAAGCCGCGCAAATGGCAGTTACACAACTAACAGAAATGGGTTTTTTAGATGATCAAAAATATATTGAAATTGTTTTACGCCAAGATTTACGGATTGGCACGGATGGCCCATTATCTTTAACGCAAAAGCTAGTGCAAAAAGGTGTCGATCCTGAACTAGTGCAAAATAAATTGGCAGAAGTTGCCGATGATAACTGGCTTGATGCAGGTCAGCGAGTGATTAAGTCGATGAAAAATAAGATTGGTAAAGTTTCTCAGCGTGAGCTAGAACGCAAAATGCGAACGAAATTGATGAGTCATGGTTTTAGCAGTAGTCTATGCGGTCTAATAATTGAGCAAACAGGCTTAGAGACAGACGCGGATGAGCAAACGGAAGCCCTAAAAAAACAGGGTGTGAAAGCCTACAAGCGCTTTCGCCGGTTAAATGAAAGCCAGCGCAATAGCAAAATGCGTAATTATCTTTATAGTCATGGCTTTTCAAGTAGTGAAATCGAATCATTTTTAGCAGGCGAGATTATTCCATTAGACGAGTTAGCAGAATATTAGGGGAATTATCATGAAAAAATTACAAACAGAATTAACTTTTATTGGACGGCCATTTGCTGATCACTTGATGAATGAGCAAAAATCTTTTACGGAATGTAATCAAGAATTAGAAAATGACGCTGGATTTCAGCAGTTTTTGACAGCTAATCATTTAGAAAAACAGCGCGGCAGCTTAGTAGTTTTTGGTCCAGAAAATTTCATGTATTGGTATGGTGTAATTGCACCTAGTGTTGTTGAGACTCCAGCAGGATTAATGAAATTTGTCTTACCTGAAGGCCAAGTTGCTCAAGAAGAACTAGCTAATCAAAGTTTAGCTTTTTTTGCTCAACCTTTGAACGTTGTTATTCCAGAATTTTTGCAAAAAATCAGCGCTGCCGGGATTACGACTTACGAAAACTTAGGTGACAGTATGACACCATATGTTTTGCAGACTTTAGATACGACAACGCAGACTTTAACGCAAAGGTTATATTTAGAAGGATAATTAGGATTGGTCGGGGTCAATTGATAAATTATCGTATTCAACGTAGGCTCCCAGACAAGTTGACAATAGCATGACTAACAGGACAATACCGGCTGATTTGCCGACTATTTGGTCTAAGGTCAAAAACTCCCTGACAATAAAGGTAGCTGCAAAACAAAGGACAAAATCAAGGACAATATTGGCAATTAATAGAAAGTAACGGCGTCTAATACTAAAAAAGCGCAATAATTGCTTGAGCAAGCCGTCATCAACTTCCATTGCTAATAAATCTACGGGGCGCTGAATAGTTGCTTTAATAGCGAACATGATCAAGGCTCCAACAAGTGCACCAATAGATGTCCGTACCAAGTCTGCAGAGTGCAAAACTAGGGCATCATAGCCAATCCCAATAATTAGTAAGCTGCATAGATAGGGGATAAACAGTAAAAATGTAAACACTAGTAGAACATGACTTTTTTTCATGATTGAGACCTCTTTCTTACGAGCTATTTTACCACATCGCTTTAGTACATGATATAATAGTAATATTTAATTTGGGTTTTGAGAAAGAGAGTAAAAAAATATATGACAAGCGACCCTGAGAAGGGGAATTTATTTAAACGATTAAAAAATAAAATTTCCCCTGAAAATAATGAAGAGACTAAAGAGCATTTAATTAGTGAAATTAAGTTGTTACATGATCATCAACAGATTAGTGATAATGAATTTTTACTATTAAATCGTGTTTTAGATTTTCAAGGACGAATGGTACGTGAGGTAATGGTACCGCGTACGGACGCCTTTATGGTCGATTATAATGACGGTCTACAAGACAACCTAGATGAAATAATTCGTGAACCATATTCTCGGATTCCAGTTTATGAGCAAGATAAGGATAAGATTGTGGGTGTTATCCATATCAGGACAGTTTTGCGAAAAGCTAAAGAAAAAGGTTTTGCAAACTTAACTTATGAGGACGTAATGAATCCGCCATTGTTTGCCCCCGAAACAATTGAATTAAGTGAATTGCTAACTCAAATGCAAGAGACACAACAGCAATTAGCTATTTTAACTGATGAATATGGTGGCGTGGTCGGTTTAGCAACCCTAGAAGATTTAATTGAAGAAATTGTGGGCGACATTGATGATGAAGTTGATCATGCGGAAGTTTTGTATAATCAATTAGCACCAGATAAGTTTGTGATCTATGGCAAAATGCCACTTGATGATTTTAATGAAAAGTTTGGAACTGAGCTGGAAATGGAAGACGTTGATACGATAGCTGGTTATATGATTACCAAACTAGGAGTTATTCCAGCTAAAGGAGAAAAATTAGCGGTTGAACTAGATAATGGTATGGTATTGACAACCAGAAGAATGATGCGTTCAAGACTATTAACGGTGTTATTAACGATTCCAACGCCAGTATCAGAAGAAACGAAAGAAGAGCAAAGCAATTAATGAGTGAATTGATAGACGAAGTTAATAAGAGAAGAACATTTGCAATTATTTCTCACCCAGATGCGGGTAAAACGACGATTACAGAACAAATGCTCCTTTTTGGTGGGGTGATTCGTAGTGCTGGTACTGTTAAGGCTAGAAAAACTGGTCATTATGCCACCAGTGATTGGATGGAAATTGAAAAGCAGCGTGGGATTTCGGTAACCAGTTCGGTAATGCAGTTTGAATATCAAGGTAAAAGAATTAACATTCTTGATACGCCGGGACATGAGGACTTTTCTGAAGATACTTATCGGACACTGATGGCAGTTGACGCGGCAGTGATGGTGATTGATTCTGCTAAAGGGATTGAGCCACAAACTAAAAAGCTGTTTAAAGTTGTTAAACAGCGTGGCATTCCAATTTTTACTTTTATGAATAAGCTAGATCGTGATGGTAGACCACCACTTGACTTAATTGCCGAACTTGAGGATTTGTTAGGCATAGAGGGCGTGGCTATGAACTGGCCGATTGGTTCAGGGCAAACCTTAGAAGGCTTATATGATCTGTCAAAGAATCGGGTTGAATTATATCGTAAAGATGGTGTTGACCGCTTTTTGAAATTAGATGAAGCTGGTAAATTACCTGATAGTGAGCCTTTTAGTCAAAATCCGCAATATCAAGATACCTTGGATGAAATTGATTTAATTAAAGAGGCCGGAAATACTTTTGACGAAGCTAAAATTTTGGAGGGTGAACAAACGCCAGTATTTTTTGGTTCAGCCTTAACTAATTTTGGGGTAGAAACGTTCCTGCAGAGTTTCGTTGATTTGGCACCGGCACCAACTAGTCATACTGTCAATGATGATGAGCAATTAAAACCAGATAATTCAGAATTTTCCGGTTTTGTGTTTAAAATTCAAGCTAATATGAACCCTAATCATCGTGATCGAATTGCTTTTGTCAGAGTTGGCAGTGGTGAATTTAAAAAAGGACTTGATGTAACTTTAGCACGTACCAATAAGCCGATTCGCTTGAATAATGCTACCGAATTTATGTCGAGTGAACGTGTGCAAGTAACAGATGCTGTTGCAGGTGACATTGTTGGGTTATATGATACAGGAAACCTGCAAATTGGTGACAGTATCTATGCTGGTAAACACAAAATAGTTTATCCAGCATTACCTGAATTTACCCCTGAATTATTTGTCAGGGTAACTGCTAAAAATGTGATGAAGCAGAAGTCATTTCATAAAGGGATGACACAGCTAGTGCAAGAAGGTGCTATTCAGCTTTATCGCAACTATCAAACGGATGAATATATCTTAGGTGCAGTTGGTCAATTGCAATTTGAAGTTTTTAAATTCAGAATGCAAAATGAGTATAATTCAGAAGTTGAGATGAACAGTATTGGACATCGTATTGCACGCTGGATATCCCCTGAGCAGCTTGATCCAGCAATGTCGAATAGTCGTAACTTATTGGTTAAAGACCGCTATGATCAGCCTTTATTCTTGTTTGAAAATCAATTTGCAGAACGCTTCTTCCAAGACAAGTATCCGGAGGTTAAGCTAACTGAAAAATTATAATAAAAAAAGTTGGCTTTATGCCAACTTTTTTATTTATCAACGTGAAGTTCGATTTGCTGTTGCTTATCATCAACAGTGACAGAATATGAAGGATCTTGTTCCTTAATCAGTCGTTTGACAATAAAATCAATCTCATCTTTACGAATGCGTCTATCATGATTTTCAATGGCAATACCAATTGCTTTATCACTTTCGGTATAGACAACGGAAGTATTACCCAAAGAGAAAACTTTGACAAAGTTAGCATCGGTTGAATTGAGTTGACTATGAACTAGGTCTGTATAACTGTTGGTTACATCTATTAAATGCATGGATTTCACCCGTTTCTTCTTTGTAACTAATCTTAAATTTATTATAACGCTAATCTTGATTTTTTTCTTTAATAAAAAACATGATTATCACCATTTGGGACAATCATGTTAAAAACAAGCACTTTAGTTTGAGTTATTATCATCACTGTCAACTTTAGCAGTTGCCTCTTGGTCGTTAATCACAATTTCATTGTTATCAACGCTAGCAATTAGGTTGGTAGCTGTTGGGTGATCAAGCTTAAAGTCAGCGACCTTGTCTTCGATTTCTTCTTGAATTGTTCTACGCAAAGGTCGTGCACCCATTGCTGGGTTAAAGCCAAGTTCAACTAATTTTTTCTTAGCATCTTCAGTAACTTCTATATGTAGACCTTGATTTTTAACCATATTGTTAGTTTGGTCAAGCATTAAGTTAACAATCTTAACCAGATCATCCTTAGATAGTTCATTGAACTCAATAACATCGTCTAACCTGTTTAGGAATTCAGGTTTGAAGAATTGACTCATCGATTTTCTAGCAGAATCAGGTTCTTCAGTGTTATTTTCAGCTGTAAAGCCGACACTAGCATTTTTAATACCTTGTCCTGCATTCGAAGTCATAATAATAATCGTATCTTTAAATGAAACTGTTCGACCTTGTGAGTCGGTTAGGCGACCATCATCAAGAATTTGTAAAAAGATATTCATGACTGAAGGATCAGCTTTTTCAATCTCATCTAACAAGATTAAACTGTATGGATTATGACGAACTCGTTCGGTTAATTGACCAGCTTCTTCATAACCGACGTAGCCAGGAGCAGAACCAATTAGTTTCGAAACAGAATATGATTCCATATATTCAGACATATCAAAGCGAATCATTGCTTCTTCTGTACCAAACATTTGCTTAGCCAATTGTTTAGCCAGTTCAGTTTTACCAACTCCAGTTGGACCAACAAATAAGAAAGATCCAATTGGGCGACCTGATTCGTTAAAGCCGATTCGGTTTCTTCTAATAGCTCGAGCAACTTTGTCAACTGCTTGGTTTTGACCAATAACGTGTTTTTCAAGCGTTGGTGCCAAGTTTTGCAGTTGATTTTCTTCTTGCTTCTGTAGTTCACCAACTGGGATACCAGTCTTTTCTTCTACAATTTTGTTCATGATTTTACTGGTAATTACTGGTGATTTATCAGGATCGACCTTTTGGTCTTGCATCTTGGTATATTTGTCGATTTGGTCACGATAATAAGCCGCTTTTTCGTAATCCTCGTTTTTAAGGGAGTCTTGCTTTAATTTTTGGGCTGCATCGATCCGTTCTTTAATTTTATCTTTATCAACAAACGGGATAGTAAGATTCATCCTAGAACCTGCCTCATCCAATAGGTCAATTGCCTTATCGGGTAGGAACCGGTCTTGGATATACCGTTGCGATAATTCAGCAGCTGCTTTAATGGCATCATCAGTATAGTGAACATGGTGATAGTCTTCGTAGCGCTTCTGAATCCCTTGTAAGATTTTAACTGTTTCTTCAACTGAAGGTTCTTTTACTTCAACTGGTTGGAATCGACGAGCTAAAGCAGAGTCTTTTTCAATATCCCGATATTCTTTAATTGTTGTTGCACCAACTAGTTGCAGTTCGCCGCGGGCCAAAGCAGGTTTAATAATATTACCTGCGTCCATGCCGCCTTCGGCATTACCAGCACCGACAATTTCATGAATTTCGTCGATAAATAGAATAACATCGTCTTTACTTTGCAATTCTTTAATTAGTTGTTGCATTCTTTGTTCAAATTGTCCGCGAATCCCGGTTCCTTGAACTAACGAAACCACATTTAATGAAATGATTTGCTTGTCCTGCAATTTGGCTGGTACTGAGCCGTCAACAATCTGTTGAGCTAAACCTTCAACAACTGCCGTTTTACCAACTCCAGCCTCTCCAATTAAGACAGGATTATTTTTGGTTCTTCTATTTAAAATTTCAATCACTCGAGCGATTTCTTGATCGCGACCAATGACTGGGTCAATTTTACCTTTTTTAGCAAGATCAGTCAGATTTGTTCCGTATTGCTCAAGCAAAGAATTACCATTTGGTCCTTGACCTCCACCTTGGTTTAGTGGGCCTTGCGGACCTTGGTTTAAATTGCCCCGTGAATTACCACTCATTGAGCCAAACAAATCTCCGAAATCACCAAAGAAATTACTATTTCCGTTTTCGTCCATATTAATATTTCCTTGTTGTTTTAAATCTTGATAACATTTTCCACATAAATTTATTTCTTGACTTTGACCATTTACCTTAGCAAACAGGTGAATGGAGGCTGGTCTTTTTTGACAGTTTTGACAAAGCACTGATAGTTACCGCCTTTCATTTTTGATTTACTAAATTATATAATTAGCACTCTAAACAGTCAAGTGCTAACTACTGAATTTTATTTTTGCTATATTAGGTAATGATGGTAAAATTAATTCTTCAGATAAATGTTAATTTGATTAAATTAATAAAGAGATGGTAAAGATTTGGATTATCAAAAAATTCTTGAACAATTGGTCCAAGGAGAGCTAGAGCAATACGAAGTTGAGCCTGATAAGGCCTTTGAATTTCAATCAGCACTAAGATCTTTTGGCAAGAGACAAAATATCAAGGGGCGGGCTTTAAGAGGTGGAAAAATCGTTTATACAGGTGTAAAGTAGAAAATTACGATGTAAACTGTTACAATTATGTTGTCTATTGTGCCAAAAAATGATAGGCTAATACACGAATAGGTAGTTACTACCAGTTTGATTTTTCAATTTAAAGGAGATAATTATAATGGAAAAACGCGATTTTCATGTTGTTGCAGATACAGGTATTCATGCTAGACCAGCTACCCTTTTGGTACAGGCTGCGTCAAAGTTTGGTTCAGATATCAATCTAGAATACAACGGCAAGTCAGTTAACTTGAAGTCAATCATGGGTGTTATGTCACTCGGCGTTGGTAAAAATGCTGATGTAACAATTACTTGTGACGGTGATGATGAAAAAGATGCAATTGCAGCTATTTCAGACACAATGAAAAAAGAGGGCCTAGCTGAATAATGACCAAGACTTTACAAGGAATTGCTGCCAGTGACGGAATTGCTGTCGCACCAGCTTATCTCTTGGTAGAACCGGATCTTTCGTTTAAGAAAACTACTGTGACAGATGTAGATAGCGAATTAGCTCGTTACAACGAAGCAATTAAGGCTTCTACTACTGAAGTAGAAAAAATCCGTGATGCTGCTAAGAAGAGTATCGGTGAAGACGAAGCGCAGGTATTTGAAGCTCACTTGATGATTTTGAATGATCCTGAGTTTACTGGTGCGATTGAAACTGAAATTAAGGAACAAAAAGTCAATAGTGAAGCAGCGCTTGATGAAACTGCTCAAAAATTTATTGGTATTTTTGAGGCAATGACTGATAATGCTTATATGCAACAGCGTGCTGGTGATGTTCGTGATGTTTCTAAGCGGATTATGGCACATTTGCTGAATAAGGAATTGCCTAATCCTTCCACAATCGATCATGAAGTGATTGTCGTAGCTCATGACTTGACGCCAAGTGACACTGCACAGTTAAACAAAAAGTTTGTTAAAGGTTTTGTAACTGATATTGGTGGTCGGACTGCTCACTCCGCAATTATGGCACGTTCACTTGAATTGCCAGCTGTTGTTGGTACTGATTCAATCACTAAGGATATTCAAAATGGTCAAACTTTGGCTGTTGATGGTCTAAGCGGTGATGTTATTATTGAACCAAGCTCTGAGCAAGTGGCAGATTACCAGCAAAAAGGTGAAGCATTTTCTAAACAAAAAGCTGAATGGGAAAAATTGAAGAATGAACCATCAGTTACTGCTGATGGTAAACAATTCACTATTGCAGCTAATATTGGTACACCTAACGATATGCAAGGTGTTAATGATAATGGAGCTGAAGCCGTTGGCTTGTACAGAACTGAATTTCTGTATATGGATTCAAAGGATTTCCCGACTGAAGACCAACAATTCGAGGCTTATAAAGAAGTTATCGAAGGTATGAACGGTAAGCAAGTTATTATTCGTACCATGGATATTGGTGGAGATAAGCACCTTGATTACTGGGACTTACCAGATGAAATGAACCCATTTTTGGGTGTTCGGGCAGTTAGATTATCATTGATGAATAAGGACATCTTCCGGACCCAATTGCGGGCACTCTTGCGAGCATCTGCATATGGTAAGTTAGGGATTATGTTCCCAATGATCGGTACTTTAGATGAATTACACCAAGCAAAAGCAATTTTGGCCGAAGAAAAGGACAAGTTGGTTAAGCAAGGTGTCAAGGTAGGCGAAGACTTACAAGTAGGAATGATGATTGAAGTTCCTGCTGCTGCTGTTCTTGCTGATCAATTTGCTAAAGAAGTCGATTTCTTCTCAATCGGAACTAATGACCTCATTCAATATACAATGGCAGCTGATCGTGGTAATGATAATGTTTCATATCTATATCAACCAGCCAATCCAGCTGTTTTACGCTTAATTAAGCACACAATCGACGCAGCCCATGAAAATGGTATTTGGTGTGGTATGTGTGGTGAAGCTGCTGGTGACAGTATTATGTTCCCGATTTTGTTATCAATGGGACTTGATGAATATTCGATGAGTGCAACTTCAATTTTACGGATTAGAAGTTTGATGAAGAAAATCAATACTGAAGATATTAAGGATCTGGCTGATCAAGTCTGCAACGTTTCCCAAACTGCTGCAGAAAATGAAAAACTAGTTGATGACTTGATGAAAAAAATCAATCAATAACGTTGATCAAAGACACATTACATAATGTGTCTTTTTTCTTTAACCTTTTTTGGTAAAAAGTTCATAGATAATTCAATCTTTACACTTATTATGATATATAAATCGAAAAATAACGGTCATTACTTACAAAAGACAAGTAATATGCTATAATGAAATTAAGGTAAATGTAGCAATATTCAAAGGAGCGTGAAATATATGGTAAATTTATATATATCTCCGAGTTGTACCTCGTGTCGCAAGGCTAAGGCTTGGTTAAGGAAGCATGATATTCCTTTCGAAGAAAGAAATATCTTCTCAGAACCCCTTACTAAAGACGAATTGATTCAGATTCTACGGATGACGGAAAACGGCACCGAGGAAATTATTTCTACGCGTTCAAGAGCTTTTCAACAGCTAAAAGTTAATCTCGATGACTTATCTATTGACCAATTACTTGACTTGGTAGAGAAGAATCCAAGTTTATTACGGCGTCCAATTATTATGGATGACCGTCGCTTGCAAGTTGGTTATAATGAAGATGAAATTCGTCGGTTCTTACCAAGAAAGGTTCGTCGCCTTGAACTAGAAGAAATGCAAAAGATTGCAGATCTGTAATGTTCAAGTTTATTAATAAAAAAGCGTTAGTTTTTTAGCTAACGCTTTTATTTTATTTCCAAAATAGGCTACAATAAAGAGAAGAAGTTGAGGGAGGCGATGCTTCGTGCAAGTTGAGCATATTGATGCAAACACTATTCGTGTTAGAATTAATAAAAGTGAATTAGCTAAGCGTGGACTTAAAGTATTAGATTTATTAGGTGATAAAAATAAAATTCAACAATTCTTTTATTCAATTTTAGAAGAAGTTGATACTGATCATTCATTTAGCGAAGATAATCCGGTCACTTTTCAGGTTATGCCAAATGATGGAGGTCTAGATTTATTAATTAGCAAGGTAAATAGGGAAAATAAGAATGACGAACTATCAAGTTTTCTTGATGACGTTAATCAACCATTGGATGATGATCCGCGGCATTCATTTTTAGACTTAGATGCTGATGATGATTTAGATGAAATATTTGATGATGAAAAAGATGCTGAGTATTATGAAAATTATGTAAATCAGGAACTTAAAGATCTTAATAGGCGCAAAGCTGAACAAAGAAATGCTTCGCAACCTAAGGTTAGTAAGAATTTCTGGAAATTTCAAAAAAAACAGGCATATAGCTTTAAAGATTTTGGTGTGCTAGGAGAACTAGCTAATAGCCTGCAGGTTAGTGATTTAAACTCGGCACTGTACTATGAGCATGACCGATTTTACTTAGAGTTATCCTTTAACGATGAAAATTATGCTGAACTTAAGCCGGCTGATGCATGGGCAATTGCCAATGAGTATGGCGTTCAAGTTAAGTCTGAAGAAATGGCCAGGGTTAGAACTGTTGGTAAATGCTTAATTAAAACTGCTGCATTAGAGCAATTACGGGGTTGCTTTGCACATTGATTGATTTTTCGAATAATAAATAAAAAAGACAAGGTAACACTTGTCTTTTTTGCGTATTTATTATTAGGTGATAATTTTGTATGCAGCACTTTTAAATGATAAGTTAGTATTAGCGGTAGCCGAAGCCCAATTAATTAAGCAACATGCTAAAAAAATACCGCAACCACAGTATTTTTGTCCTAAATGTTACCAAGAAGTACAATTGGTGACTAAAGTTAATCAACCCTATTTTAAGCATTTTGCCCAAAATAATAAGTCGCTAGGTGAAAAAGCAGAGCATGCTCAGAGTAAACGATTATTGCAATGCGGGCTGGTCGCTGCGGGCTTTAAAACAGCTAGTCAGGAAATTAGTTTAGCACAAGGGCGCTTGCGAGCAGATGTTTTAGCAAATTCACAACTAGCCTTTGAGGTGCAGTGTGCACCGCTCAGTAGCAGGGAATTTGCACATCGACATGCGCTATATCAGCAGATAAAGATCTGTGATGTTTGGATAGTTGGCAAAAGGCATTTCTTGAAGCACAAAATAAAAAAGTCACAATTAATTTATTTTCGTAAAAATCAATTGTGGCACGATTATTATTTAGAAGTAGATCCAAGTCAGGAAATTTTAAGGTTAAAATATAATATTCTGCTTGAACCGCTAGTTAATGAATTACATTATCAAACTCAAGAATTTAGATTGACTGCACAGGGATTACAAGCATTATGGCAATTTTCTCCAGAGCTTAAGCATTATAAGGTTGACCAAGTAAGGCAAAAAAATTATCTACAAAATCAGCTAAACCAAAAAACCAAAGTAGGATTAGAAATTGCAACTCAGTTATATCAACAAAGATTAACAGTAGCAGATTTACCCACCTGGGTTTTTCATGATTTTCGTCAGGTTACAGCAGATAACAATATTACCAAATACCTTAAATCAATCGTAAATGACTAGATGCAAAATACTTAGCTTGTTTTGGCTGTGGTTGATTAGCGCTATTCTTAAAAATATCAATCAGTTTATCATGGGCGACAATTCCTTCAAGTAAGATACCATTATAATTACCACTTTGATTATAAATAATCGTAGTAGGAATATTATGAACATTTAGCTTTTCTGCTAAATCTTGATCTCGCTTAATTGAATCGTCAATATAATGACTGACTTTTGCATCTCGAATTTTAGCGAAATTCATATTTAACTTTTCCGCAATTTCTTGTGGTAAATTTTCAGAATAGTCATTAAAATCAGCACTGATTGCTTTTTGTAAATTAAACAGATACGTGCGTGCTTTCTTTTGGCCATACGTAAATCTAATTGCGTGAAAAGCCCTTAAAGCTTGATAAGATACCATCGTAAATTGAGGTATATCATTAATTTTTTGGCCCATTTTCTTGCGTCTAATAAGGTCTCCCTTAATGATTTCAGCACTATTAATGGGAATAAAATGAAAACAAATATCAATATTAAGTTCACTAAGAGCTTCTTTTAAAGCAACTTCAGTATTGTAACAATGAACACCAATTGGATTAACAAAGAGAAATATCTCAAACATGGCATAACACCTCATCAGTTTTAGTCATTAGTAACTCTACCAAATATCTGACATTAAAACAAAAGAAAAGCTCATACAATCACATTTAATTTTTATGCAAAAGTGCGCGGCCAATTTTTGCTTGATTTGTGTTAGTTGAATTTTGTGTAAATGAATAGTTTCGCTCAAGTTTAGTAAGGATAGTATTGATTAAATCTGGATTAGAATTTTCTATTTCTAATTCATAGTCTTCATAAAGATCTGGATATTTGGTGGCATCAAGAGTTAATTCACAATCTTTGGGACCGATTAATAAAATACGGTGAGTTTTACTAAAAGTTTGTAACCATAAATTACAATTATTGGGAAACTTTTTTTGCAAATATTTTCCAACACTACCATTAAAGATTAAGCTATGCTGGTTTTGTGCCTGCTGCACTAGTGACTGTGCCTTTATATGTGTAAGCTCATCATTAATTTCAATTGCTTCATGAAATGTATGACTTGCTGTTAGGGAACCAGGAATTTTTAATGTTTGTTCGGCATGATCGGCAAATATACGAATCCGACAACTAATTTGTTGCTTTTTTAGCAATTCATCTTGAGTATCAAAATAGTAATTTGCCTGATTAAAGTTTGCTTTAACTGGAAAATCAGCACAAATTTTTTGATAAATAGTTTTTGGTAAAAGCGTTTTAGCTTCAATTTCATTATTTTGTGACATATCTGTTTACTCCAATCTGTTTATCTCTATTATATGGTAAAATAAGAATATTGCTTGAGAAAGGAATTATTTCTATGAAGATAGATTGGGACAACTTTTTGTGGCCATATGGCGAAGCGGTTAATGAGTTAAAAGTTAAATTTCGCTGCCTGCGTCAAGGTTTTTTAACTAAAGGTGAACATTCGCCAATTGAATTTGTAGTTGGCAGAGTCAAAAGTGTCGATTCAATTAAAGAAAAGATGCAGCGACGTGTGATTAGTCCGGAAGTAATTGAAACTGATATGCAAGATATTGCTGGGATTCGCATTGTTTGCCAATTTGTCGATGATATCTATAAAGTGGTTGACTTGATTCATGCACGTGATGATATGGATGTTATGGAAGAGCGCGATTATGTGCAAAATGCTAAATCATCTGGATATCGATCATATCACATGGTAATTTCTTATGTGGTTTATCAGCCTGAAGGTGCCAAAAAAATTTTGGCTGAAATTCAAATTAGAACTCTAGCAATGAATTTTTGGGCCACTGTTGAGCATACATTGAATTATAAATATCAGGGAGTATATCCCGATGATATTTCACAACGCTTAAAGTCGACTGCAGAGACGGCATATAAACTTGATGAAGAAATGTCGCTTATAAAAGATGAAGTCCAAGAAGCACAGAAGGTTTTTACAAAAAATAAGGGCAAGGAAAAATCATGAAAGTAACGATTGCGCATAATACTAATCAAGAAACTTTGCGTGTCGTAACTCGTCTAAAGGACTTGCTGGAACAGAAGAAAGAAATCGTATTTGACGCTAAATATCCTGATGTAGTAATTACAGTGGGTGGAGATGGCACCCTGATTAACGCCTTTCATCGTTATGAAAAGCAAATTAGCTCTATTCGTTTTATTGGTATCCATACGGGACATCTGGGTTTTTATACTGATTGGCACAGCTCTGATA
Organism: Lactobacillus sp. ESL0684; assembly: GCF_029392675.1. NCBI lineage: Bacteria > Bacillati > Bacillota > Bacilli > Lactobacillales > Lactobacillaceae > Lactobacillus > Lactobacillus sp. ESL0684. The sequence goes on along the minus strand of NZ_CP113941.1, from coordinate 1,286,654 downwards.
TTGATAAAATGGTTGAAGCCTTACTCTTACATAAAGCTGAGTCTGCGAAGTATCCATTACTTGAAGTGGAATTGGTTACGGAAGCAAATGAGAAAAAGCGTTTTTTGGCATTAAATGAATCAGCTGTTAAGCGGGTATCGCATACTTTAGAGGCTGATGTTTATATTAATGACCAGTTGTTTGAGAACTTTCGCGGCGATGGCTTATGTATTTCAACACCAACTGGCTCGACTGGCTATAATAAGTCACTTGGTGGCGCAGTGATTCACCCGCAGCTGCGGGCACTACAAATGGCAGAGATTGCTTCAATTAATAATCGGGTTTTCAGAACTTTGTCATCACCAATTGTGATTGCTCCTGAGCAATGGATAACGATTGTGCCAAATGCAACTCATTTTGTGATGACGGTTGATGGCAGCAGAATTGATGTACACAATGCTAAAAAAATTATCTATCGAATTTCGCATAAGGAAATCCGTTTTGATCGTTTCGGTCATACCCATTTTTGGTCACGAGTGCAGAGTGCCTTTATTGGAGATAATCATGACGCTGTTTAAGTTAGTTGTACAACAAAAGATGCCCCCAAAATTAGGGGCATTTTTACTTAAGCACGGCTTTTCTAAGCAGGCAATTAATAATGCTAAACATAACCAAGGATTAATTTTGGTTAACCATAAGCGCCGCTATACCAGTTATCAGTTGCATTTGGGTGATGAGATTATTTTTGTTCCAGGCCAAGAAAAGCGTAATGTATGGCTACATACCTCAAACTTACCGTTAGCAATAGTTAAAGAAACTACTAATTATTTGGTAATAAATAAGCCGGCTGGCGTATTATCGATTCCTTCTAGGTTTGAGGATGATAGTGCAGTGGTTAATCGAGTGTTAGGCTATTTTGCGCGAAAAAATCAGCCAGATCTCAAGCCACACGTTGTAACTCGTCTTGACAAAGATACATCAGGATTGGTATTAGTTGGCAAAAATCCGATTGCACACTCGCGTTTTAGTAAAATTTCTAAGACTGATTTTGTTAAAAAATATCATGCAATTGTACACGGTAATTTTGCGTCTGACGAAGCAGTAGGCCTGATTGATGCACCAATTGGACGATCAAGTGAGGCTATAGAGCGTAGTGTTACTACAAGTGGTAAAAAAGCTCAAACGCAATACCAGGTACTTGAACAAGTTGATGGTGCAAGTCTAGTAGAACTGCGTTTATTAACTGGTCGGACACATCAAATTAGAGTTCATATGCAGTTTTTGGGTCATCCTTTATTTGGTGACCAACTTTATGGGATAGCTGATGGATTTCAGAGACAAGCATTGAATTGCTACTACTTAGCTTTTCCTGATCCATTCATGCAACAGCAAAAAATAGAGCTAAAAATTAATGATCCACTTGATATGACTAATTTATGGGGAAAGATAAAAAATAGTGCTAGTTAAAGGAAACTAGCACTATTTTTTATTAAGTATCATCAATCGATAGCAATTTTACTAAGTTAGCTGCAAGCTCATTTACAGATTCAGGGGTATCATTTTTTAACCATTGAATAGTGATGTTAAAAATAGACCCTGAAATAATTAGTACTCGGTATTTGTCTAAATTGTGGTAACTAGCTAGGACTTTTTCGGCATATTCGTTAAATAAGTCTAATAATAAGTTGCTAAAACCATTATCATATAATAATAAAAAATTAGTTTTATTTTTCTTGGCTAAAGTAAAGGCATTTACCAAAACCCAGTTAAAATTTTTTGGTAGCAAAATATTTGCAAAGTTTGGAGATGCTTCGGTAAATTGTATCAATTCCTGGTGGAGATTTTCAACATACCCTTTAACTATGTCTTCTTTATAATAGAAATTACGATAATAGGTAACGCGTGCAACATTGGCTTCGTTAACAATTTCGGTAACCTTAATATCTGAAAAATGCTTTTTTCTTAATAATCGGAAAAAGGCATCAACAATTGCTTTTTTTGCTGCATAATTACGTTTAGTTCCTTGATACATATAACTCCTCTATAAGTAATTAAATACTAATCAGCTTAATGTAACACTTCTTGCAAATTTGTACCAATAAATATAAGAGGCTTTTTTTGCAATTGGTGTTACAAAATGTTTCAATAAATTTTAGTTAAATACTATTTTTAACGACAAAATTAGGAGGCAAAACGATGAAGTTAGATATTAAGGTTTACATGAATGGGCATGAAATTTTTTATGATCAAGTTGAATCAATTGAATATGAAAGAAATAAACATGTTCTTCATGAAATGAAGGCTTTAGGTGCTTCGGTAAAAAATAATGGTCAAGATTTATCCGACTCGGAAATTGATGCATTATCCCAAACTGATGCTAGACGAGTTAATGTTGCTACTCGGAGTCAATACTCAGCTAGTGAATTAGAAAATCTTTACCATGATAAAATTGCTTTGAGTGATCAAATGTGGAAGGATATCAACAAAGACTTTAAGATGGGCGATCCGATGAAAGCGGGTGTGACGGAATTTGAGGTTCATGGTGTTGATCCACAAGTCTTAGCTCAAGGTTTAAGCCCAGATGCCGCAGCAAATGGAAATGCCGAGACTGAATATGAAACTAATCCAGAGCACTTTATTATGACAGGTCACGGTGATAATGGCTTGCATGTTATGGAAACTTTCGGCATGTACGGTGAACCGACTAATATGTTTGTTAATGTAGTTAAGGAAGGTGACTTGAATATCAATTTACCAATTAAACGTGAACCTGACTACCCAATTCTTTCAGTTGGTAATCCAGTTTTGGCATCTGATGGTAGCGAGATTAATAATATTCCATTCCATCAATTTAAGCCTTTACCTGATGGCATTAAAATTAAGGGAGCAATTTTTGTACCTAAAGCCGCGCCAGACGAAATCGTTAGCGGTCACCAGTGGCATCTAGCAATTGAATCTTGGGAGCAAATGCGCTTATTAGAAAAAAACAGCTAATCTTTTAAGCAAGAAAATCAAAAGTGTCTGGGAAAAATTAACTCTTCAGACTTAAAAACAGACCAAGTTTTCGTAATAAGAAAATCTTGATCTGTTTTTTATTGCTTATTTCCTGTAAAAGAAGTTTTCCGCCACCTCTTCTACTCCAATATTTGCTCAAATTCATCATCATGAACATCAAGCCTACATCGGTTTCGACCTTTTTCTTCCCTCGCAAGTGTGTTCTGCGCACACCAAAAACGTTCTTCATATGTCCAAAGACTGGCTCTACGTCCGTTTTTCTATAGCTATAGATCAGTTTGCCTTCGCTACTTTGAAGAGTTTGTTTAGCTTTTGCCTTTAAATATTGCCAATTGGGGTTGTATTGCACCTGCCTTTGGCGTCCGCTTTTAGTTTTGGCTAGCTCAGTTAATTCAGCTGTTAACTGAAACTCATCTGCTTCATATATTTTTAGATCAGAGATTAACCCCGTACTCTTATTCCTCCGCTTACCATACCGTTTGAAATTAAAACGCACACCTTGCCAGTCAAGGTAATAATCTTCTTGCTCATTATAAGTCCAATTCGCCAGCTTGGTGGGATCATTTTGATACTTTCTAGTCTGCTCCTTATCGTAAAGGCTGTAAGGAATAAAATATTGTTTATCTTCATACTCATTTTCAAGCATAGAATAATTATATTCGCTGCCATAGCCGGCATCGGCAACGATGTTCTGGAACTTGTCTAAATTTGTCATTTGCTTTAAGAAAGGTTCTAAAGTCTTGAAGTCTGTTGGATTAGGGTAAAGTGCATAATCTACTACATATTGGTTGGTAGTTGCCACTTGAATATTATATCCGGGTTTAAGCTGACCATTCCTCATATGATCTTCTTTCATATGCATAAAAGTGGCATCATGATCGGTCTTTGAGTAGCTATTACGCTCACCAAAAGTTGCTTGCGCCTGTTCATACTTTTCTGCTCTGGGGATAAAATCCTGACGCAACTTATGCAAGACTCTTTTAAGGCCTCGCCTTTGGCGTTTTTTAGTTGAACCTCCAGGAATTACTTTCGGCTCAGCCGCGATTGCTTCATCTAGTTGCTTGATGACAGTTTCTGTTTGTTCTGCCATGATTGCCAGACCCTGACTAGTTTGTGCTTCTTCTTCAGTAATCGCTTGGATTACTTCTTTTTGAATTAATTCATCATAAAGCTCAACTGCATTAGCCTTTAACTTAGTATGAAACTTTTCGACAGCTCTTTTCCAAACGAAAGTATACTTGTTAGCATCAGCTTCAATTTTAGTCCCATCAATAAAGATAGCATCTTCTCTAAGCAACCCTTCTGCTTGCAAAAGATTAGTAAAATAGACAAAAGCTTGTTTAATCAGCTGATTGGTATGGCTACTAGCTCTAAAGTTATTGATCGTATGATATGAAATATGTTTACCACCAGCTATGACCATCATCGGGAGGTTTTCTGTGAGCATCCGCTCAATTTTTCTACCAGAGAAAACGCGTCTAGAATAGGCAAAGAGTAGTATTTTGAGCATCATTGCTGGGTGATAGGCAGGCCGACCAGTATTTGAATTGTCTTCCAGCAACACATCGGCAGGAATCGAGTCGACAAAATCACTGATAACCTGAGCAAGATGATTTTTAGGAATAGAAAAGTCAAAGTTGAGTGTTAAAGCAGTTTGACCTGTGATATAATTTTGATACATGAAAAGCCCACCTTTTTTGTTTTTTGTAGTAATTTAATAATAACAAGGTTAGGCTAGAATGTATATGAAAAATCCGCTAGAACGCAAAGATTCTAACGGATTTTTTGCTTTTAAGGGTCTAGTTTTTTCCCAGACACTTTTGATTGGATTAACAGCAATTACTCATTTTCAAATACTACACAAGTTCCTTCTGGTACTTGAATATTTTTTTGAAGCGGAGTTAACGCCCCGTTATCAGCATCACGCTCATATAAAGTAGCATTATTGGTATTTTGGTTAGCAACCACGACGTATTTTTCAGCCTGATCCCAATTGAAATCACGTGGAAATTCGCCAAAGGTGGAGATGCGTTGACTAATTTCTAAAGTATGGTCGTCTTTAACTTTAAAGACGGTAATTGAATTATGTCCACGATTAGAAACGTAAATGAATTTTCCATCACTGCTCATTCTAATAGCGGCTGCTCCGTTATGTGCAGTGTAATTTGCTGGTATTGTCGAATAAGTTGCCAAGTTATCAAATTGCCAAGTTTCTTCATTAAATTTGACTAAATTAATCTTGCTTGATAATTCACCTACGACATAAAAATAGTTCCCATCTGGACTAAAGACTAGGTGCCGACTACCAAAACCCGCCTCATTTTGATATTCAGCGACGTGTTGGAGCTTTTGATTCTTAAATTGGTAGAAATCGACCCGATCATTGCCTAAATCACAACTAACTAAGTTGCCTTGTGGTGTTTGATCGAAGAAGTGAGGATGTGCACCATCTATTTGTTCAGGTCTTGGTCCTAAATTGTCTGCCTTGTGTGTTACTGAATCAAGTAAGGTTAATTTTCCAGCAGTAGTATAGGAATATACGGCTAATTTTGCTGTATGATAATTAGCTGTATAGAGCAACTTGTGCGGTCGATTAATGCCAATATAGGCTGGAGAAGAACCAGTACTCAATGCGGAGTCGGTTTCTTGATAATGTTGCTCAGTTAATTTAAATGCACTGATACCGCCCTTGTCACCAGCATTATTAATAGTAAAGAGCAGTTGCTCATCTTTAACAAAATAGGTTGGCCCACCAATTTTAATTATTTCTTGAGCTTGTCCCACTTTGATTGGTTGCCCCTCAGTAACGGGTAATTCATAGATACCAGTAGCCTTATTTTTAGTGTAGCCACCAATTAATAGTTTCATATTCATGCCTCCATCTGAACATTGTAATATACTTAATTTAATAAGTATAACACGACAAGCAAGGATAAAGAATTTCGTGTTTTTCTTAAGAAATGTTATTTTGTGACCTTGATATTACTTCAGGGCGGAAAGTCTGAGAGGCGACTCTAATGGATCAAAATACAATTCGTAAACTTTATGCTGAAGATGAGCTTACGGCAGTTTATGCTAATTTGCATTCGACTGATAGTGGATTAAGCGACAATGAAGCTGAGCAGCGTTTGCAAAAGTATGGTGTTAATGAAATTAAAAAGCCCGAACAACAAGCACAATGGAAGGCTTTTTTAAAGAACTTCCTGAGTACCATGGCAATTTTATTATGGATCTCAGGTGCAATTGCGATTATTAGTGGCACTGTTGGTCTTGGAATTGCAATTTGGCTAGTGAATATCATTAATGGTTTATTTAGTTTTTGGCAAGAGCGGGCTGCTAAGAAAGCAACAGCTGCACTTAACAACTTACTGCCAACTTATGTCGATGTTATTCGAGCTGGTAAACGGCTGCAAATTGATGCTAAGCAATTGGTTCCTGGGGATGTTTTTATTTTGCAGGCTGGTGATTCGATTCCTGCAGATGCACGGCTAATCAGTACCAATTCGCTGCAAGTTGATCAAAGTGCCTTGACTGGTGAATCTGTTCCAACTGCTAAATCAACTAAATATGCGCCAGGGGAAGGTAGTTATGCAGAAACTAATTTGGTATACTCTGGAACTACCGTTAGTGCTGGGAGTGCTAAAGCGATTGCATTTAACACAGGAATGAATACTGAATTTGGTAAGATTGCACAATTGACTCAAAAACAGGAACAAGTAACTAGTCCTTTAACTGAAGAACTTAACCGGCTAACTAAGCAATTATCGATTATTGCTGTTTCAATAGGGGTATTGTTCTTGTTGGCAGCAATCTTTATCGTTAAATATCCATTTGCCAAAGCCTTTATTTTTGCACTTGGGATGATTGTGGCCTTTATCCCAGAAGGGCTATTGCCGACAGTTACCTTGAGTTTGGCACAGGGTGTTCGTAGAATGGCTAAAAAGCACGCTTTGGTTAAAGAGTTAAATTCTGTTGAAACTTTGGGCGAAACTACGGTTATTTGTTCCGATAAGACTGGCACTCTGACTCAAAACCAAATGACCGTCCACTATCTATGGACACCTGAAAATGAATATACTGTAACTGGTAATGGTTATGTAAATAATGGTCAAGTTGAACTTAAAGGGCAAAAATTAACTTATTCAGCTAATCCGGATTTAGCAAGGGCTGTACAAATTGCCGCGTTAGACAATGATACTAATGTTCAGCCTAGTAAAACAAAGAATGGCAAACCAAAGATTCTTGGTACGCCAACTGAAGCGGCTTTGGTAATTATGGCGCAAAAAGCAGGATTTGACTTACAAACAGAGCAAGCAAAGTATCCGCGTTTAAGAGAATTACCATTTGATTCTGAGCGTAAACGGATGTCAACGATTCATCATTTAACTGAGACAGAGAATATTGTTTTTACTAAGGGATCTTTTAGTGACACGATTAAACAGTGTGACCGAATTCAAGCTGGAGGCAAGGTTCGACCGCTATCTGAAGACGACCGCAAGCAGATTGCTAAAGTCAATGCCAACTATGCTGCCCAAGGCTTGCGTAGCATGGCACTAGCCTACCGCGTAATTGCAGCAAATAATGATGTCAATCAGCTAACAATTGCTGATGCAGAACAACAATTGGTCTTTGTCGGCTTAACTACAATGAGTGATCCACCACGACCAGAAATTTATGCTGCAATTCGTCGCTGTCATGAGGCTAAAATAAAAATCATCATGGTTACTGGTGATTCAGAATTAACTGCTAAATCAGTGGCCGTCCATATCGGGTTAACTTCAGATAAAGCACGTGTAATTACTGGTAGTGAACTAAGTTCGATGAGCGATACTGATTTGCGGGCAGCACTGCGAGGAGAAGTTATTTTTGCTAGAGTAGCTCCTGAACAAAAATATCGGGTAGTCAAAACGCTGCAAGCAAATGGTGAGATTGTGGCCTCAACAGGCGACGGTGTTAATGATGCGCCAGCTTTAAAGCAGGCGGATATTGGGATTGCAATGGGTTTAACTGGAACAGATGTTGCTAAAGATGCAGCTAATATTATTTTGACTGATGATAATTTTGCCTCGATTGTAGCTGCTATTGAAGAGGGGCGTGCCGTTTATAGTAATATTCGTAAGTTTTTGACCTATATTTTGACCTCGAATGTGCCTGAGGCTTTTCCATCAATTTTATTCCTGTTTTCAGGTGGTCTAATTCCATTACCAATGACGGTTATGCAGATTCTAACAGTTGACTTAGGAACTGATATGTTACCTGCTTTAGGTCTTGGAAGTGAATCAGTGGATCCTGATATTATGCAGCAAGCACCACGTAAACGTAGTGAACATTTGTTAAATCGGCAAGTAATTAGACGGGCATTTTTCTGGTATGGTTTGATTGCCAGCCTTATTTCAGTTGGTGCATATTTGCTGGTTAATTTGCAAAATGGTTGGCCTAATGTAGCTTTGGCTGCTAACGGTCCAGTATATGCACGTGCAACTACTATGGTTTTAGGAACGATTATTTTTACCCAAATTGCTAATGTTTTAAATTGTCGTACAAATAAAATCTCAATTTTTCAAAAAGGGTTGTTCAGTAACCATAATATCTGGTATGGAATTATTTTTGAAATCATTTTGTTTTTAATTTTGACAATAACTCCAGGATTGCAACAAATATTCAATACTAACCAATTATTACCAACCGATTGGTTATTTCTAGCTTGTCTACCAATTCCACTTGTATTAATTGATGAAGCTCGAAAATGGTTGTTCTACCATAAAAAATAAAAAAATAAAACCGCTTAGATATTAGTTAAGCGGTTTTTGGTATGCTAGAATTAAGTTCTAAGGAGAATAGTAAAATGAAGTGGATTTCAACAATTAAGCAAATTGGTCAGCAAGCCTTTGTAGCTGATCAGCAAATGGTAATTTTATTTGGTGAAAATGTGAGTCCAGAATTGGTAGATGTGTCTGTGATACAAAAGTTTGACCGGGATAGCCTCGTAAATAATTTTGTTTTGAAAAAAGGTGACACCGTTACTATTGATGGTCAAACATATTTGGCTGATTATGTTGGACCAATGGTCGAAAGCAATATGCGTGCTTTGGGACATTCTACTCTGTTTATTGGTCAAAAGATTCCTAAGAATCCGCTTGCCAATGCTATTTATCTGAGTCTAACAGCAAAACAAACTCAGCCGCAATTTGAAATTGGTGCTGAAATTATTTATGAACATATTTGATTAGGATATTTTAATGAATTACGAACGAAAAGATAAGCAAACTACTGTATTTCAAAAATGGTTTTTAAATAATCGCTTTAGTGTAGTATTGGTTAATTTATTACTGTTTTTTCTAGTTATTTGGCTATTTAACAAAGTTTCTTTTGTGTTAAATCCAGCCAAGTTGTTTATGAGTGCAGTGTTGCCGCCATTAATATTGGCAGTAATTCAGTACTATATTATGAATCCGCTGGTTGATTTACTTGAACGCAAGTTTAAGGTTCCTAGAGTAATAACCATTGTTGGCTTACTTGTAATAGTAGCGGTTTTGTTAATTTGGGCAATCAATACGCTGTTGCCAATTGTGCAAAGTCAAATTAATTCATTGATTAAGAATTGGCCACATATTTGGGAGGATGCGGTAAGTGCAGTACAAAATGCGTTGCAGGATCCACAGCTCCATAGTGTTAAAAATAGTCTCAATAGCGCACTTAGTCAGGCACAAAACCTATTATTTAAATCCGGGAAAACTGCCTTTAATACAGCAATTACCAATATTTCGTCGGCAATTAGCGTGGTTACAATGATCTTTATGACTTTGTTTACAGCACCCTTTATTTTATTTTTTATGTTGAAAGATGGTCATCAATTGCGGCCATATTTGACGGGGTTTGCTCCTAAGCGTTGGCAAGCTAGTTTTAGTCAGTTGCTATATGATATTAATACCGCTCTAGCCTCATATATTCGAGGACAAATTACAGTTGCCCTGTGGGTTGGCATAATGTTTGGAATTGGGTACACTGTTATTGGTGAGCCCTATGCAGTTGCTTTGGCAGTTTTAAGTGGTGTTTTGAATTTAATTCCATACTTTGGCACTTTTATTTCTATTATTCCTGCATTAGTGATTGCCATGATGGTTTCTTTTCCAATGCTAATCAAGGTTTTAATTGTATTTGCGATTGAACAAACTATCGAATCACGAATAATTAGTCCTTTGGTTATGGGTAATAAGATGGAAATGCATCCGGTAACTACGATTTTATTGTTAATCGGTGCTAGTTCAGTTTGGGGACTTTGGGGAGTGATCTTTGGGATTCCAATTTATGCAGTCTTAAAGATCATTACTATGCGTGTGTATAATTATTACCGTAAGGTTTCACAAGTCTTTGCAGAGGATCAGACTGACAAAGATCAGGTCAAGACAGCCGACCAAGTTAAAGATACAAAAGATATAGTAAAGGATTAACAAAGGGATGTGGGCTAAGAGAACCCTCATCTTTTTAATTAAGGAGAAAATGATGACTAATCATGTAGTATTATATGAGCCACTGATGCCGGCTAATACTGGTAACATTGCCCGAACATGCGCGGGGACTAACACTGTGCTAGACTTAATTGAACCATTAGGATTTCAAATTGATAATAAAAAAATGAAACGTGCGGGTTTGGATTATTGGGATAAAGTTGAAGTCCATCGTCATGATGATTTAGCTGCTTTTTTGGCAACTCTAACAGCTAATGATGAACTGTATTTGATTTCTAAATTTTCAACCAAGAATTATGCCGAAGTTGATTATACTGATAAAAATAAGAACTATTATTTTATCTTTGGTAAAGAAACAACTGGATTGCCCGAAACTTTTATGCGGGAATATTATGATCGTAATCTTAGAATCCCGATGTCGGATAATATTCGGTGTTACAACTTGTCAAATTCAGTTGCAATGGTGCTGTTGGAAGCATTACGTCAACAGGGTTTTCCTAATTTAGAAACTAGTCATCATTATGAAAATGATAAATTAAAAGATAATTATAATCGCCCGCAGCGATATGAACGGAATTTAGGAGATAATTAAGCATGGACTTTTCAAAAGAAACGCCAGTTATGGTGAAAAACTTTCATTACGATATTAACGCTGAGCCAGAGACTAAGGATCAAGTTGAGTTTGGCTTAAAAAAAGTTGAAAAACAAAATGAAGATGGTACTAGAGATGAAGGGCAAGACGGCAATTACTTTGAAATTAACGTCGTGTTTGATGTCGCACCCATGCCAGGAGACTTTTCAGTTAGTGGGATGATTAGTCAAATTGTTCAGATTAAGGATTATTTTGGTGATGGTAGTGATTTAGATAAGACCGACTATAAATTGCTTAGTCGGCCCTTAGTGGAATATATTGAAACTTTAACTTATGAAGTTACCCGAATTACTTTGGATCAGCCAGTCAATTTGAATTTTCAAGCTAATTTTTAGTAGTTGAATAGGAATAGTTATGCCTAAGAAGAAAAAAAGGAAGACAGCTAAGCCACGTAAAAAGGTGCAAAAGACTGGAATAACCTGGGCAGTGACTGGTCTGGTTCAGATAGTAATTGCACTATTTGCGTTTGCTAAATTTGGCTGGTTAGGTAAACAAATTGCCAATGCTTACCGACTCTTTTGCGGAGATTCCTATTTATTAGCAGCCGGCTTATGCATTTTATTTGGGTTAGTAATGTTGATTTATAATCAGCCATTGCATTTCAAGTTTAAGCGAAGTTGCGGGTTATTTTTGGCATTTTTAGGATTATTGTTGATTCAAAGTAGTATCTATTTTGAACATGAATTAGTCAACAATGCTTTTATGAATGCTTTTTGGCATGAAATGAAAGCTGAGTTTGTGCGAGCAGGAGTAACTTTGCCACTTGGAGGTGGCATGATTGGTGCACTTGGCTACCAATGTTTTTATCCGTTACTTGGTCATATCGGGTTGCGAATTTTAGCAATTTTATTGATTCCCAGTGGAATATTGATGTTTTGTGATGTCAAGTTTAGAACCTTGATCAACGTGATTCAAGCCGCAGGACAATTATTTGTTAGGCAGAATCAACAAGCTGGACTTAAGCTAAAAAACAAGTATGGTAAAATTCGTCAGCAGCATCAACAACAGCAAAAAACACCTGTCGAACCTTTACCAGAAGCGGTTGATCGTTCAACTGAATTTCCTAATGTTGACGACTTTAAAATTGCTAATACGCAAGTTGGTAAAGTTGCTTCTAAAGCAGATGGTCAAAAAGATGCGGCTACGTCAACGACATCAAATCAATCAGTAAAACAAGACGAGCCACAAATTCAAATTTCAAGTCATAATCATCCTCAAAAGCAGGCAATTAAAAGTAATTCGGAGTCTGACTCGCTTCCAAAATCACATTTAGCCGATCAAGAAGATCAGCAACTTGAACAAAAGTTGGGAGCCATTGACCATGGTGAATTAAAGCAGAATCAGCGGACTGATTCGACATATCAGCGTCCGCCATTATCGTTACTCAATGCCGTTAAAGAAGTTGATCAAAGTACGGATGAGTCCTTAATTAGAAAAAATACTCAAGTATTGCAGTCTACTTTTAAAAGTTTTGGCGTTAACGTTATCATTAAAAAGGCAATTTTGGGGCCAACAATTACGCGCTATGAGGTGCAACCAGCTGTTGGGGTCAAAGTAAGTCGCATTGTTAATTTGGCGGATGATTTAGCTTTGGCATTGGCTGCCAAGGATATTCGAATCGAGGCGCCAATTCCTGGTAAACCATTTATCGGTATTGAGGTACCGAATCGAACTAATTCGGTGGTTTCTTTTAAAGATGTAATGCAAAATCAGTCTGAAAAGGCTCATAAAGATCCAATGGAGGTTCCATTAGGTAAAGATGTAACTGGGCAAACAATTTCAGCTAATTTAGCCAAAATGCCGCATTTACTGATTGCTGGTTCCACGGGATCGGGAAAGTCGGTAGCAATTAATACGATTTTAACCAGTGTCTTAATGAAAGCTAAACCTGATGAAGTAAAATTGGTCTTAATTGATCCCAAGATGGTGGAATTATCAGTTTATGGTGGTGTGCCACATTTGCTAATTCCCGTAGTTACTGATGCCAAATTGGCAGCTAACGCTTTGAATAAGGTAGTCAAAGAAATGGAGCGACGGTACCAACTATTTGCAGCTAGCGGTGCACGAAATATGGCTGAGTACAATCAAAAAGTGCAACTCAATAATCAGGATAAGGAAAAGTCAGTAATGCAACCTTTACCATATATTTTGGTAATAGTTGATGAACTTAGTGACTTAATGATGGTTGGTGGTCATGACGTTGAAGGTGCAATTGTTCGTTTGGGACAAATGGCTCGGGCAGCTGGAATTCATATGATCTTAGCCACTCAACGACCAAGTGTTGATGTTATTACTGGTTTGATTAAGGCTAATGTCCCGTCACGGATTTCCTTTGCTGTTTCGAGTGGAGTTGATTCCAGAACAATTTTAGATCAAACCGGTGCTGAAAAATTGTTGGGACGTGGTGATATGCTTTACATGCCTGTTGGGGCGTCAAAGCCTGAGAGAATTCAAGGCGCCTACGTTTCCTCAAGTGAGGTTGAGCAAGTAATTACCTGGGTTAAGGATCAGCAAAAGCCAGAATATGATCAAAGTCTTATTCCTCAAGCAAGTGATAATGCAGCAGCCAGTACTGATGATGAGCCAGAAGATGAACTTTATGAGCAGTCTGTTGAATTAGTTAGACACCAGCAAACGGCGAGTGTTTCATTATTGCAGCGTCGTTTTCGAATTGGTTATAATCGCGCAGCCCGAATTGTTGATGAAATGGAAGCCAAAGGAATAGTGGGTCCGTCTGAAGGTTCTAAACCTAGACAAGTTTTGCTGCCGGCTTCTGACGACGAGGCAGCTGATTAAAATTTTAAGAAAGTTTAGCATGTTATGTTTTTGTACTTTTTTTATTGTAAAAAATGTTAAAATAAATTTGAACATTGTGCTCGGGAAAAACTGGAAATACGCTGGTGAGTATTATACAATTTGAGGTATTGTATTGCTTATTTATGTGAACAAATAAAAAGGAAGTTTTAAATGCAGCGAGCAATTGTATTCGGTGGTACTGGCGGAATTGGACAAGCAATTTGTCGGGACTTGGCAGCTGCTGGTTGGTCATTATATGTTCATTGTAATGACCAGTGGCAGTTGGCGTGTGAATTATGTGAAAACTTGACGCAGCATTACTCTTCGCAAGATTTTATTCCGATTAAGTTTGACTTTTTAACTAATAATGAAAACTTGTCGGCTTTTGTAAAGCAGTTATTGCCAGTCAATGCACTTGTTTTTGCACAGGGAATAACTGATTATCAATTTGTTGGCAAGCAAAAGCTAGCAACTATTGATAAGTTAATGCAACTTAATTTACAACTGCCTATCAAGTTGACAGCTTTGTTTGAACCAATTTTGGTTAAACAGGATTATAGTCGAATAGTTTATCTGGGATCAGTATATGGCAAGCAAGGCAGTGCTCTTGAAGCAGTATACAGTGCTACTAAGGCTGGGTTAAGTGGCTTTGCTCAAGCATATGCGCGTGAAGTCGCTTCGGCTCAATTAACCGTTAATGTAATTGCACCAGGAGCAGTAGATACACCAATGAATGCAATGTTTGATCCAGCTACAATGGATGAAGTGCAAGCAGAGATTCCTGCTGGACGTTTAGCTACAGGTGATGATATTGCCTTTTGGGTAACTAATCTACTTGATGAGCGTTCTGATTATCTAACTGGGCAGACAATTTATGTCAGTGGTGGCTGGTTAGTTTAATCAAGATTAACTAAAAACCAACTTGAAGTATTAATAAAGAGGTAATTATGGCAGATATCGGAGAGAAATTACGCAGCGCCAGAGAAGCAAAAGGACTTTCAATTGCAGATATTGAAAAGGCAACGAAGATTCAGAGTAGATATCTGACGGCAATTGAGCAAGATGAGTTTGATAAATTGCCCGGTGATTTTTATGTTCGGGCCTTTATTAGGCAATACGCTCAAGTTGTAGGCCTAGATGGTAAAGAATTATTAAGCGAATACCATCAAGACATACCTAAAGCGGAACCTGATGAGTACGTTGAAGATTCAATTGATAATAAAAGTGAAGAAGTTCGTAAAACAACTGATAATAAGAAGAAAATTTGGCAGGATTATTTACCACGAATCATTATTGGTTTAGGAATTGTAGTAGTGATATTAGTTTGTTACGTAGTGTATGCACACTTTTCTTCAAATAAGCAAACTGACACCACTGACAATGATGTGGCGGTATCTTCAACTAATAATGCTAAGCCTAAGAAAAAGAAACGGGCTAAGCGAAATTCAGTTAAGATTAAAGAAATTGCTACTAATCAATTTCAAGTTACTGGTTTAAAGAAGAATCGTAACTTGGTTGTTCGTGCTGGTCAGCAAAGTGTTACTGTGACTATTACGATTGACGGTGCTAATCAAGGTTCGCAAACGTTAGTTGCTGATCAAAAGCGAACACTAGAATTATCCCCAAGTGCCAATAATGTAGTAGTTACTTTAAGCAATGCTGCCGATGCGACAATTACAATTGGAGGTAAAAAAGTTCCGTTTACCAAACAAGAAGGTAGTATGTCATTGACGTTCATCTTAGGTAAAGCTAGACAGTCTAAACCAAGTCAGTCTAATGATACAAATAATAATTATCAGCATAATAATACAACTGATTCTAACCAACATCAGACTAATCGCAATAATAGGCAACAGAATCAAACTCAAAGCCAAAATCAACCTGCTCATAATAATAATCAGTCTAACAATAATCAACAAGGTCAGACTGGTCAACAGAATAACAACCAATCAAATAATACTGAGCATAGCAATCAAAATAGTGGCACGAATGGTACGAATAATTCATCTACTACTAATAATGACAACGGAAATAACTAGTAATATAGGAGAAGCAAGCGAAAAATGAATTTGCCTAATAAATTAACGGTATTTAGAATAATTTTGATTCCAGTCTTTGTGCTGGTAGTAATGTTTGGTGGAGATGCGAGCGTTCAAGTTGGCAATGCAACGGTTTACTGGAGATTAGTCATTGCCGCGATAATTTTTGCCGTTGCTTCAGCAACTGACTGGTTTGATGGTCATATTGCTCGTTCACGTAATTTGGTTACTAATTTTGGCAAGTTTGCGGATCCGTTAGCTGATAAGATGTTGACGATGACTGCTTTCATTATGCTAGTTGATCTAAAATTGGCTCCGGCATGGGTAGTAGTGATTATAGTTTGTCGTGAACTTGCGGTTACAGGTTTGCGTTTAATACTAGCAGAGAATAAGGGTCAAGTAATGGCAGCGGCGATGCCAGGTAAAATTAAGACTACTTGTCAAATGTTATCAGTTATTTTTCTATTAATCGGTAACTTTTATTATATTGGTACAATTTTGTTATACATTGCATTAATCTTCACTATTTATTCAGGTTGGGATTATTTCCATAGTTCATGGAGTGTATTTAAAGGTTCAATGTAAGATTACATTTAAAAAGCACTAACTGGGTTAGTGCTTTTTTGGTTCAGTTATTTTACATAATCGATATTTTTGCTTACTGGCAATGCTTTTGTTAACATTAAAGTAATAGACTTTTTTAAAAGAGGAGACATTATGACAGAAGAAATTCCGATGGTTGAGTTTAAGGATGTAACAAAGTTATATCCTAAAACTAAAAAACCAGCTGTTGAAAACGTTAATTTTAAAATTAAAAAAGGCGATTTTTGCTGCTTAATTGGTACCTCTGGTTCTGGAAAAACTACGTTAATGCGGATGATTAACCGTATGAATACAGTAACCAAGGGAAAAATTCTAGTTAAAGGTAAAGATGTGAACAGTTTTAATCCGGTTGATTTACGTCGCCATATTGGTTACGTGATTCAAAATAACGGATTAATGCCACATATGACAATTCGAGACAACATTGTTTTGGTACCGAAATTATTAAAGTGGCCTAAAGAAAAGTTGGATTCTGAAGCGGAGCGATTAATCAAATTGACCGAACTACCAGAATCATATTTGGATAGATATCCTACTGAATTATCAGGTGGTCAACAACAAAGAATCGGGGTTGTCCGGGCACTTGCGGCTAATCAAGACTTGATTTTGATGGATGAGCCATTCGGTGCTTTAGATCCAATTACTCGAGAGAATTTACAAGATTTAGTCCAAAAATTGCAGACTAAGTTTGGTAAAACTATTGTATTTGTAACCCATGATATGGATGAAGCCTTGAAATTGGCCACTAAAATTGTAGTAATGGATAATGGACAGATGGTTCAAGAGGGTACACCAGATGAAATCTTGCAAAACCCTGCTAATGATTTTGTTAGGAATTTAATCGGTGAAGAACGACTAGCAGAAGCTCAATATGATACGGTGCAAGTTAAAGATGTTATGAAGCCAGATCCAGTTAAGATCAATATTGGTGCTAGCTTGCGTGAAGCCTTGAAAGTAATGAAGCAAAAACACGTTGATACATTACTAGTTGTTGATGATTCCGATCATTATAAGGGAATTGTCCCAATTGAAAAATTGCAGCAACAGTATCGAATTAGCTCCAGTGTTAGTGATATTGTCAATAGGCAAATTCATACCATTGGACCTGATGAATATTTGCGTGATAATTTCAGCCGAATTATGGGACGAAACGTGCACTACATTCCAGTAGTTGATGATCAAGGAAAGTTAGTTGGAATTGTAACTCGGTCTAGTTTAGTTGATGCTGTATATCAAACTATTTGGGGTGATACCTCGCCATTAACGCAATCGCAGGATCAACCGGAAAGTGATACTGATTCTATAAAGAAGGCGAGTGAATAATGGAAGCATTTTTGGCACAACATGGTTCTGAATTAATTGAAAAGACCTGGGAACAAATTTATCTTTCAGCTATTTCACTAGGCTTGGGTGTCCTAGTAGCTGTTCCTTTGGGAGTAATCCTTTCCCGTTTTCCAAAAACTGCTAATGTCGTGATGAATATTGCTAGTATGCTACAAACGATTCCTGCATTGGCTTTGCTTGCTTTGATGTTACCGATTTTTGGAATTGGGAAGCTGCCATCGATTGTCGCTTTGTTCATTTATAGTTTGATGCCCATCTTGCGTAATACATATATTGGTATGAAAGGCGTTGATGCTAATGTGATCGATTCAGCAAAGGGATTGGGAATGACCAACTTTCAATCGATTATGAAAGTTGAAGTTCCATTGGCAATGCCTGTAATCATGTCAGGAATTAGGTTGTCAGCAATTTATGTAATTGCGTGGTCAACGTTAGCATCCTATATTGGTGCAGGCGGACTAGGAGACTTAATCTTTAATGGCTTGAATCTGTTCCAGCCCGATTTAATCATTGGTGGGACTGTTCCAGTAATCTTACTGGCAATTTTGACAGATTATTTGCTTGGAAAGGTTGAGGCTAAATTAACCCCAGCAACCCAGAAGAGTAACTAAAGGAGGCAAACGACATGAAGAAAAAAATAATTCGTTGGCTAACTTTATTAGGAATAATGCTGGTTACTGTATTTAGTAGTGGTTGTAGTTTACCTGGCCTGGGCTCGGCACAGGGTGGAGCAGACAGCGTTCGCATAGCTTCTTTGAATACTACTGAGTCACAGGTATTGGCCAACATCATTTCGGAATTAGTTAAACATGAAACCAATTACCAAACAGAAATTGTTGATAATTTAGGTTCTGCACCATTAATGCATCAGGCACTGGTGCGCAATGATGCGGATATTCAGGCTGCCTCTTATACTGGTACAGAGTTGACAACTAATTTGAATTTGCCACCAACTAAAAACGCTAAGAAAGCTACTCAAACTGTCAGGCGAGAAGTTAAGCAGCGTTATGATCAGACAGACTTTCCCTCATATGGCTATGAAAACCTGTTTGCTTTTATGGTAACCCAAAAGGATGCTAAAAAATATAAGTTAGAAACAGTCTCTGATCTTAGCAAAGTTGCGGATAAGTTTAAGTTTGGGGTAGATAGTAATTGGATTAATCGTAAAGGTGATGGCTATCAGGCTTTCCAGCAATATTATCATATGAGCTTTGCACAAGCATATCCGATGCAGATTGGGTTAGTGTATTCGGCCTTAGCTAGTGGAAAAATGAATGTTGTCTTAGGTTATTCAACTGATGGTCGTGTTGACAGTTATCACTTGAAGCAATTAAAAGATAATCGGCACTTTTTCCCACCATATGAAGCTTCAATGATTGTTAATAATTCGCTTTTGCGTAAGCATCCTGAATTAAAGCCATTGTTGCACCGACTTGATGGCAAGATTGATGTACATACAATGCGGAGTTTGAATTATCAGGTTGATGATCAGCTGCTGGAGCCCAAAGTTGTTGCCCAGAAGTTCTTAAAGAAAAATAATTATTTCCGAGGTGATAAATAAATGTCACATTTAAATACTTTTCAGCAATTGCTGTATTATTATAATCACAATGGAATGTATGTTTTAGAACAATTTACCCGGCACTTTTTAGTGTCAATTTATGGGGTTTTGTTTGCGGCAATTGTGGGAATACCAATTGGTATTTTTATTGCACGCAATCATAAGTTAGGCAATTTTGTCATTAGTGTTGCTAACGTTATTCAAACTATTCCGTCATTGGCGCTACTTTCAATCATTATGATTGGCATGGGCTTGGGAGTTAATACGGTGATTGTCACAGTATTCTTGTATTCGCTATTACCAATTATTAAAAATACATATACTGGCATGCGAAATGTTGATCGTAATATCATTGATTCTGGACGCGGCATGGGTATGACTAATTGGCAAATTTTGTATATGGTCAAACTGCCATTGTCTCTATCGATTATTTTGGCTGGTATTCGAAATGCATTAGTTTTAGCAATCGGAATTACTGCGATTGGTGCCTTTGTTGGAGCTGGAGGTTTAGGTGATATTATTATTCGCGGAACTAATGCAACTAATGGTAGTGCAATTATTTTAGCAGGTGCGATTCCGACTGCATTAATGGCGATTATCTCTGATACTATTTTGAATTTCTTACAAAAATTTTTGGAAAGAAAAACAACGAAAAAATAAGTTGCGGCTTTTGCGTATTTAAGAATGAGTAAAGACGTTAAACGTTCGTTCGGTTTTTTCTTGCAAAATTAACATAAATCAACGTATAATTAATGAGTATTAATAGAGGAGGAAAACTGCTTGGCCAAAGATGAAAAACAGACTGCATTGGATAATGCACTCAAAAAGATTGAAAAAAATTTTGGTAAAGGTGCCGTAATGCGGATGGGTGATAAGGCGAATACCAAGATTTCGACTATCCCAACTGGTTCGTTAGCTCTTGATGCAGCTCTTGGTGTTGGAGGTTATCCACGCGGAAGGATAATTGAAGCATATGGTCCTGAGTCTTCAGGTAAGACAACAGTAGCTTTACATGCAGTTGCTGAAGTTCAAAAGCGCGGGGGTACTGCAGCTTATATTGATGCTGAAAATGCCATGGATCCAGCTTATGCTGAAGCTTTAGGGGTGGATGTTGATTCCTTGATTTTATCACAGCCTAATACTGGTGAAGAAGGACTCCAAATTGCTGATACTTTAATTGCTAGTGGGGCAATTGACATCTTAGTTGTCGACTCAGTTGCAGCACTAGTTCCGCAAGCCGAAATCGATGGAGAAATGGGCGATAGCCATGTTGGTTTGCAAGCTCGACTAATGAGTCAGGCCTTACGTAAACTTTCTGGTAATATTAACAAGACTAAGACTATTGCTATCTTTATTAACCAAATTCGTGAAAAAGTTGGTATTATGTTTGGTAATCCTGAAACCACACCAGGTGGTCGTGCATTAAAATTCTATGCTACTATTAGGTTAGAAATTAGACGAGCAGAAAAGATTAAGCAAACAGGCGGCGATATTACTGGTAATCGCGTTAAAATTAAAGTGGTTAAGAACAAGGTTGCTCCGCCGTTTAAAGTTGCTGAAGTTGACATGATGTATGGTCAAGGGATTTCTCAAAGTGGGGAGTTACTTGATATGGCAGCTGAAAAGGATATTATTGCTAAAGCTGGTTCATGGTATTCTTACAATAATGATCGAATAGGTCAGGGACGTGAAAATGCTAAGAAGTATTTAGAAGAGCATACTGATGTCTATACTGAAGTTGAACAAAAAGTAAGGCAAGCCTATGGAATTGATGAAGACTCAATTGCAGAACGTGAAGATCCTGAAAAGGTAAAAGCCAAAACTGCCAAAGATGAGACTTCTGTCAAGGAGGCTGCTAAGTCAGAAGAAACCACCAAAAAAAGCAAATAAAATAGAAGAAATTGATCTTGACTTAGGAATTTAGGTCAAGGTTTTTTTCTTGTTGATTGACAGTTGCAATTTGGTTCTTTATTATTAATATTGTGTGAATAATCTGAAAAAAGGCGATAGTAATCATGACAAACACAATTTTGATTCCCGTCGCGGTTGCAATTATTTCAATTTTAGTTGGTTATGGCATTGGCTACGCAATTCGGAAGAATTGGTGGGAAAAGCAAACTCAAAATGCTCAACAAGATGCAAACCATATTTTAAGCGATGCAAAGGCGCAAGTAGCTACTGCCAAAGCAGAAGTTAATGCGCAAAAGCAGGCAGCAGATGCTCTCAAGCAAAGTGCTCAAAATACTAAAAAAGAAAAAATTCTTGAAGCTCAAGAACAAATTCAGGATTATCGACAAAAAGTTGAAGACGAGTTAAATGTTAAACGGGATGCTGTGGCGCGTGACCGTAACCGTCTGAAACAGCGTGAAGATACCTTCAACCACAAAAATTCTTTGTTGAAAGAGCAAGAAAATGAGCTCAATCAACAGGCAAAGCAACTAACTAAACAATCTGAGCAACTGAAACAACAGGCTCAGGCAGCAGATGAATTAATTCAAAAGAGACAGCAAAAGTTGTATGAAGTAGCCAATTTAGATGAAGAACAAGCTAAGAAGCTGGTGTTAAGCCATCTATCTGATAAGTTGGTTAAAGAGCAAGCAGAAATGATTAAGGATAGCAATGAGGAAGTCCAGGCTAAAGCTGATCATTATGCTCGTCAAGTAATTATTGATGCAATTCAAAGTAGTTCTGCAGATACAGTTGCTGAGACAACAGTATCTGTGGTTGATTTACCTAATGAAGAAATGAAAGGGCGAATTATTGGCCGTGAGGGGCGTAATATTCGTTCTTTTGAGGCTTTAACTGGTGTGGATTTAATTATTGATGATACACCCAAAGTTGTTACTTTAAGTGGTTTTGATGCGATTAGGCGCGAAATTGCTAAGAGAGCGATGGAAAAGTTAGTTAAGGATGGTCGAATTCATCCAGCTCGCATTGAAGAGACGGTTGATCGAGCACGTAAAGAAGTTAACGATGATATTTATGAAGCTGGAGAAAGCGCCTTAATGGAGCTCAGCATTCATAAAATGGATCCAGAATTAGTTAAAATTTTAGGTCGATTAAAATATCGGACGTCGTATGGTCAGAATGTTTTAGGGCATTCAATTGAAGTAGCAAGGCTAGCTGGCACTATGGCAGCTGAGCTTGGTTTGAATGAAAAATTAGCAGTCCGCGCGGGATTATTACACGATATTGGAAAAGCCATCGATCATGATATAGAGGGCTCACACGTTGAAATTGGCGTAGAGTTAGCCCGTAAGTATCACGAATCTGATGTAATTGTTAATGCAATTGCGGCACATCATGGTGATGTACCCAAATTATCATTTATTGCGGAACTTGTTGTAGCGGCTGATACGCTGTCTTCAGCGAGACCAGGAGCAAGAAGTGAAAGTTTAGAAAACTATATTAGAAGGTTAACTGAACTTGAGCAAATTGCTAAGAGATATCATGGTGTGAAACAAGCATATGCCATTCAGGCAGGCCGTGAAATTCGAGTAATGGTTGAACCTGAAAAGGTTTCGGATGATCGGATTACTGTTTTAGCACATGATATTCGTAATCAAGTTGAAAAAGAACTTGATTACCCGGGAAATATTAAAATTACCGTGATTCGTGAAAAACGAGTTGTTGCAGTTGCAAAATAAAAAAACTGGACCTTGAAAGTCCAGCTTTTTTATTATTTAAAATTTAGACTGTAAGCAGACAAAATATCTAAATAATTGCTATAATTAGACTAATTTGTACAAAAAGACGCTAACCTGTATAATTAAAGCAATTAAATTATGAAAGTAGCCAATTATGTTTAAAATTATTGTCGAACTGTTCTTTTTAGTAATTATCCAAGTAGCAATCACTCCATTTATTAGGCGGCTAGCCTTCGTTTTAGGTGCGGTTGATAACCCTAATGCTAGGCGAATTAATAAGAAGCCAATGCCTACTTTAGGTGGATTAGGAATTTTTGTAACTTTTAATATTGGCGTCTTTGTTTTATTGCGAGATCAATTTCCTACTCATGAAGCTTTTAGCGTGCTGCTAGGTTCAAGTGTGATCGTTTTAACTGGCATTATTGATGATATTATGGAATTAAAGCCGCGTCAGAAAATGTTTGGCATTTTTGTTGGCGCTCTGGTTATTTACTTTTTAGGCGGTATTAAGATGAATGTCGTTAATTTACCGTTTATTAACAAGCAGATTGATCTAGGCTGGTGGAGTTTGCCGATCACGATTTTTTGGATTTTGGCGTTAACCAATGCTGTCGATTTAATTGATGGTTTAGATGGGTTAGCTGACGGGGTTTCAATGATTTCTTTAGTTACAATGGGAATTGTCGGTTACTTTTTCTTACATACACGCCAGTTGTATATCCCAATTGCCTGTTTTATGTTGGCTGCCTGTTTACTAGGATTTTTACCGTACAACTTTCATCCAGCTAAAATGTTTCTGGGGGATACTGGTGCATTGTATATCGGATTCATGATTGCCATATTGTCGCTTAAAGGATTAAAAAATGTCACTTTTATTTCTTTATTAGTGCCGATTACGATTCTTGGTGTACCAATCACTGATACGATCTATGCGATGATTCGGCGAAAGTTGAATAATCGACCAGTTTCACAAGCTGATAAACACCATTTGCACCATCAGTTGATGAAAATGGGGTTGACTCATCGTCAGACCGTCTTATCGATTTATGCAATTTCACTAAGTTTTTCATTTATCTCATTGTTGTTCCTGCTTTCACCGTTATGGGGTACCTTAGTTTTGATTCTTGGATTATTGCTGGCACTTGAACTCTTTGTTGAATCGATTGGGTTACTGGGAGAAAAATATAAACCGCTTTTGCGGTTAATTCAAAGAATAATTAATTCGCGTAATAAAAATGATCCGACAGTTGAAGTTTGGCACCTTGGACAAGAAAAACCAGAACAATTAAAAAACAAGCATGAAAAAAAAGATTAGGAATATTCCTAATCTTTTTTATTGGTTATGGTAATCATGTTCATTGATATCAATTTCATTGTAGCGACTCTGTCCTTGAGTAAAGCTTATTTTACCTGCCAGCAAGTTAGTTAGCAAGCTTTTTACTGCTTCTTGCTCGGGTATGTCGGTAAAAAGGTGTATTTCAACGTTGATACCATAGTTGATATTAGCAATGTAAATATTTTTTTGTTGTAAAAAATGTTTGACTTCATCTAGACGATTATAAGGAATTTGAAAAATTAATTCTTGTTGTAGTACTCGTCTAACAACCCCAATGTTGCTGACTGCTTCAGTGACGCTGTTAGAATATGCGCGAATTAAACCGCCAGCGCCAAGCTTAATACCACCGAAATACCGAGTAACTACTACTGTTACATTTTTTAGCTTCATCAATTGTAACGCCTTTAATTCGGGTACACCGGCTGTTCCAGATGGCTCGCCGTTATCACTAGCTTTAACTTGGCGATCATCTAGGCCAAGTGTGTATGCATAGGTGTTATGTGTTGCATCATGATATTTATGGCTAGTAGCTGTTATAAATTGCTCTGCCTGATTAACAGATTTAGTCCGGGCAATTGTCGCAATAAATCGACTTTTTTTAATGATTAGCTCATGATTGCCGGTTTGTTTAATTGTTAAATAATCTTCTTTCATAAAAAATAACCTTCTTTTTTGCGTATTTAAGAGTGGAGGCAAAGAGATGGAGGATTTAGCATTCCTTGCTGGTCGCCAATGGATTGGTAATCAAGAGGATTTTAGCACAATAATTAATTTGAAGAAAATTCCAGCAATTGAAAATAGCCGTTGCAATCGCTGTGGGGCATTTGTAAATGCGCAATTACCTAATGGTAAAAAATATTGTCGAGCATGTCTTGGTATTGGGCGAATAGTTGAGGGCGATTGGCTAATGCGCAATTTGAATACTGCAATTTTTCCGCAAAGAAATCAAGTTTTAACTTGGCAGGGTAAGTTGACTGCAGCACAGGCAAAAATCTCGGCTAATTTAGTTGAAAATTTTGGAAAAGGTCAAGATACCTTAGTTCATGCAGTTACTGGTGCAGGTAAAACAGAAATGCTATTTGCCATAGTTGCTGAGTGCATTAAGCAGGGTAAGAGAGCAGGCATTGCGACACCACGAATTGACGTGGTTAATGAATTATATCCAAGATTTCAGGCAGCATTTGCAGAAATAGCAATTGGTAAGTATCATGGCCGAGAATTTAAGCAGCCAAGGCTAGAGCAATTAACGATTTGTACAACACACCAATTACTTAAATTTTATGGAGCATTTGATTTATTAATAATTGATGAGGTAGATTCGTTTCCTTATGCTAATGATCCACAGTTACATTTTGCAGCCAAAAATGCAGTGAAAAATACTGGGCTACGAGTCTATTTGACTGCAACGCCAACGCCTGATTTATTAACAGAAGTTAAACAGGGGAAATTAAAAAAATTAGCTTTAAAACGTCGCTTTCATGGAGGACTCTTACCTGTACCTGAAGAATACTTATTTTTGCAGCCTTTTTTACAAAAAAATCGGATTAATCCTAAGTTAATGCGAAGAATTATCAACGTCATCAAAGCAGGACATCCATTGCTATTGTTTGTGCCACGAATTGAGCAAATACCACTTTATTTAGCAGCTTTAAAACAAGAGCAAGCATTAAAACAGGTTGCTATGGCAGGAGTACATGCAGCAGATGCTAATCGGATTGATAAGGTATCACAGTTTCGGGCCGGTGAATTACAGTTGTTGGTAACCACTACGATTTTAGAGCGTGGCGTGACCTTCAATCACGTATGGGTAATTGTGGTTGAAGCTGACGATCAAATCTATACGGCTTCTAGCTTGGTACAAATTGCTGGTAGAGTTGGACGTGCTCAAGCAGATCCAACAGGTCTAGTTTTATTTTGTTACCACAAGTATACCGCAAATCTAAAAAGTGCAATGCAACAGATTAAGGCGATGAATCAATGAAGCAATGTTTATTGTGTGGGCAAGATTTTATTCCAGCGATTTCTTTGCTACAGGTTTTTTCATGGCGTCAGCAAAACAAGCAATGTATTTGTCCAAATTGTTTGAACAAATTTCGATTACTAGCCGAACCTACTTGTCCGATTTGCTCTGCTGAATTGTCCAGTACTAAGATTTGCACGGATTGTCTAACTTGGCAAAAAAGCTATGGTAATCAATTATTGCGTAATTATGCGCTATATCGATATAATCAGTCTTTTCATGACTTAATGGTCAATTATAAGCGGTATGGTGATTTTGTTTTAAGACTCGCATTGGCACAGCTGTGTGCATTGCCGCTAGCTAAAATTAAGGCGGATTTTTATGTTCCTTTGCCTACATCCCCAGAACATTTACAAAAACGGCAATTTGATACTGTTATGGGAATTTATCAAGATGTTGTGCCATTAACATCATTATTAGTAACTACTGGCGGGTTTGGGGCGCAAGGTGAAAAAAATCGTCAAGAACGTTTAGCAAGACCACAGAGTTTCTCTGTAGTTGATCAAGCTAAGGTTGATCTTAATCACCATAAGGTATTATTATTAGACGATATATATACTACTGGTAGAACACTATATCATGCACGTGATGCAATTTTGGCAGTTTTTCCTCAAGCAAAAATTGAAAGCTTTACAATTTGTCGCTAATTTTAAATACAAAGTAAAAATATTTTAGGTATTAACTGTATTATACTTGTAGAGCGCTTTCTCTTTTTGTTATAATAAAGATAGTAAAAGACTAATCTAGTCTGAAAGGAGAGTCTCATATGTTAAAGTATAATGTTCGTGGTGAGAATATCGAGGTAACTGATGCTTTAAGGAGTTATGTTGAAAAACGCTTGAAGAAATTGGAAAAATATTTTGATATGAACCAAGAAATGGTTGCTCACGTAAATCTAAAAATCTATCGTGATCATACAGCTAAAGTTGAAGTAACGATTCCACTACCATACTTAGTATTGAGAGCCGAGGATACTACCGATGATATGTATCGGAGTATCGATTTTGTTTCTGAAAAGTTGGAAAGACAGATTAGGAAATATAAGACGCGGATTAATCGCAAGAGTCGGGAAAAAGGGATTAGTGAATTTTTTGCTGAAGCACCTCAAGAAGAAAAAGCTCCTAGCGAATTCGACATTGTCCGTAATAAACAAATTGGGTTAAAACCAATGAGTCCAGAAGAAGCCATTTTACAAATGAATATGTTGGAGCATGACTTCTTTGTCTTTCAGGATGCTGAAACTAATGGCACAAGTGTTGTCTATCGCCGAAATGATGGTCGCTATGGTCTGATTGAAACTAATTAAAATTAGCGCTTTTAAGCAAAGACCCCACAATTATTGTGAGGTCTTTGTTTTGTTTTATTTTAATTTAGCGCTAATCATGGTAAAATTGTTATGTGTTTTTATACTTGACTACATATAATTAAGGATCGATTAAATGGTAAACGTTTTAAAGAAACTATATAATAACGATAAACGAGAACTTAAAAAGTTCGAAAAAACAGCAGCAAAAGTTGAAAGTTATGCTGATGAATACGGTAAGCTTTCCGATGAACAATTGCAGGCTAAAACGCCTGAATTTCGTGATCGCTTGCAAAAAGGTGCAGACTTAGATAGTCTGCTTCCTGAAGCATTCGCGGTAGCACGAGAAGGTGCTAAGCGAGTGTTAGGTCTATATCCATTTCATGTCCAAATTTTAGGTGGAATTGCACTACATTTTGGTAACATCTCTGAGATGATGACTGGTGAGGGTAAGACTTTGACAGCTACCATGCCAGTTTATTTAAATGCGCTGACTAGTAAGGGCGTGCACGTTGTTACCGTTAATGAATACTTATCAAGCCGTGATGAAGAAGAAATGGGTCAGTTGTATAAATGGCTTGGTCTAACAGTGGGTTTGAATCTCAATGCAATGTCACCAGATGAAAAGCGTGAAGCCTATGAATGTGATGTTACTTATTCGACTAACTCAGAATTAGGTTTTGACTACTTGCGTGACAACATGGTGGTCTATAAAGAACAAATGGTTCAGCGTTCGCTCAATTATGCAATTATTGATGAAGTTGACTCAATTTTAATTGATGAGGCAAGAACGCCGTTGATTATTTCTGGTGAGTCAGAACAAGCAACGGGTGACTATGTGCGTGCAGATCGTTTTGTTAAAACTCTTAAAGAAGATAAAAGTGACGATGACGTCGATGACGATAAGGATTATGGCGATTACAAGATAGATTGGCCAACTAAGACAATCTCATTGACAAGAACGGGAATTCAAAAAGCTTGTGAGCATTTTGGTTTAAAGAATTTGTATGACGTTGAAAATCAAAAATTAGTCCACCATATCGATCAGGCACTCAGAGCCAACTTTATCATGCTTAAAGATATTGATTATGTTGTGCAAGACAACGAAGTTTTGATTGTTGACTCATTTACTGGTCGAGTAATGAAGGGACGTCGCTATTCAGATGGTTTGCACCAAGCTATTGAAGCCAAAGAGGGAGTTAAGATTCAAGAGGAATCTAAGACTCAGGCAACGATTACTTATCAGAACTTCTTTAGAATGTACAATAAATTGTCTGGGATGACAGGAACTGCCAAGACTGAAGAAGAGGAATTTCGTGAAATTTACAATATGCAAGTAATTACGATTCCGACTAATCGTCCATTAGCAAGAAATGATCGCTCAGATATTTTGTATCCGACTTTGGACTCAAAATTTGCTGCCGTGGTAGAAGAAATTAAAGAACGTCACTCTAAGGGACAGCCAGTTTTAGTTGGTACAGTGGCGGTTGAAAGTTCGGAAAGATTAAGTAAACTGCTTGATCAGGAGCATATTCCCCATGCTGTCTTAAATGCTAAAAACCACGCTAAAGAAGCACAAATTATTATGAATGCTGGACAACGTGGTGCTGTTACGATTGCTACTAACATGGCAGGTCGTGGTACTGATATTAAGCTAGGGCCTGGGGTTAAAGAAATTGGCGGTTTAGCCGTTATCGGAACTGAACGTCATGAATCTCGGCGAATTGATAATCAATTGCGTGGTCGTTCTGGTAGACAAGGAGATCCTGGTGTTACTCGGTTCTATTTGTCTCTGGAAGATGATTTGATGAAGCGTTTTGGAGGAGATCGAGTTAAAGACTTCTTGGATCGGCTTTCAGATAATGATGATGATAAGGTAATTGAAAGCAGGCTGATTACTCGTCAAGTTGAATCTGCTCAAAAGCGGGTTGAAGGTAATAATTATGATACGCGTAAGCAGACTTTGCAATACGATGACGTTATGCGGATGCAACGTGAAATTATTTATGGCGAGCGGATGCAAGTTATTGGCGAGCAAGAATCGCTTAAAGATATTTTGGTAGCAATGATTAAGCGTACGATTAACAGTCAAGTTGATATGTTTACGCAAGGCGATCGTAGTAAGTGGCGGCTTGATTCACTGCGCGATTTCATTGTTTCGAGTATTGCCACAGAAGAAACTGCAGATTCAATTGATTTCAAGACAATTACTGTTCCTGAATTAAAAGAAAAGCTGTACGAGGTAGTTGCCGATAACTTTAAAGATAAGGAAAGTGTTTTGGCTGATCCAGCTGATATGCTAGAATTTGAAAAAGTAGTTATTTTGCGAGTAGTTGATGATCGTTGGACTGATCATATTGATGCAATGGATCAATTGCGTCAATCAATTGGTTTGCGTGGTTACGGTCAACTTAACCCATTAGTTGAATATCAAGATTCTGGTTATAATATGTTTGAAGAAATGATTTCAAATATTGAGTTCGACGTAACTCGCCTATTCATGAAAGCTGAAATCAGACGAAATCTTAGTCGTGAATAAGTTAAGATGGAAGGAGAAAGCTGCATGCTTTCTCTTTTTTATTAATAAAATTTAGGAGAAAATATTAATGGAAATTAGTGAAATACAAAGTGCATTAGCTAAACTGGCTGACCGTTTGGCGCACTTTAGGGGGTCTCTTTGACCTAGAATCAATTACTGAAAGTATTGCACTCAATGAAGCCCAAATGCAGGAACCTGATTTTTGGCAAGATCAATCTAAAGCCCAAAAGTTAATTTCTGAAAATAATCGTTTAAAGGAAAAGCGTGACTCATTTTTAGCATTGGACAAGGCTTATGAAGATGAGGCAACTGCTTTAGAACTGCTACGTGAAGAGCCTGATGCAGATTTGCAGTCAGAGGTTGAATATGACCTCGCTGATTTGCAAGCCAAGTTTCACGATTATGAAATGGCACTTTTATTGTCTGCGCAATATGATGATCATAATGCCTTGTTAGAAATTCACCCTGGTGCCGGCGGGACCGAGGCAATGGATTGGGGGCAGATGCTACTGAGAATGTATCAGCGGTATGCTGAAATGCAGGGCTTTAAATTTATTATTAATAATTATGAGCCTGGTGAAGAAGCTGGACTAAAAAGTCTGAGTGCTCGGATTGTCGGTAAAAATGCTTATGGTATGCTTAAATCGGAAAATGGTGTGCACCGGTTGGTACGGATTTCTCCGTTCGATTCTGCTAAAAGGAGGCACACTTCTTTTGCTTCAGTTGAGGTAATTCCTGAAATTGATGATAGTATTAAAATTGATCTTGATCCTAAAGATTTAAGAATCGATGTCTATCGTTCTAGTGGTGCCGGTGGTCAGCACATTAATAAAACTTCGAGTGCTGTCCGCATTACCCACTTGCCAACCAAAATTGTGGCAACTTCGCAAGCGCAACGCTCGCAGATTCAAAATCGTGAAACGGCACTAAATGAATTACGTGCCAAATTATTTCATTTAGAAGAAGAAAAAAAACGGCAACACAAACAAGAACTTAAGGGTGACCAAATGGAAAACGGCTGGGGTTCACAAATCCGTTCTTATGTATTTCATCCTTATAATTTAGTTAAAGATTTGCGAACAGGCTATGAAACTGCAGATACAAGTGGTGTAATGGATGGAAAGTTACAAAATTTTGTTTATGCATATTTGCAATGGTTGCTTAGCAAAGAAAATCCAGAATAGGTGGAAAAATGAGTTTTTGGGGAATAATTGGTTTGATAGTATTAGCTGTATTAGTTATGGGGCTACTTTCCATGGTCTTTCATATCTTTTTTATGTTTTTACCAATTTTATTAATTATCGCGTTAATCATTTGGTTAATTAGACATTTTAGTAAAAAGAATCGTCCAAGTACTGCTCGGCCACGTAGCTCAGCTTATACTACTTGGCAAGAGAAGCGAAGTACACGTACTAAACGCAAGCAGGCTCGTAATGTTAAAACTAAAGATGTTGATGATTAATTAAGAAGGGCGAGTCGAGATGACTAAAGCAATTAAATTAAAAAATTTGCTACGCGATAATAAAATTATCCAAGTTGCTCAAGGTATTGAAAATATAGCAAACAAAACATTGGTAGTATCTGACATTTATCGTCCAGGTCTAGAATTAACTGGTTATTTTGATTTTTATCCTAAACAACGCATACAGTTGTTAGGCCGCACGGAAATCTCCTATGCTGCACGCTTAGATCATGAAAGTTTAACACATGTATTCACTAAGTTATGTACACCCGAAACTCCGTGCTTTGTGATTTCTCGATCATTACCAATTCCGTCGGAATTAAAAGTAGCAGCCGAGCAAGCGCAAATTCCTATTTTAACGTCATCTGAGTCAACAACTTATGTTTCAAGTATTTTAACCGAATATTTGCGTGAACGTTTGGCAGTTCGTGATACTATTCATGGAGTGCTAATTGAAGTTAAGGGGTTAGGTGTCTTGCTAACTGGTGATTCTGGTGTTGGTAAATCTGAAACTGCTTTAGGACTGATTCATCGCGGACATCGGCTAATTGCTGATGATCGGGTTGATGTTTACCAGAAAGATGTTGAAACTGTGATGGGTGAAGCACCGCTAATTTTAAAACATTTAATGGAAATTCGCGGAATTGGGATAATTAACGTGATGGACTTGTTTGGTGTCGGTGCAGTTAAAAATCGCTCAAATATTCGATTGGTAATTAAGCTAGTTAATTGGGACAACAAGGTTAACTACGATCGTTTAGGATTTGAGGAAAGTAAACGTAATATCTGCAATGTTGAAGTGCCACAAATTACGATTCCAGTTAAGGTTGGACGCAATATGGAAGATATTATTGAAATTGCCACAATGAATTTTAGAGCAAAAAAAATGGGTTATGATGCCACACAGACATTTGATGATAATTTAACAGCTTTAATTGCTGATAATTCCAGGCAGGACACAATAAAGGATGAAGATAAATGAGTTTAACAATTAATCCGGTTGCTTTTAATCTTGGTGGCCTAAGTGTCAGATGGTACGGAATTATCATGGCTGTGGCAATTGTTTTGGCTGTGTCAATGGCAATTATTGAAGGCCAAAAAAGGCAGATTGCCAGTGATGATTTTGTCGATCTATTGCTTTGGGCAGTTCCGTTAGGTTATGTTGGTGCACGTATCTATTATGTGATTTTTGAATGGCCGTATTATGCTAAGCATCCGGATCAAATTATTGCTATTTGGAATGGTGGAATTGCCATTTATGGTGGGTTAATTGTCGGCTTGATAGTGTTACTAATTTTTTGCTATCGACGGCTATTGCCACCATTCTTAATGCTAGACGTGATTACTCCAGGGGTAATGGCTGCACAAATAGTTGGCCGTTGGGGAAACTTTATTAATCAAGAGGCGCATGGTGGGCCAACTACGCTACACTTTTTGCAAAGTTTGCATTTGCCACAATTTATTATTGGACAGATGAAGATTGGTGGTACTTATTATCAGCCCACTTTTTTGTACGAATCATTTTTTAATTTGATCGGATTAATCTTGATCTTAGTTTTACGGCATCGTCATCACCTGTTTAAGCAAGGTGAAGTCTTCATGCTTTACGTAGCCTGGTATGCAATTGTCCGGTTCTTCGTTGAAGGACTTAGAACCGACAGTTTATATTTAGCTGGAACAATTCGGGTTTCACAATTAGTAAGTGTCATTATGTTGGTTGCTGCTTTAGGGATGTTTATTTATCGTAGAATGAAGGTTAAGCCTAAGTGGTATCTTGATGGTAGTGGATTGAAATATCCGTATACTAGAGATTAAGTAAGGTATTTAGAGAAAGTCAGGAAGAAAATGACAAAAATTGCAGTTTTAGGAGCAGGTTCTTGGGGAACAGTCTTAGGGTCGATGCTAGCTGATAAGGGTAATCAGGTTGTGTTATATGGAATTGATGAGCGGGTAAACCAAGAGATTAACGAGCGACATACCAATGAACACTATATGAAGAACTGGCAGGTAAATGCAACAGCTAAAGCAACTAGCGATTTGGCGGTAGCACTGGAAAGCGCCCAATATGTGTTGTTTGTTTTACCGACTAGTGCCATTCGCAATGTTGCTAAAAATGTCCGTACAATTTTAGAGCAAACGGGTCAAAAGCCGATTTTAATTACTGCTACCAAAGGAATTGAGCCACAAACTAAAAAATTGATTTCGGAGATTTTAACTGAGGAAGTTTACCCAGACAATCCCGATCAAATCGTGGCAATTTCAGGACCTAGTCATGCAGAAAATGTTGCTCAAAAAGACTTGACCGCTATTGCCTGTGCATCAACTAGTATGAAAAATGCGCAAACAGTGCAAGAGCTACTTTCTAATGATTATGTCCGCTTTTACACCAATAATGATTTAGTTGGGGTCGAGGTGGCTGGTGCCGTTAAGAATGTCATTGCAATTGCTGCTGGAATTTTAGCTGGGAAGAATTATGGTGATGATGCTAAGGCAGCCTTGATGACCCGTGGATTAGCCGAAATAACCCGTTTAGGTGTTAATTATTTTGGTGCTAAGCCGCTAACTTTTAGCGGGCTAGCTGGTATTGGTGACTTAATTGTGACCTGTACGTCGGTCAATTCACGTAACTGGCGATGTGGCAAGCAGCTTGGTGAAGGCAAGAGCTTTAATGATATTGTTAACAATATGGGACAAGTAATTGAAGGTGCCACTACTGTTAAAGCTGTGCATGAATTGTGTACTGACAAACAAATTGATATGCCAATTAGTGAGGCAGTTTACCGAGTTTTATACGAAAATACCAGCGTTGATGACGAAATTGAGCAAATGATGGGTAGAAGTCCCAAACAGGAAATTAGACTTTAACTATTTTGTGTTGTACTATTTACTTACTAAAAATAAGAAACTACTTGAGGTGAAAGTATGACCAAAAAATACGATGTAATCATTATTGGCGCTGGACCTGGCGGACTAACTGCTGCTTTATATGCGTCACGGGCTAACTTGTCGGTACTATTGCTTGACCGCGGATTATATGGTGGTCAGATGAACAATACTGATGCAATTGATAATTATCCAGGTTTTAGCGAAATTAAGGGACCAGAGCTTGGCGAAAAAATGTATAATTCAGTAATGAAATTTGGCGCTGAATTTGCGTATGGTGATGTTCAATCGGTTGCTCTAGATGGTGACAATAAGCTTGTCAAAACTGATACTGGTGAATATGAAGCTCCTGCATTAATTATTGCCACAGGTGCTGATCACCGCCATTTGAATGTACCTGGTGAGGATGAATATTCTGGTAAAGGTGTTTCTTACTGTGCGGTTTGTGATGCGGCCTTTTTTAAGGATGAAGATATCGCTGTCGTTGGCGGCGGTGATTCGGCAATAGAAGAGGGCATTTATTTGGCTCAATCTGCTAAGTCGGTAACTGTGATTCATCGCCGTGATCAATTACGGGCGCAGCCTACTTTACAAAAACGGGCTTTTGCCAATGAAAAGATGAATTTTATCTGGAATGCCCAGACTGAGTCAATTGACGGTGATGAGCAAAAGGTTACTAGTGTAACTTACAAGGACAAAGCTACTGGCGAAGAAAAACAGCTAGCTGTTCGCGGCGTTTTCATTTATGTGGGAGTTATTCCACAAACTGCACCTTTTAAAGAACTCGGTGTAACAGATGACAAGGGTTGGATTCCAACTGATGAACATATGCGGACCAAGGTTGATGGGATATTCGCGCTAGGTGATGTCCGTGCTAAAGATTTACGTCAAATAGCTAATGCGGTTGGTGATGGCAGTATTGCTGGTCAAGAAGCCTATAACTATTTACAAACTTTAAATGATAAATAAAAATTAAAGAATTCAGTCAGAAGCTGAATTCTTTTTGTTTATTGCGGATAGCGACTAAGATAAATGTTAAAATAAGAATAATAAGAAGGATTTAAGTTTTAGAAATTGAGGTTAATGGTGAAGATGAATGCTAAAGAAAGCTTTAAGCAATGGCAACAGACGCCAAACTTGCCAGATTATTTGCGGATGCAATTAACTGAGTTAGGTCAAGATGAAAGTTGGGTCGAAGATGCTTTTGGCCAAGATATTGACTTTGGGACTGCTGGGATGCGCGGCAAGCTTGAACCTGGCACTAATCGAATCAACTTGTTTACTATTGGACGAGTAACTGAAGGGCTGGCTCGTTTGATTGATGAAAATGGTCAGGCAGCACAACGGCGTGGAGTCGCAATTTCTTTTGATTCTCGTTATCATTCTCGTGAGTTTGCGCAGTTAGCTGCTCAAATTTTAGGTGCTCATGGAATTCAGGTTTATTTGTTTGATGACTTGCGACCAACTCCAGAATTGTCGTATGCCGTGCGTTATTTAAAAACTTTTGCTGGTATTAATATTACGGCTTCACATAATGCCAAGCAATATAATGGGTACAAAGTATATGGTGCAGATGGTGCACAAATGGGACCAGAAAATGCTGCACGAGTTTTTGCCCATGCCCAAGCAGTTAAAGATATTTTTCAAATTACGGCTGCTCCAGTTGAAGAATTACGTGCCAATGGCTTGCTGCAAATAATCGGCGAAGATCTTGATGCAGCATACCTAGCCCAGTTAAAGCAGGTTAATGTCAATCCCAAGTTAATTGCTGCTAATGCGGACAAATTAACCATTGTTTATACACCACTACACGGTACCGGTAAGATGCTTTATGAGCGAGCATTTAGACAAAATGGTTTCACAAATGTGATTCCTGTAGTAAGCCAATCAATTATTGACCCCGAGTTTCCAACTACTAAAAAACCGAATCCAGAATATCGCGATGTTTTTGAACCTGGCGTAGCTTTAGCTAATGAAAAAAATGCTGATTTAATCATTGCGACTGATCCTGATGCAGATCGGATGGGTGCTTGTGTCAGGACCCAAAATGGCGATTTTCAGGTTTTAACTGGTAACCAAATTGCCACGTTAATGGTCTATTATTTGTTAAATAACCTTAAGCAGAATGGTCAGCTAACAGCTGATTATGAGTTGATTACTTCAATTGTATCTAGTCAGATGCCACTTAAAATTGCACAAGATTTTGGGATTCAAACCAAGGCAGTGTTAACTGGTTTTAAATTTATTGGTGAAGAAATCGATCGTATGAACAAAGCTAACGATGGCAAATTTTTAATGGGCTTTGAAGAAAGTTATGGTTATTTGTTTAAGCCATTTGCGCGTGATAAGGATGCTATGCAGGGAGCCTTGATGTTTGCGGAAGTTGCTTCATATTATGCTTCACGTGACATGAGCGTGTTAGACGGTTTACAAGAAATTTGGCAAAAGTACGGTACTTCTTACGAAATTACTAGAGCAATCGAAATGCCGGGGATTGGTGGGCAACAGAAAATGGCTGACCTAATGACCAAATTACGTGGCGAGGGTTTAACTGAAATAAATGGAGTTAAAGTTATTAAGACACAAGATTTCTGGTTACAGGAAGAAACGACTACAACTGGAAAAGCGGCCATGAACGATTTACCTAAGGCAAATGTTCTTAAATATTTCCTAGCAGATGAAACTTGGCTAGCATTGCGACCATCAGGTACTGAACCAGTAATTAAAGCATATGTTGGTGTGAATCAGCCAGACATTGCAACTGCCCAAACTGTGGCGACTAAATACCAAACTGCTCTAGCAGACCTGTTAAAATAAGTTAAAGAGCGTGCGAAAAAATGTTCGAAAGAGTAAAATAGTAAACATCAAATAAGGGTTGGACTTTGGTCCAACTTTTTTACGAGGAGTCTTTCAATGATAAAACGACAAGAAAAACGTAAATTTGATTTAGTATCCAAGTTTAAACCAGCAGGAGATCAGCAACAGGCGATTGATCAGTTAACCGCTGGCTTTAAAAAGGGTTATCATGAACAAATTCTTGAAGGAGCTACTGGAACTGGAAAAACTTTTACGATGGCTAATATTATTGCTAAATTAAACAAGCCGACCCTAGTAATTACTCATAACAAAACGCTGGTAGGGCAACTATATGGAGAGTTCAAAGAATTTTTCCCCAATAATGCTGTTGATTATTTTGTTTCTTACTATGATTACTATCAACCTGAAGCTTATGTGCCACAATCTGACACTTATATTGAAAAAGATTCAGCAATTAATGATGAAATTGACCAGCTTCGTCATCAAGCTACTAGTGATCTGATGGAACGCAATGATGTAATTGTTGTGGCTTCCGTATCTTGTATTTACGGCTTGGGTGATCCTCATGAATATGCGGCAAGTGTGATCACTGTTCATGAAGGTGAAGAATATGATCGTAATACCTTGTTGCGTGATTTAGTTAATTTGCAATATGATCGCAATGATATCGATTTTCAAAGAGGACGTTTCCGGGTGCGCGGCGATGTCGTAGAAATTTTCCCAGCAGGTAACTCAAGTCGAGCATATCGCATTGAATTTTTTGGCGATGAAATTGATCGAATTGTTGAAATTGATTCTTTAACCGGTGAAATCATGGGTGAGCGGGAAAGTATTTCGCTATTTCCGGCAACCCACTTTATGACCAATGATGAACAGATGCAGCGAGCTTTAAAGCTAATCTCTGAGGAAATGAATGTCCAGGTAAAAGAATTTGAAGGTCAAGGTAAGTTATTAGAGGCTGAACGGATTAAACAACGTACTACCTATGATATGGAGATGATGGACGAGGTTGGCTTTACTAGTGGAATCGAGAACTATTCTCGACATATGGAAGGCCGTAAAGAAGGTGAGCCACCATATACCTTACTGGATTTCTTTCCTGATGACTTTTTGATTTTAATAGATGAGTCTCATGCGACTATGCCGGAAATTCGAGCAATGTATAATGGCGACCGCAATCGTAAACAGACTCTAATTGATTATGGTTTTCGCTTACCATCAGCGTTAGATAATCGCCCATTGAAATTAGCGGAATTTGAAAAATTTGTTAAGCAAATTTTATATGTTTCAGCTACTCCAGGAGAGTATGAATTGGAGCGTACAGATCATAAGGTTGAACAAATTATTAGGCCAACAGGTCTGCTTGATCCCAAGATTGAGGTTAGACCGATTGATGGCCAAATTGATGACCTTGTTGGCGAGATTAATAAGCGAATTGAACGTAATGAACGGGTCTTTGTGACCACCTTAACTAAAAAGATGGCGGAAGATCTAACTGATTATCTCAAAGATTTAGGGATTAAAGTTCAATATTTGCATTCGGACGTTAAGACGTTAGAAAGAACCCAAATTTTGCGTGATTTACGTTTGGGTAAATATGATGTTTTAATTGGTATTAACTTGTTGCGTGAAGGGATCGACGTTCCTGAGGTGTCACTAGTTGCAATTCTGGATGCCGATAAAGAGGGCTTTTTAAGAGCATACCGTCCTTTGGTGCAGATTATGGGACGAGCTTCGCGAAATGCTAATGGCGAAGTAATTATGTATGCAGATACGATTACTGATTCGATGCGTGAAGCAATTGACGCGACCCAAAGTCGGCGTAAACGACAAGAAGCTTTTAATGAAGAGCACCATATGCAACCTAAGACGATTGTTAAGCCGATTAGAGAAATGATTTCGGCAACTAAGGTAAGTGATGATGCTGCTTCTGGTGATAGTTTTGCTGATTTAAACTTTGATGAGTTAACTGCTAAGCAAAAGCAGACTATGATTAAAGATTTGCGTAAGCAAATGCAGGAGGCTGCTAAGAAGCTTGACTTTGAAGGAGCCGCTAATTTACGGGATGCGATCATGGAATTGGAATCTTCGAGTAGAAAGCCGATTAAGAAAAAGGGAAAAACATTAAATGGTAAACGATAAAATTGTTGTTCGCGGAGCGCGTGAGCATAATTTACAAGACATTAGTTTGACAATTCCAAAGGATAAATTGGTAGTTATTACAGGACTGTCTGGTTCTGGTAAAAGTTCGCTAGCTTTTGATACCTTATACGCTGAAGGACGCAGACGCTATGTACAATCATTGTCAAGCTACGCACGGCAATTCTTAGGCCAGATGGACAAACCGGATGTTGATGCGATTGATGGGCTAAATCCTGCAATTTCAATTGATCAAAAAACGACTTCTCATAATCCGCGCTCAACAGTTGGTACAGTGACAGAAATCAATGATTATTTGCGTCTGCTTTGGGCTAGAGTTGGGCACCCAGTTTGTCCTAATGATGGAACACTAATTGAACGTCAATCAGTAGAGCAAATGGTGGATCGAATTCTTGCTTTGCCTGAACGGACCCGTATTCAACTTTTGGCGCCAGTGGTACGTGCTAAGAGGGGCGAACATAAAGACGTTTTTAAGCGGGTGCAGCGGTCTGGCTATGTGCGAGTAATTGTCGATGGTGAAATGCATGAAATAGACGAAGAGTTTACTTTGGCTAAGAACAAGCGACATACAATCGATATTGTAGTTGATCGGTTAGTGGTTAAGGAAGGAATTCGTTCACGATTATTTGATTCTGTTGAA
Source organism: Lactobacillus sp. ESL0684 (assembly GCF_029392675.1). NCBI lineage: Bacteria > Bacillati > Bacillota > Bacilli > Lactobacillales > Lactobacillaceae > Lactobacillus > Lactobacillus sp. ESL0684. The sequence goes on along the minus strand of NZ_CP113941.1, from coordinate 1,246,389 downwards.
GCGGCGCTGAGACTGTCAGATGGCTATATGAATGTCGATATTATTGGCGGTGAGACCCTTAATTTTTCTGAAGATTATGCTTGTCCAAAATGTGGTTTTACTGTTGGTGAAATGGAACCGCGGTTATTTTCTTTTAATGCACCATTTGGAGCTTGTCCAGACTGTGATGGTTTAGGAGTAAAGCTTTCCGTTGATCAAGATTTGGTAATTCCTGACGATGGTAAAACCTTAGCTGAAGGAGCATTAGCACCTTGGAAAAATTCTAAGTATTATACGCAAATGCTTGAACAAGCTTGTGCAGCGCTGAAAATTCCGCTTGATAAACCGTTTAAAAAGTTAACTAAAAAACAAAAAGAAACTATTTTGTATGGCTCAGACAAAAAAATCAAGTTCCATGTAACTGGCGACTTTGGCGTTAATGACACTACTGCTGCTTTTGAGGGAGTAATGGATAATGTTGAGCGTCGTTATCATCATCCAATGTCTAAGTTTATGCGCGATGTCATGGGCAAGTATATGACCGAGCTAACTTGTACAACTTGTCATGGGAAGCGGCTGAATTCTAAGGCACTTGCTGTTAAGGTGATGGGCAAGGATATTGCGGAAGCTTCTGAATTAGCGATTAATTATGCGTTAGACTTTTTTAAAGAAGTTAAACTAGATAAGCAAGAAAGCGCGATTGCTAAGCCGATTCTGAAAGAAGTCTGTGATCGGTTAGCTTTTTTAAGTAGCGTGGGGCTTGACTATTTAACTTTATCGCGGTCGGCTAATACCTTATCTGGTGGTGAGGCACAAAGAATTCGTTTGGCAACTCAGATCGGCTCTAACTTGTCAGGAGTCATGTATGTTCTTGATGAACCATCAATTGGCTTGCATCAGCGTGATAATGATCGTCTGATCGCGGCGCTTAAAAAGATGCGTGATTTAGGCAATTCGCTAATTGTAGTGGAGCATGATGATGAGACTATGCGCCAAGCAGATTATCTAATTGACATGGGCCCTGGAGCAGGGAGTTATGGCGGCAAAGTAATGGCTGCTGGTACACCGCAAGAGGTGGAACATAACCCCAAATCGTTGACAGGTCAGTATTTAGCTGGTAAAAAGTTTGTACCGGTGCCGCTTAAGCGTCGCAGTGGCAACGGTAAAAATATCACCATAACTGGAGCTAAGGAAAATAATCTAAAGAATATTAAGGTAGCATTTCCCTTAGGTAAATTAGTGGTGGTAACTGGTGTGTCAGGTTCTGGTAAGTCTACTTTGGTTAATACTATTTTAAAACGAGTGCTTGCTCAAAAGTTAAACCGAAATCAGACTAAACCTGGTAAGTACGGTAGCATTAGTGGCTATAAAAATATCGAAAAGATTATTGATATTGATCAGAGCCCGATTGGTCGTACGCCACGCAGTAACCCAGCTACTTATACTAGTGTGTTTGATGATATTCGAGCACTTTTTGCACAAACTAATGAGGCAAAATTGCGCGGTTATACTAAAGCACGGTTTTCTTTTAATGTTAAAGGCGGTCGCTGCGAAGCATGTCACGGTGATGGAATTATCAAGATTGAGATGAATTTTTTGCCGGATGTGTATGTACCCTGTGAAGTATGCCATGGTAGTCGCTATAATTCAGAAACTTTAGAGGTTACGTACCGTAAGCATAATATTGCCCAAGTGCTTGATATGACAATTAGTGAAGCTTGTGAGTTCTTTGATAAAATTCCGAAGATTGCGCGAAAGTTGCAGACAATTGTTGATGTTGGCTTAGGCTACGTTAAATTGGGACAATCTGCAACGACCCTTTCTGGTGGAGAGGCCCAAAGGATGAAATTAGCAGCCGAGTTGCAAAAAATTTCAACTGGGAAAAACTTTTATATCTTAGATGAGCCAACAACCGGCTTGCATACCGATGATATTAAGCGACTGTTGGAAGTTTTGCAGCGTTTAGTCGATCAGGGGAATACTGTTTTGATTATTGAACATAATCTCGATGTAATTAAGAACGCTGATTGGCTAATCGATCTTGGTCCAGAGGGCGGAGAAGGTGGTGGCGAAGTTGTTGCTACTGGGACGCCTGAGCAGTTAGTTGAAAATAAGCAAAGTTTTACTGGACAATATCTGAAACCAGTTTTAGAACGTGATACGGCATTAACCAAAAAGGCTAAGCAAAACAAATAAGCATAAGTTTATTACTAAAGAGTGTACAATTAGCAACAAGGAGGTCTAAATTAAAATGAATAATTATTCTAATTATGATCAGCCACGTGGCTTTGATTGGGGAGCACTGGTTGCTGGAGTGTTGATGATCATCGCTGGGATGTTTCTAATTGGTCATCCAGGTAAAGCCCTTAAGGCATTCGTGTTATTATTTGCCATCTTGTCAATTGTACAAGGTTTTGTCTGGCTAGTCTTTTATAGCCGTTTCCATAACTTTATCTCTTTTGGCTGGGTTGCGATTGTCTCCGGTATTTTAGATATAGTAATCGGGATTTTGTTCTTGCGTTCATATGATGCTGGTGGGTTAACACTTGCTTACCTGTTTGCAATTTGGTTTTTGTTTGATTCTATTTCAGGAATCGTTTTTGCCAGTCATTTGCGTAATAAGTCGAACTTTTATTTCTGGATCAGTTTGATTTTGAATATTTTAGGTTTGTTTTTGGCGATCGGCTTGATGTTTAATCCGGCTTTATCGGCATTAACCTTAATTTGGTTAATTTCTTTCTGGTTGTTTATGTTTGGTATTAATGAAATTGTGGTTGCGTTTGCTCATCGGTAAATTAATTTTAGAAAAGATCCCAAGCAGGATCTTTTTTATTTTGTTTGTAAAAGACACGACGAAACACCCGGTATGTTATAATCTAAATGAAGGAGAGAGCGCAAATGTCTGAAAAGAAAAAGCAGTTATTAATTGTTACAGGCATGAGTGGCGCAGGTAAAACTGTTGCCTCACATGCGTTAGAAGATATGGGCTATTTTGTGGTTGATAATTTGCCGCCAACTTTACTAAGTAGCTTTTGGGACTTAATGGTTAATTCCAACGATTTTACTAAAGTAGCTGTGGTAATCGATTTGCGCATGAAGAGTTTTTACAAGGACTTGATTAATGCCGTCAATTCATTGGAAGATAATGCGTCAGTTCAAGTAACCACGCTTTTCTTAGATGCTGCTAACGACGCCTTGGTTGCCCGATATAAGGAAACACGTCGCTTGCCACCACTTGTTAGTAGGGGTGGATTACTTGACGGAATAGTGGCTGAACGGCAAATCTTAACGCCAATTAAAAATCGAGCTAATAAAATTATTGATACTTCACAGTTATCAGCCAGTCAATTGAAGCAAAAATTAATTGCTACTTTTAGCGAGCAGCAACAGCAGCCTTTTTCAATTGAAGTAATGTCATTTGGTTTTAAATATGGTGTACCAATTGATGCAGATATTGTGATGGATGTCAGATTTTTGCCCAATCCATTTTATTTGCCAGAGTTGCGGCCATTTACCGGACTTGATCAACGGGTTGCTAACTATGTTATGGACAAACCTGAAACCAAAGAATTTTATCAAAAATTCTTGGATCTTTTGCAGACAGTATTGCCTGGCTACATCAAGGAAGGTAAGCAACAATTAACGATTGCAATTGGGTGTACTGGTGGCCAACATCGCAGCGTCGCGATTGCACAGCAATTAGCGCGTGATTTAGCTAAAGATTATCCAGTTAATGTTACCCACAAGGAAATTAGCCGTTATACAAGAAAATAGGTGAAAATATGACTTATGGCGAAGAAAAAATAATTCGCGTCATTAAGGGTAGACGTCCCAAAGTGGTCGTAATTGGTGGTGGTACTGGCTTGCCGGTTATTTTAAATGCATTAAAAGATCAAAATGCTGAAATTACTGCCATTGTGACTGTTTCAGATGATGGTGGTTCTTCTGGCTCGATTCGGAATTTTATCAATGTAGTGCCGCCAGGTGACATTCGTAACGTTTTAGTCTCTTTGAGTGATTTGCCACAAGAAGAAAAAGATATTTTTCAATATCGCTTCGATTCTTCAGATTCCTTTTTTTCTGGGCACGCGATTGGTAATTTAATCATTGCGGCTTTAAATGAAATGCATGGAAATATTTTTGAGGCAGTGCAATCTTTATCCAAGATGATGAAGATTGATGGTAATGTTTTTCCGGCCTCTAACGAGCCATTAACCCTCAATGCTGAGTTTGTTGATGGTAGTGTACAGGCTGGAGAAAAAGAAATTACCGACAAGGATAAGCGAATTAAGCGAGTTTGGGTTACGAATAGTAACTCGGATGAGACACCACAGGCTGTTTTACCAGTTCTGGCAGCCATTATGCAGGCAGATGCTGTTGTCTTGGGGCCTGGAAGTTTATTTACGTCAATTTTGCCTAATTTAATGATTCCTAACTTAGGTGAAGCCGTACGCCAGACCAAGGGTGAAGTAATTTATATTTGTAATATTATGACTCAGCTTGGAGAAACCGATCATTTTTCTGATAGTGAACATGTAAAGGTGATTAATCACCATTTGGGTGGGCACTTCATTGATACTACTCTGATCAATGGTGCGCCAATTGACATGTCGCAGTTTAATCCAGACGATTATGATGCCTATCTTGAACCAGTTAAAAATGACTTTGCCGGTTTGCGTGATCAAGGCAGTCGAGTAATCACTGCTGACTTCATTGATCAACGCAGCGGTCTGGTCTTTCATGATGGGCAAAAAGTGGCTAAAGAAATTATTGCACTGGCTTTTGAGGCGATGTCACGTAGAAAGAGAACTAACAAATAATGGCAAGTTATGCAAGTGAAGTTAAGAAAGAATTGACGTCGCTTAAGATTAATCCTGAACATGCGAAGGCAGAATTAGCTGCATTTTTGCGAATGAATGGTGTGCTAAACTTTCACGACCACCAGTTTAGTTTAGACATTACTACTGAAAACCCGGCGATCGCCCGTCATATTTTTTCATTGATTAAGACTGCTTATCGAGTAGAACCCCTGCTAATTGTTTCGCGGAAGATGAAATTAAAAAAGAATAATCAGTATTTGGTTCGCTTGCAAAATCACGTGCGTGAAATCCTATCAAACTTAGAAATCTTAACACCGCAAGCAGAATTAGTTACTAGAATTCCTGAGCGGATTACTTCGTCTAGGGAAGGCTCAATGTCATATTTGCGAGGAGCCTTTTTGGCTAGTGGTAGTGTCAATAATCCGGAAACTAGCAGATATCATTTGGAAATTTATTCAGCTTATCAAGATCACAACAATGATTTGCTTGAACTAATGAATCATTATTTTAATTTGAATGCCAAGACGACTCCCAGACGTAATGGTTACATTGTTTATCTCAAGGAAGCTGAAAAAATTGGTGATTTTTTGCATATTGTCGGAGCCTTAAATGCGATGCTGGCGTTTGAAGATTTGCGAATTATGCGGGATATGCGTAATTCTGTTAATCGGCTAGTTAATTGCGATACTGCTAATTTGAAAAAAACGGCAACGGCGGCTGCTAAGCAGGTTGAAGATATTGAATTAATTAAGCAAAAAATGGGCTTAACTGAATTACCAGAAAAACTGCAAGATCTGGCGCGTTTGCGCCTAGATAATCCAGAATTATCACTCAAAGAAGTGGCCGAGCAAGTTGCAGATGGACCAATTTCTAAATCTGGGGTTAATCATCGTTTTAAAAAAATTCATGAAATTGCTGAAAATTTACGACAATAATGTGGTTTTTAAGATGGTAGCAGGGCAGATAAAAAGGACTCACTTTGAAATGAGTCCTTTTTAGTATCTAATTAATTATTTTTTCTTGTTAACCATGATTTCGTCAATTAAACCGTAATCTTTAGCTTCTTGTGCGCTTAAGTAATTATCGCGTTCAGTATCTTGTTGGATCTTTTCCAATGGTTGACCAGTCGTTTCATGTAAGATTTGGTTAATCTTTTCTCTAGTCTTCAAGATTTCCGTAGCGGCAATCTGGATTTCAGTCTGTTGACCTTGGGCACCACCAGAAGGCTGGTGAATTAAAACGGTAGCGTTTGGCAATGCAAAACGTTTGCCCTTTGTACCACTAGTCAATAGTAGTGAAGCCATTGAAGCGGCCATTCCAGTCGCAATCGTGGAAACATCTGACTTGATAAAGTTCATCGTATCCATGATTGCTAATCCTGAGGTTACAACACCACCAGGAGAATTAATGTAAAGCGAAATGTCTTTTGTATTATCTTGTGCATCCAGGAATAGTAATTGCGCAATAATTGAGTTTGCCATGTCATCATTAACTTCGCCACTCAACATAATAATCCGGTCTTTTAGTAAACGTGAATAAATATCGTATGCACGTTCTCCTTGAGCTGTTTGTTCAACAACAGTAGGTACTAGCATTTTTTTGCCTCCTAAAATTTAAGTTCAAAAATAATTAGCACTCTAATAAGTACAGTGCTAATTAAATCACTTCCGTTAAATACTGTCAATGAAAGTGTATCAATTTTGTATTTTTTGTAACACGCTTCTTATATTACAATGTAATAGAGAAGATTAATTATCGGAGGAATAGTTTTGAAGCAATTTAGAAAAATCGCAACGATTATCACGACCATCATGGTAAGTCTAGTAGTCGCAAGTGGCTATGGGCCTGCGTTAGTTATGGCAGATTCGACCACTACGCAGTCGCCGGCTTCAGATAGTTCAAATGAAGCTGGATCTGGGGCTAGTTCGGATAACTCAAGCCAAACAACTACAACTAAGCAGCCTAAGCAAACAACTACTGGTTACGCAATGATGACCAAAGTTGCTGGGGACAAGAACTATAAGGTTTGGCAGAGTGTGTCGAATGGTAAGGTTCATAAAAAGGTAGCTGATGGAATTGATTATCGCTATAACCATATTCAGTCAGACCAATTAGTGAAGACTAAGAAGTATAATTATTGGCGGATTTATGTTGACGGTCGTCAGGTTGGCTATGTTAATGAAAACTATTTTGCCAAAAATAAAATCTCTGTGCCAAAGACGATTAGCTTAGTTCGCAACGAGCATTATGAATTTTCAACTGTCGATGCTATTTCTTATGCAACTGATGATACTGGAACGGTAGTTGATAATAGTCAGGTAGAAATTTCTAAGACTGGGATTTTTTGTGATGAACCGAAAACTTATAAGGTTAACTACTCTTATGGTAAAGCTAAAGCAACCACCAAAGTAACAGTCAGAAAGAGTACTAAAGAAGGTATGGTTGATGAAAGCGACTTTGATAGTGTAAAGGCACAAAAGGGGACTAATGACTACCAAGCCTGGAAGACACATTATGGTTCATCAGTTAATTATGTCAGTCCTACAGAATATACGCCTGAAACCGAAAAACGGACGCTGACTAGCGGTGATTTAACACTAAAAACCCGGTTTTATCAACCCGTATTGCTAAGTGTTAAGGATCCTAGTGATGATAACATTAACCGCGTTGGTCATATTCCTGAAGGAGTTACAGTTGCCGATGATGGTTGGACTTATACCAGTTTATTAAGTCATACTAATTTAATGTCTGGTCATATTGTTGGCTATGATTTGCAAAAGTTGACCAATCCGTATAATGCGCAGCATTTACTTGATATGTCACAAAAGAAATTCAATAATTATGTTAAGCATGTTAAAGTTAGTCCGTATATTCCAATTGGTCACGGTCAAGCAATGGGTAATAGTAAAAAATATATTTACATTATCAATAATGATCATGATCAAAAAGAAAGTACTGATGCCAACGAGCTAATTCAAATTCGCAAGAGTGATATGCAAATTAATAAAATTTGGACGTTCAAGGCTTGGGTTGGCGATGATTCTAAGCCACGCTATTTCCAAAATGGGGTAGTTGTTTCAGATAAAGATATGTACATGGTTTACCATGACGAAGCTAACAACTGCTACGAATATTGGGAATTTAAACGTACCGGTGACAACTGGTATCCAGAATTAGTTGGTAAAACGGATGGCAACTTTGTCAATAACGGAGCGCCAGTACAAGGATTTACTTATGACCCAGGCCACAAGAATTATTACTTGGCCTTTAATGATCTGATTTTTAAGATTGGACGTAGCGGCCAAATGAAACAGGCTTACCAATTTAATACTGGTCGTGAAATTGAAGGAATGTCAGTAGCTAATAATCGCTTATATGTCAATTTAGCTCAACGAGCAGAATTGTTAGTAAGTATGGATATTGATTAGAATAAAAATAAGAGCTGATTAGCTCTTATTTTTTTGCACTTTTTGTTGGCAGTCAGTACACAGACCGAAGATTTCTAGATGACTAGTTGACGTAACAAAGCCAGTTTGTTGTTCAGCTTCTTGGCGCATTTCGTTCTCAATTTGGGCAAAATTAGGATAAACCACATCGGCAATCTTGCCACATTGCATACAAATGATATGAAAATGTGGTTTGACAAAATAATCATAATGAGAAGAATTATCACCATTTTTGACCTCAATAATAATTCCGGCGTCAACCAATTTTTTGAGGGTATTATAAACGGTTGCTCGATAAGTTGAATGACCATTGCCGATTGCCTGATAAATCGTAGCTGCTGTGGGATGATTATGATGGGTCATCAAATAAACTAGGATTTTACAGCGTGGCTTGGTTACTTTTAAATGATGTTTGCGTAATAAATTGTGTGCTTGCGCTTCATAGTCTGCTTGCAAAATTATCAGCTCCTTTTGCGCATTTTAGTTTATTTTAGCATTATTTAGCAGAAAAAAACCGCCTTTTGCAAGCGGCTTTTTTAATCTTTAATTATAGCTATTAAATTATTTTTGATGTTTTCGAATGGTTGGTAAGATCATTCCTAGCAAGAATAAAACAACTGGTGTAGCAATATTTAGTGCCAAAGTGGCAGGATCATTCGAATAAACTCCTAATAAACAACAAGCCGCGGTCACGATAAAGCACCAAACTCCAGCAGTGTAGGCCAAGCCTTGATGCTTAGTCATTTGATAGCTTTCGTTAGTTTTGAACTTTTTAGCTTGCTTACGTAAAGCGATGTAGGCGACGAAAATCCATAGATAACGCATCGGCATAATAATTGAATTTAATTTGATCAATTGCGCCATAATTGCTTGGGCATCAGGCATTAACGCTTGTACTAAAATTAGGCCACCAGATAAGGCAACGATTAGCCAAATACCATTGATGTAGGCACCGTGCTTGTTAAGCTTGAGGAGTTTCTTAGGGATGTAGTCTTTAGCTTCCTTGCTTCCTAAAAGCATGCGTAGCGGTGCATCAATACTGATAACTAGGGTTGAGAATTGACCGATAACATTACACCAAGCGTAAATGTACATGAATAATCCACCAACGCCATAATATTTACCCAGCTTGTCAAATGCCATGTAGGGCCCATTTGAAATATATTCGTTTAAATGAGCATTTACGACTTTAGGGTCAAACATCATGGCCATTGCAATTGTTCCTAAAATGGCAGAAACCATTACCATAATGGCTAGACTGATCATTGCTTTAGGAAAATTGGATGATGGATTTTTTAATTTGTTGACATAAGGTGAAATATTTTCTGCACCGCCAACCGCAAAAATCAAAATTGATAAAGAAGAAAAGTACTTAACATTAAAAGTTGGTAGAAAGTTTTTCCAATTCCAACTAATATTTAAATAATTGGCATGTGGATTAATTAATGGCGCCGCAAACATCATAATAATGAATAAGATGGACATCGCAAACATTGCGGCACCTGCAATAGTTGAAAAAGTCTTAATCACAGAAACGCCGCGGCTTGCCAGCCAACAGAAAAACAAAAAGACGGCTAAGGTAGCTAGTTGAGTCCAGGCAGTTGGCAAGCTGTCATACCAAGTGGTATTGCCGAAAATTCCCCATGACATGCCGCGAAGACCCGTGGTACCTTTACTTGAGATATAAACAACTCGCACAGCCCAGAAAGTCCAACCGGTATAATATGCCCATTTGGGTCCCATAGTCGCATTGACCCAAGAGGAAACGCCACCTTCAGAATCCTTAAAAACAGAACCTAGTTCGCCAACCATTAGCGCATAAGGTACGAAGAATAGTAAAAAGACGATAAGCCAACTGAAGATGACTTTAGTGCCATCAAAATAAACAAAACCATTGACAACATTACCAAAACTCCAAACAGTGGAGAAGGACATCATTGCCAAGGTAGTCCACATCATTTTTTTGGACTTTTGTTGTGATTCAATCATAAAATCAAAATTCCCTTCAAAATAATAATAACAACATGATTATTGTACACTAGCGAAATCAAAAAATGAAAAGCAAAAAAATCGGATTTTTTAACCAGATTATATAACAGTAGCAACTATTGCTTATTGCTGATAATTATGTAAAACTATATTTATATTTTTTAGAAAGTGGGAGAATATGAACAAAGCAATTAAAACTAAAGTAGCAATTGCTACTTTAATGGTGATCCTTGGCGTTGGCGGACAAAGTCAGCAAGCTAGCGCTAAGACGTATAGTAAGGCAATTACCAAGGTAGCTGGCAATAAGAATTACGCCATTTACCATCACGCGACTAAGAAGGGGCCGTCAGGCAAATTTACTTCAACTAAGTATTTTAAGCATGCACAAATTCAATCCAAAAAGTCGGTGAAAACTAACAAAGGTACTTATTGGCAAATCATTGTTGATGGTCGCAACGTTGGTTGGGTTAAGCAAAACTTTTTTACACGTAATAAAATTTCCGTTGCTAAGAAGGTTAGCCTGGTCAATAATGGCAATTTTAGTTTCAATCCTAAAGACGCGATTAGCTATGTAGCTGATAGCAAGGGAACAGCGGTTGATACCAGTAAGGTCAAAACGTCGGTTACTAAGATTAGCTCAAACAAGCCAGGTACAACTACGGTCAATTATAGTTATGGCAAAGCCAAAGCTAGTGTTAAAGTTACAGTTCGCTCTGATCCAAAAGAGGGTGTAGCTAGCGCATCCCAAATCCCTAAGAATGGTCCTAAGGCGGTGTCAACTTGGAAAGGCAGTTCAAAGTCTTCATCTAGAAATTGGAATGCTAAGCATAATTATACCATTGAGAATAAATCAAATACCTTTAAGGCCAATGGTTTAACGCTCAAGACCAAATTTTTCCAGCCACGGTTTGTTAGTCTTGATTACCACAAGGCAGGAGACAAGATGGGGCAAGTTGGGGTGATTCCTGAAGGGATTACCGTTCGCGGTCACGATTTCACAGTGGCACTCTTCAATAAGAGCAGTGATCAATACGGCCATTTGGTGTCTTATGATTTAAGCAAGCTTAATAAGTACAAAGCACAGGATTTGCCGGGACTTAAGTGGTCAACTTTTAGGAAATATGCATCACATATCAAGGTTAGCCCATACATTAAGCTCGGACATGGTCAATCATTAAGTTCGTCTAGCAAGTACTTCTATGTGTTAGCTAATGATAATAGTGCTAAAAATTCGGATAAGGCTGAAGAAATCTTGCAAATTCGGAAATCTGATATGCAGATTAATCAGATTTGGTCATTTAAGATTGCTAATGGCAGTTCGCCGCGTTATATTCATAACGCGACCTTTTCCGGTGACAACACGATGTATTGTCTATTCCATAATGGCAGCAATCATCGCTATGAATATTGGAAAGTGACACGCAGCGGAGATACGTGGACACCAGAAGAAATTGGTGCAACGCAAAGTGACTTTATCAGTAATGGTTCACCTGTTCAGGGCTTTACTTATGATCCTCAGCATCAGCAATTTTATATTGGATTTAATGATTATCTGTTCAGGGTTAAAACAGATGGTACTTACCAAGGTAAACATCATTTAAAGACTAAGCGTGAAATTGAGGGCTTGTCAGTATCTGGCAGTAAACTTTACGTTGAATTTGCACAACGCGGCGAATTAACAGTCGGTAAAACTAAATAATCAAAAAAGCAGCTTCAAGCCTGAAGTTGCTTTTTTAGTTATTATGGGTCCCCTGAGAGTCGAACTCAGATTTTAAGAACCGGAATCTTACGTGCGATCCATTACACTAAGGACCCAATTAGAACATTAATAAGTATAACAGAAATTTAGCGAAAGTAAAATTTTTTATGGTAATTTTGGGTGAAGTCATGCTAGTTAAGCAAAATGGATTTTCGGCTGATTGAATTTTTATTATGCTTACCTATAAACTATCCCAATTAATATCATCTACGTTGGTAAAACCGGTATTATCGTTTTGCCGTCTACGCACTGTTTTTAATACCCCTGTATTTTCTAAATACATGGTCTCATTAATTGTAGTTATTGACTTAAGATTATCCATATTACTCCTAACATTTAATATATATTAAAGCTTAGCAGATTTTAAGCAATTTGTTACTTAAAGTTTATATAATTAGCGATAACGATAGTTTGATTATATCAAAAAGAATTTATTAAGAGGTGAATTATGAAAAACAAATTTAGAAAACTGCTACTATTGGGAACAATCGTTGCTAGTATTGTAGGAATAAATTCATGCGTATCAATCTATGCTAAAGCAAATAGTAAGCCCAACGTTACTGTTAAAAAAGTTAGGTCAAAAAAACTAACAGCTTTTCCTAAAAAAATGCGTGGTAGTTGGTATAGCTATGTTGATGATAAATTAGATAAAATTGCGATAACTAAAAATAAGGTTTCGTTGAAGAATGGTACTTACTTTACTTTAAATAAAAAAGTTAAAAAGTCACAGGGTAAGCATCACTTCATTAGCGCTACTAACGAAAAGATAGAAGATGCAGTTTATGAAGAAACTGAAAATAAGTATATTGCTACCAAAGAAGGTAAAAAACAGAGAAATGCTTATCGCGCTGATAAGTATGAAGGTCATCCTGTATTACTGGTTACAAATTTAAATAATGCTGATTTTACTCAGAACTACTTTAAAAGCAAAAAATTAGCCAAGCAATATACGAAAACACATTATGAACTAGCAACGATAACTTTACCTAAAGGCTATACTACTGAGAACATCCGGGAGGCTATGCGTAATGATGGTAAGTTTAACGCTGAATTTTTTCAGGCTTTGAAAAAGGGTGTGAAAGAAAATGATTTTAACAGAACTATTGCAGCTGAAAGTCCAGCTGATGAGAAGTTAATCGTTAACCCGGGAAAACTAACTGTTAAGGAGCAGACAATACTGAATGAATATGTCTTAAGATTGATTAATGACGCTAGAAGTCAACTGAAATTGAAACCATGGCTTACAAGTATGGGGACTGAAAAGTTGGCTGATGATATTGCTGCTAGATATAATGCAGGCAACAAAGACTTATATGATGACGATCCGGATTTTATTATCGAAGCAGGTAAGGCTAACGGTCTTAATTTAACTGATGGGTCGGTTGATGCCTTACTTGGACGTGGTGCAACTGGTATGGATCAAATCTCAATGACGACTTTAAAGAAAATAATTTATGAGCAGATAAAAGCTGACATATTTGGCTTTCAAGCTACTGACATGTCGACCGAGGGTGGAATTAAATATGGTAATCTAGGGCTTGCTTGGCGACCAGTTGATTTCGCTTTGCAAGCTAATGATGAGAATAACTATAATTTTGCAAGTCAGTATCCTAGTTTTTTCTTGAATATTACTTCCGACAACCAAGATGATGACTATTCATATTTCAGTTTCAGGCTAACTACTGTTAAGAATATGCCTGCTCCAACTTATCAATTTCATTATATTAGCCTTCCCGAATCTCTTCTCAAAAATAGCAAGATCAATGTTGGATTTAAGCCTTAGCAAGCTAATAATACTGTATGAGTTTTACCAATAGTATAAATGGATGTTTTTGCTTGAATTTTCACAAAAGCACTGCTATACTATAAATGTCGATGGAGGAATGTATGATTTAAGATATTTGTAAATCAGCATGACTCTTATATTTTTGGGCATTCTGGGACAATAAGTGACAAATGATGGGTCATAATTGTCCCAAGATAAAAAGGAGAGAAGGTATGTACTCGGAATTTCCAGTGCTCGAGGCTCTCGTTCCCGATATCTTAAAGGTTTTTCGTCAAAGGATTTCAATTCTCGAACAGATTTCACTGAACGCACCAGTTGGCCGCAGAAGTGTGGCTCAAGCGCTGGGGTTATCAGAGAGAAATGTTCGAACCGAAACTGATTATCTCAGCAAGTTAGGTCTGATTGAGGTTAAGAGTTTTGGAATGTTCATGACTGAAAAAGGACAAGAAACCTTGCAAGATGCGGCTCCTCTGATTGATCGGCTAGTTAATGCTCGCAAGAGTGAAATTGAACTGGCACGTAAACTTGGGATTGAGCGAACAATTATTGTTCCTGGCGATAGTGACTTGCAAGAGCGCGTTTATGAACGGATGGGTACAGAACTTAGCTCAGCCTTAGACTTGTTATTGCCATTAGGGCAATCAATTATCACCGTTTTAGGTGGAGTTGCTTTGTCAAAGGCAGCTGGTTATTTATCTAAGAGTCTGGGAAATAATCGACAGTTAGTGTTTGTTCCAGGTCGTGGTGCCTTGGGCGAGAATGTCGCGATTCAAAGCAACACGATCGTTCAAGCAATGGCTGCTAAGACTGGCGGTGAATATAAAACATTATATTTGCCGGAACAAGTTTCTAAAGAAGCCTATAAATCGCTAATTCGTGAAGCAACAGTTGCAGATGTCTTAGAAGACATTTCGCAAAGTGATGTAGTAATTCATGGAATTGGTCTTGCTCATGATATGGCAAGACGGCGCGGATACGATTCAATTCGCTTATCCGAGTTACGCGAGAAAAAGGTGGTCACCGAATGTTTTGGGTGTTTCTTCGATGGCAATGGTAAGATTGTCGATCGCGTGCAACAGGTTGGCTTGCAGTTCGAGAATCTCAATAAAATACCTCACATATTCGCTTTTGCTTGTGGAGGTCGCAAGGCTAACGCAATCAAGGCTTATATGCCCAATGCTCCTCATCAAACCTGGTTAATTACTGATGAAGGAGCCTCAGATAAGATTTTAAAGGAGAAATAATTCTCATTTAAAATAAATTAATTTATATTTCTTATATAGTTCTTAAGGAGGACTTTAGAATATGACAGTTAAAATTGGTATTAACGGTTTCGGCCGTATTGGTCGTTTAGCATTTCGTCGGATCATGGATTTAGGCGAAAAGTCAAAGGATATCGAAGTTGTTGCTATTAACGACTTGACTACTCCAGCTCTTTTAGCACACTTATTAAAATATGACTCAACTCATGGTACTTTCAACCACGAAGTTTCAGCTACTGAAGATTCAATCGTTGTTGACGGTAAGAAATACCGTGTTTACGCAGAACCTCAAGCTCAAAACATTCCATGGGTTAAGAACGATGGTGTTGATTTCGTTCTTGAATGTACTGGTTTCTACACTAGCAAGGCTAAGTCACAAGCTCACCTTGACGCTGGTGCCAAGAGAGTCTTGATTTCAGCTCCTGCTGGTAACGACTTGAAGACTATTGTTTACTCAGTAAATGATGATACTTTAGACTCAAGCGACAAGATTGTTTCAGCTGGTTCATGTACAACTAACTCATTAGCTCCAATGGTTGATGCTTTGCAAAAAGAATTTGGCATTAAGGTAGCTACTATGACTACTATCCATGCTTATACTTCAACTCAAATGTTGCTAGATGGTCCAGTTCGTGGTGGTAACAAGCGTGCCGCTCGTGCCGCAGCTGCTAACATCATTCCTCACTCAACTGGTGCTGCTAAGGCTATTGGTCTTGTTGTTCCAGAATTGAATGGTAAGGTTAACGGTCACGCACAACGTGTTCCAGTTACTGATGGTTCATTGACTGAATTAGTTTCAATTCTTGACAAGAAAGTTACTGCTGATGAAGTTAACTCAGCAGTTAAGAAGTATGAAAGTCCTTCATTTGCTTACAACGATGACGAAATCGTTTCAAGCGATGTTGTTGGCATGACTGCTGGTTCAATCTATGACCCAACTCAAACAATGGTAACTACTGCTGGTGACAACCAATTAGTTAAGACTGTTGCTTGGTATGACAATGAATACTCATTCACTTGCCAAATGGTTCGTACTTTGTTGAAATTTGCTACTCTTTAATCATTAGTTGATTAAACTTAAGTAGTAAAAGAGAAGGCGGAGGGAAATTCTTCCTTCCGCCTTTTTTTGAAAGCAAAAATAATTGAGTTATCGGAGGATTATAGATGGCTAAATTAACTATTTCAGATCTCGATGTAAAAGATAAAAAAGTTTTGGTTCGGGTTGACTTCAATGTGCCAATTAAAGATGGTGTGATTGGTGACGATAACCGGATCGTTGCTGCATTACCAACTATTAAATACATTATTGAAAATGGCGGCAAGGCGATTTTGCTTAGCCACTTGGGTCGTATCAAGTCGGATGATGATAAAAAAGAATTGTCACTTAAACCAGTTGCTGCTCGTTTAAGTGAACTCTTGGATAGACCGGTAACTTTTGTAGCTTCTAATGAAGGCAAATCAGTTGAAAGTGCTATCAATGAGATGCATGACGGTGATATAATTGTTCTTGAAAATACTCGTTTCCAAGATATTGATAATGATTTTGGTAAACGTGAAAGTAAGAATGACCCAACTTTAGGTGAATACTGGGCTAGTCTTGGTGATATTTATGTTAACGATGCCTTTGGGACTGCGCACAGAAGCCATGCTTCTAACGTTGGTATTGCTGAAGCAATGAAGAAGGCTGGCAAGCCTGCTGCAGCTGGTTACTTAATGGAAAAAGAAATTAAGTTCCTAGGTGACGCTGTTGCTAATCCAGAACACCCATTTGTAACCATTTTGGGTGGTGCCAAGGTTTCTGACAAGATTGATGTTATCACTAACTTGATTCCTAAATCAGACCACATCTTAATTGGTGGGGGAATGGCATATACATTCTTAGCTGCTCAAGGTCATGATATTGGTAAATCATTATTTGAACCAGACAAAGTTGAGCTAGCTAAGCAACTCTTAAAAGATGCTGATGGTAAAATCGTTTTGCCAGTTGACAACTTGGCTGCGACTGAATTTTCAAATGATGCTTCTCGTGAAGTTGTTGGCGATGACATTCCTGACAACATGATGGGCTTAGATATTGGTCCAAAGACCGTTGAAAAGTTCAAGGAAATTTTGAAATCTGCTAAGACAGTTGTTTGGAACGGACCGATGGGTGCTTTTGAGATGCCTAACTTTGCTAAAGGAACTTTAGAAGTTGGTAAGTCATTAGCAGATCTAGAAAATGCTACTACCATTATTGGTGGTGGTGACTCGACTGCTGCTGCTAAGCAATTAGGTATTGCACCGAAGATTTCCCACATTTCAACTGGTGGTGGTGCTTCCTTACAATACCTTGAAGGTAAGGACTTGCCAGGAATTGTCTGCATTTCAGAAAAGTAATTAAGAAAGGATCTAAATTATATGCGTACACCAATTATTGCTGGTAACTGGAAATTGCACATGAATCCAGCCCAAACAACTGAATTTGTAGCAGGAGTTAAAGATCAATTACCAGATTCAAACAAAGTTGAAGCATTGATCTGTGCTCCAGCTGTTGACCTTGACGCTTTGGCAAGTGCTGCTAAAGGCTCAAACTTGAAAGTCGGTGCTGAAAATGCCTACTTTGAAGATGAAGGTGCTTTTACTGGTGAAACTTCACCAAAAGTTTTAGCTGAAATGGGCATGGATTACTGTGTGATCGGTCACTCAGAACGTCGTGAATACTTCCATGAAACTGATGCAGATATTAACAAAAAAGCTAAAGCGTTATTTGCTAACCACATTACGCCAATTCTGTGTTGTGGTGAATCTCTTAAAAAGCGGGAAGCTAATCAACAAGCTGAATGGGTTGTTGGTCAGATCAAGGCTGCCTTAAAAGATTTATCTGCTGAACAAGTTTCCCAATTAGTTATTGCCTATGAACCAATCTGGGCAATTGGTACTGGTAAAACCGCCAGTTCTGATCAAGCTGAAGAAATGTGTAAGACAATTCGTGAAACGGTTAAAGACTTATATAATGAAGAAACTGCTGAAAATGTTCGTATTCAATACGGTGGTTCAGTTAACCCAAGTAACGTTAAAGAATTAATGGCTAAGCCAAACATCGATGGTGGTTTAGTTGGTGGGGCAAGCTTGAAGCCTGACTCATTCTTGGCATTAGTTAATTATCAAGATTAATTTTAATATTTTGAAAGAGACCCTGTTAAAGGGTCTTTTTTATATGCCTAATGGACTTGGTATGAATTAATAAGTTGTAATTACTAGTCTTTTGAAAGAAATTATTTTAGATAATTTGACTAGTTTAGTAAAATTACCTATAGGTAAAGGCTCTCTGTGGCTAGTATTGCTGAAACTTTTTTGTTGAGGTCAATAAGATACTTTATTTAATTTTGTTGTAAGTACGTACT
The DNA here is from genome assembly GCF_029392675.1 of Lactobacillus sp. ESL0684. Taxonomy (NCBI): domain Bacteria; kingdom Bacillati; phylum Bacillota; class Bacilli; order Lactobacillales; family Lactobacillaceae; genus Lactobacillus; species Lactobacillus sp. ESL0684. Next base: position 1,227,965 of record NZ_CP113941.1, on the reverse strand, counting down.
ACACGTGTTATAATAACTTGTGTAAGGAGGTAAGTATACATGCCACTTACAGGAAAGGATATGTTAAAGTTGTTGCTAGATAATGGTTGGATTGAACGCAGAGTTGCTGGCTCACATCATCATTTATATAAAAATGGTGTAAGAATCACAATTCCTGTTCATGGAAATCAAGATTTAGGTAATGGACTTGAACGTAAAATCCTTAAAGAGGCTGGGCTAACCAGACATTAACTAGTTACGCAAAGTTGATAAATTATCACTTTGCGTTTTTTCAAAGAGGTGAATAAAATGAGTAAAACTAGTGATCTATTTTTGGTCTATCCTGCTGTCTTTACTCCAGAAGCTAAGGGCGGATATTTGATAGAATTTCCGGATATTCAAGGAGCATTTACAGGAATTAACACCGACGATATTTCATATGGTATTGCTATGGCTGAAGAAGCGCTAGGACTGACTTTGGCAGATTATATTGAAAATGCCGATTCGGTGAACCCACCCTCCAACATTAATGAAGTAAAGGTACCAGAAAATGCCTTTGTAACTTTGATTAAAACCAATGTTTCTAAATATTTGAATAATGATAAACTAGTCAAGAAAACTTTGACTATTCCGCAATGGGCTGACCGCAAGGCTAAAAAGCAAAAGCTAAATTTCTCAGCTTTATTGACTAATGCCATTTTGCAACAGAAGTAAATGTTTGAATATATCAATTTAGATAAAAAATAACCAGTTATTCTTTTGATAATAACTGGTTATTTTTGATAATGATATTTTAACTGAATAATTTCAATTTGGCTTTTAGTAACTCCATATACCATTCGATGTTCACTGTTAATTTTCCTTGACCAAAATCCACTTAGTTCATGTTGTAGTGGCTCTGGTTTGCCAATACCAGTAAAAGGATGCCGAATTGTGTCCATAATCAGTTGATCAATCGTTTTGACTAACGCCTTATCGATTTTTTTCCATTCTATATATTCTTGCCAAGCAGCTTCGGTAAATAGAATGTTTAACTTAGTCATTTGCTAGCTGCTCAAATTCTGTCGGCGTCAATAAGTGACTTTTTGAATCAGGCTTGTCAAGCTGGTTAATGGAGTTCTGCAGCGCATTACGGTTCTTTTGAGAAGCAAGTAAATAATTGGTTTCTTGCCAAGAATTATATTCACTTTCTGAAATAACAACCACATTTTTGTTTTCTGGACGCGTAACAATCACAGTTTCACCAAAATTAGTAATATCATCTGCATATTTTTTAAAATTTTGTCTTAACTCTTTTGTACTAACAGCTCTAATCTCTGCTGGCATGTATATCACCTCAAATAAATTATAGCATGTGTATCTCATTAAGTACAAATATTTACGTAAAAGATTCGATTTCCATTTTTAGAGCTGGAGCAATGGGTTCTGCGCCAATCTCCTCAAGCAAATCAGCGTAATAATTAGCTTGCGAAATATCATGATCGCAAATCGCAATTTCTGCTTGACAGAGTAGTAATTTGTCATATTGATGGTTAGCCTTAGCAATTGCTGCAGCCTTAGTTAAGCTAGTCTTGGCAGCTGCAAAATCATGATTATCTAAGTCTAAACTGGCCGAATTGATTAAGACGTTGCATTTTAATGATTTGAGAAAGGGATAATGATCGTCAATCTCATTAAGAATTCTAGTAATTATTTTCTGATTAGTTGTATCATCAAAGGCATAGGCAATCATGTCAAGAATACAGATGTCATTAATAGTAAATAGTTTAGCTTTTTGTAAATTATCATACCAAATGGGCTGAACTAGTTTTTTGGCCTTTTCAAGATCATGATCCTTACTTATCAATAGATACGCTTGTAATATTAAGGAAATACGCTTAATGTCTGAATCATTTTCGATTTTTGAACAATCTGTTAGTAGTTGCTTAATCTTATCGGTTTCGGTACTAAGACTAATATCAAATAGCTGATAAAGAATTTTTTCTTTCGGAGTAAATGAATAATTTGCCTGAATATATTTGAATTCTAAATCGCCAACACCTAAGCGTTCAAGTAAGACATCATAATTGCCACGAGGACAATAAATTTTACCAGATTCAATCTTTGAAATAGTTTCACGGCTGAATAGATCTTTAGCTAGGGCTTCTTGACTAATTCCACGTCCTAAACGTATTTTACGAAAGGTTTCTCCAAATTCCAAGATAATCATAATTTTGCTCCCTTATTTCTTATGAGCTAAGTGTAATGCAAAGTTGATTGATTTGCAATGTAGTAATTATCTTAAGCATAAAATATAAGTGGTGTGCAAAAATTGCACGAGACAAAATATGAAAAACACGTTACTATATTGTTGAACATAAATAAATGCATTTAATTTGTTCATGAAAATGATATCTTATTTTTGTTAGGAGAATTATTATGGAAGGATTACTTAAACTCTTGTTTTGGTTTAGTTTAAAGGATTTTGATAATGATTTAGAAGAAGGAGATAATTAAAATGAAAAGCTTAAAGAAAATTGCTGTTAGTCTAGCAACGGTTGCTACAATTGGTATGACTGCTGTTCCAGCATTTGCTGCTTCGGAAAATGCTACAAAGGGAGATGCTAGTGCAGTTCTGGAAAGAAAGGCCAAAAAGTATAGTGCTGTAAAATATTATAATTTTGATCGAAATACTATTACTGGTGTTGAATCAAACTTTCATAATTATCACTATATAAGTATTCCTACTTCATCGTATCAAACTAGTTATAAAAATACCCAAATTGGTGGTGGTTGGAATTACAAGGCATATAGACATACTAACTATTATAAAGGCGGATATTAAAGCCAATAAAAAACCTGCTAATAGTAGCAGGTTTTTTTATGTTAATAACTTGAGTCGCGGAGGATTACGGAATGGCATATTTTACTTTAGAATTAAAAAAAGTTATAAAAAATACGCTTACCTTTATTGGAATCGGGATTATCTTAGTAATTTTATTTGATGTTTTATATCAAAATAGTAAAGTTACTGCGCAGTATTCGTCAATTGGGAATACATATGAAAATATTGCAATGGCAAAAAAGAATAAACAAAAAGCTCAAGCAGATATGAAAAAATATCCACGTAATTCAAGAAAATATAATTTAGCAAAGGAAGAGTATAGCTATGAAACCGATGAAATAAAAGATAATCGGGCGATTATAAAGGATATTAATGCGAATAATTGGTCTCAAGCTTATACTTTATTAAAGAAACAGAACCAGAAATTGCTAAATCACGATAGTGAGCAAGATCCTGAATTAAAACAAGCAATTAAAAAAGAAATTTTACGTTTTGATACTTTGAAGAAAGCTAATTTACCTGAAGAAAGCGACGAATACCCAGTAACTGGTTTATTATTTATATTGAATTGCCTTGATAATCTCTTACCTATTTTATTAACCTTAGTTTTGATCTTTATTTTAACTAATTTATATTCAGAAAGATATTCTGATAAGCTCGATAAAGTATCGCTTTTGCCAAGCAAAAATATTCAATTTACTGAGTTAGTTTCAGGATTTGCAATTGGTATACTTATTCTAAGCTTGGTATTGATAGTTGTATTCGGAGTTTCCAGCGTGATATTTGGACCAGGAACTCTAAAATATCCAACTCTTGGCGTAAATATTAAAACTAATACTGCAGAGTATTTACCACTTTTTGATCGCTTAGTACCAACTTTAATACTTCAAATATTGGTTTTACCATTTTTAGCTGCATTTATTTTATTAGTAGTAAATATTTTTAAGTCACGAGTAAATTCATTATTAATTGGTAGTTTAATAATTCTTGGCGGTGCTTTTTTGCCAACAATTATTGTACCATTTCAAAAAATTGCTCAATTTTTCCCCACTACTTATATCTTTTCTTTACATGTAGTTAATGGAAATTTAGCTTCAATTACAAGGAATAGTCAAATCACTTTTAGTATGGGAATCTTTATTTTGATTATTTGGACAGTAATACTAATTTTAATTAATTTGCTAGAAACGAAGCTTAGTTCAAAATTAAAACGAAAATAAATTATATTAAGGGGTAAAAATGATTGAATTAAATAATGTTACTATTGAGTTACGCGAGCCTATTTTACAAAACGCTAATTATAATTTTCAAACTGGTAGAATTTATTTGCTTCATGCCTTAAATGGTTCTGGGAAGACTAGTGTTTTAAGAGCAATTGTTAGCTTAATTAAGCCAAATCAAGGCAATATTCTATTTTCAGGTCAAACCTTTGATAAAGTTAAACAAGAAGTATTTTATTTTGAAACATCAGATTGGTTTGATAACAATTTGTCTGGTCTGGATTATTTAAAGTTTATTAAAAGACAATGGAATTCAAATAATCAAATTGATAAGGAAATAGATCGTTGGAAAATGAATGACTACGTTAGATTGCCAATAAAAAAATATTCATTGGGTATGAAACAAAAACTTTTGATTTCTATGTATTCATTGAGCAATGCTAAGTATTTGTTAATGGATGAAATTAATAATGGCTTAGATGAATCTAGTAGAGCTATTTTATATGAAGAACTAGTACATTTAGCTGATCAAGGAAAGCTGGTGATTCTCGCTTCGCATTATCAATCTGAGATTGGTAACATTATTGATCAAGCTCTTACAATTAAAGATGGTAAGTTAATTGATATTGCCCCACATAACTAAACTTATTAACATTCGCTAAAGAAGTTTAAATAATATAAAACATGTAAACGATTTTTAAGAAATATAGTATGATAATGCCAGCAAAATAATTTAGAAGCATTAGAAAGAATAGGTTTAACTGGTAAGAGGGCAATTATGCTTAGAAAAATCAAGTTGCTATTATTTGCAGCATTAACAATTGCTATGGTTGGTATTTTCGCATTGTTGTTTAACTCATATGCTACTGATTCTATACCTAACACCGCTAACTCAATTATGGTTGTTGCTTGGGATAATAAGCAATCTAAAAGAAAAATTTTCAGTCAGATGACCAAACTGGCAAATGATGAGAACATTTCGTTAATGAAAGCCCGTTTTAATGATTTAAATGGTCATAATAGTAAAGCAATTTATGAGTTTAATTCTGATAAGAATGCTACTGGTTCTTTTTACCTAAATGAGCAAACCAAAAGACTAGATAAGCAGGCATTGCAGCTAGAAGCCGTAATTGGCTATTATTATACTTCTGCTCGTGGAGCAACTTTAGAAAAAGTATTTAGTAAATTTAAAAAATTGGGTTTAAAAATAATGGCTGCAGATACTGCTTTAACGCCTAAGCGATTATTTATGATGGTCACTGGTAGTTTTTCTGAAGCGATAATTTTTGCCTTTATTAGTCTATTAGGTATCTTGTTAATTGTGATGTTGCTTGAGAAGATTTATCGATTTAAAACTTTTGCTGTAATGAAGATTAATGGTTATAGCAATTGGCAAATCATTAGGCATGGCTTGTTAAAAGAACTTTTACCACTGGGAGCAACTGATCTAGTATTAATTGGATTAGCTTTTTTCTGGAGCATTTTGCAGTTGACAGCTTCTGGAATAAGGCTGTTTATGCTATATACTATAGTGATTATTTTTAGCTTATCCGTTATCTTTTTGGTATTGGATTTAATATCATATTTAGCCTTAAAGTTAATTGATATATATGCAGCTATCAAGGGGCAAACTAATACTAAGCAATTATTAGTAATTGGATACTTATTGAAAATTGCAGTTATGATTTTATTAACAATGAATACTGTAGCTTTAGTTAATGGAGTCAAAGATTATCAAATGGACCAAATAGCTATTAAGTTATGGAATAACCAACAAACTAATTATGACTTAAGTCTTTTTTGGGATAATGAAGATCCAGATGCGCCAAATGTTAAAGAAACAAATGAAGTTGGCAAAGCAGTTCATAGATTGGCAATCGAAAATCAGGCAATTCTTGCTCGAAATTCACAAAACTTACAGCCTAAAATTAATGATACAGATCCTGATTATGGCAATCTAATGTATGTCAATTCTACTTATTTAAAGAAGAACTCAATTAAACTGACTAATAATACTAATTATACTTTACCTAAAATGTCTAAAAATAATGTGGTGTTGCTAGTGCCAGAAGATCGTATGTTTCAATTGGCAAAATTTAAAAAGCAGTTACTTGATTTTATTAATTTTCAGCGTAGTTTGCCTAATTATTATTCAGTCCACGGGTCAATTAAGCTAAAGGTCGTGCCAATTAAGAGCAAACAAATTATTTATAATTATCAACTTTTGGCAGTTATGCAAGATACAGTTTCAGTTGATCCGATATTGGTTATCGTTAATGATAGATTGCTATCAGATAACTTCTACTTAGCTACCGCTAGTCAAGGCTTACTCAGGTTCACTGATTTAACTAACTTGCGAAAGAGTATTAAACGCTTGGGTTTGACTAATAATGTTGTTGGTATTTCTAATCAAAAAGTGCAATTAAGCGATTATAAGACGCAAACAAAACAAAAATTTAGTGTTTTAATTATTGCAGTGCTAGTTTCTGTTATCCAATTAGTTTTCATTGAGATTTTTATTAGTAGCAGCTTTTTACAAAGGTGTCGGCGAAAAATGGCAGTTAATGCCATCTTTGGCAGAAGTAACCTCAAACTTATTAATATGTTTCTTTTAGGGAATTTGTTACTCGACTTGCTTGTGATGATAATTGTTTTGCAAATCGGACATGGGTTAAGTAATATCCCAATTATGTTGGTCTTTTTGTTATTAGAAACCATAGTAATCTTGTTTACTTGTTGGCGTGGGCAAAAAAATTTATTAACAACTCTTAACCATGGAAATTAGGTGGAAATAATGATTAAAGTAGAAGCGATTACTAAAGAATTTAAACAAAAACCCGTCTTAGAAAAAGTTAACTGCCAGCTCTCTGCCGGCAAAAGCTATGCCATTATTGGTAAGAGTGGTGCTGGCAAGACAACTTTTTTGAATATCTTGAGCGGATTGGAGGAGCCAAGTTCTGGCAGCGTGACTTTCGATGATTTACCAGTTAATGCCAAAAATCAAAAACAACTATATCGCAATCATTTTGGCTTTGTCTTTCAGAATTTTGGCCTGATTGATAATGAAACGGTTAAGCAAAATTTGGCTATTGGTTTGGCGAATCAAAAACATACTAAACAGTCGGCACAAGTGGCAATGCAGGCAGTGCTTGAGCGAGTTGGACTAGGCAAATTATCGCTTAAGCAAAAAGTTTATACCCTGAGTGGTGGTGAGCAGCAACGGATTGCTTTAGCGCGAGCAATCTTGAAGAAACCTGATGTGATTTTTGCTGACGAACCAACGGGTTCGCTTGATACTGAAAACAGTGAAGTAGTGCTCAATTCGCTCTTAAATGACTTTGGTCCAGATGCTACTGTAATTATTGCCACACATTCACCGCAGATTTGGCAGCAGTGTGACTATGTAATTGAAATTAAAGATCAAACTATTCATATTACAGAAAATGAGAGGATAGACAGATGAAGAAATTTTTACTAACTGTTTTGGGTATAATAGTTGTCTGCTGTGGCGGTATTTTACTAATCCATAACCAATACACGGATTATATCAATCCGTTAATCGACATGGAGATTAGTTATGCTAAGGTGCCTAAGCATACGCAAAAATATCGTAATGTGCAGGCCGTTGATAATAACGGCAAGAAGTTACCTTATAAAATTAAATATATTGGCGGATATGATCCAGGTCGGCAGTATATCTATATCGAGCACAAAGGTCAATACGTCAAGCAGATTGAATATCTTCCTAAAGATAAATTTCCTGGTCAAAAATAATTAAAAAAATCCGTTGCTAATTAGTAAGGGATTTTTTTGTTGCGCAATTTTAGAGAGCCTGGAATTTCTTGAAAGATATTTTTAATTAATTGTTGTAAAAATGTTCATCTAGTATTAGAATATTAAAATATAATGAAATAAATTGAAGTTAGTTTAAGGAGTACAAAATGACGAAAACAGCGTATACAAATGTTAATCTCTATGATGGCGAGCAAGAAGCGGTCAAGGCAAACAGCTACATGGTAGTTGATGATGGGACTGGTAAGATTACTGCTATGGGCACGGGGCAAGCGCCAGCTGCTGACCAAACGGTTGACTTAGCTAATAAATATGTGATGCCAGGTCTGATTAATTGCCATACTCACACGGTTAATGATCCCAGCGCCGCTGATGGCGATCCTACAGCTAATGTGGTTGAGACGACTGTGCGTTCAGTCAAGAACCTGCATACATTTTTGCAGTCTGGTGTTACCTACATTAGAGAATTGGGCAGCAATTATGATATTGATATTACGCTAAGTCGTTTGATAGCTGAAGGGAAAATTACTAAGGTTCCAGAAATCTTGCCATCGGGTCGAGCATATTCGATGACTGGTGGTCATGGCGATACACCTAATTTTGGTCATGCAGTTGATTCACCAGATGAAATGCGCAAGGCTGTCCGTCAGGGTTTGAAATTAGGTGCCAAAAACATTAAAGTCATGGCAACTGGTGGTGTTATGACTAAGAATGACTTTATGAATGATCCACAACTTAGCGTTGCCGAAATGCATGCTGCAGTTGAGGAAGCTCACCATAAGGGTTTGACGGTTGCGGCTCACGCTGAAGGAAATCCAGGAATTATGAATGCCATTAAGGCTGGAGTCGATAGCATCGAGCATGGCTTTTATGTTAATGATGAAGAAATCGACTTGATGCTTGAGCAGGGGACTTATTTGACGCCAACTGTTGTGGCTGACTGGGCTTTTCCGACATACGCTGAAGGTAAGGTTCCGGAATGGGAAATCAAAAAAGCGGCTGATGCACTAGACGATTTGCGTAAGAATATTACACATGCCAAAGACCGCGGCGTCAAGATTGCTTTGGGAACAGATGCTGGTACGCCATTCAATGACTTCTCCATGACGCCAGTTGAATTACAGCTGTTAGTGGAACAAGGCTTTACTAATTATGAAGCTCTGCGAACTAGCGTTAATTCTGCTAAATTGCTGCAGATTGATGATGAATATGGCACCTTAGCTGAGGGTAAGTATGCTGACTTTTTAGTCTTAGATGAAAATCCGTTGGCAGATGTTCATGCAGTAGCCCAAGCGGATAAAGCTGTCTACAAAAAGGGCCAACGGGCATATTAAGCTAGAGACATCAAAGATAGGTGTACTTAATTATTCCGATCTGCATAATGAAAAAGCTCAGGAAAACCTGAGCTTTAGCAGCTGAACTACTTACGTAGTTTGTCAATGATATCTTTGATATCATCAAGCACATCTTGAGCTTTTGCAAACACAAGATACAACATGAGTAAAAATATGAAATTTTGCACGAGATACTTAACGTGCATGCAAGGTGACTACTTGCAACGCGCGGTGACGGTCAATTATGACCGTCTTTTTTATATAACATTTTTTGATAAATTATGAGAAACACATAAAAATGGCATTCTTTATATTTACTAGCTTTTGATACTTTTTAGATTTTGTCTATATAGTTAAGCTATGGCTTTTTGGCTAATTTGTATTTTCAAGTCTAGCGATGTAATAAATAACATTTATAATTGCTAAATTATTATCATTTTATTTAATTTAATATTGTAAAACAATTTGCTAAGTATTAAAATATTAAATTATAATGAAGAAAGCGACGATTTAAGGGGTGAATAATCATGACCAAAACAGTTTATACAAATGCAAAGTTATATGATGGTGCAACAGAAGCTGTAAAAGCTGATAGCTATCTAGTGGTTGACGATGAAACGGGGAAGATAACTTTGATTGGTACTGGTCAGGCACCAATAGCTGATCAAGTAGTCGATTTGGCAGGCAAATATGTGATGCCAGGACTTATCAATTGCCATACTCATATTGTGAGTGATTCAGACAGTTATGATGCTGACTTAGGAGCTGACGTTGTAACAGCCACAGTTCGAGGCTTGCAGCACTTGCATGATTTCTTGCGCTCAGGTGTGACTTATATTCGGGAGTGCGGCAGTGCATATGATATTGATATTACAATGAGTCATTTAGTGCAAACCGGTAAAATAACTAAGGCACCTGACATTATGCCGTCTGGAATGGCATATTCAATGACTGGTGGTCATGGAGATTCGCCTAGCTTTGGACACTTAGTTGATTCACCTGATGAAATGCGTAAAGCTGTTCGTCAAGGTCTGAAAAAAGGTGCCAAAAACATTAAATTGATGGCGACTGGCGGAGTCATGACCAAGAATGATTTTATGGATGATCCGCAACTTAGCGTTGCCGAAATGCACGTTGCTGTTGAAGAAGCTCACCATAAGAATTTGATTGTTGCAGCTCATGCAGAAGGCAATCCAGGGATTATGAATGCGATTAAAGCCGGGGTTGACAGTGTTGAACATGGCTTCTATGTTAATGATGAAGAAATTGATTTAATGCTTGAGCAAGGAACTTATCTGACTCCAACGGTAGTGGCAGATTGGGCATTTCCAACTTATGCCCAGGGTAAAGTGCCAGAATGGGAAATCAAAAAGGCCACAGATGCTTTAGATGATCTACGTAAAAATATTACTCATGCCAAAGAACGCGGCGTACCAATTACCTTGGGTACAGATGCTGGTTCACCATTTAATGATTTTACGATGACGCCCGTTGAGTTGCAGTTATTGGTAGAGCAAGGTTTTACTAATTACGAAGCGCTACGCACGAGCGTTAATTCGGCTAAGTTAATGAAGATTGACGATGAATATGGCACGTTAGAGGAAGGCAAATATGCCGATTTTCTGGTCTTAGACGGGAATCCGTTGGCAGATGTCCATGCAGTGGCACAAGCCAACAAGATTGTCTATAAAAAAGGTCAGCGTGCTTATTAAATAAATTTTTAGGAGAAAATCATGAATCAAACGGTATATACTAACTTTAATCTTTATGATGGTGAGAAAAACGATGTTCAAGCAGATAGCTACATGTTAGTTGATGATGTGACGGGTAAAATTACGAAAATTGGTACAGGTAAAGCACCAACAGCTGATCGGACAATTGATTTGGCTAATAAGTATGTAATGCCGGGCATGATTAACGTGCATACGCATGTTGATAATGATTCAACCACTTTTGATGGCGATCCTGAAGCGAACGTAGTAGTTGCAACTGTACGAGCAGTTCAAAATCTGCATGAATTTTTGCGTTCTGGAGTTACTTATATTCGGCAGTGCGGTTGTTCGTATGATCTAGATATTCCACTTAGCCAAATGATTGCTACAGGCAAAATTACTAAGGTGCCAGAAATGATGCCGTCTGGAATGGTATACTCGATGACCGGGGGCCACGGCGATGCCCCTAATTCTGGTAATCTAGTTGATTCACCCGATGAGATGCGTAAAGCCGTTCGACAAGGAATGAAAAAAGGTGCTAAAGCAATCAAGGTAATGGCAACTGGTGGGGTCATGACTAAGAATGACTTCATGGACGATCCACAATTAAGTATTGCTGAAATGAACGTTGCTGTTGAAGAAGCTCACCACAAAAATCTGATTGTTGCAGCTCATGCTGAAGGAAACGCAGGTATTTATAATGCGGTAAAGGCTGGCGTTGATAGTATTGAACATGGTTTTTATGTAGATGATGAAGAAATCGATATGATGCTTGAGCAAGGAACTTATCTAACCCCAACGGTAGTGGCAGATTGGTCTCTGGCCAAATATGGCAAAGGTGTTTTACCTGATTGGGAAGTTAAAAAAGCCGCCGATGCTGTTGATGATCTGCGTAAGAATATTACGCATGCTAAGGAGCGGGGCGTAAAAATCACTTTAGGTACGGATGCTGGAACACCTTTTAATGACTTTACTAAAACTGCCGTTGAGCTGCAGTTATTGGTAGAGCAAGGTTTTACTAATTACGAAGCGCTACGCACGAGCGTTAATTCGGCTAAGTTAATGAAGATTGACGATGAATATGGCACGTTAGAGGAAGGCAAATATGCCGATTTTCTGGTCTTAGACGGGAATCCACTAGTTGACATCAAGGCAGTTAACGAGCAAGATAAGGCTGTCTATAAAAAGGGACAAAGAGCTTATTAACTTAAAACAAATAAAGTGTCTGGGAAATAACTCTGATTTTTAAAAATTAGGGTTAAAAGTGGCCGTTAAAATCGAATATTATTGCAAATGTTTTTAAGCTTTGTAACTTTTTCAGAGCTTAATATGAACAAAAGATTGCATCAAAAAGGGAATGTTATCTTTTTATTCTAACATTCCCTTTTGTGCTGAGTTTTTTCCCAGACACCTTTTTACTAAATTAATTTAATTTAATACTGATGTTGCCACCAATCGGTGGAAAAGTTGGTAATTTTAACGGAGTGGTGTGCCATTGGGTAAATAGTGTCGCACACAATAAAATAAAGGGGACGTCTTCCGGTCTAGAGATATCACAGGTCAAGACAACACCGGTTTTATTTACCTTCGTCTTTACAGTTGCTACTTGTTTGACACCAGATAAAAACTTGTAGCTACCTTTTTTAATGCTACCAGTGACTAAGTAGTTGAGCCTAGTAACATAAAAGAGATTAGCAATTTTGCTATTAAAGCGTTTGACCTTAACTAGCGAATGGTTAACCACATCTATTGTGAAGGAAGCGATGATGCCATTTCGATCAGAATAAAGTCGTCCAATTTCAGTACCAAGGGTAGTTTTTAAATATAAAGTATGGTTAGGATTATCAAGATTTCCTTGAATAATGAATTTTAATTCACCATTATCGAGAGCAACAGGAATTTGACCATATTCTTGTTTTTGACTTAATTCCATTAAATAGCGCATTAGTCAACCTCTATTCTTGCGCGTTATTTTTGATAAATTGTCTTAAAATATGGCCCACGCCATCGTCGTTGTTAGATTTGGTTTCAATCTGCGCGACCTGCTTAATAGCTGGTACAGCGTTTGCCATTGCGACCCCTGTACCAGCGGCACGGATCATGCTTTCGTCATTAAGATTATCGCCAATTGCTGCTATTTCTTCAGTTTTTAAGCCTTGTTTATGAGCGTAATCGAGCAAAGCTGAACCCTTTTGTGCCCGAATATCGTTGATTTCAATGTTGGCGGCAGAACTGGAAGTCACAGCCAAATCGCCAAGCGCTGTGATTTCTTCTTTGACTTCTTTAAATGCTGCATAACCTCGTCCGTCAAAGGCGATAATTTTAGTAATTTCAAGTTGCGGGTCGGCTAGTAACTGTTCAAAATTATCGACTAAAGTCATGCTAAGCATTGCATTGCTGCCAGCAGAAATAGCCACGGCTTCTTTAAAGGTTACGTTGGGATTAAGTGCTATTAGAGAATGAGCCAGATTAACAACACGTTGGCTGATGTCTGCTGAATAAATTTTGCTTTTTGTGACGATTTCAAAATAAATTTGATGTTTATATAAGATTTCTGCAACTGCTCGTGCCTTTGCAGTGGGTAATAAATGCTTAACTTGCAAGTTGCCGTTTGCATCGTAAACCAAAGCTCCGTTAGCATTGATAAAGCCAGTTTGTAAATCAAAGTCTTTCAGAGCGCTACGGGCTTGCTCAGGTGAGCGACCAGTTGCCACCAGAAATTCAATTCCACTATCTTGGGCAGCACGAATTGCTGAGATATTCTCACTAGAAACAGTCATGTTGCTGTTAAACAGTGTACCGTCAAGGTCACAAGCTACTAATTTAATCAATGGTAAGTAACGCCTCCTAATAATACTTATACAATTCCTAGTTTAATACTAACACAATGTGCGTAATTCGCAGCAAGTGCTTATGAGTGAAATTGCTAAAAAAATCTTTAATTAGCAATTTTTTGTCCAGTTTCATTAATTTTCATGATATCATAAAAGTTAACGGAAGAGAGGCTAGCTTATAATGAAACAGTTTATTGGCAATGATTGGGATGCCGTCTTGGAACCTGTCTTTTCAAGTAGTCAGTACCAGGAATTACATAATTTTTTAAAGAACGAGTACGCTACTAAGCAGATATTTCCAGATATGTATCATATTTTTACAGCTTTTAAGTTGACCACTTTTGCTCAAACTAAAGTAGTTATTTTGGGACAAGATCCTTATCATAATCCTGGACAAGCAACTGGGATGAGTTTTGCTGTGATGCCGGGAACTAAACTGCCACCATCATTACAAAATATTTATCAAGAATTATATGATGATGTTGGCTGTCAACCGGTTAATCACGGTTATCTCAAGAAGTGGGCTGATCAAGGAGTACTGTTACTAAATGCTGTTTTGACTGTCCCTTATGGTCATGCAAATGGTCATCAAGGACGCGGCTGGGAACAGGTGACTGATGCGGCAATTGAAGCGTTAAGTGAGCGCGGTAAGGTAGTTTTTATTTTATGGGGCAAGTTTGCTCAGAATAAAATTCCGCTGATTGATCAAAAGCGTAATGTGATTATTAAATCACCGCATCCGAGTCCATTTTCGGCAGATCGTGGTTTCTTTGGCTCACGACCATTTTCACGTTGTAATGCTGCCTTGAAAAACATGGGTGAAACACCAATAGATTGGCAACTGCCGGCTACTGTTACACAAGCTGATTTAGCATAGATAGGATTAACATGAGCGTTTTTAAATTATTAGAAGAAAAAGTTAAAATTGCACCTAAAAAAATCCGGATTGTCTTTCCTGAGGGGGATGATGAACGGATCCTGATGGCAGCTAACCGCTTAGCAGCAGCCCAAATTATTGAACCAATTTTATTAGGCAAAGTTAATGAACTTAAACAATCGGCTAGACAGCTAGGACTAGATTTATCAGGGGTTACACTAGTTGAACCAGAACCTGATGCTGAAATGATTACTGCTTTTATTGCAGCTCGCGGCCGCGAGCTTGAACGGCAACAGGTGCATGAACAACTGCAAGATGCCAATTATTTCGCTACCATGCTAGTTAAAATGGGTAAGGCAGATGGAATGGTGTCAGGTGCAGCGCATTCTACAGCACAAACGGTTAGACCAGCACTGCAATTGATCAAGACTGCAAAAGGGATGCATAGAGTTTCTGGTAGTTTTATCATGGAACGTGGTAGTAAAAAGTATCTTTTTGCCGATTGTGCAATTAATATCGAGCCTGATAGTGCAACTCTTGCTGAGATTGCAGAACAATCTGTTCAAACTGCTAAAATGATTAATCTAACGCCAAAAGTGGCCTTTTTGAGTTTTTCTACTAAAGGATCTGCCCAAGGGGAGATGGTTGATCGAGTAGCTGAGGCGGCCAAATTATTTAAACAAAAGTGTCCAAGCATTCCTGCTGATGGTGAATTACAGTTTGATGCTGCGTTTGTTCCAGCGGTTGCCAAACAAAAAGCACCTGATTCCCCGCTTAATGGTCAAGCTAATATTTTTATCTTTCCAGAATTACAATCTGGTAATCTTGCTTATAAAATTGCACAGAGATTGGGTAATTTTGGTGCAGTTGGACCAATCCTGCAAGGTTTAGCTCAGCCAGTTAACGATTTATCGCGTGGTGCTAGTAGTCAAGACGTTTATGACTTGGCAATTTTGACAGCAGCCCAGGTGTTAGAAAAGAATGGGCGAGGATAAGATGAAGCTTGAAGTAAATTCTGCAAGTGAAATGCAGCAGCTTGGTGTGATAATTGCGCAAACTGCTCAAGCTAGTGATGTATTATTGCTTAGTGGTGATTTAGGTGCTGGTAAAACCACTCTGACACAGGGAATTGGCCGCGGACTTGGTGTTAAAAGACCAATTAAAAGTCCGACCTTTACGATTGTGCGTGAATATCGCGAAGCTAGATTGCCATTATTTCATATGGATTTTTATCGACTAGTTGATGATGATTTAGCTTCGATTGATTTAAATGGTTATCTGGCGCAGGCAGGCTTGGTAGTAATTGAATGGCCACAAATGATTAAAGATAATCTGCCTAAAACATACTTGCAATTGACGATTAAGCGTATTGATGATAGTTGGAACTCAACTAAGCGCTTAGTTATGTTTAAGCCGCAAGGTGATCGGGCAACAGCTTGGAGCAAGGAAATTTATTCACAAATCAAATAAAAAACAGGATTGCAGTAATTGCAGTCCTGTTTTTCGTGAATCAAATTTAAACTTGTTCAACCAACTTTTTGATTGCCTCATCGCCGAATTGCTTGTGTTGAGCAATTAAAATACCACCGCAGGCTTCACTATCACTTAGAGCATTGTGATGATGCCAGAGTTCAACTGCCAAAGCGTTTGATACAGTATCAAGTTTATGGTTGGGCAAATCTGGTTCAAATAACCTGCTGGTCTTTAAAGTATCAATGACTAAATAATGAGGTTCTTGAATATCATAGCGAGCAAGACTCTGTCGCATAACGTTGGTATCAAAGCGTGCATTATGAGCACAAACGAGCATACCTGGTTGAAATAGTTCCTTAATTTGTGGCCAAACTTCGGCCATAGTTGGCGCATCTTGAACATCTTGAGCGGTAATGTCATGAATTTGAATGTTACGTGCGTCAAATGGCATTTGCGGATTGATGACAGTATAAAAACGATCAACAATTTGATCATCGCGCACCATTACCAGTGCTAGCGAACACGCGCTTTCTGGATGACGATTAGCGGTTTCGAAGTCCATTGCAATAAAATTCATTTTTTCTCCTTTAAAACTAATTTTTAGTATAACATAGTGTGAAGCGAGTAAGTGAATGCGGTAAAATAAAGAATAGATAAAGAGGTTTTAGCTTTGGAATTACTTAACTTAAAAAGGAATGGGCTTGAAATTAACCAGCAAGTTCCACTTAGTAAATATACGTTTACTAAGACAGGAGGACCAGCAGAATATTTAGCTTTTCCACGAAATCAGTCTGAACTAGAGCAGCTACTGCAGGCTGCTAAACTTGATGAGCTTCCCGTAACGGTTATAGGTAATGCCTCTAATTTAATCATTCGGGATGGCGGAATTGACGGTCTAGTGCTGATTTTGACTAAAATGAACCAAATAACGATCAGCAAGCAATCAGTCACTGCTGAAGCTGGCGGGAGAATAATTGATACGGCTTTTGCGGCTGCTAATCATGGTCTTAGCGGCTTAGAATTTGCTGCTGGGATCCCGGGCAGTGTTGGTGGTGCGGTCTATATGAATGCTGGAGCATATGGCGGCGAAACTAGCCAGGCACTATTAAGTGCTAAAGTGCTAACTTTAACTGGTGAGATCAAAGAATATTCTAATGAAGAAATTCACTTTACCTATCGTCATTCACTTATGCAAACCACTGGGGATGTCGTAATTGCGGCAACTTTTAAATTGCATCCTGGCAAAAAGTCGGCTATCCTAGCTCAAATGAATTATCTTAACGCATTACGCCGTTATAAGCAGCCATTAGAATATCCGTCTTGTGGCAGTGTCTTTAAACGGCCAGTGGGTCATTTTGTTGGTCCGATGATTATTCAGGCCGGATTACAAGGAAAGCAAATTGGCGGAGCGCAAGTTTCGCAAAAACATGCCGGGTTTATTGTTAATAAGGGTAATGCCACTGCTACTGATTATCTTAAGTTAATTGAACTAATTAAACAGACGATTAAACAAAAATTTGGGATAGATTTACAAACTGAAGTCAGAGTCATCGGTAAACCCAGCAATTAAAATTGCAAACTAGCAAAGGAGGAGAACTTATGCATTTTAACGTGGCGAATCTTTTAACTTGGAATAACTTGTCAATTGTACTTGATATTTTAATTATCTGGTTTGTAGTTTATCACCTAATTGTCTTGATTAGAGGGACGAAGGCAGTTCAATTAGCCAAAGGAATCGTATTGATTTTTATTGTGCGATTAATTGCAGGGGTTTTGCAGCTGCATACGACTACTTGGCTACTTGATCAGGTAGTTTCTTGGTCGGTACTAGGAATTATTATCATTTTTCAGCCAGAAATTCGGCGAGGTCTAGAACACTTAGGACGATTACCGATTTTTGGTGGGCATGAGGCCAGTGAGCGCGATGAGTCATTACGCTTTATTGATGAGCTTGACAAGTCAATTCAATATATGTCTAAAAGGCGGATTGGTGCCTTGATTACTATTCAACAAGAGACCGGCTTAGAAGATTATATAGAAACGGGTATCAAGCTTGACGCTAAGGTAACTGGTGAATTATTAATTAATATCTTTATTCCTAATACACCGCTGCATGATGGTGCTGTAATTATTGGCAAAGATCATGAAATAGCTGTAGCTGCCGCGTACTTACCCTTATCTGATAGTACGATGATTCCTAAGCGGCTAGGGACTAGACACCGTGCAGCAGTTGGTATTTCGGAAGTTACTGATGCAATTACGATTGTTGTTTCGGAAGAAACTGGTGGAGTAACGATTACCCGTAACGGTCGGTTTTATTTAGATATGAGTCGAGAGGATTACTTAAAATACTTAAAAGCGGAGTTAGTTCCAGAAGAAAAGTCAACACCCAAATGGTACCAAAAATTATTCAATAAAGTTTGGAAATGGGGTGCTGATCGATGAAAGCTTTTTGGAAAAAGTCTTGGTTTATTAGTTTATTGTCATTGCTAATTGCAGTTTTATTAGTAATTTATACAAATTATACCCAAGAAGGTTTTATGACCCAGGGACAGCCAGAACGTACTAAGCAAACGGCTAGTGAGAAGCAAACTGTTAAGGTGCCGCTGCAAGTGTCTGTTAATACTGATAATTATTATGTTGTTGGCTATCCTGCTAAGGTCAGTATTACGCTTGAGGGCTCTAGCGCATTAGTTACTTCTGCTGTTAATACACAAAATTTTCGGGTATATATTGATTTGACTCATAAGAGTGTTGGCGATCATACAGTAAAGGTTCGGGTTAGTGGGCTGAGCAATCAGGTTTCCTATAAAATTAATCCTAAATCTGTTCATGTAAATATTCAAAGACGAAAATCAGTCACAGAGCCTGTACAAATAGAGTATAATAAGGATGCTGTGGCCCATGGTTATAAGCTAGGCAAAACGAGCGTTTATCCGCAACAAGTTGAGATAACTGGTGCGCGGAGTGAAGTTGATCAAATTGATCAGGTAGTAGCTAAGGTTACTTTACCTAATGAAATTAATCATACTTATGAGCGGCAGGTGAGTCTAATTGCTGAAGATAGGCAGGGTCGTCAGCTTAATGTAATCATCGATCCGGCAACCGTTAAGGTAACTATTCCGATTTCAGTAGCCAAAAAGGCAGTTAAGGTAGATTTACGACCGCAACATGAAAAAGTGGATAAAGTTTATTCATTAACTGCTAAAAATGATTATGTTACTGTATATGGCAGCCAAGAGGCGTTGAAAAAAGTTAAACGGTTAAAAGTGCCGATTGATTTAAAGGATGTTCAGTCTACAACTACTAAAGAGGTTAAATTACCATTGCCTGATGGTGTGGTTAAAGCTGAACCTAATCAAATTAGCGTTCAAATTAAAGTTAAAGAATCGATGAATTCTAATAATGCTAAATAAATTTTACTTAAGGAAAGGTTGTTTTTAATGTTGAAATATTTTGGCACTGATGGTGTGCGTGGAGTTGCTAATCGAGATTTATCACCAGAGATGGCGTTTAAATTAGGTCGTGATGGCGGCTATGTTTTAACTAAAAATAAGCAAGATCAGCAAGCCAAGGTTTTGGTTTCAAGAGATACTCGGGTGTCTGGTGAAATGCTAGAATATGCCTTGATCTCGGGGCTGTTGTCCGTTGGGATTGAGGTTTTAGAAGTAGGAGTAATTACCACACCTGGGTTGTCCTATTTGGTTAGAGCTCAAGGAGCTGATGCTGGTGTACAAATTTCGGCTTCACATAATCCGGTCCAAGACAACGGAATTAAGTTTTTTGGTAGTGATGGACTAAAGCTATCTGATGAACTAGAAGGTGAGATTGAAGAATTAGTGGATGCCACCGTTGACTCTTTACCTAGGCCTTCAGCTCAAGGCTTGGGCACTGTAACTGATTTTCATGAAGGTAGTTCGAAGTATTTACAATTCATTGAAAATACGATTCCTGAGGATCTTGATGGAATTAAGGTAGTCATTGATGGTGCTAATGGTGCTGCCAGTAACTTGATTTCACGGTTATTTGCTGATTGCGGCGTCGATTTCACTACTATTGCTACCCATCCTGATGGTTTTAATATTAATGATCAAGTTGGCGCTACTCATACAGAAAAGCTGCAGGCAGAAGTGGTTAAGCAAGGTGCCCAGCTCGGTCTAGCTTTTGATGGTGATGCCGACCGCTGTATTGCAGTTGATGAAAATGGTCATGAGGTCGATGGCGATCATATTATGTATGTCATTGGGACGTATTTAAAAGATTGTGGTCGTCTTAAAAACGATACTATTGTGACTACTGTAATGAGTAATCTTGGCTTTACTAAAGCCCTAGAGCGTCAAGGAATTAAGAATGTACGCACTCAAGTTGGTGATCGCTATGTTTCTGAAGAAATGCGTGCTCATGGTTATAATTTAGGTGGTGAACAGTCTGGTCATGTTATTATGACAGATTACCACAATACTGGAGATGGAATGCTGACAGGCTTGCATTTGATGTTAGTCATGAAAAAGACTGGTAAATCTCTATCAGAATTATTAGCTGACTTTAAAGAGTATCCGCAATGTTTAGTTAATGTACCTGTCGATGATAAAACTGCGTGGCGCAAACACCAACCAATTCTTGATGTAATTGCAGAAGTTGAACAAGAGATGGGCGGTGAAGGTCGAGTTTTGGTTAGACCATCGGGCACTCAATCGCTATTGCGGGTAATGGCGGAAGGCCCAACGCAAGAACAGACTGCTGCCTATGTCAAGCGCATAACTGACGTGGTTGAAGCAGAAATGGGCGAATAAAGTAAAGTTTATAACGATAAAATCCTACTTTTGGTAGGGTTTTTTTGTTGATAAAAAATAACAAAAAATGCCTAAATTAGTTATGGTTAATTGTTGAAATAAATGCTAAATATTCATAAATCAAGCATAAAGATGTCGTTATTTAATATAACAAAATTGTAGTGCAAGTCGCGCTAAAACAGTGTTTTGAGCACATAATTTGCTTGATTAAAAAAAAAAAAGATTATAATTAAAAATGTAATTGTGATGTGTATATTTTAAGGAGGAATTTATAGATGAGTTTTAATAAGCAAAGAAAATTGCAAAAAAAATTCAGAAAAAATAGTAAGTTAGGTCGAAAGTTAATGATTGGTGCTGTTGCAGGAATTTCAGCTTTTGCTGGGGTTATTGAAACCACCGGTGCAGTTTCAGCCTCTACTATAGTTAAGGGGGCAGGTCAAGATGCTCATAATGCTTCCCAAGCTTCTCAAGCTCATAAAGCTAAGAAAGAAGCCGTTAGATATGATGGTCAAGCTAAAGTAACTTATAGTATTGCAACTAAAACTGCTACAATTGAAAACACTAAGTCTTCAAAATCTGGTGGTAATGCTTTAGGATCAGGTAAGTTAAATGTTGTTTTAGGTGCTGACGATAAGCATGCTGATGTTAGTCAAGAAGTAGAACACATTGTAGTTAAGAATGATGTTGTGTTACCAGCAGATTCTGTGCAAAAATTTGCTGATTTACCAAACTTGAAGTCAATTGATGGTTTAGGAAATGTTGACTTTAGCCAAGTAAGAAATGCTGATTATATGTTTGCTAACGATGTTAGTTTAGCTACTTTGCCATTAAATGAGGTACAACTATCTTCGGGAACTAGTCAAATTGCTAGTGCGAAAGATATGTTAATGAATACTAAACTAGCTTCAGTTGGTGCAGTTCAATCAGTTGTTAAGGGTCAATTGCCAACTGCTGATCAAGCAGCTAAAGCTGTAAATGTTTCGGTTGCTGAAAATGACTTTACAGGGTTGCACATTACTTATACTTGGGAAAATGCAGAAACAAATAAAGCCCTGATTGCTACTGACTTAAAAGAAGGCGACAACAAAGTTGTTGTTAAAGTGAGTTATTCATTGGTGGATAACAGTGGCTCGGTAATTCGTGATGATTCTACTACTAATGTTGTATCCGCCACAACTTCTGAAAATGCACCTGTATATCCACAAGACCTTGGCTATCAACGTGTGCCTGTAACTTTAAAGGTTACTAAAGCACAAACAACAAAACCGGGTACTGCTGCCGCTCCAGGAGCAACTATTATTGAACCAGGTACTACCCCAACATCTGACAAGCCAACTACGGATGAAAATACTGCTGCTGAATCAGAAAAGCCCGAAACAACTACTCCAGCAAAATCTAAGAAAAAGGCTAAGAAGAGAACCTTGAAGCATAATGCTTATGTTTATAACAAGAAGGGTAAGCGTGCTAACAAGAAAGTCTTAAAGAAGAACAAAAAGGTTAAGACTTACGGTACTAAGAAGATTAATGGCAAGAAGTACTATTCAATCGGTCATGGTCACTATGTTAAGGTAGCTAACTTCAAGAAATAGTTTATCTAGGTCTTCCGAACATTAATCTTATTTTTAACAAAATCATCTAAAAGCTCCACTGTGTTTGAACATGATATAAATTATGTTTTTACCAATGAAGCTTTTTTGTTTAAAATTTTTTCTTTTTATCAAATCGCATTGTATGTAATTTTCCAGCATATAGTCTATACCAATTATATAATATATTGCTTGACCAATTTAATATATTGGTCTAATATTCCATGTGTTATAACGAATTAATGGATTAGTCCATATTTAAAGTTTTTACTAGACCAAAGGAGAAAAATATGTGCGGAATTGTTGGAATTGTTGGTAAATCGGCCAGAGAAGTAATCTTAAGTGGCTTAACTAATTTAGAATATCGTGGTTATGATTCGGCGGGGATTTATCTCAATGACTTGGCTGGTAAAGAGTATCTGGCTAAGGCGACTGGGAAGATTCAGCAACTCGAGGCTAAGCTTACTCCAGATCAACAAGGCTTAGTTGGGATTGGACATACTCGTTGGGCTACTCATGGAGAACCATCAGTCAATAATGCCCATCCCCAATTTGACGAAACTAAGCGATTTTATTTAGTACATAATGGTGTGATTGAGAATTATCAAGAACTAAGAAGCCAATATCTGTCAGAAGCAGCTATGGTTTCCGATACGGATACCGAAGTAGTAGTGCAATTGGTCAGTAAATTTGCTCGTGAAGCTAACTTGTCAGCCTTTGCGGCTCTGAAGAAGACTTTAAAGCTGCTTAAAGGATCATATGCCTTTTTATTAATTGATAACACTAAGCCAGATCATATTTATCTAGCTAAAAACAAGTCACCATTACTATTGGGAATTGGAGATAATTTCAATATTATTGCTTCTGATGCATTGTCTGTTTTAGATCAAACCAAGACGTTTATTGATCTCCATGACGGTGAAGTTGGTGACATTACCAATGATAGCTATTACTTGGAAACTCTTGCTGGAGAACCGGTAATTAGCAAGTCTTACCAATTAGAGATTGATCCTAATGCCGCTTCAAAAGGGACTTATGATTTTTACATGATGAAGGAAATTTGTGAGCAACCAGCTGTATTGCGACATTTAACGCAGTACTATCTTGATAAATCGGGCGAACCTAGAATAGATGATGAAATTGTTAAGACTATGGCACAAGCAGATCGCTTTTATATCTTTGCTGCAGGGACTAGCTATCATGCAGGGCTAGTTGGCAAAATCTTGCTCGAACATTTAACAGGTATCCCGACCGATGTTGGCTATGCTTCGGAAGCTGGCTATCATTTTCCTTTATTATCACGTAAGCCATTTTTTATTTTCTTATCGCAATCTGGGGAAACTGCCGATTCGCGAGTAGTCTTGCAGGAAGCAATTAAGCGAAAAATTCCTAGTTTAACTTTAACTAATGTTATGGAATCTACTCTGGCGCGAGAAGCTAATTATGCAATTTCACTTGAAGCGGGTCCAGAAATAGCGGTAGCTTCGACTAAGGCTTACACTGCGCAAATAGCAGTTATGGCGATTTTGGCTAAAGCAATTGGGAAACAGCTGAAAACAGTCACTGCTAAGCAATTTAATTTAAAGACTAACTTGGCTTTAGCGGCTGAAGGAATTGAACAGCTAATTGCAAATCAAGCGAAAATTAAGCAATTAGCCAAGACGAAGCTAATTTCATCACGTAACGCCTTCTATCTTGGACGCGGAATTGATTATCCAGTTGCCTTGGAAGCAGCATTAAAATTAAAAGAAGTTTCATATATTCAAACAGAGGGCTTTGCAGCAGCAGAATTAAAGCATGGGACAATTTCACTGATTGAAAATGATACGCCAGTGATAGCTTTGATAAATGATCCAGTAACTGCTGGCCTCATGCGAGGCAATATTCAAGAAGTAGTCGCTCGAGGAGCTCAAGTGATTACTATTGCGAGTCAGGATTTGGCACAAGCCCAAGATGATCTTGTATTAGCCAATATTGATTATTATCTGTCGCCATTAATTTCAGTGGTGCCAACACAGTTGCTTGCTTATTATGCGGCTAAGGAAAAGGGGCTGAATGTTGATCAGCCGAGGAATCTTGCTAAAAGTGTCACAGTTGAATAAAAAGTAAAAAAGGTCGTAAGTAATTGCGACTTTTTGTATAATAAAGGAGTTGATAATAAAATAGTGGGAGGTTAAGCTATGGGGATTAAATTAATTGCAGTCGACTTAGATGGGACATTGTTGACTAGTAACAATGAGATTTTGCCGGAAACTGAAAAATTGCTCAAGCAAGCAAATGAGCAGGGCATAAAAGTTGTTTTGGCTACTGGCAGACCGTTATCTGGTGTAATGCGGTATAGCGAGCAGCTTAGTTTGGCAGGAAAGGCAGACCAATACAATATTGTATTTAATGGTGCCGTAATCCAAAACTTAGCTGGCAAAGTTGTGATGGATCAGAAGATGAATTATCATGATTTTACTAACATGATTCGTTTGCAAAGATTGGCTCATGTTAATCTTCATTTTGAAACGCCCGATTGTTTTTGGTGTTGTGATCGTGACTTGGCAGCTAGCCTAGCCTTGAACGCTGCGACTACCAATAACATGATTAAAGTTCGACCGGTTGAAGAAATTCCACAGGATTTTTCATTTAATAAGGTTGGCTTAACGATGATTGATGATTTGCAAGAGATGGATAAGCTCTGGCAAAATCTGCCAGATTGGGTTTTTGCAAAGTATGATGTTGTCCGGAGTTTTCCTGAAATTATTGAGCTTAACCTTAAGAATGCTTCTAAAGGCAATGCCTTATTACAGCTAGCGGCTCGTTTACAAATTGCCCCCAATCAAGTAATGGTGTTTGGCGATCAAGGTAATGATGTCTCAATGTTTGCTAATCCGGATTTTAAGAAAATTGCGATGGGCAATGCAATTGAGGCCATTAAGGATAGTGCCGATTATGTAACAGATGATAACGACCATAACGGAATTGCCAAGGCACTCAAAAAGTTCGTTCTGTAGTAAAATGAAGTTAGGCTAAGTAAATGGTTACAAAAAATAACGTACATAATATTTCTGAAGCCGAATGGGAAGTTATGCGAATTGTTTGGACACTCGGTGAAATTCATACTGGACAAGTAATTGCAGAATTACAGACTAAAAAAGCTTGGTCTGAATCAACCATCAAGACTTTGATGGGTCGTCTTGTTAAAAAAGGGCTGTTAAAGACACGTAAGGATGGTCGTAGATTCGTTTATTCAGCAACAGTTAGTGAAAATCAAATGATGCTTGAGGCAACTCGCCAGATGATGGGGCATATGTGCGATATGCACAAAGGGCAAATGCTGCTAGAACTAATTAAGGATGTTCCGTTGTCAAAATCTGATATTGAAAAACTTGAAAAGCAATTGACGCAAAAAGAGCAACAGGCTCCAGACAGAGTTGATTGTAATTGCTTAGCTTCCGAGCAACATGATTGTTAGGGAAAGAGTAAGATTTACACTAGGAGGTATTAGAATGAAAAAAATTAGCACAATTCTTTTGCGATTAGTGTTTACAGTTTTAATTTGTCTGTCAGGCTACCTACTTTTGACTAGCCCATTGCAATTAAATGTTGCCAACACTCGTGATATGGCTAAGGAAGTGCTACATAAGTCAGTTGATGCAGAAAATGATCCAAAATTAAAAGCTTCTTTAGAGTTGGCTCAAAAGTTTGGCTTAGAGGATAAGGTGCTTGAAGCCTTACCTAAGAAGTATCAACGAGATTTTTCGTACAATAGTTTGTATGACTTAGGCGTGACTTATAAACAAAATGGTGAACTAACTGCTCATGATTTGGCTTTACCGGAAAACAATCAGGTACAAGAAGCTGTTAGTGAAGTGATTCTACATAAGCTTAACCATGAATTAAAGGAAAATGCTGAGCAAGTTGATCAAGTAATTAGTGTTTTTCAATATTTCGCCTTTGCAATGGTCTTGGTCTTTACTTTGGCTGCACTATTGGCAGTGTTTGGTCGATATTTTGCGTCGATAGTTACCTTATTAGCAGCAATTGGTTCCTTTGGATTTTTGCAGTTTTATGCCAATCAGTTAGTAACTGTCTTGCAAAAGCAATTGTATCATGGAATCAATTTTGTCAATTCACAACAATTATGGTGGGGCTTGTTAATCGGAATTGTTGCTGGTCTTATCTGGCCAATCTGTTTGAAGTTAACCAAAAAGCGTGCTTAATTATTTTAAGATGAAGCAGGCTAGTTACGATGAGTGTAACTAGCCTGTTTTATTTTGATAACGAATACAACTTGCATTTTTATTTACATACTACTAGTATAGATATTTAGTTAGCAAGCTAACTAATAGGAGGAAAAATAGATGCAAAGGAAGTTAGATATAAAGTTAATCTGTTCTATTCTGGCAGCAGGATTAATGTCATTTTGTGGTGTATTAATTGAAACGGCGGGAAATGTGACTTTTCCAACGTTAATGCATGAATTTCAGGTTAATATGGCCACAGTTCAGTGGATGACAACGGGCTATTTACTGGTTGCCTCGATTGTTATGCCACTGTCAGTTTATTTGAAGAAGAATTTCAGTTCGCGTAAATTATTTATTGTGGCTGCAACTCTATTTATTTTAGGATTAATAATTGATGCAAGTGCCAATCATTTTGAATTATTAGTTCTTGGCCGAGTTGTACAGGGAATTGCTGCAGGCATTGCGATTCCACTGATGTTTAATCTAATTCTGGAAAGAACGCCATTTGAAAAAATTGGGTTAATTATGGGAATTGGCACGATGATTACAGCTGTTGCCCCAGCTTTAGGACCAAGTTTTGGCGGACTTATAGTTAATAAGTTAGGCTGGCGGTTTATTTTTATTTTAGTGATTCCGATCATGGTGATTTCTTTAATTCTTGGCTTAATCTTTATTACCAAAGATCCGTATGACCTAGAAAAGCCAAGTTTGGATTGGGTTGGTTTTCTAAGTATTGCAGTTACGTTTATTGGGGTTATCTTAGCGTTTAGCAATTTATCGACAATTCTGCGTAAACCGCTGAGCTTTTGGATACCATTAATTTTGGGAATAGTTGCACTGACTATTTTTATTAAGCATTCTCTTGTTGCAGACAAGCCCTTAATTAACTTGCAAGTGTTTAAGCAAAGCAAATTTACGTATGGCCTATGTGCGTATTTTCTATTTCAAATTAACACTTTGGGGCTATCATTTATTTTACCTAATTATGCGCAAATCGCTAATCAGCAGACAGCCTTGACAGCAGGTCTATTGATGTTGATAGGTGCTCTCTTAGGTGCAATTCTTTCACCAATAGCTGGACGTTTATTGGATAATTATGGCGCGCGTAAGCCAATTATGCTGGGAGGTATCTTAGAAATACTTGGCGGGTTACTTTTCTGCGGCTTTTCAGCAAATCTTTCAGCGGGCAAAATTATGTTATTTTATAGCATTGTCATGGTTGGTATCGGACTAGTGATGGGTAACACGATGACTAGTTCTTTGGGTGCCTTGACTGAAAAAGAGAATGCTGATGGCAATGGGCTATTTAATATGGCACAACAATTTGCTGGTGCAGTTGGCACCGCAATTGTCTCAGCGATTGTTCAAGCAGTAGAGCAAGCTAGTCACGCGCCAAATGCTGCCGCTAAGTTTATTAGTGGTGCTCAAAGTGGGCTAATCTTTTTAATTATTCTCGTTATTATTGGTGTATACTTACTTTATCGCGCTACTAATGAGGTAAAGAAATAATGCAAAGAAGACTAGGTCTGCTGTTACAGAGATTGCAAAATGTGTATAGTCGTAATCTTGATCACTATGCTAAAAGTATCGGCTTAACTGGTACTCAAATGCTAATAATTGAATATTTGGCTTCTTTTAGACAGAAAAAGCCACTTTACCAAAAAGATGTCGAACATGAATTTAATATTAGGAAGTCAACAGCAACTAATATTCTAAATTTAATGGTTCAAAAAGGGTTAATTGTTAGAAAGACTAGTTCAGTGGATGCACGCCTAAAGGAGCTTGAACTCACACAAAAAGCAGAACAGCTTGACGAACAAGTTACTCAATATTTTATAGCTTCAGAACAAGAAACCGAGCAAATTTTGGGCAGACAGGCTAAACAGGAATTGATGGCAGATCTAGTTAAACTAGAACAAGCATTAAATAAGTAAGATAAAAGCAGCTACACCGAGTCGATGTAGCTGCTTTTATTATCTATTTTAAATGTTCTGCGAATTTTGCAATATTATTATCAAGATAATCCTGATCAGATATGTTTTGTGGTAATTTGCTGTAAGCGAATTTAAAGACAACTTGACCTAGATTCATTAATAACAGGTTACTGACTTCCAAATTAACATTAGTGTCAGCTGGAATTTCGCTAGCCTTTATCATTTCCTGAAATAGTTTACGATAGAGGTATTTTTCCATAATGATAATATTTTGACTGGCATTAAGTAATTCTGGATAATCTTGGTTTTCGTGGAGTGAAATAAAGAAAATGCTGCGATGCTTCTCTAAAAA
The DNA here is from genome assembly GCF_029392675.1 of Lactobacillus sp. ESL0684. Classification (NCBI taxonomy): domain Bacteria; kingdom Bacillati; phylum Bacillota; class Bacilli; order Lactobacillales; family Lactobacillaceae; genus Lactobacillus; species Lactobacillus sp. ESL0684. The sequence continues at coordinate 1,199,023 of NZ_CP113941.1, read as the reverse complement.
GTGTTGTGAAAGATTAACGGCATTTTGGATATCCTTTTGTGGATCACCACTTAATTCAAAATTGACTTCATATTCATTAATTTCATTTTCACATTGATCAATTAGTGCATTTAAAATACTCTTTTTATCAGCAAAATGGCGAAAAATAGTACTTTCATTAATCCCAGCTTCAGTAGCGATCTTTTTAGTAGTTGTGCCCTTGTAACCGTAAACACTAGTTAATTTAGCGAAAGTATTAACAATTTTTTTGTCCATATAATTAGAACGCATCTAATTCCCCTTAGTTTTATTTTATATATTAGCATATTCAATGAGTCATTATACCAACTAATTAGCCGATTGGTAAAGAAACTAAATTGGCATTAGTCAAGATATGCTATATAATGCCTAGTAGACGAATATAGGAGGCATTTAGATGGAAAAAGAACAAAGAATGCAAATTTTGTCAGACTTGGTTGAACTTCATTCGGTTAATGGGGACGAGTTACCAGTTGCCAATTACCTCAAGAAGTTGTTAGATAATGCTGGAATCAAGAACGAGATTTTACCATTAAAGGGTGCAACTAATCGGGCAAATTTAGTAGCTGAAGTCGGTTCTGGTAAGCCAGTCTTGGTAATTTCTGGTCATATGGATACAGTCGATGTCAATGAAGATAAGTGGAACAGCGATCCATTCAAGATCAGTAAAAAGGGCGATCTACTTTATGGTCGCGGGACTACTGATATGAAGGCAGGTCTGGCTGCAATGGTGATTGCTTTAATTGAACTTAAAGAAAAGCAAGTCGAAATTCCTGGGACAATTCATTTACTTGCAACTGCTGGCGAAGAAGTTGGTCAGCCGGGAGCAGAGCAATTGCAACAAGCAGGTTATCTTGACGACGCAGATGCCTTGTTAATTGGCGAACCATCTGGGTATAATCGGTCAGTTTATGCTAGCAAGGGTGAAATTAATATTAACTTACTGGCTAAGGGTAAGACTGCACATAGTTCAATGCCATTCCTGGGCATTAATGCCGTAGAAAATATGTTAGAATTGCTGAATCAAATTAAGCAGCGCATGCATGAGCTTAGTGAAGATAAGCATAATGAAGTTTTAGGTGATACAGTTTTTAATATTGATGTTATCCATGGCGGTAATCAGGTTAATGCCATTCCTGGGACTGCTAACGCAGAACTTAATATTCGTACAATTCCAGAATTAACCAATGAAACCATTATTGCTGAATTGCAGAGCGTGGTTGAGCAATATAATGCTGATCATCAAGGCCAAATTGAAATGTCTGTTGGGATGAATATTGTACCGATTGTTGGCGATCCAAATGCCAAATTAGTCCAAGTGGTTCATGCAGCAGCTAAATCTTATGTGCAACAACAAAAGCAATCGGCTGCAGAGCTCGAAGCAATGCAGCAAGAAGCGAGTTTATTAGGGCAAACATATGAGCCGGGGATGATCTTAAATGAAGGTGTCTCAGGAGGTACTGATGCATCAAAATTCTTGATTAATAACCAGACCGGTTTTGCCTATCTAGTCTATGGTCCAGGTAGCAATACACCACACCAAGATAACGAATATGTTTCTGAGCAAATGTATCTTGATTTTATTGAAATTTATAAGCAAATCTTTCAAAACTATGGTAAGTAAAGCTCGGGATTAAAATTGACGTTAGGCAAACTGCTTAACGTCTTTTTTTGCCCAAAAATAGTTTGCTCGTTTTAACTAAATAAGGTGGAAGTTAAGTATAATTTTAGTTAGAATTTTCTTTATAAGGGTGGGAAGTGTCATGTTAAGAAAACAAGCAATTAATGTAGGTGTCTTGGCAGCTAAATTGCTGATTGAATCAGGTTCAGAAATTTGGCGGGTTGAGGATACTACCAAGCGAATAATCAAGTGTGCTACAAACGAGAACCCGGAAGCATTTATCAGTTTAACTGGAGTTTTGGTTAGTTTGCCTCGCACCTCTTATAGTCGATTTGTTCAGGTTGAAAAACGTAGTATTAATATGGCGCGTATTAGCAAGGTTAATCAATTATCGAGGCATTATACAGCTGGCAAAATTAGTTTAGATCAATTAGAGCGAGAATTATTGGGAGTTCAAGCTTCTGGTCCACAATTTCCAATTTGGTTACAGACTTTAGCTGCTGGAATGGAAGGCGCATTGTTTATGTATATTTTTACACAAACCTATGATTGGCGCGATTTCCCTTTAGCTTTTATGACTTCAGCAATAGGCTATTGGGTAACGCTGTATCTATCAACTCACGTCCGAATTCGGTTTATTAGTGAATTTGTTGGTGCGCTATGCATTGGGGTATGTGCCGTAATTGGGGTAAGGTTGCATTTAGGTTTCAATGTACAAAATATTATTATTGGGGCGGTTATGCCGCCGGTTCCTGGTATTCCCATGATCACGGCTGTCCGTGATATTTTTGAAGGTAATTTATTATCGGGTCTTGAACGTTTAATGGAAAGTATTATTACACTTTGTGCCTTAGCATTTGGCATTGGGGTAGTTTTGCATTATGCATAATGAAAGGAATAGATAATGAGCTTTTATCATTTTATTATTCAGGCGCTATTCAGCTATTTAGGGACTATCATGTTTGGGGTATTTATTAATTTACCTAAAGATGCGCTGAATGCGGCAGGATTAATTGCTGGTGTTGGTTGGTTAGTTTACTGGTTTATGGTTAACTTTGATTTTGGCGCAATTTTGGCGAATTTTGTTGCGGCCTTTGTGGTTGGGAGTTTAGGAATTTTGCTCGCTGCTAAAAAGAAAATGCCCAGTACAATGTTTGTGATTGGCTTGGTACCGCTGGTGCCTGGAGTAAGTGGGTATCAGGCAATCGCTGCCGTAATTGATCATTCGCCGATGGTTGCTTTACAAAAAACGATTCACGTTTGCATGGTAGCTGGGGCAATTGCTTTAGGTTATGTTTTTTCACAAGTGGTGTTAGAGTTAATTAAGAATAGGCGACACAGTCTAAGTTAAACTGTCTTTACTTTTAGGGTTAAATAGTTTATGATTAAATTAATTTAATTGTCATAAATATCGCAGGTAGATCCAATGAAGAATTTTAAGTAAAAATAACAACAATTTAATATTTTAACTTAATAAAAATGATGGGATTACTATGCAAATAATTGATATCCAAAAAATAAGTCAGCAGGTCAATGCGCGGACGCTTTTTTCTGCTACCCACTTAATTGTTAATGAACATGATCGTGTTGGTATTGTTGGCAATAATGGAGCTGGCAAAACTACCTTGCTTAGACTAATTGCTCATGAGTTACCACTTGACCAAGGACAAATCATCGTTAAGCAAAGCGCGAATTACATTGCGGCGAGTGTAGATTCAAACTTAGCACTTAGTGGTGGACAGCAGCAATGGCAGCTTGAACGCAATCAAATTTTAGTAGCTAACAAGCTATTGCTGCTTGATGAGCCCACTAATAATCTTGACAGCCAGCATGTTGAACTATTAATTAACCTACTTAAACGTTATCGAGGAACGATCATTTTAGTTTCGCATGATCGATATTTACTCAATGCGATTTGTACCAAAATATGGTCAATTGAACAACAAAAAATAACTGAATATGTTGGTAATTATGACTCCTTTGTCCAAATGCAGACTCGTCAGCGGCAAAATCAGGTCAAATTATGGGAAAATCAAACTAAGGAAAAGAAAAAGTTACAGGCAGCGCTCACTACTAAACAAAACCAAGCTAATAGGGCGACTAAGGCACCTAAGGGTGTTGGCAAAAATGAGGCTAAGAATGTAAAAAATTATTATGCGAATAAACAAAAGAAGTTAGATCGCTCTGCTAAAGCACTTAAGCAACAAATAACTAAATTGCAAGCAGTCAAGCAACCGCGAAAAACTAAACAAATTAAGATTGATCATCAAGTTACTAATAATTTGAAGAATCAGGTATTAGTAAAATTTAATAAATATCGCGGTGATTTTTATGGCCAAACGCTCTGGCAACCATTTACGGCTAGCATTCGGGCAAGTGATAAGATTGCCCTAATAGGAGATAATGGCAGTGGTAAAACGACATTTATTACGCAAATGTTGCATAGTGATGCAGTTAGTCTCAGTCCAGCAGCTAAGATTGGTTATTTTAGTCAGCAGATTAAGAACTTGATTTGGTCTAGAACAGTTAAGCAAAATGTGATGACGACAGCAAATGTGGCTGAATCCGAAGCTTTAACTTTATTAGCCTCAATGGGAATTGAGCGGGAACTGTTTAATCAGCCAGTTGATGAGTTAAGCGATGGTCAGCAGACTAAGGTAGCGCTCGCTAAAGTTTTACTAAGCGAGCTTAATTTTTTATTGTTAGATGAGCCAACTAACTATCTTGATTTGGCTTCAATTCAAGCTTTAGAGCAGTTTATGCAGCAGTTTTCTGGGGCAGTATTATTGATCTCTCATGATCAAGCATTAGTGCAAAATGTGGCTACTACTATTTGGCATATTGCAAATAATAAAATTATAATTAATTAAAAAATAACCAACCAAGTAATTTGGTTGGTTATTTAATTTGGTCTAACTTTAGTTACTTCACCGCTATTGAGAGTATAGTGGGTTGCTCCAATTTGTAAAATCAAATTAGCGTTTTGGTCAAGATCAATCGCGCGGCCGGTTAACTTTTTATGCCCTATTTGCACGGTTATATCATGGCCAAGCATAGTTAGTCGTTTTTTATAATCTGTCAAAAACTTACCTTCAGCAAAATTGGGTAATATTTGCACAATCTTTTGGATTAGATTATTAACAAATTGGCAAAATAGGGCATCAGTTGGTGGATTTACTAGTAAATTAGCAGCATTAGCTAACTCAAGGTCTGGAGTTGCTTGATGTAAATTACAACCAATTCCGATGACTGCTAACTGGGGTTTTACCTGTTCAACTAAAATACCGGCTATCTTTTTTTGCTTAAATAATAAATCGTTTACCCACTTAATCTCAGTATCTAAGTGAAATAGTTCTAAGATAGCTTCATGCAAGCACCAAGCAATCCCGGTCGTTAACAGACCTTGATTGTGTCTGGATAAGTTATCAATTGGACAGATTAGTGAGAGATAGACTCCTCCTGCGCTAGAAATAAACTTGCGATCCTTTTTACCATAACCGGCCGTTTGCTCATCGCTGCCTATTAACATGAAACCAGGGTCAGATATTCTATCAGCAATTTGTTTAGCAGAAGTATTGGTTGACGAAATTCGCTTGTACCAAGTCAGAGTAATTGGCAAGTTAGCCAGCAATTTTTGTAACTGTTGTTCTTTAACAAGATTGTGTTCATGTTTCATGATAATTACTTCTTATTTTAAATAGTTTGATATTCAAATCATTTCAGACGGACTATAACTTAATTAGCCTTGATATTAACACAAATCTGCATAAAATTCAGTAATAAAATTGACAATTTGTCCGTAATGCAATATCATACTCGAAATAAATACTTTGATATCCAAAGTATCATGTGATGATTAATTGAAATAGATTAATTACACAAAAAATGTCATAGAGATAGAGAGGAAGTTGCGATGGAAGCGGATCTGAAGAAGATTAATGATTTATTAACCACGGTTTACAACGATATCATGCACGTTGAAGAAAAAGAATTGCGGAAAAGTGAATTTAAAGATATTTCAATTAAAGAAGTTCACGCGATTGCTGCAATTACAATGTATGATCATAAGACCAGTTCGCAGCTTGCTAAAGATCTAATGATTACAGCTGGCTCGGTGACGACTACGATTAATAATTTAGTACGCAAAGGCTATGTGATCCGAATTTATGGTGAAGATGATCGCCGCGTAGTGCGGTTAGGTTTAACTCACCGTGGCCGATTAGTCTATCGTGCCCAAGATTCATTTCATCGTTACATGGTTAAAAAATTTGTGGCTGGCTTTAACGATGAGCAGGTTGAAATAATTGAGCATGCTTTGTTAAATTTAAGAGCTTTTTTGGAATTTCCACCACATTTTGAAAGTAAGGAAAATAAAAAGAATGGGCCTAAAGATTAAACAAACGGCGCATTATGTACCTGCCAAGGTAGTCACTAATGATGATTTAACACAGTTAATGGATACGTCGGATGACTGGATTGTTAGCCGTACTGGAATTAAGCAGCGCCACATTGCTACAACTGAACAAACTTCTGATTTAGCCGCAAAAGTTGCTAAACTGCTGTTAACAAAAGCAAATTGTTCGGCAGATCAGCTTGATTTTATTATCGTGGCAACTATGTCGCCAGATTATCAGACGCCTGCAACTGCTGCGATTGTCCAAGGAAAAATTGGTGCAGAAAATGCATTTGCTTTTGATATTAATGCAGCTTGTTCAGGTTTCATTTATGCCATATCGATTGCTGATAAATTGCTTACCCATTATCAACGTGGCTTGGTAATTGGCGCAGAAGTTCTGTCAAAATTAGTTGATTGGCAAGAACGCTCGACTGCAGTCTTGTTTGGTGATGGCGCTGGCGGAGTTTTAGTTGAAAATGACAGTGACAATTTGGTGGCGGAAGATTTAGCTACTTTTGGTGATAGTGGAAGTCAATTAACGGCAGGTTATCAAGCGGTTAATTCGGCTTTTACTCAAGATAAAACTGCGATACATCAAAAGTATTTTGAAATGGATGGTCGCGGCGTTTATCATTTCGCGACTCATGAAGTTCCAACCTCGATTGTGCGAGTTTTGGCTAAAGCCAATTGGCAACCCGATGAGGTTAAGTGGTACTTATTGCACCAAGCAAATGGTCGTATTTTAACCTCGATTGCGCGGCACTTGCATCAAGATGAACAAAAATTTTTGCAAAATGTTGCCTGCTTTGGTAATACCTCAGCAGCCAGCATTCCCATTCTGCTAGATGAAGCAGTTAGTGATAAGCGAATTAAACGCGGCCAGAAACTGATTTTAAGTGGCTTTGGCGGCGGACTGACAGTTGGCAGTATCGCAATTATTTATTAGAGAATTTAAGGAGTTTTAAATAATGACAGATCAAGAAGTTTATAACAAAGTAAAAGAAATTATCGTTGACCAAACTGGTGAAGATGAAGCAGCAGTTACCTTAGAGGCAAATATTAAGGATGACTTAGATGCTGATAGCTTGGATATTTTTGAAGTAATTAACGAATTAGAAGATGAATTTGATATCAAGATTGAAAGTGAAGAGGGAATTGAAACTGTTCAAGATCTTGTCAATTTCGTTAAAAAGCAATTAGCTGCGAAAGAAGGCTAACTAATGAAATTAAGTCCATTAATGAAAAGTTTGGGACTTAAGTACCCAATTTTTCAAGGCGGAATGGCTTGGGTAGCTGATGGTAAATTAGCTGCTGCGGTATCAAATGCTGGCGGCCTAGGGATTATTGGTGCAGGCAATGCACCTAGATCTGTAGTTGCTGAGGAAATTGCTACTGCCAAAAAGTTAACTAATCACCCATTTGGGGTGAATGTCATGCTGTTATCACCTTACGTCAAAGAAGTTGTTGACGTGATTTTAGCTAATAAAGATGCGATTACGGTGGTAACTACTGGTGCAGGTAATCCCTCTGATTATGTCGCTGACTTTAAAGCTGCTGGCATTAAAGTAATTCCAGTTGTTGGTTCAGCTGGTCTAGCAAAAATGATGGAACGAGTTGGCGTTGACGGTGTAATTGCAGAAGGTATGGAATCTGGCGGTCATGTTGGCAAGCTCACTACGATGGCATTAGTTCCTCAAGTTGTCGATGCAGTTAATCTTCCAGTGATTGCTGCGGGCGGAATTGGTGATGGACGCGGTCTAGCAGCTAGTTTCATGTTAGGTGCAGAGGGTGTTCAAATGGGAACACGCTTTTTAGTAGCGACTGAATCGAAGGTTCATCCTAATTATAAAAAGGCGGTTTTGAAGGCTAAAGATGCTAGTACCATAGTTACTGGTGAATTTGCTGGTCATCCTTCGCGAGTTTTGAAAAACAAAATGGCTAAAAAATATCTAAAAATAGAAAAAGCCGAGGCCTTAAAAGATGAACCTGATTATGCTGAATTAGAAGAAATGGGTAGTGGCAGCTTGCGTAAAGCAGTGCTAGATGGCGATCAGGAAAATGGTTCTTTTATGGCTGGTGAAATTTCGGGGTTAGTTAAGCGTGAACAACCTGCTGCTGAAATTTTAGCTGAAGTGGCAACTCAAGCCGATGAATTGTTGAATGGTAAGTATTAAATCATGATTGGTTTGTTATTCAGTGGTCAAGGATCCCAGCAAACAGGCATGACCCAGGACTTATATGATCAGGTGCCCAGATATCGGCAAGTAATTGATCAGGCAGCTGATATTTTAGGCTTTGATTTACCTGCATTATTATTTGATCCAGCAAAAGCTGCAGCCTTAAATGAGACCAAATATTGTCAGCCGGCGATTTTGGCCGTTAGTTATGGTTTGTACCAGTTGTTAGTAGATTATTTACCACCAGCCAAATTTGGTATTGGCTTGAGTTTGGGCGAATATAGCGCATTAGCAGCTAGTAATGAGTTAACTTTTGCTGATGCACTTAGATTGATTAAAAAACGTGGCGAGTTGATGCAGCAAGCGAGCGAGCAAACTCCCAGTAAGATGGTAGCAATTATAAAAGCTGATTTAGCTGATGTACAGTTAGCTTGTCAAGCAGCTGAAAGTTCGGGCGCAATTGGTGTAGCTAATGTTAATACACCTCAGCAGATAGTAATTGGTGGCGAAATTGCAGCAGTAGATGCGGCGACTAAGCAATTACAAGCTAGTGGTGCTAAAGTGCTGCCCTTGCAGGTTAGTGGGGCTTTTCATACTCCACTAATGCAGCCAGCACAAGTTGAATTGAAAAAAGAATTAGCGAAAGTTACTTGGACCAAAGGTGCTTTTCCAGTTTATAGTACGACAACTCAAGCAGAGTTTGTTCCTGAAATAATGGTTGAAAATTTGACCAACCAATTGATTTCGACAACTTATTTTGCCAAGACATTAACTGAACACATAGCTAAATTAGATGCTGTAATTGAGGTCGGACCTGGCAAGACGCTGATTTCCTTTGCCCGTAAAATTAAGCGGCAATTACCAACTTATCGAGTTGATAGCTATCATGCTTTGCAAGCAACAATTGCTTTTTTGGAGGCTAATTAATGGATTTAAAAGATAAAGTTGTGCTTGTTACCGGTAGTTCAAGAGGAATTGGCTTAGAAGTTGCCCATGCCTTTGCTAAAGAAGGTGCCAAAATTGTGTTAAATGCTCGCAAGCCGATTGCTCAAGAGATTGTCGCTGAATTTGCCGAGCAAACCGAAGTAATTGACTTAAGTGCTGATGTAACTGATGAGGTGCAAGTTAAGGCGCTGATTGAGCAAATTTTTACTAAATTTGGTCAATTAGATGTGGTTGTCAATAATGCTGGTATTGTCAGAGATGGGCTGCTTAATCGCATGTCAGAAACTGATTTTACAGAAGTGGTTAAGACAAATTTAGTTGGTACTTTCAATGTAATTAGGCAAGCATTAAGACCAATGTATAAGCAGCGATCAGGTTGCTTTATTAATATGGCTAGTGTAGTCGGTTTAACTGGCAATATTGGGCAAGCTAATTATGCAGCTAGCAAGGCTGGTGTGATTGGTCTGACTAAGTCTGTTGCAAAAGAGGCAGCTTTAAGGAACTTACGTTGTAATGCGATTGCTCCGGGGATGATTGCCACCCAAATGACTGAGCAATTAAGTGAAAAGCGGCAAGCAGAAATTGCTAAGCAAATTCCACTTAAGCGTTTTGGTAATATTGCTGAAGTGGCACAGACAGCAATTTTTTTGGCACAAAATGACTATATAACTGGTCAGGTCATTACAGTCGATGGCGGCTTGACCATGCAGTAAGGAGAAAAAATGACAAGAGTTGTGATTACGGGCATGGGCGCGTTAACTCCGATAGGTAATGACGTAGCTAGTTTTGCTGCTGGTTTAAATACACAAAAAGTTGGTTTTAGTCCGATTTCCTTTGATGCTAGTAAAACTGGTGTAACTTTAGCTGGAGAATTGGTAGACTTTGATCCCTTGAAGCATTTAAGTAAAAAAGATACTAAGCGAATGGATCTATTTACGCAGTATGCGGTTTATGCTAGTGACGAAGCAGTTAGCCAAGCTGGTATTAATGAAGACAATACTGATAGCAATAATTTTGGCGTAATTTGGGGTACTGGTATCGGCGGTCTAACTACGATTGAGCAACAGACCATCAAGATTCGTGAAAAAGGGGCAGATCGAGTATCACCGATGTTTATCCCAGTTTCAATTGCGAATATGGCGGCTGGTAATCTATCACTGCGGTATCATGCTAATGGAATTAGTACGACTGTGGTAACCGCTTGTGCCTCAAGTAATAATGCGATTGGTGAAGCTTATCGTCAAATTAAAGAAGGGCGAAGCGAAGTTATGGTAACGGGTGGTTCAGAAGCCGCAATTAATGAAGATGGGATTGCAGGTTTTGCTGCTTTATCTACGTTATCAACTGCTACTGATAAAACAAAAGCTAGTTTACCATTTGATCGTAATCGAAGTGGTTTTGTGATGGGTGAAGGCGCCGGTGCTTTAGTCCTGGAGTCGCTTGAACACGCACAAAACCGTGGTGCCAAAATTTTAGGCGAAATTGTTGGTTATGGTGCAACATCTGATGCTTATCATATTACTTCACCAGATCCTACTGGTACCCAAGCGGCTCGGGCAATGGAGTTAGCAATTGGTGAAGCTGGAGTTACTTCTAGTGAGATAGGTTATATTAACGCTCATGGTACTGCTACTAAGGGTAACGATTCGGCTGAAACTACAGCGATTAAAAAAGTTTTTGGTCAGGATAGTAACGTACTGGTTTCTAGCACTAAAAGTATGACTGGGCATTTACTAGGTGCTGCTGGTGCAATTGAAGCAGTCGCCACTATTTTGGCTTTAACAACTGGACAATTGCCAGTAAATGTTGGTTTAACTGAGCCGGATCCAGAATGTGCGCTTAATTTAGTTACTACGGAAAATAATCAGACACAAGTTACTTATGCTATCAGTAACTCGTTTGGTTTTGGTGGACATAATGCGGTACTTGCGCTAAAAAGGTGGGATGATTAAATGACCTTTGAAGAAATTCAAAAATTAATTGACCAAGTTAATCAAAGTAATATTACCAAGCTAAATCTGGATTTTGATGGTGGACATCTAGATATTGATAAAGAAAAGTTAGCTCAACCAAGCATAACTGAACAAGTAGCTCAACCAGTTGCTGAAGCTAAACCGGAAATCGCTGTTAATCAACCGCAAATCAAAGCACCGCTAGTTGGAATTGTATATTTACAAGCTAACCCAGATGAAGCACCGTATAAAAAGATCGGTGATCATGTTGAAGCTGGTGAAGTGGTTTGTGTAATTGAAGCAATGAAGATGATGACTGAAGTGAAAAGTGAGCTGAGTGGCACGATTAGTGAAATTTTAGTTTCTAATGAGGAAGTCGTTGAATTTGACCAACCGTTGTTTGCGGTTACACCAGAATAGAAAGTAAAAAAATGGAAGAACAAGTAGAACCACAAACTTTAGACATCATGCAGATTGAGCAGATTTTGCCGCATCGGTTTCCAATGTTACTAATTGATCAAGTATTAGATTACCAAGCTGGTCAATATGCAATCGCACGCAAAAATTTGACGATTAACGAAAGTTTTTTTCAAGGACATTTTCCTGATAACCCGGTAATGCCGGGCGTATTAATGGTTGAAGCTTTAGCTCAGACAGGTGCTATTGCCTTATTAACTTTACCTGAATTTGCTGGTAAAACTGCATATTTTGGCGGTATTAAAAATGCTAGATTTCGGCAAATGGCCAAACCTGGTGATAGTTTACGTTTAGAAGTTCAATTAGAGAAGTTACGTGGTAATGCAGGAGTTGGTAAAGCTAAGGCTTATCTTGGTCAAAAGTTGGCTTGCAATGCCGAATTAACTTTTGCAATTCAATAGGACGGATAGAATGTTTGAAAAAGTATTAATTGCTAATCGCGGTGAGATTGCGATTCGCGTAATCCGTGCCTTACGTGAGTTAGGAATTAAGTCGGTCGCGGTTTATTCAACTGCTGATAAAGACGCCCAGCATGTCAAAGAAGCTGACGAAGCAATTTGTATTGGCGGACCGCAGCCGGCTGATTCGTATCTTAATATGGAAAATATTGTTAGTGCTGCCTTATTAACTGGGGCACAAGCAATTCATCCTGGTTACGGCTTTTTGTCTGAAAGTGCTGAATTTGCACAGCTGTGTACAGATTGTCAACTTAAGTTTATTGGTCCATCAGCTAAAACTATTACGCTGATGGGCAACAAGGCTAATGCTCGAGAGACTATGCGGCAAAATCATGTACCAGTGATACCTGGAAGTAAGGGTTTTGTTAAAGATGCAGAAACAGCATTAGTTATCGCCAATCAAGTTGGCTTTCCAGTAATGCTTAAGGCTGTTTCTGGCGGCGGTGGAAAAGGAATTAGGCAAGTTGATCAGGCTGAGGACTTAACCGCAGCTTTTTTGGCAGCGCAAAAAGAAGCCAAGTTATCATTTGGTGATGATCGAATGTATCTGGAAAAAATTATTTCTCCAGCAAAACACATTGAAGTGCAGATTCTAGCAGATCAGTCTGGACACGTCGTGGCATTGCCTGAACGTGATTGTTCAATGCAACGTAATCATCAAAAGGTAATCGAAGAAACCCCGTGTAGTCAAATTACTGCTGAAGAAAGAACATATTTACAAACAATTGCGGTAAAAGCAATTAAGGCAATTAAATACGAAAATGTTGGCACAATTGAATTTTTAATGGATCCTGAGCATCACTTCTATTTCATGGAAATGAATACTAGAATTCAAGTTGAGCATTCAATTACCGAGGAAGTTGCAGAGTTTGACTTAGTTAAGGCCCAACTAGAAATTGCTGCTGGTCAAGACTTAAAGATTACTCAAGACCAAGTCAAAGTTCATGGTGCAGCAATTGAAGCTAGAATTAATGCTGAAGATCCGGTTAAAAACTTTAGGCCGCAAGCTGGTGTGATTAAGCAAATGGCGTTACCCGGTGGCTTAGGAATCAGGATTGAAAGCGGCGTTAACAGCGGTGATACAGTTTCACCATTTTATGATTCGATGATTATTAAGATAATTGCCCATGCTGATAATCGCAATGTTGCTATTAATCGCTTGTTAGATGCTTTAACTGAGTTTAACCTGCAAGGCCTGACTACTAATCGCAATTTTTTGCTTAAGTTGCTTCAGGATAGTACCTTTAATCGTGGTGACTATCTGATTACTTATTTGGATGAAGAATTTTTACCTCAATATATCAAAGATAATCAATCTAAAGAGGAGGTAAAATATGATTAACAAATTTACTTCACATCCTACAAAAGCACTTAAAGCATACCAAGATCAAGTTCCCGAGGGGATTTATCGGTCTTGTAAGCAATGCGGAAGTGAATTTTATGCGCCTCAGGCTGGCAAATATCAAACTTGTCCCAATTGTGGTTACGGCTTTCGCGTATCGGCTAAAGAGCGGTTAAAAATGTTAACGGATAATTTTACTGAATGGGATGCTGAAGTAGTCAGTAGTGATCCGCTTGATTTTCCTAATTATCAGACAAAGTTAGCGCAAGCACAAAAAAAGAGTCAATTGCAAGAGGCAGTTCTAACTGGTCAAGCCCAATTTGGTGATTATCAAGCTGGACTTGGCATTATGGATCCAACCTTTATTATGGGGAGTTTAGGAACTGCGACGGGTGAAAAAATTACCCGCTTATTTGAAAAAGCAACGGCTAAAGCATTACCGGTGATTATGTTTACTGCTTCTGGTGGAGCTCGCATGCAAGAAGGAATTCATTCCTTAATGCAGATGGCCAAAGTTTCTCAAGCGGTTAATGGACATCGCGATGCTGGGCTAGCCTATATTGTTGTTATTATGGATCCGACTACTGGCGGGGTAACGGCTAGCTTTGCTTCGCAAGCCGATATTATTTTGGCTGAGCCTAAAGCAATGATTGCGTTTGCTGGTCGTAGGGTAATTGAACAGACAATTCATAAAGAATTACCAAAAGACTTTCAAAGTGCCGAAAATGCTTATCAAAATGGTTTTGTTGATGCAATAGTTCCACGCAATGAGCAAGTAGCGACGTTAACGCAATTGTTAGCGATTTTTGCTAGTCAAAAGTGGGGTAGCAAAGATGTCAAAAAATAAAAAAATTGCAGAAATTATGGCAGGAGCACGTAGTACTGACAAAACGGATATGATGGCTTTGGTTAAGCAATTGTGTCCTGATTTTTTTGAGATGCATGGTGATCGTGTGGCGGCAGACGATCCTGCAATTATTGCCGGACTCGCTACCATTAATGGGCGTGCTGTGGCAGTAATTGCTACTAATAAAGGCCGGGATTTAGATACCAGAATGGCGACCAATTTTGGCAGTCCTACTCCGCAAGGCTATCGTAAGGCACTGCGAGTAATGAAAACAGCGCAAGCATTGAAGCTGCCAATTATCACTTTAATTAATACCCCTGGTGCTTATCCTGGAGCTACTGCTGAAGCTAGTGGTCAGGGTCAGATTTTAGCTAAAAATATTAGTGAGATGCTGCAATTAACAGTGCCACTATTGACAATAATTATTGGTGAAGCTGGATCTGGGGGCGCCTTGGCACTGGCTTGTAGCGATCGGGTGTGGATGCTTGAACATAGTATGTATACTGCCGTATCTCCTGAAGGCTTTGCGTCGATTATGTATAAAGATGGTCAGCAGGCGCAAAAGGCAGCTGATGTAATGCATATTGAACCAGCATGGCTTAAAGAACACGAAATTGTGGAACAAGTTTTGCCTGAACGGGTCTTGGCTAATGCTGCTGCAGAATTAAAACAATTGATTGCTAAGCAACTAGAAGATTTTGATCAGTTGTCATTAGTTGAATTATTGGAGCAGCGGCAAGCACGTTATCGTAAATTTTAAATTAAAAAAGAGAACCTGTTCGAATAGGTTCTCTTTTTTTGCTTTATTTAGCTAATGACTTGTTTAGTTCTTGTTTGAGCTGGTCTTTTAGACTAGCTAGTTCAATTTGATTGGGGCGAGTGCTATCTGCATAC
The DNA here is from genome assembly GCF_029392675.1 of Lactobacillus sp. ESL0684. Taxonomy (NCBI): domain Bacteria; kingdom Bacillati; phylum Bacillota; class Bacilli; order Lactobacillales; family Lactobacillaceae; genus Lactobacillus; species Lactobacillus sp. ESL0684. Next base: position 1,183,896 of record NZ_CP113941.1, on the reverse strand, counting down.
ATTATCTCTTTATCTAACCACCAAACTGGTCCGGCAATAGGAGTATCATGTTGTTTACGCGGGAAAAGATGCCAGTGCAAGTGTGATTCACCGTTACCTAATAGTTCACAGTTCATTTTGTCAGCTTGAAAAGCCTCAGCTACAGCCTCATTAACAAGACTCATTTCATGTAAAAATAAGTCTTGCTTTTCACTAGGTAAATAGTATAGCTCTGTAACATGTTGCTTACTTAAAAATAAAGTATAACCCTTGAAATATTGGTTATCGCCTAAAACAACATAACCAGTTGCTAGTTCTTAGACAAAGTAGGGGTTTTGTTGTTTTTAATTAACGCAATTCGCTGACAAATTTCACAATTTGGATTACTATCTGTCATAATTAGGTGCCTTTTTGGTAATTTGCACATCGTGAGGATGGGATTCCCGTAAACCAGCGTTAGTGATTTGGACGAACTGTGCTTTCTCGATTAACTCTGCAATGGTTGCAGCACCAACATAGCCCATGCCTGAGCGCAGACCACCATTAATTTGGGTAATAATATCGGCAACATCACCTTTATATTCAACTCTTGCTTCGACACCTTCAGGGACTAGTTTATTAGCTTCGTTGACACCGCCTTGAAAATAACGATCAGATGACCCATGGGCTTGTGCCATCGCGCCAACAGACCCCATGCCACGATAAGTCTTATATTTGATCCCGTTGTCTTCAAAGATTTCACCAGGAGCTTCAGTCGTACCAGAAAGCATACTTCCCAGCATAACGGCGTTGCCACCAGCCGCGATAGCTTTAACAATGTCTCCAGAATATTTAATGCCGCCATCAGCAATAATTGGCTTATGGTATTCGCGTGCAACAGTAGCCGCGTCATAGATAGCAGTAATTTGCGGTACACCGACGCCTGCAACGACCCGAGTTGTACAAATGGAGCCTGGACCAATGCCAACCTTGACTACATCGACGCCAGCATCAAATAGACTGCGAGTTGCTTCGCCGGTAGCAACGTTACCAGCAATTAACGTAATCTTAGGGAAATGGCTGCGGATTTCCTTGATTTTTCTTAGAACACCAGCTGAATGACCATGTGCCGTATCAATTACAATGGCATCAGTACCGCTTTTAAGGAGTGCTTGTGCTCGTTCCAACGTATCGCTGGTGACGCCGATTGCGCCAGCAACTAATAGGTGGTGGTGGACGTCAACTGCGGCTTTAGTAATGCTTTTGGGAACAACTACGCTTTTAACATTGGCAATTTCACTGGCTTGGGCAGTAATTGACATATTTTTGTGGATGACACCTAATCCACCTTGTAGTGCCATGGCAATGGCCATAGCGCCTTCAGTGACAGTATCCATTCCCGCGCTGATCAAGGGAATATTCAGTTTTAAATTTGGTGCCAATTCAGTCTTCAAGTCAACTTCATTAGGTAAGACATGACTCTGCGCTGGGATTAACAAGACGTCATCAAAAGTTAGCCCTTTTTTAGCAAATTTAGTTGTCCAATTTGACATTAATTCTACACTCCTTGCTTATAAAAATAGAAAATAATTTTATTACACTTTACTAGTGATTTAAGGTGGGGTCAAGCAAAAATTGAGCTACAAAGAAGTAGCTTTTTAAAAAAGGCATTGTTAATAATACTGGCTGGCATAATAGTTATTTTTTTAAACGCTATGTCCCAATTTTTTCAGATATGCGGCAAACCCTTCTTGTTCACCTGCAAGACCTGCCTGTTTTTCTTCGTACCAATTAATCTTATCGTTTAGGATTTGTAAGTGATGTTGGACTTGCTCGAATTGCTTAAGGAAGCCTTGCTTGGTCTTTTTTAATAATGCTAATCGAGCTGGGATGGTCTCATCCCCTTGGCTGCGTAAATTAACGTAGGTTTTTAAGTCGGCAATTGCCATACCAGTACCCTTTAAATGAAGCAAAAACTTCATCCAGTCAACATCGTCTTCAGTATAGAAGCGGCGACCAGAACTATTTCGGTGCGGTTTAATTAAGCCTTGTGTTTCATAGAAACGCATGGTTGAGGAATTAAGCTTGAACAACTTGCTAAACTCTCCGATGCTATATTGTTTTTTATTTGTTACCACGGTTATTCTCTCATTCTGTAATTAATGGATTGACTTAAAGTGGGCTTTAAGTAATATACTAACAATAATTGATTAAGGAGGATTTGTAAATGGTTAAAAAACAAACAGCTGGTCGCAAAAATTTGGGTAATTTTGCCCCGCAATTTGCTGCCTTAAACGATGATGTTTTATTTGGTGAAGTCTGGGACAAAGAGTCTGAGTTATCAGCCCATGATCGGTCATTAATTACTATTGCAGCGTTAATGGCAATGGGCAATACTGAACAAATTGGTGATCATTTAAAAGTTGGATTGCAAAATGGCATTACCAAAGAAGAGATTGTTGCTGAAATTACACACTTGGCGTTTTATGTTGGTTGGCCTAAGGCTTGGTCAACCTTTAAGCGGGCAAAAGAAATTTGGTCAGAGACTGATCAGCCTAAGCAGCCAGGGGTGTTTGCGACGGGTCCAAGTAATGATGACTATGCGCAGTATTTTACTGGTAAAAGCTATAATGAAACCTTGGTTTTACCCAATGGCGAAGATGTCAAGGTGCCGGTTAATAATGTGACCTTTCAACCTGGTTGTCACAATAATTGGCATATTCATCATGATGGTAGCCAGATTTTATTGGCAACTGGTGGTCGTGGTTGGTATCAAGAATGGGGTAAGCAGCCTCAAGAATTAAAGCCAGGCGACGTGGTGGTTGTTCATGATGGCACCAAGCATTGGCATGGTGCTGCTAAAGATTCTTGGTTCAGTCACTTAGCGATCACAACTGGCTCAACTGAGTGGCTTGAAGCAGTAGCTGAAGCTGACTATAATAAGTTAAACTAGAAAATATAAATTAATAATTTTTATAGGAGCATTATTATGAGAGCAGCTGTTTTTGTTGAACCTGGCAAGATTGGGCTTGAAGAAGTACCTAAACCAACTATTAAAAAGCCAACTGATGCAATTATTAAAATTGTTCAGACTTGTGTTTGTGGTTCAGATTTGTGGTGGTACCGCGGCCTTTCTAGTCGTAAAAAGAAATCCTTGATTGGACATGAGGCAATTGGAGTTGTCACTGAGCTTGGAAACGAGGTTAAGCAAGTTAAGGTGGGAGATTTTGTAATTGTGCCCTTTACTCATGGTTGCGGATATTGTGCTAATTGCTTGGCCGGGTTTGATGGTAATTGTTTAAATCAGGAAGCTGGGCCAAATGGTGGCTACCAAGGTGAGTATTTGCGTTATTACAATGCTAATTGGGGCCTAGTAAAAATCCCAGGAAAGCCTAAGGATTATTCACAAGAGCAATTGAATTCTTTACTAACTTTAGCCGATGTGATGGCTACGGGTTATCATGCTGCTTATAGCGCGCAAGTGCAGCCTGGTGATACAGTGGCTGTGGTTGGTGATGGCGCTGTAGGATTATGTGGTGTAATTTCAGCAAAATTGCGCGGTGCTAAACGAATTATTGCAATGAGCAGACATGAAGATCGTCAGCGATTAGCTAAAGAGTTTGGTGCAACCGACATCGTTTGTGAAAGAGGAGAAGCAGGAGTTGCTAAGGTCATGACTCTGACTAATGGCACAGGAGTTGATGCTGCGCTAGAATGTGTTGGAACTGACTTGGCAATTGAAACTGCCAGCCAAGTTTGTCGTGCTGGAGCAATTGTAGGGCGAGTTGGTTTGCCACAGGTTACGAACCTTGATACAGCTAAACTTTTTAATAATAATGTCGGGTTGCGTGGTGGAATTGCAGCGGTAACTACACATGACCGTAAGATTTTACTTGATGCTGTATTAACGGGGAAAATAAATCCTGGTAAGGTCTTTACTAAAGTATTTACTCTTGATCAAATTCAAGCAGCATATGAAGCGATGGACAAGCGCTTGGCAATCAAGTCATTGGTAAAGGTTGCAGATTGTTAAATATCATAAAAAAGGTTCCTGAAGATATTTCAGGAGCCTTTTTGCTAGCTGTGTGAGCTTATTAATAATGGTGACTACGAGTTTGCAAGACAAACTTGATTTGGCTGGTATAAGCAATAATTCCGATTATTAACCAAATTAAAGTAACAAATATGCTGGTGGTCAAATTGGCGTGGCCAAATTTGATAAAATTAATTGGTTCATAGAAAGGAAAAAGCAGCGCGATTTTATTTAGCCATGTGGGATAAGCTGAAATAATTACCAGTACCCCTGCTACTAATTGCATGATTGAGCTAAAAATATTTATTAAAAAGTAGGGGTCATTCATTCGCCATGATCCTGCCCAGGCAACGAAGCCCAGAATTGCTCCGTAAAGACAAAGCAGCGGCAATAAAATTATTGCTCGTTTGATTAGTACAATTGGCGCACCAAAGCAAAAGAGCAAACCAAGGTTAATTAATGCAAGACTTATCCCAATAACTAGAGCAACTAGCGTCTTGATAGTCCAATAGCGCCAACTAAAAGGTCGTTTAGCGATTAATTCGTAATCGATTTGTAAATCGGCATCTTTAATTAATAGTTGCCCCATTGTTTGCATTGCTAGACTAGCAGCGTCAATTGCGATCGAAGCAACTGCCACACTCCAGTCGAGTTTATCAGTATACTGGGCATTAATTAAGACTAGTAAGAATAAATCAATTATTGGTGTAATAAAGAAATAAACTAATTTAGTACGCCAATTATGTAAAAATGATAGTGAAGAAAATTGCGTAGTCAGCATTAGATTATCTTCAGAGCTCCTTTCTTACGAGCTAAAAAGTTAATCTTTTTAACTACTAAATTAATCAGAATCATCCAAAGACACAGACTGCATAAGTAGGCAGGCCAGTCAAGGCTTTGCTGCCTGGTAATATTGGCAACGGGTGTAGTTAATGGAATCAACCACTTAGAAATGTTAGTTAATGGTGTTAGAATTGCGCTGTTACCGAATAACCCAGCTAACAATAAAATTGGTGTACCAATTAGCGTTTCGTAAACCATCGCATCGCTAGTTAGGGTTAAGCAAGAGGCAATTAAGATTCCCATCAAGCTTGCTGCCAGCCATAATAGTAAGCAGCTTAAGACAAACTGTCCGGTAACTTGTCCAGTTGCCACGCCAAAAATTTTGGCTAAAATAAAGGCAATCGGAAAACTACACAGTCCATAACTAGAAGCAGGTAGCAATAACGTAATTAGTGACAGACGTTCATCGTATTGATTGTTCAATAGGTAGGGCAATGTGCCTTTTGCCTGTTCAAAATTAATGCAGCCAGCAACAGTGGTACACGAAGTCCATAGTCCGAAAATCCCGCTTTGTCGCCAAAGCATAGGATTAGTAAGAGTATGACTGGCATAAGCGACAGTGTATTGGACTAAGAAGATCGATACTGTACTGGTAATTGTTAACCAGACGAAGTACTGATCTGACAAGTAATCTTTGACATGGAAATAAAACAAACGGATAAATCTCATTGTTATTTCCTCCGCAGTTTTGGTGCCAATGCTAAGTAAGATTCTTCCAAGGTATTGGGATGGTCAGAACTTTGGCTATTTGCTTGCTTAACAATTTCAGTGACGCTGCCACTGGCAAATACTTTGCCAGCCCCCAATAAAATAATATTATTGGCTAATTGCTCAACTTCAGTCATTGTATGACTGGTAAGCAAGATACTGATGCCGCTATCGGCTAGCTGCTTTACCGTGTTGCGAATGCTACTAGCAATTTCAACATCCAAACCGCTAGTTGGTTCGTCAAGGAGCAGCAAACTAGGATTGCCAAGCAGAGCACGAGCAATATGTAGCCTTTGAATCATGCCTTTAGAAAAGGCACTTATTTTTTTATTGGCAACGCCTGCTAAGTCAACTATTGATAGTACCCGAGTAATTTCTGCTGTTTGTTTTCTATATGGGACTTTAGCTAAATCAGCAAAAAAAGATAGGTTTTGTTTAGCAGTTGCACTACGGTAAAATCCTAATTCCCCGCCAAAAGAAACGCCCATTCTGGGTCTTTTTCTGGTGGTGGTAATGTCATGACCATTCATGATGACTTTACCAGCAGTTGGCAGCAAGTAGCCGCCAATAATTGAGACAATAGTAGTTTTACCTGCACCATTTGGCCCTAATAAAGATACTATTTCTCCTTGACCGATTGTAAACGAAACATCGACTAACGCAGTGAAATTTTGTCCGCGTTTTTCGTAGGTCTTTTTTAAGTGTTCAATTGATAAAATGTTTTTCAAAAATATGCTCCATAAATTAAGTTAAAATTGGCTATCACTAAAAAGGAAGGATGTGATAATCATTTTTACTGTTTAATTTTGAAGACCTATTTGATAGTTTAACATTAAGGCTATGTGAGGTAGTATAGCATAAAAATCATTTTAGTCCCATTCTTATTTCAGAAATTTTGCTATAATAACATTTAAGATTGTCGAAGTAGGGGGGACTGTTAAATGACATCACTTGAGCATTTACAAAGGGTAACTATTGGCAAGGTAGCCAAAAATAAGCCTATTAAATTAGTCGATTATGATCCAAATTGGGCAACGTTTTTTGAAGCTCAAAAAACTAAAATTAAGCGGGCCTTAGGTAAAACAGCCCTAAAAATCGAACATGTTGGTTCGACGGCAATTCCGGGATTATGTGCTAAGCCAATTGTTGATATTTTACTGCTAGTTCCTGATTCAGCTAAGGAGCAAAGTTACTTGCCACAGCTGGAAGAAGCAGGCTTTAGCTTGCGGATACGCGAGCCAGACTTTGAAGAACATCGGATGCTGATTGATGTTGGCGAACGTCTACATTTGCATGTTTATAGTCCCAACAGTAAAGAAGCAAAAGACTTAGTTAACTTCCGAGATTGGCTCAGAATTAATGAGGTTGATCGCTTAAAATATCAGCAAACAAAAGCCGACCTGGCTAAGCAAAATTGGTCAACAGTTCAAGATTATGCTGATGCTAAGGGGCCAGTGATTGACGAAATTAAGCAACATGCTAATGCTTATTTTGCACAAAAAAGGTAGCACTTCAAATTGAAATGCTACCTTTTTAGTTTTAATCGACGGATTTTAAAGCTTCAAGCATGTCTAAATTACTTAATTTGCGATTAACAACATAGCCTAATACGATAGTCACAATCCCGATGACTCCTAGAGGCCAAAGAAAACTTGACGCGGTTAGTGCTGGGTTGAACATTACATTATCGGGTGGAACTACATACAAGATGTAGCGATAGAGTAAATCACCTGTCAGATAACCCACTAAAATTCCTATTCCAGTTAGTAAAATTGTTTCTCGGTAGATATATAGTGTAACTTCTTTTTCATAAAAGCCTAATACTTTAATTGTTGACAACTCGCGAATGCGCTCGGCAATATTAATATTAGTTAGGTTGTATAAAATGACAACTGCTAGTAGGCCGGCCACAACGATTAAGACTATCATAATTAGGTTGAGTGATTGTACAACTACGTCGAGTTCCTGGCTGATAGCAGTATTTTGGACAACGCCGCTAATACCGCTTAATTTCATGAATTGCGCTGCTTCTTTGCGAGTATTTGCTTGGTCACTATTTTTTAAGATAACTAGATTGGCATTGGGGTGATATTTATGATTAAAGACTTGCTGATATTGCCGTTGATTCATAAAGACAAAGTGTCCGGTGTACATTTCGGTAATTCCAGCAACCGTCATTTTTTGTTGATGACCAGTGGCACTATTTAGGGTAATTTGACTACCTTTTTTAGCTCCCAATAAATCAGCTAGACGCTCTGAAATAATCACACCCCGATTAGAGAGTTTGATTTTCTGGTTGGTTGAGCGCTGATTAAGGGTAACGTATTTAGAAAAGCTCTGCTGCTTTTGCGGAACAATTAAAGTAATGCTTTGATTATCACCATTTTTACCAGTAGTTTTATTCATTGACTCATAGTAAACTGGAGTTTCCGATTTAATCGCTTTTTGCTGCAACTTAGCTTTAATTGCCTTAGTATTGCTGGAACTGTGAGCGACAATCAAATCATAATGAAGCAACTGTGAAAATTGCCGTTCATTCATGTTACTAATCGAATTTTTGACTGCAAAACCAGCAAAAAGTAGCGTAGCAGCACCACAAACGCCAAAGATGGTCATTAGCATCCGTTTTTTATAGCGAAAAATATTCCGAGCAGTGACTTTATGCGTAAAGTTAAGTCGATGCCAAATAAAGGGAATTTTTTCTAACAAGATTTTAGAGCCAGCTGCTGGTGGCTTTGGTAATAGTAATGCTGCTGGTTGTTCTCGAAATTCATTTTTTGCGGTTAAATATGCTGGTAGAACAGAACTTATCCAAGCTAAAATGAGGGCAATCAAGCTGATTGGCCAATAAAAGTGGGTTTCAATCGGCGGCAGAGTAATCGATTGGTAATAAGCATGATAAACAATTTGAGGCATTAATGTATGTCCTAAGAAAATGCCAACCAAAGTACCCAGAGTCCCAGCTGAAAAGCCGTAGAAAACGAACTTACTAATAATGGTATGATCATCATAACCTAGAGCCTTTAAAGTACCAGAATTGATTCTTTCCTCATCAATGAAGCGGTTCATCGTAGTAAACGTAACTAACGCAGCTACAAAGTAAAGGAAAATGGGGAAGACTTTGGCTAGATCATCCACCACCTGTGCGACTGTGGTATGAACCAAGTTACCATCACCACCAGGAATTTCTCGACGATTATTGACGCTATAACTGGGCTTTTTCAGTTGTTTAAGCTGCTTTTTGGCTTTAGCAATTTTAGTTTGTCCTGCAGTAATTTTTTGAACTGCGGTTTTACTTTTGGCAGTGAATTCTGCTTGCTTAGCTTGCAATTGTTTTTCAGCCACAGTTATTTTGGCTTGAGCTTGTTTGGCAGATAATTGCTCTTCTGGAGATGGATTTGGATTCTGCCGAGCTTGCGCGGTTAATTGCTCCTTTTGAGTTGTTAATTCATTCTGATTATCGATCAATTGTTTTTTGGCTGAATTTAACTTTTGCTTTGTCTGAGACAGTTTTTGTTCACTCGGTTGTAGCTGTTTTTTCGCAGTCGCAATAATCCGCTGTTTGCGAGCTCCAGCATTGGACTTGAGTGTTTTAGTCAATGCTTTTTTATGACGACGGAGTTTTTCAGAATAATTTTTGCTATAAGAATCAAGGCCATGCAGATTTTTGTAAGTTAGATTAGCTACTGTGTAAACCGTATGGTCGAAGTTTTGGGGATTGACGATCCCATAACCGTTGAGTTCGCCAGTACCGTTAGTACTTTGACCCAGATTAACATTTGATAGGATTTGCCCAGAATAGATAAAACCAACTATTTTGAATTGATGCCGTTTTAACAGTGTGGTTCCTAAAGCACTCTTTTTTTCAGTAAAAACAATTGTTTGCCCAAGATGATATTTTTTGGAAAACTGAGCAGCTAGGGCAATTTCATTATTATGTTTTGGTAAACGACCTTTGCGTAATTCGTATTTGCCAATTTTTTTAGGCTTAGAAAAAATTCGGAAACTTTTAGTACTATTTTTGACCACGGTATCGGTCATATAACCGAACTCAACATCTTTAAGACCTTTAGTTTGGCGGATTTTTTTAGCATCTTGTTTATCAAGTCCATAATTACTCATGACGGATAAATCAGGTGTATTGAGTTTTTGTGCATAGTGATTACCGGTATCACGCATATCTGGCCCAGTAACCATCAGGCCGACTAGGGCAAAAGCACCAATCAGCATTAAGCCAAAAATTGATAAAAATTGTCCTTTAGTATGTTTAATTGATTGCCAGATATCTTGCCAAATTATCTTATTCATCAAAAAAGCCCTCTTTACCATCTAATGTTTGCAATATCTTCGGGATGTCTATTTTGAGTAATTTTGGTAACTTGTCCATCGTGAAAGTGAATTACCCGATCAGCAATTGGTGCAATGGTACTGTTATGTGTCACGATAACAACAGTCGCACCATCTTTACGGCTCATATTGGCAATGGTCTGTAATACACTCTTGCCAGTTTCGTAATCAAGAGCACCAGTTGGTTCATCACAGAGTAGAATTTTTGGATTTTTTGCAATCGCGCGGGCAATTGCCACCCGTTGCTGTTCACCACCGGATAATTCAGCTGGAAAATTATTAATTCTTTGCTTAAGTCCGACATCAATCAATGTTTGGACTGGATCTAAGGCGTCAGGGACAATTTCAGAGGCTAATTCAACATTTTCTTTGGCTGTTAAATTTTGGATTAAGTTATAAAATTGAAAAACAAAACCAATATCATTACGCCGATAAGTCGTAAGTTGACGTTTATTATAGTTGGCAATATTTTTGCCATCAATAATTACTTTGCCGTCACTGTTAGTATCCATTCCTCCTAAGATATTGAGAATTGTTGACTTACCAGCACCAGATGCTCCAAGAATGATTGCTAATTCACCTTTTTCGATCGTAAAATTAACGTCATTATTAGCTAAAACTTCGGTTTTTCCAGTTCGATAACGTTTATAATTGTGCTTTACTTCGATATAACTCATCTAAATATCCTCCTTATCTAAATGCTAAGTCACTATCAATTTAGGTAGCTCTCTAAAACCTGCAATACACCCATTTCGTTATTGCTAGGTGCTTCATATTTAGCGATTGTTTTTAACTTAGGATCACCATTTTTCATAGCATAGCTGAAACCTGCAAGTTCAATCATTTCTTGATCATTCATGCCGTCACCAAAAGCAATTAAGTCTGCTGGGGTGAGGTTAAAATAGCGTAAGAAATATTTAATTCCTTGCCCTTTGTTTACTCTGCTAGGCATGACGTCAATATTGTTAAAGCCGCTACTTGTACAGTGAATACGCTCAGGACTATTTTGATTGAATTTTTTCTCTAATTCGTTAGCTAACTCGGCAGAACAGTTAAGGGTTAATTTAGTCAAATTTTCCCAAGTAGGAATTTCCTCTAAACTGGCAATTTCACTGACATCAGGATAAAAGAAGCGCATTGAATTTTTAAATTGAGTGCGTGCCTTTTTGCTAATGTATGAACCATTAAGACCACTTGCGGCAATTTGGGTTTCGGGATAATTGGTTTGAACAAAATTAATTAATTTGATACCAGTTTGGTAGGTGAAAACATGACGCGCAATAATTTTATTATCTTGAGTCAAAATTGCTCCGTTATCTGCTACGATATCAATTCGGTCTAAGAAACCATGAAAATCCTTGCGTAGTCGTGATAACGGGCGACCGCTAGCAGCGATGAAGTGAACATGGTGTTTACGTAAAGCAGTTAACACTTGATCAAAGCGGTTGCGGTCAAACTCTTTGTCGTCATTAACAAAAGTTCCGTCCATATCAACTGCTACTGCTTTAAAAGGGATAGATGTCATTTAATTCTCCTTAATTTTCTATTTGAGTATATTATATAATACTTGCAAGAATATTTTAATTCTAGTTATGTGTTGATTTTGCCATACAAAAAACAGGCACATCAAGTAGTGTACCTGCTTTTTAAAAAATAACAATTAATTTTTAACTTGGCTAGGTTTTCTTTTGCCAATTTGCCAGCAAATAAAGATAGCGATTATGACATCAGCAGTGTTTTTAAAAGCTGATTTAAAATGCTTGGATTTTATTAAGTGGCCAATATCTAACTGCTGCTTTGCCAATTATAGAGTCTCGTTTTACTGGACCAAAAAAGCGTGAATCCCTTGACACATCGCGGTGATCACCCATTACCCAATAAGCATCTTTAGGAACTTTATAGCTAAAATTTGTAGTGTAAGTATGCCCAGCATCATTATCAGCTTTTTTATAGTGATTTTCTAGATAAGGTTCCGATAGTAACTTACCATTAACGTACATTTTGTCATTTTTTGAAACGATTTTATCACCGGGTAATCCGATAATTCGCTTAATATAAAAATCTTTAGAATTGTCTTGAGCAGTTTTTGGAGGATGCAACACTACAATATCATTTCGCTTGGGTTTAAAGTTCCGAAATGAAATTAGACGTTCATTATTTTCAAATGTTGGTTGCATAGAGATCCCAGATACTCGATCGTTTGAAATTACAAAGGTAATTAACAAATAGAAAGTACCAAGAATAGCAGCTATCATGATGATGGTTTCTAAGAAAAATTTACTCCAACTTTCTTCTTCATTTTGTTGGCTTTTCATATAAGTTACGCTCCTTTTAGCTTAATTAACTTAATTATAGTCGATTTTAGATACATGTAAATAAAAATCATTAGATAAAAAGAGTTGACGTTCCTACTTGTATTTGGTTTACCAAGAAAATAAGAGCTATGCTAATGATTAATTTTTAACTTGATTAGGTTTTCTTTTGCCGATTTGCCAGCAAATAAAGATAGCAACTGCGACTTCAATAATGATTAAGATAATATTGAGTCCTAACTTCATCTGACCAAGATTAATAGCTGAGATGTCAAAGAGCTGCTTTTGAGCACCAAGATAAAGATCTAGAATTACAGAACCAATAATTAGTACAGACATACTTAGCCACTGGTCTCTGCTAAAGGCAATTCCATACTCTTCTTCACGGCGTCTGATTCCTGGTAAGATTGCTCCTAAACCGATTAAAACAACTACGGCAACAATATTAATGATTAATTCGTACCACCAATAACCACTGAATTGCTTAACATCTTGAGGGGCAATTCCTAAAACAGTGGCCACTGCAGTGACTATTAGTAAAAGTAAACCAACTAGATACGCTAACTTATCATTTTTAATGAATGTGTAATTAGATGGGAATTTTTCTGGATTTTTGCGAATCCGCATGAAAGAGTAGAAAATCCAACAAGTAACACCAGGTGAGATAATACCATTAAGGTTTAGTAACCAGTTAAAGATGTCATTCATATCTGGCAAAAAGATTCCCAACAGCATGATAAATGCAGAAAGTGAAACAGTTAGAATATAACCATTAACTGGTAAATCGTTCTTGTCCTTTTTACGTAAAAAGCGCGGCATATATTTATCACCAGTATCAGAAATTAACATTCTGGTCATGGCATCAAGTAAAACGGCTAATAACGCAGCGTTATAAAAAACAGAAGTCCAAGCCCAAAAGTAGAGCAAGCCTTTACCCAAGCCGTATTGGTGTCCGACCATGTCAAAGACGTAATAGGCACCATTCATTTTTAAATCGTTAGGAATATGGTAAGCATCAATATAGATTCCTAAGGCAAACGATCCAAAAACGGTTAAGAAAATGGTCATTGTAGCTAAAGCTATCATAGCTTTAGGGAAATCAGATTTTGGCTTTTTCATTTGGGTGACATAGGGGGCAACCAATTCACAACCGTTAAGGGCATAGATTAACATGGCGATGGTTGTCCAATAGTGCATATCAAATTTAGGAATCAGGGTTTTCCAAGTAAATGGATGAGTTGCCATATGACCACCTGATTTTGCTAGGCCTAAAAATGCTAAGAAAACAAACATTAAGGTCATAACGAGCATTAAGCCACCACCAATGGTAGATAGGAATTCCATTGAACGCGAAAAGTAATGTTCGACAATAATGAAGATAATGAATAAGGCAAAAGTCATTAAAGCAAACTTAGTGTTAGAAATTTGACTTTGAAATTTTTCCGAGCCAGTTAATGCCCAGCCAATATCGACGATTAATTCATTAGCAGAATCGACTGCATAAGGAATAGAAGCTGCCCAATAGGTCCAAGCAGTAAAGTAGCCTAGAAATTCGCCATCAGTACCACGCACCCATGAAGATAGGCCACCACCTTCTTTACTGAAGACAGAACCTAGTTGTCCAACCATTAATGAATATGGAATTACGTAAAAAATACACATAATAATCCATGAAGTAACAACAGGCATACCTTGGTTCTGAAAATTATACATAATATCGTCAAGACCAATAACTGTACAAAAGGCCATTAAGGTCAAGACTGGCCACGAAATATATTTCGGTTTTGCATTTATTTCATCCACTTATTTTCTCTCCTTTAAAAATAATCAACGTTTCTATTTTACTCATTAATTGATTGGCTGACTAGAGTAAATTGGAGTTATCTAGCTGAAAAACTTGTATACTAGTTCAAAATTAAGAAAAATTTGCTTAAAATGTTGCTAGTATTGAATTTTCTGTGGTCATGTTGTAAGATTATTATCGTTAATATTATAAAAAAGAAAGAAGGATTCTTATGTCAGGACATTCAAAATGGCACAATATTCAGGGCCGCAAGAATGCGCAAGACGCTAAGAGAGGTAAAATTTTCCAAAAACTATCTCGTGAAATATATATGGCTGCAAAGAATGGTGGTCCTGACCCCTCAGGGAATCCTAACTTGCGGATGGTAATTGATAAGGCTCGTTCTAATAATATGCCTAAGGCTAATATTGATCGTGCAATTAAAAAAGCTGATGGTAATTCAGATGAGCATTACGATGAAATTTCTTATGAAGGTTACGCACCGGGCGGCGTAGCAGTTTTTGTAGAAGCTTTAACTGATAACAAAAATCGGACTGCTTCGGCAGTGCGGGTGGCTTTTACACGTAATGGTGGCTCACTTGGTGCTACTGGTTCTGTTGCCTATATGTTTGATCGTAAAGGTTATTTAGTAATTGACCGTTCGACTACTGATGCTGATGAAGATCAGATGTTACTTGATGTAATGGATGCAGGTGGCGATGATTTGCAAACTAGTGACGATGCTTTTGAGATCTATACTGACCCTAAGCAATTTGCTCAGGTGCGTGATGCACTCGCTAAAGCAGGTTATCAGTTTGCTAACGCTGAGTTGACGATGATTCCAGAAAATACTACCCCAGTTCCAGCTGATAAGAAGGAACAGTTTGCTAATTTAGTTGATGCATTAGAAGACGATGATGATGTCCAAAATGTTTATACTGCGGCAGCTGACGAAGACTAATTAAATAAGTTAATTTAGAAATCACTCAAATTATTTTGGGTGATTTTTTGTTTTGCCAAAAAAATACTACTATTTTTGCGTATATATTTTTGTTGACAAATGTAAAGGAGGTATGTATGCGGATTAAAGAAGTGGTAGGTAATTTGATTGAAACAGCAATTTCTAAGCATGCTAGTGATATTTTCTTTTTGCCAGACGATAACCAGTTATTGGTTAACTTACGTACATTAAAAGGGTTTACTAACCAAGCAAATTTTACCGAAAACGAAGGTAAGGAAATTATTAACTTTTTAAAATATGCTGCACAAATGGATATTGCCGAGCATCGTAGGCCTCAAGTAGGGGCATTAACTTATCAAGTTAATGACGTAAATTTTTACTTGCGTTTATCTAGTGTGGGCGATTTTACTGATAAAGAATCGTTAGTGATTCGAATTATTTATCAAGTTAATACTGGACAATATTTTTTGCCTGAACAAATTGACCAGTTGCGCTCTTTAACACATAAGCGCGGTTTAGTTATTACCAGCGGCCCAACAGGATCTGGTAAAACAACGACAATGTACAAACTTGCTAAGTATGTGGGACAAAACCAAATGGTGATGACAATTGAAGATCCAGTTGAGATTCAGGAATCCAGCTTCTTGCAAACACAAGTTAATTTGGAAGCAGAGATTAGTTACACACGTTTGTTGGAAGCAGCGCTAAGGCATCGACCAGATATTTTAATTATTGGAGAAATTCGTAATGCCACTACAGCAAGACTAGCAGTTGATGCGGCTTTGAGTGGACATTTGGTGTTAGCTACTGTTCACGCGAAGAGCACTTTACAAACAATTTCTCGTCTAGAAAGTTTACAAGTTGATCGCAATGAATTGGTTAATTGTTTAACAGCGGTGACTTATCAACGTTTGCTGCCAACGCAAGCCGGTTATTCATGCTTAATGGATATTGCAGCTGGATCAGTATTACGGAGAAATATTTTACAAAGTCAAAGAGGTAATTTTGTTGCTTGGAGTCAGAATTTAACTGAGTTAAAGAAAAGAGGCGAGATTAGTGCGCAAATATGTGAGCAGTTTCAAGCAGGATAAGCTATCTAGTATGGAACAACTGACTTTTCTTGATTATTTACAAAATTGTTTGGCGAATGGCTTTTCGTTGAATACTAGCTTGGAACTAATTTCAATATTATGGGTTAAGCGAAGTAAGACCTTGACTAAATTGAATCTAGCAATGCAGCAAGGAGGGCAATTGGGCAACGAAATGCTTAAACTCGGTTTTTCTAAAACTACTGTGACACAAATTGATTTGGCTTTAGAGCAAGGTAACTTGTTAAACTGTTTAAAGCAACTAGCAACCTTAAATCGCTTAAAGAATGAGCAAATCAAAAAATTAAAAGCAGAAATGTCATATCCCTTTATGTTGGTAATTATGATGGTGGCGTTATTAGTCTTTATGCAAACTTTTGTATCTGATCAGTTTACAGATACTAATGAATATACAGGCGATTTATTATTACTAGGAATATTAGCTTTGAGCATATTGTTTTTGTATTTTTTGACGCAGATATTGGCATTACTAAAAAAGCAAGACTACCACTCATTAAAAAAACTGTCGCACTATCCGATTATTGGACCAGTTATTAAAGTATATGTTAATTATTTATTGGTTTATGATGTTGGCTTGTTGATCGCTAGTGGCTTTTCCTTACAAAAAATGTGTGAATATGCTTCTAGGCAAACTAAGGGATCTTTGCAGCAATTTGTTGGAGTAAAAGTTGGAAAGCAGCTAGAACGTGGAAAAAGTTTATCGCAAATTATTAAACAAGAAATATTTTTGCCGGATGAATTAATATTATTGCTGCAAACAGGGTCTAAAAAGGGCGATTTAAGTAGCAGATGTTTGTTATTAGGCCAGAGCTTATTTACGGAATTAACTAATAGAATTGAGAAAACGATTATCAACGTACAACCCTTTTGTTTTATTTTGATTGGGTTATGTATTATCGGGATGTATTTAAAATTATTGCTGCCGATGTATTCGATGATGCAGCAAATTTAAGGAGTTAACCAAGATGAAGAAAAAAGCGAAAAATTATTTATTAAATATTATTGCTAAGACACGCAAACCTCAAGGCTTTACCTTGATTGAAATGGTAGTTGTTATTGCTATAATCGTCTTGTTGATTTTGATTATTGCCCCCAATCTAACTAAGCAAAAGCAAAATGCTAGTGATAAGACTGATGATGCCTTTAAGACGACATTACAGACACAAACGGAATTATATGAAGAAGATAGTTCCCGAAAAGGTAAGGAATTGAATTTTCAGAATATGTTTGATGATGGATATCTGACCAAGAACCAGTTAGAAAAGTCCAAGAATTATAAGGTAGTTAATGGTGTGGTTGAAAATAATAAGTAAAATCAAATTAACTGGTTTTAGCTTGGTTGAAATGATGGTCACACTGGTGATCTCGATTAGTCTAATTATGTTAGGGGTTGTTCAATTAGGAACATATCAAGATCAGTTGATTTTAAATAATACCACTAAGGAAGTTAAAAGCTCAATTGAGCAAGCTGCCAGAGTCTGTACGATTAGACATCAAGCAATAATGATTAATTATTATCCAGTTTCTAAAAGAATAGCTTTGATTGGCAAAAATTATTCACGTCAAATAAAGCTAGATTCACAAATTGAAGTTTATAACTTGACTAGCTTAAAGATATCAGCAAAGGGATCAATTTCACCACAAACAATCACTATAAGTAACCATAAAAGTTCACAAAAAATCAAATTACAAATGATGTGGGGAAGAGTGATTGATGGTAAAGATTAAACTCAAGGGCTTTTTGCTGGCTGAAAGTATGATTGCATTAATTATTGCAATCTTAGGGGTAACCTCGATCGCATTGATTGTTGGGCAAAGTCGAGCAACAGAACGCAAGCTGGAGTTAAAAACCGATCGTGTTTATGCTTGGCATGTATTAAAGAAAGCCAGTTTAACTAAAATTGAAGTTCATGATTGTGTTTATGAATTAGCAGGTAATCAAAGTGTTTATGACGCAACAAATAAAAAAATTTATCAAATTAAAAAATAAGGGTTTTATGCTTTCTGAAGCAATATTTGCCATATTTGTTACTTTACTGGTGGTGACTATTTTACAGAACCTGTTAAAGAGTGTTACAACGGCTGATCGTGCTGGTCATCGAACAGACGATATCGCGTTTGCTTATGTTCAATTTGATCGTTTTTTTCATGATAATGAAACCGAAACTGCTTATATTTTTGAAGGTGGTTCTAATTCTAGGCAGGTCGGCATAGTTAAAGTAGAAAAATCTGGTCAGAAGAAAACCTATCTTTTGAACTTTTATAAAAATATGTTGCGCATGACTACTCCTGAAGGTGGTCATATGCCGCTGTTACTAAATGTCAAGCGTGCGATTTTCACGCATACTAGTAAGCAAATTTTGATAAAGGTTACGGAAACAGATAATCGTTATTCCGAATTAGTATTTGAATTAGAGCAACCACCAATAAAAAAGAAGACAAGAAATGCACAAATTAAAATCCCTAAAAGTAAAAGCTAGTGCCTTATTAAGCAGTGTATTAGTGTTAGCGACATGTATAGTTTTTATTCAGTTTTATCAAACAGTTTATCGAGATAGTATGGAAAATAACTTATTGTTGATTGAATATTTGATTAACGAATGATTTCCTTGCATGCATTACCCTATTTCTATTAAAATATCTAAGAGATAGGGGAATATAATGGATAAAATCGAAGATCTTTTTAATAAATTTACGGATTGTGTTGAGTTTTTACAGGAAAAGTTGAACGTTTCATATAGTGATGCACTAATTGAAACGTTTGATAATCTCGAGAGCGGCAAAATCAAGGTTGAAATGGGTGCACCAGACAAAGAGTCTGTAGCCATATTAAGTCAGAAATATGCAGAGCTAAGATATGGACAACTCTCGCGAGCTACTAAGGTGCAACTTTTTACTTTATTAACGTTAAAAGCGGAAACTGAAGACAGCATAGATACCAATCAAATGCCAACACCGCCGCTAATTTCGACGGTAATAGCGTTGATGATGCAAAAATTACTGCCAAACAAGCAACTTACAGTTGTTGATCCAGCAATTGGAACTGGCGATTTATTGTATTCGGTAATTAATCAACTTAAGGGTGTCAATCATTCAAGTTTTCAATTCAAATTAACAGGTATTGATAACGATGAAGAAATTTTAAGTTTTGCAGATATTGGTGCACATTTAAATGACCTTAAAATTGACTTATATTGCCAGGATGCGTTAAATCCTTGGCTAATTGATAGTCCAGATGTGGTAGTCAGTGATTTGCCCATTGGTTATTATCCGGTTGACGAAAATGCTAAAAAATTTGCCACTAAGGCCCAGCAAGGACATTCATTTGCTCACTTATTATTTATTGAGCAAATAATTAAAAATCTTAAGCCAGCTGGTTATGCTTTTATAGTAGTTCCACAATCAATTCTTGCGGGCAAGGTTGGGGCAGATTTTATGCCTTGGTTAACAAAAAAAGTTTTTATACGTTCGATAATCGAGTTGCCTGATAAAATGTTTAAAAATAAATTTAATCAAAAATCAATTTTAGTTTTCCAAAATCATGGACAAGAAGCAACTAATAGTGAAGTATTTCTCACAAAGTTGGACTCAACTAAGCAAGAGGAAGCACTGGTTAAACTTAATGTTAAGCTAAATGAGTGGTATAATAAAAACATTGATTAATTTGTGAAAAATTTAAAAGTTATTTGTGCGGAGGAATTTTATTTATGAAAAAAGTTTTAGCAATTAACTCAGGTAGCTCTTCTTTTAAATATAAGCTGTTTGCGCTACCTGAAGAGAAAGTTTTAGCTGAAGGAATTGCTGATCGAGTTGGTATCGATGGCTCTTCTTTTGAAATTGAATTAGCTAACGCAGAGAAGCACACTGAAGAAGTTGCTATACCTGATCAGGAAACAGCAGTTAACTTATTATTAGATTCTTTAAAGAAATACCAAGTAATTGATGATCTCAATGAGATAGTTGGTGTTGGTCATCGAATTGTTGCTGGTGGTGAAGATTTTGCAGATTCTGCAATTATTGATCAAAAAAAATTGCAGAAAATTTATGATTTAAAAGAGTATGCTCCTTTGCATAATCCGGCTGAAGCTAAAGGCATTGAGGCATTTATGAAATTATTGCCTAATGTACCAGAAGTTGGTGTATTTGATACTTCGTTTCATCAGAGTCTGGATCCAGTTCATTATATGTATTCTATTCCTAATAAATACTATGAAAAGTATGGTGTCCGTAAATATGGTGCTCATGGTACCTCAGTTAGATATATTGTTGCTAGAGCAGCTGAATTATTAAATAAAGATGCTAAGAATTTAAAGCTGGTAGTTTGTCACTTGGGATCTGGAGCCTCTGTTACGGCTGTTAAAGATGGTAAATCTTTTGATACTTCAATGGGCTTTACACCACTTGCTGGTGTGACGATGGGTACACGTTCAGGTGATGTTGATCCGTCTGTTTTGCAATATATTATGAACAAAGAAAATCTTGATATTAATCAAATGATTGATATTTTGAATGATGAATCAGGCTTGGTAGGAATTTCTGGAATTTCTTCAGATATGCGTGACTTAGAAACTAATCCTGATAAAAAAGCTAGTCTAGCTCGTAATATCTTTGTTAATCGCGTAGTACAGTATGTTGGTTCGTATATTGCTGAAATGAATGGCGTAGATGCAATTATCTTTACGGCTGGTATTGGTGAACATGATAGTAGTGTACGTGAAAATGTTATGAAATCATTCGAATATGTTGGATTGGAACCTGATTTTGAAGCCAACAAGTCAAATGGTGAAAAGTTTATTTCTAAGCCTGATTCAAAAGTTAAGGCAATGATTATACCAACAGATGAGGAATTAATGATTGAACGTGATGTTGTTCGTTTAGCTAATTTGAACTAGTTTTTTAGGTTTTTAATTCGTATGTTAAGTGTAGTTTATGCTATAATTAAGAAGTCAAAACGGGGATGTTTTGGGATTCGACAGGCGTAGATTCGCATTGACTGCGATTTGTAGGTTACGGCTACATTAAAACGTTACAGAACTTTAACTGCAAATAAAGAAAATTCATACGCATTAGCTGCTTAGTTTAGCAGTTATGCCTTGCCTGGTATTGGATTGCTCATGTCTAGTATTGGGTATCAAATCAATGAGTTACGTTTAACTACCTCATCTGAATAGTTAAAAAGAGTCTGAGCAGATTAGCTAGTCCATCCTAGCTCTGTTATATGGCGTTTTGGACTAGTGAAGTTCAAATAATATAACTATGATCGTAGAGGTCAGTGATGGAATGCGTTTGGACAGGGGTTCAATTCCCCTCATCTCCATTAACAAACTGAAAAGCTTATCAAATTAATATTTGGTAGGCTTTTTGATTGCTTTTGATACAAACTTATTATCCAGTCTTCGATATTTTTAATATTTGATATGGAAAAATTTATTGTATTTCAGTGGTATTTAATAAATTAAAAACTTGCTTGATTAGAAATATTTTAACTAATATAATATGGTTTACAAATATGAACTAATGATTTTTCAATCTTTTTAATTTTTGAATGTTGATGTATCAGTGATTTTTTACTGTATTCCCCACGTATGTGGGGGGGTGATTAAAGGATTAATCAATAATCAGCATGAAATTGCGTATTCCCCACGTATGTGGGGGGGTGATTTCAACAACAAGAAGCTGAACAAAGACGCGAACGGTATTCCCCACGTATGTGGGGGGGTGATTCAGGAACTCTGTCCCTACAGGCGACCGGCGAAGTATTCCCCACGTATGTGGGGGGGGATCTTACCCATAAATAACCAACCTGATCACGATTCGTATTCCCCACGTATGTGGGGGGGTGATTTTTTGATATGCAGGAGCGTTGCATGGCTGTTTGTATTCCCCACGTATGTGGGGGGTGATCTCCATCTATAACTAATGATAATTTTACCACATTGTATTCCCCACGTATGTGGGGGGTGATCCTTCTTGCAGCTGAACTCGAGTTTGCAACCATAGTATTCCCCACGTATGTGGGGGGTGATCCTTAATGTGCTTCGCTTTGACCCAAAAGACTATGGTATTCCCCACGTATGTGGGGGTGATCCTCGAACAAAGTTGGACTAAAACCGAACAAAATCGTATTCCCCACGTATGTGGGGGTGATCCCTCATAATCTGATGTAATTCCCGTGTTTCGAAAGTATTCCCCACGTATGTGGGGGTGATCCTTGGACAATACGCTTAAAATTATAAGGATTGCCGTATTCCCCACGTATGTGGGGGTGATCCTGGGTAAATGGCGATTATCAGAATTTTGTAAAGGTATTCCCCACGTATGTGGGGGTGATCCCTGCTAGGTTTGTAGTGGAGCTAATACATGGATGTATTCCCCACGTATGTGGGGGTGATCCTGAAGGTAGTCCTTTAAAAGCTGAAAAAAAATAGTATTCCCCACGTATGTGGGGGTGATCCTTGAAAATCTAATGGATTACCGAATTGGTACCCGTATTCCCCACGTATGTGGGGGTGATCCTGAGCCAAGAACATATACAAACTGGTGGCTATAGTATTCCCCACGTATGTGGGGGTGATCCTTGAAAATCTAATGGATTACCGAATTGGTACCCGTATTCCCCACGTATGTGGGGGTGATCCTGAGCCAAGAACATATACAAACTGGTGGCTATAGTATTCCCCACGTATGTGGGGGTGATCCTTGAAAATCTAATGGATTACCGAATTGGTACCCGTATTCCCCACGTATGTGGGGGTGATCCCGCGGTTGTCAAAGAAGACAAAATCGGTATCCAGTATTCCCCACGCGAATGTGGGGTCTTTTTTATTTATATTTAATAAAAAATATATTTACTTTTAATATTAAACGATGTAAAATTACGAAAACACTTTTACAGTCTCAAAATAGGGAGTTTGATAATGAAGGTAAAACGATTGGTAATAGTTGGAATAACCAGTTTATTAAGTATGGTAACTTTGGTGGGGTGTGGCACTAATAATAGTTCGCAACCTAAAAAAGTTAATAGTACTGCGAAATTTATGGTTAAGGATATCATTGCGACAATGGATCCGTCGCTCAATACTGATGTGATTGGCAGTCAGGCTGCAACAAATACAATGGAAGGTTTATATCGTTATGAGGGCAAAACGCTTAAGCCAGCACTTGCCACTAAAATTGTTAAACCGACTAACAACGGCTTGACCTATACTTTTCCTTTGCGACATTCAAAATGGAGCAATGGCGATGAATTGACAGCTGCTGATTTTGTCTTTGCATGGCGTCGAACAGTTGATCCTAAGACTAAATCACAGTATGCCTATATTTATGAAGGGATTGCTAACGCAGAAGCAATCACTGCTGGTAAAGAACCAGTCAATTCGTTAGGAGTAAAAGCTTTAGACAAATATACTTTGCAGGTTACTTTGGAAAAACCTATTCCATATTTTAATAAATTAATGACCGGTGAATTTTATTTTCCACAAAATAAGAAAGTTGTGAAAAAATGGGGTAAAAAGTTTGGCACAAATTCCAAAGCGTCAGTTTTTAATGGACCGTATAAATTGGTTAATTGGGACAGTCCAGATAATACTTGGACCGAAATAAAGAATAATAATTATTGGAATGCCAAAAATGTTAAAGTTAAAAAGCTGCAATATCAGGTAGTTAAGGATCCAACTACTGCTTTAAATTTATATCAATCAAATAAGTTAGATGATGTGACTATTAGTGGTGATAATGCTAAGCAAATGCGAGGCGATAAAGATTATAATTCTCGTAAAATGAATTCTATTTTTTATTTGGCACCTAACCTAAAGCGGCAGGCATTATTTAGAAATAAAAAGATTAGGCAAGCAATTTCATTATCAATTGATCGAGTTCAATTAACAAAAAAAGTTCTAGGTGATGGTAGTAAGCCGCTTAGTAGCCTGGTACCGCAGAATATGTCTTTTGATCCAGCTGATAAAACCAAGGATTTTGTGGATGAAGTTAAACCTAGTGCGGCTAAATATGTCAAGTATGATCCCAAAAAGGCTAAAAAGCTTTGGCAACAAGGCTTAGCTGAAACAGGTAATCAAGGTAAAAAGTTTAATTTAGTCTTATTAGGTGACGATACTGATGTTTCCAAGAAGCAATGTGAATTTATCCAAAATCAATTAGAAAAATTACCAGGAATGAAAATCACGTTAAATAATGTGCCATTCAAAAGTCGAATTAGTCGCTCTGGTAGTGGTGATTTTGACTTAGTAGTGACAACGTGGACGGCAGATTTTCCAGACCCAATTAATTTTCTAACGTTAATGACTTCTAAAGCAAGTTACAATTGGGGTAAATGGACTAATAAAAAATTTGATCAGTTAGTTGCAAGGAGTATGAAAGAAGATGCCAATAATGCCAACAGGCGCTGGCAAGATTTGAAGAATGCTCAAAATATTTTAAATGAAGAGCAAGGTGTAAGTCCGCTATACCAGCTCGGAGAAGCCCATTTAACTAAATCTCGAGTTAAAAACTTGATAATTTCACCTAATGGAAATTACAATTTGGCTACCCTGAGATTGACAGATTAATAATCATCATCTAAATCACTTTGGCTGTAACCAAAGTGATTTTTTATGCTCAAAAATCAACTTGCCGACAGAGCTTTGTTTAAAATATTGCCGATTGCCGGTTCCTTATAGATTGCTACTACATCGTATTGCAAGGCAGGAATTTCTGGTAAATAGCCAAGTGTGTCAGTATAGGGGATATTAAGTGGTAATTCTTTTGGATAAAGTGCTAGACCATGATTTAAGTAGACGTTTGTTAGCGCAGCGTCAAAGCTGTCGAGATAAATTACTTTTTGATAGCTTATCTGCAATTTTTGCAAAATAATTTGAATTTTAGTCTGAACGTCGTTACCATCGGTAGCTGACCATTTTTGTAAAAAAAGCGACTGTTTAGCTACAGTTTCTTTATTTATCGTCTGATTATGAAAAGTAGACTGATGAAGCAGTACCCCAAAGTTAGCAGTACCAATCTTCTTAATTCTGATATCCTTAATTTTGCTGACGGCAGTTGAGAAGCCCACTAAAATATCATAGTCATTTGCCGCTAATTTAGTTATACTACTAGAAAACTTTTCGGTATCAAGTTCCAATTGTAACTGTGGATTTATTAATCTTAATTTCTTTGATAACTCGAGTGCCCAATGGCTAAATCCACGTAAATAGTGGATTTTTAGAGTTTGGTAACTATCATCTAGCTTGCTAACTTTTTCGTTAAAGTTATCATAATGCTTGAGCAAGGCAATTGAGTAATGATATAGGTTAATACCAGCAGGAGTAACCTGAAAATGAGAAGTTGAGCGATCGATTAAATTAAGTTGGAGCTCATTTTCCAAATTTTTGATAGCCTTACTAATTGCTGTTTGCGACACAAAATTACGTTTAGCTGCAGGCGTGAATCCTTGTGTTTCCACTACATCAATAAAATATTTAAAAGCCAATAAATTGTATTTCATAAGTTTCTCCTTGAGCTTATAACTTTAGGTAATAAGTT
Source organism: Lactobacillus sp. ESL0684 (assembly GCF_029392675.1). NCBI lineage: Bacteria > Bacillati > Bacillota > Bacilli > Lactobacillales > Lactobacillaceae > Lactobacillus > Lactobacillus sp. ESL0684. The sequence continues at coordinate 1,158,308 of NZ_CP113941.1, read as the reverse complement.
ATTATCATTCTATGTTAGCGCTTACTTAAAAGATAGTATAGAGTTAAAGTTGCAAGCAAGGAATTTTTACTTAAAACTTAAGATTATTGATATTAAAAGGAGTGATTCCAGATGGTACAAAAATATATCTTGGCAATTGATGAGGGCACAACCAGTACACGTGCAATCATCTTTGATCACAATGGTAAAAAAGTAATTGAATCACGTAAAGAATTTCGACAATATTTTCCTAAACCTGGCTGGGTTGAGCATGATGCCAATGAAATTTGGAATTCAGTTTTGTCGACAATTGCCAATTCGTTCATCAACTCTGAAATCAAACCTGATCAAATTGCAGGTATTGGCATTACTAATCAGCGTGAAACGACGGTTGTTTGGGACAAAAAGACGGGGTTACCAATTCATCATGCAATTGTTTGGCAATCAAGGCAAACTTCCAAGTTAGCTGATCAATTAATTGCCGATGGAAATCAGGAAATGATTCATCAAAAGACTGGTTTAATTCCTGATGCATATTTTTCAGCTACAAAAATTCGCTGGATTTTGGATCATGTACCTGGTGCTCAGCAGAGAGCAGAAAATGGTGAATTGCTATTTGGCACAATTGATACCTGGCTGGTTTGGAAACTAACTGGTGGAAAGGTTCATGTAACTGATTATTCAAATGCTAGCAGGACGATGCTGTTTAATATTAAAAAACTTGATTGGGATGATGACATTCTTAAGTTACTTAATATTCCGCGACAGATGTTACCAAAAGTTAAAACCAATTCGGAGGTATATGGTAAAACAGCAGATTATCATTTTTATGGTAGTGAGGTGCCGATAGCAGGGATGGCTGGAGACCAACAAGCTGCGTTATTTGGTCAGTTAGCCTTTGAACCAGGAATGGTTAAAAACACTTATGGTACCGGTGCTTTTACAGTCATGAATACGGGACATGAGCCAGAATTTTCTGCCAATAATCTATTAACAACGGTTGCTTATGGTATTAATGGTCAGGTAAATTATGCTCTAGAAGGCAGTATTTACGTTGCTGGATCGGCTATCCAATGGTTGCGTGATCAAATGAAAATTATTAGCGACGCTACAGAATCGGAAACTGCTGCTCGTAATTCAAGCGATCACAATGAAGTTTTTGTGGTTCCTGCTTTTACTGGTTTGGGTGCGCCATACTGGGATTCAGAGGTGCGCGGAGCAGTCTTTGGCTTAACTCGTGGCTCTTCACGTGATGACTTTATTAAGGCTACACTGCAATCACTGGCATATCAAAGTCGTGATGTAATTGATACCATGCATCAAGATACTGAAATTGCTATTCCAAAACTTAAGGTCGATGGTGGTGCTGCTAATAATGATTATTTAATGCAATTCCAAGCTGATATTTTAGGAATAGAAATTGAACGAGTTGAAAATTTGGAAACTACGGCTTTGGGTGCTGCCTTTTTAGCTGGTTTAGGAATTGGTTTTTGGCATAGCCTCGATGAGTTAAAAGGTATTCAAAAGGTAGGTAAGGTCTTTAAGCCGCAGATGAAACCAGCTGAACGGGAAAACTTATACAAAGGCTGGCAATCTGCTGTAAAGGCGGCTCAAAGTTTTTCATATCATGCCCTTTAATGGTAATAATAATTTTTAATGGAGGATAACTAATGGAATTTTCACTTAAAACTAGAAAAAAAGAAATTGAGCAGCTAAAAAATATCGACTTAGATTTATTAGTTATTGGTGGTGGCATTACTGGTGCAGGAATTGCCTTGCAAGCTAGCAGCGCCAAAATGAAAACTGGATTAATTGATATGCAGGACTTTGGCGCCGGAACTTCATCGCGTTCAACTAGACTAGTTCATGGCGGGATACGCTATCTCAAAACTTTTGATGTACAAGTGGTGTCTGATACGGTTAAAGAACGGGCGGTCATTCACCATATTGCACCGCACATGACTCAACCAGATCCAATGATTTTACCAATTTATGATGAGCCAGATACTACATTTACAATGTTTTCGGTTAAGGTCGCTATGGATTTATATGATCACTTAGCTGGTATCGAAGGAGACTCCCCATTAACTAAATATGCCAATTATACGATTGATAAAGCAGAAACGTTAAAACGTGAACCGCAACTAAATCCAGTTAACTTAGAAGGCGCAGGGGTTTATTTAGACTATCAAAATAATGACTCTCGGCTAGTTTTGGAAAATGTCAAAAAGGCCCACGAACTTGGCTGTTTAGCGGTTAGTAGGCTAAAAGCAATTAAAATTTTACATAATGAAGCCAAACAGGTTAATGGCGTAAGAGTTAAAGATTTGCTAGATGGAACAGAATTTGACATTCATGCTAAAGTTGTTATTAATGCCGCTGGTCCGTGGTCAGATGAAGTCAGACAGACAGATCAGTTAACTTATAAGGAAGCCCGTTTGCGTCCAACTAAAGGGGTTCATTTGGTAGTTGATCAATCACGGCTAAAGGTTCCACAACCAACCTATTTTGGTTCAGGCACCGCAGATGGCAGAATGATTTTTACCATTCCAAGAGAAGGGAAAACCTATATTGGTACTACAGATACTGATTTTCATGGTGATTATAATCATCCAGTTGTTGAACAAAGTGATGTTGATTACCTACTAAAGATCATCAATCGAAAATATCCTACAGCACATTTAACACTGGCTGACGTTGAAGCTAGTTGGGCAGGTGTACGGCCATTAATCGGCGTAGAAGATGCTGGTAATGCGGCTGCTGATGCAGTGACTGGTGCCAGCGTTTCAGATAGTACCTCGGCGCCTTCTGCTGTTTCTCGAGGAAGTTCATTGACAACTGCCGATGATGGACTTATTACGCTTGCAGGTGGCAAGCTAACTGACTACCGGATTATGGCTAATGGAGCAATGGAAAAGATTGCTCAAAAACTGCATGATGATTTTGGAGAAGCTTTTGTTTTACCAGATTCAGCTAAAGTCAAAGTCGCGGGTGGCGATTTTGATTCAGATAATGCAGAGGCAGAACTAGCAAAAATTGCGCAAGCCGGAGAGGCAGTTGGTATTTCACCAGCTGATGCTCAAGAAATTGCTAGCCTGTTTGGTTCAGAAGCAGCCAAAATTTATGACCGTGCTAAGCAAATTACTCCAGAACCAGGACTTACTTTGGGACAGACTGCAGCACTGGATTATTCCTTAGCAGAAGAAATGACGCTCACACCAGTTGATTATTTATTGCGGCGCACATATCATGTCTTATTTAAGAATGATACTTTAGATAAAGTTAAAGTGGGTGTTGTTAACCGCATGGCTAATTATTATGGTTGGGATCAGCAGCAACTGGATTATTGCACACAAGAACTAGAACAAGTAATTGCAGATTCTCGGCTTGAAAGGTTAAAGAATACTAATTAAAGTAGCATGCTTAACACTATTAATTTTTAAGGGACTAACTTCCAATTGATTTTTGGAGGTTAGTCCTTTACTTTTTACTAATTAATTTGTTAAATTATCAATACAATTTTTATTTTGCTTGTGAAAAGTTTAAAATTAAGAAAGTAATAACTATTTTTGTTAAGCGAAGAAATAGAAAGGGGAAAGGATGATATACATTGCTTGTGGTTTGCTAATTTTAGGTGTGGGACTTTTGTGGTTAATTGCACCAGCTAAGCAGGCTAATCCACTTTATGGTTACTCTTCATACTTGGCTCAAGTTAATCAAGCTAGTTTTCAGTTTGCCCAAAAACGAGCAAGTCAATTTTGCATTATTTTTGGACTACTTCAACTTGGAATTGGAGTAGTGATCCATCTTTTGCAATGGGATCGGTATTTTTTGCTGTGGTTATTGACGTTTTACTTTTTTATTTTATTTCCAATTGTGGCAACGGAAAAAAGTTTAAAAGCATTTTTGCAAAAACGTCATGAATTACCACCAGATTATGTGGAACCCGATCAAGTAAAACACGAAAAAACTAAAGGACTTAAGGATCGAAAATGAAGCTTAAAATTTTAATGGTTGAAGATGATGCCTCAGTTGCTGAAATGATGGGTATGTTCTTTAAAAAAGAGGGTTGGAGCCAAGAAGTAGCTGTTGATGGCGAGGAGGCAATTGCTAAGTTCACCAAACACCCAGACCAATATGACTTAATTACTTTAGATCTGAATTTGCCTAAAAAGGATGGGATTCAAGTTGCTAAGGAAGTTCGCGTGATTTCACCAACTGTTCCTATTATCATGTTAACAGCCCGTGATAGTGAGGCTGATCAAATTTTAGGATTGGGTGTAGGAGCGGATGACTATGTTTCTAAACCTTTTAGTCCATTGGCACTGATTGCTCGAATTAAGGCACTATTACGCCGAATTATGATTGAGGATAATCAAAAGCTGGTACAGGCAAGTGACAAACCTGAATCTTTTGATCTTACTACCAATCATGTACAAATTTCCAAAACTAGGCGCGAAGTACTGTTTGATGGTCAATTAGTAGATAATATTACACCGAAAGAATTTGACTTGTTGTATACGATGGCTCAAAAGCCAAAGCAAGTCTTTTCGCGTGAACAATTATTAGAGTCCGTTTGGGGCTACGATTATTTTGGTGAAGAAAGAACTGTTGATGCACATATTAAAAAATTACGGCAAAAATTAGAAAAGGTTGGTGCTAACGTAATTCAAACAGTTTGGGGTGTTGGCTATAAGTTTGATGATTCACAGGCAGACAAATGAAGTTAATTTATCAACATCTGCTTAGCTTTTTACTAATAATTTTTACTACGGTTGCGATTATTGGTTATGCGGAAATCACGTATGTTACAGATCAAGCTTATACCCAAAACTACCAGCGCATGGATGATTATGCTGCTTCTTTAAGTGATTTGGCTGTTGCTAATCAAAAAAATGGAACGGTCACGCTTAATTCAGAATTCCTAAATCAATTACAATTTGTTTTACGTAGTGATGACTTGCATTTGAGAATTTTTGATGCAGCTGGTAAGCAAATTTATCCTAAAAATGAACAAAAATTCCGTTTACCCCAGTCAGTTTTTTCTATTTTGAACCAGGGACGTGAAATTCGGGTAAAAAATAATAATGATTCGAAGGCCTATTTTGGACATACTAAGGATGCATATACCGGTGTATTAGTTCCATGGACAAATAAAAATAAGCTGATTGGGTCGATTTGGCTAGGTTCACGAGTCAAGAATGTGGAGCGCTCAATTGTCACTGCTAAGCATAATTTATTTAATGCACTAATTATTGCCTTGATTGTTGGATTAATTTTGAGTCTAGTTTTGTCATATTATTCAACTAGCAAAATTAAACGATTATCACGGGCAACTAAAAAGGTGCAAGCTGGCGACTTTGATGTTCAGATTAAATATCAGGGAAATGATGAAATAGACCAATTAGCTGCTAGTTTTAACCAAATGGTGCGTACGCTAAAAAAATCTAACGAAGAAGTTAGACAACAAGAAAAGCGCCGAGATCAGTTTATGGCTGATGCTGCCCATGAAATGAGGACTCCACTTACAACGATTAATGGTATTTTGGAAGGCTTACAGTATGATGCGATTCCTGAAGAATCGAAGCCAAAATCGATTGCATTGATGAGTAGGGAAACTAAACGTTTGATTCGACTAGTTAATGAAAATCTTGATTACGAGAAGATTCGTAATAACAAGGTTAATCTTACTAAGACTCAGTTTAATGCAACTAAGGTGCTAGAGGACGTTAAGATTCAACTCAAACAAAATGCAGTTAAAGCAAACGATCAGTTGCAGGTAATATCACCGCAAAAATTGCTGATTTATGCTGATCGTGATCGCTTTACCCAAATTGTTGTTAATTTAGTCCAAAATGCTATCCAATTTACTACTAATGGTCAGATTACGATTACTGGTCGCAGGATTGAACATGGGAGTGAAATCGTCGTTACGGATAATGGAATTGGTATGAGTCAAGAGCAGATGCAATATATTTTTGAGCGTTTCTTTAAGGCTGATCCTTCTAGAGCAAGACTTGGTAAGGGAGAGTCAGGGTTAGGTCTAGCAATCGTTGCTTCATTGGTTAAACAGCATGGCGGTAAAATTAGAGTTAATTCGGTACCAAATCAAGGGTCAACGTTTGTGATAACGATTTATGATCAGGGTTATGAAGAAGTTATTAGTAAATAAAGAAGCACTACCAGTTAGTTTGGTGGTGCTTCTTTAAATTCTATTTATCTTCTGTTTGTTGCCATACCTTTGCGGTAGCTGGGATCTTGCCTAGATTGGTAATATCGTCTTTATCAACAACAATTAAATTATTTGGCCCTGTGGCCAAGTTATTGAAACTATCTAAACTTTGATTCTTAAAATAACCATCGCTTGCATCGGCTAAACTTGCTTGCAGTTTAGCAATTCGGTAAGCTTCTGCGTCTGCTCTAGTTTTGACCGCTTCGGCATTAGCTTTAGCTGTGGCAACTAGCGCCTCATTTTTAGCTTTAGTAGTCAGTTCAATGTTTTTTGCTTCACCTTCAGCTTTTTCAATCGCAGCAATCTTTTCACGATCAGCAGTTAGTTGTTTGTCCATTGCCTTTTGAATTTCAGTACTTGGCAAGAGCTCATCAATATTGACCCTAACAACACGAATCCCATAAATGTCAGTCAAATCACCAATTGCATCTGACAACTGGGCGTTGATCTCGCTAGTTGAGCCCAAGGCATCATTAAGATCCATCCGCCCAATAATATCACGCAAGTGACCTCTAATTAATTCAACCATCGATTTAACAGAATCAGTGTTATTGTAAAAGTATTTATATGAATCAGTAACTAGGTAATTTAAAGTTAGACTAGTTGTGATTTCTGCATTGTCTTTAGTGATAATTGAATATTTGGATATTTCTGCTGGAAACATTGCCAAAGATACACGGCGAATATGTTGGACTAATGGAATGATGAAAACAAAGCCAGCCTTAACGGTTCTAGAATACTTGCCAAGCGTTTCAATCAGTCCCTCATTGTTTTGTGGAACAACTCGAAAGCCAGATAGCAACACACAAATTAATAAAATTATTATAATAGCTTTAAGCATTATAGTTCTCCTTCAATATCCTAATACTATAATTTTTACTATTAATTATAATCTTTTTATTATTTTTTACTATCTTTATTTTTAGCCTTTTTTTGCTGACTTAACTGATTATTTTTCACATCTGCTGGAATTTTGGTAATATCATCTGAACGATTTTTGAGTTGGGGAGCATCAGTTTTGTACAGTTTAGTAGTGGTGCCGTGATGACGACTAATTAAGGCAGTTGAATTCGTCTTTAATTTAGTAATGATATCTTCCATCTGCTGATAGTTTGTCAGATAATCAAATTGTTCAGGATTTACTGGTTTAAAACCAACTGGAGTATAGAAACGCAACAAGTTATGATTATTTAACAAATCAGAGTATTTGAGTGACTTTTTAGCCTTTTTAGCTAAAGCATTAATTTCAATTTTTTCTTGTTTGGTAAAATTAATAATTTGTTTGCCGGTTTTACGATCATAGACATCACCTTTTTTACCTTTTCCGCCAATGATGACATATTTTTGACTGACCACAGTTCCATTTCTGAAGACAAGCCAAGGTTGGTATTGTTTAGAAAATAAGTCACTGCCGAATTGGATGTAATTTTGGTTAGAAATCCCTAATAAATGAAGAAGCGTTGGTAAGACATCGATTTCTCCAGCTACTTCTTTTTTTATTTGACCTTTTAGGTTAGGTGCATGGATCATGAAGGGGACGCGCTGCATTTGGACATCATTATAACTATTCCAGGTATCAGCACTTTCTCCAATAATGGGGGCTAGCGTCTGATTTTCTGAATTACTTAGTCCGTAATGATCGCCATAGATAATTACCATAGTGTTTTTAATTAATCCAGATTTAGTAAGGTAATCGAAGAACTCTTTGACTGCTTGATCAAGATAATGAGCTGTTTCAAAGTAATTATTGATTGATTTATCACTGGTATCGGTAGTCTGAAAAGCTGGATCAAGGTCCTCTTTGTCCATATCAAATGGGGTATGGTTGGTGAGTGTAATGAATTTACTATAAAAGGGTTGTTGCATGCGTTCAAGGTATTTGATACTTTCATCAAACATCAGCTTATCCTTAATGCCATAACCTAGAGTATCGCTTTTGGCGTTACTGAAGTATTTTTGATCAAAGAAATAATTATAGCCCATGTTTTTGTAGACATCATCGCGATTCCAAAAAGTACTAGCATTACCGTGAAAAACTGCAGAAGTATAGTTACCATTTTCGTGTAAAATTTGTGGAGCTGCTTGAAAAACATTGCTACTGCCAAGAGAAGTGAAAAGTGAGCCGTCAGAAATACCATAAGTACCAGTTTCAAGCATATTTTCGGCATCACTTGTCCGTCCGACACCAACCTGATGATAGAAATTGGCAAAACTAATTGTATGCTGATTATTGTAAAGTGAGTTAAGAAATGGTGTCACAGGCTTGCCATTAATCTTTAAGTTAATCAGAAATTGCTGAAAACTCTCGAGGTGGATAACAATTACGTTTTTGCCCTTTTCCTTACCAAAATACTGTGAATTAATTGGCAGTTTGCTTTGCTTGGTAAACGTTAGAACTTTATTCAAGTCAGCCGCATTTGCATTGCGATTTGTTTGTTCAGTTTGCTCATTTTTCACAGCATCATAAACAGTATAGGTATCGATTCCCAAGTATTTTACGACATAAGAACGATCAAAAGTAGTCCCCAATAGGCGCGGTCTGGAGGTTTCTGCTAAGAAAATATTAGTAACTAGTATTAGGACACCAACAGTGCTTGCAGCAAAAGGTGTTAGTAACCCATAAGAATGTTGATCTACTTGGAGCTTATGACTGCACAACAAGATCAAAATGATAATTAGATCGAGCCAAAGTAAAAGGTCACTTGGTTGCAATAAGGCAACGGCACTTTTACCTAGGCCTGGTGCTACTTTGCCAGCATTAGCGATAGTTTTAACAGTAATAAAATCGGAGAACTGTCGATAATATAGAACATTAGCAAAGAGCAGACCGGTGTTAGCAAAATCCATTAGCAGCATAACGCCGTATGATACTAGGGGCTTAGGAAAGTAAAACCCGATACTGAACAAAAGAGTGGCTGTTCCAATTGGGCTAAGCCACATAATGAAGTGCTGGTAAGGATCGTTGATTCCTAAATTGAAGTCATGATAAGCGGCAAAGATATATTTCAGAGTAAATAAACTAACTAGTAAGATGAAAAATCCAGTTCTGGTTTGAATAAAATTGATTAATCGCTTTTTTTGCAAAATGAACTCTCCTTAATAGTTTTAATTTTAATAGTTTAGTTAGCTTTAGTCATTTTTTTCGATATTGTTAGTCTTTTTTTAAGATTTATCATACCAAAGTTTTGTATAATGAGCTGTACTCTATTTTAGGAATTGATTGAGATATGATTTTTTTAGGACCACTTTATAATTTACTTGCTCAAAATTTTGCTACTAAACTTAACCATTTTGCCTTAGTCAAATTGACGATGCTAGCGATTGATAAGACTCTATTTTACTTTTTATTGTTTGCTTTATTGCGATTGGTTTGGCTATTGGCAGTAAGAAGACGCCGGACAATCAAATCAGAAGCTGGGGTCTGGCTATTTAGTTTTTATCTAATTTTATTACTAATGGTAACTACTTTCCGCAACACTTATTTTCCTTGGCAATTATCGTTTGATTTTAGTCGTCCGTTGAATGAGATTAATTTAACCTTTTTAAAGGAAACATGGAAATTGTTTTATGCCAGTAGTCAATTGGATTTTTTTTACAATTCATTAGGTAATATCTTATGCTTTATTCCATTTGGTTTTTTGGCGCCGTTTGTTTTTTCAAAGAAGCAATCTTTTTGGCGAGTTATACTAGCTGGAATTATTTTATCAGTTTTTATCGAAGGGATGCAGTTTTTATTACAGACTGGTGTTAGTGATATTGATGATGTTTTTTTTAATAGTTGTGGGGCAATAATTGGTTATCTATTTTATTGGTTAGTTAATCGCTTTCGGTCTAATTAAGGCAAACTTTTTAAAACTAGGAAAAAGCACTGGAATTTACAAAATAAGATTGCTAAAATGTTCTTGTGAAGTAAATATTATATACAGTAAGGAAGCAAATTTATGAGTTTAATTAATTTTGACAATACTAAACTAACACCATTTATTCATGAAAATGAGCTTGGTGAGATGCAAGCATTAGTTGATGCAGCAGATAAAGAGTTAAGAACTGGAACTGGAGCCGGTAGCGATTTTTTAGGTTGGGTTGACTTGCCAGTTAATTATGACCGAGAGGAATTTGCGAGAATCAAGCAAGCTGCTAAACAGATTCAAAGTGATTCAGAAGTATTAATTTGTATTGGCATCGGTGGCTCATATCTTGGCGCCCAAGCTGCAATTGAATTTTTAAATAGTGCTTTTTATGGTAAGTCTAAAGAAAATTATCCGACAATCGTTTTTTGTGGTAATTCACTTTCAGGTTCATATCTGCACGATTTAATGGCATGGCTAGGCGATAAAGACTTCAGTATTAATATTATTTCTAAATCAGGAACTACTACTGAACCTGCAGTTGCTTTTAGAATTTTTAAAGAAAAGCTAATTAAAAAGTATGGCAAGGAAGCTGCCAAAAAGCGAATTTATGCAACAACTGACCGTGCTAAAGGTGCACTTAAGACTGAAGCTGATGCAGAAGGCTATGCTGAATTTGTTGTACCTGATGATATTGGTGGGCGTTATAGTGTGTTGTCTGCTGTTGGTTTATTGCCAATTGCAGCTTCTGGTGCAGATATTGATCAATTAATGCAGGGTGCTGCTGATGCACGTAGTGATTATAGTGATACTGATTTAAGTAAATCAACGCCATATCAATATGCAGCTTTGCGTAATATTCTTTATCGTAAAGGTTACACGACTGAAATTGTTGAAAATTATGAACCAACTTTGAGAATGTTTGCTGAATGGTGCAAACAGTTAATGGGTGAGTCTGAAGGTAAGGATAATAAAGGTATTTGGCCAGCAAGTGCCAACTTTACTACAGATTTGCATTCATTAGGGCAATATATTCAAGAAGGCCTGCGTAACTTATTTGAGACAGTGATTAGAGTAGAAAATCCATCTAATGATGTTGAAATTCCAGATGATGAAAATAATTTGGATCAGTTGAATTTCTTGTCAGGGAAGAGTTTAAATTACGTTAACGATCGTGCATATGAAGGTGTGGTTTTGGCGCATACAGATGGCGGGGTTCCCGTAATGACAGTTAACATTCCTGATCAAACTGAACATACTTTGGGGTATCTCATTTACTTCTTTGAGCTGGCAATTGCGATTTCAGGATATCTTAACGGCATTAACCCATTTAACCAGCCAGGAGTTGAAGAATACAAGCGCAATATGTTTGGCTTATTGAATAAACCTGGTTATGAAGAATTACATGACAATTTAACTGCACGTTTTGAGCAGGAATAATTAAATTAAAACGGAGTAGAGCTTAATAGTGATGCTCTGTTTTTGTTTGAGATAAAATAATTAAATTACATTGTAAGCTGATTTTATAAATTTGCAATTGCTACTTAGAAAATTCTAAATTTATTTTTCTGGAGCTTACGCTTGTAAACATTTGACAACCATGCAGGATAAATAAGACGCAGATTTTGGTGATTGACAAATCGAAGTTAAAGAACATCATAATCGCTTTCATTTAGGCAAAAAAACAGTATAATTGAACTAGCAAATCAAAAGGAGTTTTTTACGATGATGTGTGATAACTTATTTTTCAAAATTTTATGGGTAATCATTTACGGAATAACCGCTTATTTTACTTTTACGGGTAAAATGATGCCAGCAATGTATTGGATGGCTGGTGGGATGCTTTCACAAGCTGTTGTGGATTTGGTCTATCATTTTTTACCAAGTCACAAAAAATGCTAAATTTAAAGCTACTAAAGTTTCTTTGACTAGTTTTAGTAGCTTTTTTATTTGCAAAAATTTATTGATTTAACCTTATTGGTCGTTTTCTTTTAAAAAACTTTGGATGATTTTTTCTCGAATAGTTAAAAAGATCTGATTATGACCAGTTGGATGAACACGGTTAGTTAGGATTATCAAGCCTGTTTTTTTAACTCGATCGAGCAGCATTAAGGTGCCAGTGTAGCCTGTATGCAAAATGAGTGGATAATGGTCTTGCGGATCAAAGCGTAAGTCCCAGCCCCAAGATCGAGCTTTTAGTCCAATTGGATTTTTATTTTCAAATAACTGGCTGACTGTATTTTGTCCAAAAGGCAGAATATTGCGGTCAATTCCCAGATAGCCGTTACTGATAGTGATTAGGTCTGGAAGATTAGCAAAAAGTCCGGCAGATCCACAGTCCTTTCCTAATTGACGTGCCTTAGGATCGTGAGCAATTCCTTGCAATATTTGATCGTTGCTAGTAGTTGGGACACAATCTTTTTTAATGGGTGAAAAAGTAGTATGTTTCAAACCCATTGGTGCAAATATCTCTTTCATTGCGACATCTTGGATTGATTGACCGTAGATTTTGGTAATAACCATTCCAAGTAAGATAAAGTTAGTATCCGAATAACGCATTTTATGCTCAAATTCACTAGTTACTGGTAAGTGAATAATTGAATCGAGTAAGTCATCATGAGTAAGTTGATCGCGATTAGGAATCCAACCGGCGATACCACTGGTGTGAGTTAATAAGTGATATAGACGTACTCGCTTATCACTAAATTCAGGAATAAAATCATGTAGCGGCTCTGAAAAGTTAATTTTGCCTTGATCGTATAATTTTAATAAAATATTTTCAGTTGCTAGTACTTTAGTTAAACTAGCAAGATCGTATTTAGCAAAAGGACTGAGTTGTGTTACGGTTGGATAAATACTGGCAAAGCCAATTGTAGAAGTAAAGCTTTGTTCATTTTCAATAAAAGCATAATTTACTCCAGGGACAATTCGCTCTGAAACCATTGATTCAATTAAGGTTTGTGTAGCTGAATAATTACTCATAATAGGTTTTCCTTTGCAAAATTGTTTTTATTATTTATTATAGCGAATTTTCTCTTGACAAGAACACTTTTTACAAGCATAATAATTTATGTTGATTTTGCCCGTTGGTCAAATGGTTAAGACGCCACCCTCTCAAGGTGGAGTTACGAGTTCAATTCTCGTACGGGTGATTTTATCAATGGGATATAGCCAAATGGTAAGGCACAGGTTTCTGGTTCCTGCATGTTTCGGTTCGAGCCCGGATATCCCAATATAGGTGGCTTAACAGCAAGGCTTGAGAGCTTTGAAAAACTGATTTGCCCAACAAATGCCCATCAGGGTTATTAAAAAAAGTTAGATGAATAAATCGTCTAGCTTTTTTTCTATTTCTTTGTCACTTTTTCTTTTATCCTCATCAATGTAATAAGCATACACATTTAATGTCATTGATAAATTTTTGTGACCTAGTCTTTTTGAGATAGCCATCCAATCAACATTTTTGTGATGAAGTATAGCCACATGCACATGACGTAAACTATGAATTGTAAAATCTTTCTTAGTTAAATTGGCGTGTTTCATAATTACTTGCAATTTACTATTAACCGTTCGATTAGCAGGTGGCAGGTCAGTATCTTTTTCTTTAAAGATATAACCGTCCTGATCGTCAGTTTTGATTTCTTTTAGCAATTCAATCAGTTTGGCGTTAATTCGAATTGTGCGATAAGAAGAGGTGTTTTTAGTTGGCCCTAGTTCTTTAATATCACTGTTGTAAGAATGATGAATCGCAATAGTATGTTTTTTGATATTAAGGTTGTGCCACTTTAGTCCGCTAATTTCGCCAATACGGGCACCAGTTAGAATAATTGCAATGATAATGTAAGTGGAGGGGACAGCAGGTTCTCTGTCATCTAGCGCAGTTTTTAATAGCTTTTGCGCCTCGGCATAGGATAAGAAGATAGGTTTGCGCGTATTTGCATCATTTCCATTGATATTGACGCCTTGAGTGAAGTCTAGGGTAATTATGCCATCTGCAATTGCATTCTTCACACAGGCTCTAAATTGGCGATTGAGTAGCCTTACTGTTGTGGTTGAATGTGTCTTACAAACATCATTGATAAATTGCTGCCAATGAATTCGTTTGATTTTTTTAATTCTAGTATCTTTAAAGTAGTCGTGAATAATTTTGTCATTAGTGATATAACGTTTTTGCGTTTCATGTCGGATATGCGGTTTTTTAAAGGTAATCCACCATTCATGAAAGTAATCAGCAAAGACTGGATTTTCTTCAATGTCTACACCTTGTGTATGCATGTATTGCTGTTTAACTACATATTGTTCAGCTTCAACTTTAGTTTTAAAGCCGCCTTTTTCCATTTGATGAAGCTTACCATTAGCATCACGCCAGTTTATTCTAGCTGACCATGATTTGCCACGTTTTCTTACTGGCATTTTAAACGCACCTCCAATTGTGCTATAATAATTTTAAGCGCACTAATAGCGCAGATGATGATTAATCCTACAAGAGTAATGTTTGGCGATGTGGCTCTTGTGGGATTTTTTTATTTTATAAAAATTCGTCATAGTTTCTAGGGAAATGCATATCATTTAAAATAGCAGTAAAGCTAACCGAATGAAATTCATTTTGATATTTAGAAATTAAGTTTTGAATATTTTTCTTTAACACGGTATACTGCCTTTTATTTAAAACCAATTTGAGTGAAACTATTAATTCGAATACTCCACATTGGCTACTATTACGATTAGACTGACTAATTGTCTGTCTGAGAGTACGTGGTATTTGTAAATCACTTAAAATACTAGAAAAATTAACTCCTTTCTTAACAATTTTCCTATAAGTTATTTCACTATGTGCAACTGAATTTCTAAAATGATTTACTAAAGTATTAATTGATTCTATTGATAATGGATGCACTTGTATGTTTTGCTTATAATTTCTTTTATATTTTAATGCAAAGTCTTTAGCAATTTCTGTTTTTAATCCAATTAAATGATGCTCTCTATCAGGTTTATCACTACAATTTTGATAAAAGTAATTTAATTCTCCAAATGTCATAAAATTTACTAGTACCCATAATGGAACATAACCGTACTTGTTTATGTAATGTCTAATTGCATTATCACCCTTAGTATTTTTTTGTATCTCATAAGATAGAGAATTGATTGTTTTAACAACATTAAAAGCATCGGCGTCATTTCTTGAAAAGTTGTTCATAGCAAGATATGAATGTGGTTCAGTATAACGTTTGGAAAATTTGTAAGACAACTCTGCGCCAAGATTACTTTCGTATTCCATTAGTGGACCATATAAGATCTGGCGAAGCTCTCTATCAAAATCATATAAACTTTTAATTTCTTCAAAAGTTGAACCGGTGATATATCTTTCAGGATCGATAGGACGTCCATTTGAATCTTTTTCTAAAAACAATTTCTTATAGCCATTGATAATAGAGTAATAGCCATGTTCTTCTAAAGCTCTATTCGCACTAGGCTTGACAATCAAACCTCTGCTGCGGAGAATTTTTAGTTGTTGATTATGAGTAGTAAACGGTTTAGGATTGTCAGTCATTAAAAAAGCCTCCAAAAAAACAAAAACCCCACATTCTGTAAAAATAATACAGATGTGAGGTTCTGTTAGTCCAGCACCTAACTCCTAGGGCCCTCTGAACTTGATCTATGTCTGTATTATAACAGATTGATTTTAAATTTCAATCACAATATGTAGCAGCCTACTATAACTTAGCAGGTTGATAAATCAACAAATTTATTTTTAAAAATACAATATCTTGTATTAATATTAAAGATAGTATAAAAAATAATATGCTCAAAAAAATCAAAGAATATTACTTTTAATCGATTAGTAGTTAAGTTTTCCAGACGAGCTATTAATCGATTTTTATTTTCCTCCGTGCTTACGCACGGGAAATTTTTTGCGTTGTGATTATTTAACTTAGTCCTGTTTCAGATTTATTTGTAAGCAAGGTACCTGTAAATTCTAAATCTAAACTAGAGCCTTCACTGCCTTGTATGCCAGTGTACCAACTATAAATTGTTTTATATATTCCAAGAGTCTGAGACTGTTCCACTTCATCAGGTAAACCAAACTTTTTGGTTACGGAATCAGGGGATGTTTTATCTGATAACTTTTTATAAGCTTTGAGGGTAATTCTATTTTCTGGTCTTTCCCAACGAAAATCAGTTATAGAGCTTTTTACTACTCGATTATTAACAAAAGTGAAGTTAAGTGTCATGTCATCATATTCCCATTTGGCAACTTTGGTTTCAACACCAGAAATTTCATTAGAGGATGTTTCTGATGGACCAGATTGAAGCGATTTTTTAACATACGTGTATGTTGAACCACCTTTGCCATCCTTCATGAGATCCCCTACATTGATTTTATAATATATTTTTTGAAGCGTTATGTTATCCTTTGAAGTTTGATCTCCATAATCATCAGTAACCAAATTACTAGATTCAGTGGAAGAGTCATAACTTTTTTGATCTGTTTTAGTGTGACTAGTAGACTCATTACTATTTTTACCAGCCATAAATACAGCTCCCAATAATCCTGTAAAGGCTACAACGATGATTATCCAAAACCAAATTTGCTTGTAAAAAGGGCGCTTGCTAGAGGTTTTCTCTTTCATTACATAATTCTCCTTTAAGTAATATTAATGAACTATTTTATAAATTAATCGAAATAAACTATTAAATAATCCGCTTACTTTAAAATCAAAATAATAAATCATTGTTATTTCTAAATAAATCAACAGTGTCATCAAACATTCTGTTGGGTATTCCATATTGCTGCATGAATTGTATGGGTTCTTCATAGGAAGAATACTGTTTTGTTGCATAATCGAAGATGGTATTTAGTGAATACAGGTCAGCAGCGTGTTCTTCAGAGGTTATTACTTTGCCATATGTGTATTTGAACTTGCCATCATTTTCGTTCATTATATGGCCAATCTCATGCCCTATAATAAAGGGTAGTTCGTAGTGATTGAAACAATTCAAATTGATAACCATAAAACTTTGATCGGGCAATGAAATTGATTGATACGATTTGTCTTTAGTAACAAGGGAATAAGAAATACCACAATCGAATGCAAGGTTTAAAAGATAATGTATTAATTCGTTCATAATTTTAACTTTCTTCTTTAAACTTTATTCCCGACTTGTCTTTGGCAATATAATTTAGCAGGTCATTTGCTCCAGGAATAGAATTAATACGTGTGTTTTCAGTTAATAAAAATGAAAAAATATTTACTAGTTTACTTATAGTAGGTCGAAGAAAGGGAACACGCTGATTGTTAATAAGCTCCTCGATATCTTTTATAGACATAGAACTACTATTTACTAATTCAACTCGTGAGGATAATGTGGCTGCCATGCTGAAGTTAGACATAGAATCTGTATAGGCAGCTGAAATGCTACAAATAACAGAGTAATTTTCTGAATTGTAAGAACTTATAACTTCAGTCAAATCTTTTATTTTTTTGGGTTTGCTTATATTGATAGTAATAAAAAATTTATCCAAAGTTAGACTGAAGTTTTCGAATTTTTTGATATTCTTGATTACTTTTTTAGCTTCATTGAGCTCACCACAATATATTTCATTTAAAGTTGTATCGATCAAATTGAAAGAAAGTTTGCTTTCCATTTTTTTAACTCCTTATACATATTGAACTTGAATATCTGTTTGAACTTGATTGTCTCTCTTTGACGGTTCTGTATATTTATTTGATGTGTCAAAATCTAACTGAGATTCACTACCATTGTTAATTTGAATCGTTTTGTATATATTCCAGTCGCTCTTTACATTTATTAATGTTCTAGGCAGTTCTTTGTATGAAGCAGGATCATTGTTTTTATATAAAAACAATTTAAATTCCTTATCGTGTTCTAATAGCCAATTATAAATTTTCATAGTTGCATCTTCGGAAGCTTCATATCCAGAATATGTCAGCATAATCTCATATTTAGTTAGTCCAGTATCATGCTCTATGTTTTCGTAAGAGTATGAATCGATTGAGTTTGTTCCCACTAGGGATAATCTTCTGCATATCTGAAATTCTGAATAATTACCATATTTTTCGTGTAGCTCTATCATAATAATTCTCCTAATATATTTATTGTAGTATGCTTTCATCAATATGCTGCTCAAGAAAAACTTTTAGTTTTGGGTCATTCCACCATAGGTGCTTGTTTTTATTATAATCATCATGTATATTGCTTGTTTTTTTAGTTTCTTCATTAGTGAGTGATTTTGCATCAGAGTTAAGCTTATCATCTTTACTGAAAGCAGAAACTATAAAGTATTCTTTTTCTAACTTATTTTCTCTTGTATCAATGAAAGCTAGCAATCGTTCTGCACTTAAATATTCTGGTGGGATTTTTTTAGGTACACCGTTTTGAAGCAATACAAGGTTACTGATGGTGTTTCTTATTTCAAATATCGGATTTCTATGTAAAAGTCTGATTTTTTTACTCATAGTAAGTGTAGCCCTATAAATATTATCATTTATAGGAATCAAAAACTTTGTCGTCAACTCATAATCTTTCCCACTTAAAATAGATGGTTCCATACGATCTATAGTTTTTATTGCTCCCTTTAAAATTGCTTTGGCTTCCATAGATGGCATAGAACGAGCTAACTTTCTAAAAGGAGTATTGTCAATTTTTAAATCTTTTGCATTTTCAGCTAAATCAAGCAATTGTACAGAAGTCTTTGATGGTAAAGAATAGGTTCTGTTTAACATAATTTATCTACCTTTACCTTTTCTGATGTCAGAATCCATCAAACCACGGATAACATCTAAGTATTCTTTGGGTACCGGCTTTCCACGATAAGAATAAATTCTTTCATCATCCCCGATATCAAGGAATGGCTTTTCGTCCTTATTCGACACAGGTGAGGGATCATCTGTATTACCAAGCAGGTAGTCGGTGGAAGTATGAAGCACTCTGGCAACCTTCTGCAGATTTTCTGTAGAGGGCTGCTGAGTTTTCCATTTGTAAATTGCATTTTTACCTAAACCAGCTTTTTCGTTAATTTGTAGCAAACTCATTCCATGATTTTTTGCCATAATTTTCAAGTTATCAAACAGTGTCATAAAAGCATTTCTCCAAATTTATAAAAACAATTTAGACAATTAGCTTGACTTATTTAGATAATTATCTTATATTTAATTCATCAAGTAATTGAGCAAGAAAAAACCAGCCTATCAATTCAGTTACTTTGGCGAGTGAAGATTGATATAGCAACGTTTATTTGCTTATTTGTCATGGCCTTAGTATAGCCGATTGTCTAAATAAGTCAAGAACTTGATTAAAAAAATACCGTTTATTGCATTAAGGAGGTGAGACAAATGGAAATAAGAATTACAGGGACATCTGAAGAGATAGAAAAAGCTCTCCATAATTTAAAAATTACAAGAGAGCGAAAAAAATATTTGTATTCTGGTGTTGATGGAAAAAAGATTTCCGAAAGAACAGAAGAATATTAACTGCTTTCTAAGTTGACTAATTCATCGTAATACATTTTGACCAAATTAATCATGTCTTTTTTATAAACTACATCATTTGTAGTACGTGAATTTGCTTCTATTTGAGAGCAAGTTAACTTAATAGCTTGCTTTAACAAATCTCTATCCTTAGCCATGATTGTCACCTCCTTTAACTGAGATGATTTAAGTATAACAAGAAAGAAGGAATTTAAATGCAGGAATTAATAAAAGTACAGGTCAAAGGTGACCAACAATTGGTTAGTGCCAGGGACTTGCACAAAGGATTAGGTTTAACTACAAGATTTAGTAAATGGGTTGAACAGAATTTTAAAGACTTCGAAGAAGACGTAGATTTTACGACTGTAACTACAGTTACGGACATGCCAAACGGTGGTACTAAGCCACTTTTAGACTACGCTTTAACAATCGACATGGCAAAACAACTTTGCCTATTAAGTCGAACTGAGAAAGGTAAGCAATATCGCAAATATCTAATTGAGGTTGAAAAGAAATGGAACGATCCAGCCGAAATTGTCAAACGAGGCTACGCCATTCTGCAAGACGAAAACAATCATCTCAAAATTGAAAACGAAAAGATGAAGCCAAAGGCAATTTTTGCAGACGCAGTATCTACCAGTAAAGCAACTATTTTAATTGGACAGTTAGCAAAAATTTTACGTGGTAATGGCGTGAATATTGGTCAGAACAGATTGTTTGCTTGGTTGAGAGAGCATGGTTATCTAATCAAAAAGCGTGGCAGATTATGGAATACGCCAACTCAATGGGCAATTGATCATGGTTGGTTCAAAGTCAGAGAAAAGGCTTCAAGCAATCCTGACGGCAGCACTTATGTAACTTACACAACGATGGTAACTGGTGAGGGTCAGAAGTATTTCATTAACAAACTATTGGGTAGTGAGCAAATGGAACTGGTCTAAATAAGTCAAGAACTTGATTAAAAAAATACCGTTTATTGCATTGAGAAAGAAGGAAATATAATGCATTAAAAAAATCATAGCTCTCAGGAAAGCTATGACTGCGAAATTGTTTTATTCTCAAGTGCGTCCTGAAACACCAACTAGGACTTGATGGTATCGTCGCCCAAGCCTGTACCTAGTTCAGCTGCTTAACTTTAATGTGTAGTCTTGCTTTAAAGGATTTACCTTTACGTCGAATAATAAATCCTATCGAGTTAAATTTACACGACAGATAAATTTATCTCCCACAAGGTTGTGCGTCTTAACGTAGACACTAACGCTAAAGTCCTCACCAGCTTAACGGTTAAACAGTTATCCGCGAGAAAACAGGTCTCTCAAAAAGTCTTTCAAAGTGAACAACTCCTTTCAAAACCTGTTTTTATATTATCAATTTTAGTGTGTTTCATCAAGAACTTGATTAAAAAAATACTGAAAGGAGGATAAAAAGTGCAAAAAAATATCCCCTTGCTAAGGGACAAATTTTCAATATTTTTAAAAATTTCTAGGTTGCAAAGCCCGCATCATTTGACTGCTTATTGTTCCAGCGGTGCATCAGCATCGATTTACTTATATGGAAATTAACTTTAAAAGTTCCTAAGGGTTTTCCTGTATCAACAGTTACAAGTACTCAAAATCAGTCGCTAAACTTCAATTAGGTATTTGCAGCTGATAGATATAGGCAAAGTTACTCTTAATTTACTTTCACTAATTACTAGAAATGCTAAATCAAATCAGTCAGGCAATAACCAGTCACCATTGATCATATCAGTAACAGTTTTTTTATTAGCTCATATTTTTCAACCTACAGAAATACACACTACTCCAAAAATTGTGACAAGATGTTATCACCTCCTTACGGAATATGCCAACATCTTTATGTGTCATATGTTGAAGCGCTTTTATTATAACTAAAAATATGATTGGTAGTCAAGAAATAACCGAAAGGAAGTGAAATCATGGTTGAAGAAGAATTATCAAATATCGTTGAAGATATGGAGATTAAATTTACTGTTGCTTTAAAAAAGCATCATATGAAGCAATATGAGTTAGCAAAAGCAATTGGAACTGGACCGCAGCAGCTTAATCGTGCGCTTCATGGTGATATGAGTCCGCGTTCTAAAGAGATTCGCAAACAGGCTGCTGAAAAATTAGGCTTGTATTACAGATATTAGAAAGAAGGAAACAAGATGCAAGAATTAGTGATCATGCAAAATCAACAAGCTATTACAAGCAGCTTGCAAGTTGCAGAAGTATTTGGAAAGCAACACAAGAAAGTGTTAAGAGATGTCAGAGACATAATTAAAAAAGATGGGGCCAAAATTGGACCCATGTTCGAAAGGTCAACATATAGCGACAGCTACGGTCGTCTAAAAGAAATGTATTTTATGAATCGTGATGGCTTTACATTGTTAGCTATGGGCTACACAGGTGCTAAAGCAATGGAATTCAAGTTAAAGTACATTAATGCCTTTAATCAAATGGAGAGCGAGATTAAGGCAATTCAAGCTGGTCACCTTGACAGTTACATGATTGAAGATCCCGTAAAGCGAGCTGAGAAATGGCTTGAGGAGCAGAAGGCATATCTAAAAGCTAAGCCTAAAGCAGATTATTACGACAGCCAAATGCGAAATCCAGGATTAATGACCACAACTGAGATTGCTAAGGATTTTGGTATGACGGCTAAGAAGCTGAATGTTGAGCTGCACAAGCGGCATGTCATTTATCGTCAAGGCAAAGTGTGGGTGTTGTATCGCAAATATGATGCTAAAGGTTACACGCAATACGAGCCGTACTCTTATTCCAAGGACGGTAAAAAAGCGCAAGGCGTTCACAATAACTTGAAGTGGACGCAAAAAGGCAAGAAGTTCATTTATGACTTGCTTGCTAAAGATGGTATTCATCCAGTGCTAGAGCAAATGGAATTGGTGTAGAGAGGAGAAGGAAAATGATTAAAAAAGAAAACAAAAAAATATCCCCTCCTGTAAGGGATAGGACATATAAAATTGTTGAAGGAGGGACTGAAATTTTAAAAGAAATGAACCCTAATTTAACACTTGATGAAGTTTTTGGGCACCATAGGTTTAAGCACGTATTTATTCAGGATAAATTAAGAAAGCAAAGAAAAGTACAAAACTATGTTTTTAAAATATTAATTCTTTTCACTACCATTATTGGCTTTATTCTTTTTGGAATAATCATGATCAATTTCTTTCTTAATGTTTTTAACTTCCGTATATAATGCTGGATTATCGATTGATCCTAATTTTTTATTTTTCATGTATTCATCAAAATAATTGATTGTTTTAAAAAAATAAAATGTTCGATATGGAGTTTTTATTGCAAATTTTATCTTTAAGTTTTTATTATTAGACTTTCGATCTGAGTAATAAATATTTGAATCGCCAACAAGAAATGATACTGAGGTTCTGACAACATCGTAGCTGTTGAGTCTATGTGGAAATTTTACTTTATGACTTTTTACTGATCTATTTAAGATTTGTGAGTGTAAGAGTCGAAATGTATGAACTGGATTATTAAAATGTATGTTTTCATCCAAGAAATCATCTTCTTCGCCAAATTTGTATATTCCAATTATAGATATTGGTGTAGATCTTTTATTAATTATTAGTAGTGATAATACAGCTACATCGTAATCACAAATCACTGATTTTTGGCTTTTATCTGAATTGAGAAGCTTCAAATCTTTTCCATGAATCCAGTATGAATCAAATTGGTCATCTAACTTACAATCAATTTTTGGCTTTTTGAGTATATAGCTTAAAAATGCAATTAAGAATCCACCACCAGTGAATATAGCTGACATTATGGCAATTATTGTTGACAATTGTATTACTCCTTTATAAAAAAATATTTTAGTAAATTTTAGCACTTATATTTTTACACAGGAAGTGAAATTTAATGAAATTAACGATTGAAGGGGATCTGGAAGAAATAAAAAAAGTGCTCCAAGCTGTTACGAGTAGCAAAGAACACTTTGACGAGAATGTAGATGAAGAATCTGAAACAATCGGCTTCAAAAATTAATTAACCTTTAGGTGGAAATGGGTCATGTCCATGGCTATCACGACTCTGAATTTTACCGTCTTTACCATGAATAAATAATTCGGAATTCTGATTATTTGAAATCTTGCGAGCAATATTTTTGGCTTCTGCTTTGGTATGTGTATGAACAGTTGCCTTAGAATTGCCTTCGCCTTTAACATTCCAACCACCCTTATGGTTAGGAACGACATGTTGATTTTTACCCATATAATTCACCTCTCTTCTAAATTAAGGTTAATTATACCATATATATTGTATTTTAATACAGAAGGAACATACAAGATGCTGTGGAGAGTAATACAAAAAGAATTAAATAGAAGGCATTGGACATTGAAAACATTGTCTGACGTATCCGGTGTTAAATATGACAGCTTAGTAAGATATAAATCTGGTAAAAGAGATCCAGGATTTAGCAAAGCATGTCAAATATCTGATGCACTAGGCATCAGTTTGGATGAATTACGAGGTAAAAGAGAATAATTTGATTGCTTTGAAGATAAGGAGGTGAGTAAACATGCAGATTCCAGTGACTAAGGAGGAACGCAAAGCTGAATTTATGGAATTCGCTAAAGAGTTACATTTGGTTCCGGAAGATAGTTTGATGGGAAAAACAATTGGAATTGATGAGTTTGCCAAGAAATATTGCAAGCCACATGGCAAAGATTGGGTTAAGGCGAATATTTTATATAAATTTGAACCTGATTGGTGCCAAGATATCCATCCTGGACCTGGGCGTGGCTTTACAATTTTTGAAAAACCAGCTGCCAAATGGATGGAGGAACACCGAAGTGAAATTAATTGGAATGCTAAATAGGGAGGTGATCTAAATGATTGAACGAGATAAAGATTATGCGGCAACAACGCTGATTGGACTACTAGCCATGGCAGTTGTGGAGTTTGCAGCTTATGACGCGAACTGCATCTGGAATAACGGTGTAACGCAATTGTTCGAAGATGTTGGAGCAATCCTATTGGTGATTGCAGCAGTGCTGTTTATCAGTGCTTTGTATTTTCTGAAGCGTGATAAGAAAGGAGCGACGAAAGATGAGCTTTAAAGAAAAACTACATAAAAAGCATTTGGAAGAAAATTTAGTTATTGCGAGTAACTGCTATGGTGAAAACAAAAAGTCCGCAATCTCTGGTACAGATTGTGGACTATGCAATATAAATATATACAAGGAGAGTATAGCACAATGAGCGAAGAGAGACGAGTTTTTAGTAAAAATGGTGTGAATCTAGCGAATTACCGGTTAGGTAATGTTTGGGGATTTAGAGAGGATATACCATCTACGCCATTCACTTTTGATCAGCTAAAGGAGATAGTTAATCAAGAATTAGTAAATCCGGGTGAAGCTGACCTTGTAAAAGCAATGGGCGGTGCAGCTTGGCTATGGGAACAATGTGAGTTAGCTGAAGAAAAACGCATTTTTAAAATTGGAGAAAGCTTTTTATTCAAACTCGATGGAGAGTGGTTCTTTGGTAACTATTCCAGATCAGGCTATAGTCCCGAACCATTGATTGCTGCGGAATTTAGAGACGCCTATTTTGACTTAGTTGACTCAAAGCACACAAATATTTCGGATGATGATTGGCATAAAGTCTGGCTTAAGTTTAGCGAACCAATTGAGGAGGACAGGTCATGAATATTACTAAAGATGATTTAACAGAAATGATTGAACAGCAGGCTACTGAAGATGTTGAAAATAGGCTCACAGAGCTTTTGCCACAAGGACAAGGGGAATCATACCAAAAGGTAAGAATGGCTTATCAAGCGCTCCAAAACACAATAGAATTCAAACAATTTAAGCAGAGCTTTATTGAATTTCACAACAGAGCACTAACTAATAATCTACTAAGCCAACTTGGTAAGATACCAGACATGATTAAGGAAGCAGGAGATAACTATGAAGCTTTTTGAAATTAACGATGCCATTAAACAAATTATGGATAAGGATGACCTTGATCCAGTTGCGATGAAAGACACGCTTGATGCACTGGAATTAACACGTGACGAAAAGCTAGACAGTCTAGCAGCTGTTATTGAGAAAACAAACTCTGAAGTTACTTTTCTAAAAGATAAAATCAGAAAGTTAACTGATCAAAAACACTTTGCTGAAAACAGAATAAATAATCTGCAAGAGTACATGACTGGTATTTTGGACGAAGCAAACATTAAGAAATTGCAGACTAAGAATCATATTCTGAAACCTCGTAATTATCGTGATAAAACGATTGTTTCGGATAGTGACAAGCTACCAGCCGAGTACAAGATCAAAGAAGAAGTCGTCAAGATTGATCGCCAAAAGATTTATCAGGACTTGAAAGACGGCAAAGAAGTAGCAGGTGCACACTTGAAACCTAACCGAAAGACAACGATTAGCTAGGAGGCAAGCACATGACAGAATCAATTAAAGAGCAACCTAAAGATTATGTACCACTAGCTGAAAAGATTGCTAAGGCTAATCATGATATCGGAGCAATTGCCAAAGACGGTAACAATAACTTTCAACGATATTCTTTTCAATCAGAAGCAGCGATTAAAGCAGCTGTGCAACGAGTAGTTTCTGAGAATCAATTTTCAATTATTCCTAAGTTTGAAATTATTGAGCGGGAACAACAACCAACTAAGAACCGAGGGGTAAATAATTTCGTTTATGTTTTGGGTACATTTACTATTACTGACGGAGTTGAAACTTTAACAGGGTCAATGCCAGGTGCAGGTGCAGATACGGGTGAGAAAGCCGTACAGAAGGCTTGTACAAGTGCACAAAAATATTTTTATAAGCAACTATTTAATATTACGGATAAAGACGAAGATCCAGATGCACAAGATAGTAATCCAGGTGGTGGCTATCAAAAACAACAGCGAACTACTAAACGCCAGCAACCAGCAACCAAGAAACAAGCTCCACCGACTAAAACCTTTACTGATAAAGAATTGCTAGATTACACAATTACTGATAAGCACGGAGAAGTAAAGCTAGTACAAGTTGTCTCAGAAGCGGTAGCCGGCAATCAAGAAAGTAAGGCTACCTTACATGGCTTAGGTGGCGAAAGTAAACAAGCTTATGCCCAAATTTATAAGCAGCAACTTTATAAGAAGTGGTTGGAAAACAGTAAGGGTGGTGCATAGCATGGTTAAATTGTTAAAACGTAAAAAAGATAACTATGTGAATATCAGTCAACGATTGATATCAGATGATAGGTTGAGTTGGAAAGCACGTGGAATTTTCGCTTATCTTTGGGGTCAAGCTGATAACTGGCAGTTTTATGTCAGCGAACTAGTAAGGCATGCTACTGATGGTAAAAAATCATTGCAAGGTGGTTTACTTGAACTAGAAAGATTTGGCTATCTTGAAAGAAATAATAAGCATACTGATAAAGGAGTGTTTGGCGGAAAAGAGTGGATTTTAACAGATGAGCCCAACCGTCAACCCCATTTAACCGTTGACGGTCAAATGGAACAAAATCAAGCAAAAAAGTGCCAAACAACCGTCGACGGAGAAACCCGTCGGACGGTAAATGGGTCACTAACTAATATTAATAATAACTATTATCAAGAAGTAACTAATAAAAACATACAGTGCAAACCTGACAAGCAGGTTATGCACAATGTGAAAGATGAATCCATAAAAAATAAAACTCAAGAGTTTAATCAGCAGGTTAAAGGTGAATTTGAAAAATTATGGGATCACTATCCAAATAAAAAAGGAAAACAGCAAGCTTTTAATCACTACAAGTCTTGGCGAAAGAAATCGAAGGCTAATACCTACAAATATCTGGCAAATAAACTAGTTGATTACTTAAAGTACGTCAAACTTAATTCTGATTGGTATCACCCAATGAATGGCAGTACTTGGTTTAATGGCAGATTTGATGATGAATTAGATACTGATAAGCCAAGCGGAAAGAGCTGGGGGCCAGTTAAGCGTATTGAACATGGCACTGACTGGAGTAATAAAAAGGCTAAGCCCACAACTGAGGTTAATTCGGATAAGTTAAAGGACTTTTTCAAGAATTTAGAAGAAAAAAGTGGAATGAATAAAAATGCAGAATAAGAAAATTGAAGCTTATAAGGGTAAGGACGGCGATTACTACGAGATAGTTGAAAACGAAGGCGAGTACTATGATGCCGTCACTTTCAATCTTAGCAAACATGCAATAGCGGGCATGTACATTGGTGTTGACACAGCAAGACAAGATTTGCTTGATGCGGGTGCTGTACCAGTTAAGGTAAGTGACACTTTGATGGAGATGTAGTAAATGGTAAAGAATAAAAAGCGAATGAAAGAATATGTTATTTGGTGGGCAACTGATACCTGTTTTGACTATCAATCTAAGGTAATTAAGTTGCCTGCCACATTGTCAGCAAAGCAAGTTAAACGAAAATGTCGCTTGGCAGCGTTAGAAGAAGCTGTTAAAGAAGGCGGCTTTGAATATCAATTTGAGACAGCAAAAGATGCCAAAGAAAGGGGAGGCTTCTATTGATTAATAGAACTGTATTAGTAGGACGGCTAACACGTGACCCAGAACTAAGAACGACACAAAGAGGTTTGTCGGTATTGTCGTTTACTTTAGCGGTTGAACGAACTTTTAAAAATAAAGATGGCTCACGTGACGCTGACTTTATCCAGTGTGTTGCTTGGAAAAAAACGGCGGAGATAATTAATCAATATTGCCACAAAGGTTCAATGATTGGTGTAGATGGTCGCATTCAAACTAGAAATTATGACGATAAGAATGGCCAGCGAGTTTACGTTACTGAAATCGTAGCAGACCAGATTGCACTACTTGATCCAAAGGATAGCAATCAAAGACAACAAGGTGGCTATCAACAAAACAATAACGGCTATAACAGCAATCAAAATGAGACAGATCCATTTGTCGGCAAGGGTGACACAATTGACATTTCGGATGATGATCTGCCATTTTAATGGAGGTGCTTAAATGCAAAATAGAAAATTTGAAGCATTCAAAGATGATAGCGGTGATTATTTCGTTATATATAACTATAAAAACAAGCATAATTTGCCTTATGCTGTTGATGTAATCAATTTAAGCAAAGGATTGGTAATTTGTAGCCGAATTGATAAAACAACGGCTAACTATGTTTGCCAAGGTATGCAACCAGTCAATTTGAGTGTGACACTAATGGAGGTGCCGCATGACAGATAATAGATGTGCATTTTGTCAGGCTGCACTTGATTTAGAAGATATCTCAGGTAGAAAAGGTGATTTTTATCTAGATGAAGAGCTAGGCATTCTTAATGTTTGGGATTATGAAGCTAAACAGAAATTAGAATTCAAAGTTAAATATTGTCCATGGTGTGGCAGAGAGTTGAAGGTAATGCATGGCTAATGAAAAATAATAACTTTTTAGTTGATTGGATAACAATTATGAAACTTGTATTTAAGCAACAGCTAAAAATAATCCTGCCAATAATATATATGATAAGTGGTGGACTAGTAGTCATTTCTTCAAAAATAGCAATTAGTGAGTATTATATTTTTATGAGTATTTTTGTAATATTTATTGCTGTATTGATATTGCTAACAATGCTAATATGCTGGCTTTTACTGCTGTATCTTTATAAAAAGGATGACAAGAAGACTTAATTGAAAATGCTTAACAGCCAGTTAATAAAACTAATGAGGGTCATAACATTTTCCATGGGTTCCAATATGAAATCGTTCATTAATAAACAAATGTACATAATATTTTGAATTATGTTTGGGTAAGAGTGTATAAAATCAGCAAAAGTAAATATTTCCCCTTTTATAGATATTTTAGCCGTAAATTGAGTATCCTTATTAGATTTATAAAAAGAAAATAAAGCTTTTACAAAACCCAAAGAATAATAGCTCGGAAATATGTCTTCTTCTATGTCAGTCTGATCATTATGATCTGTTTCTTTTGTATAAAAATTTTCTATTTCTTGATCAATATTGGTGTCGGTAGCTTGGGATAAAGACTCAGTTTTATCAAGTATTTCTGAAATCATGTTAGGAAATCTAAAGTCTTGATTACGAAAATTATTTGCTAAAGACTGTATTTCTTCTACTGAAGTAGTTTGAAATATATCTTTAGGGATAGTAGAGGCTAAGTTGGTTCTTTTAAATGAATTTTTATATATTGATTCCCATTTGGTGATTGAAGAAGTTATTTCGTTAGCTTTATATAAACTTAAAGAGCTTTTAGAAAATTGCATTGGCCTAACGTATTCTGTTGCAAAAGAATAATTTGATGATGGTAACAACTTATTAAGGCTATTTAGAGTATTTTTAAGTGGATAATTTGGGATATATTGTTTTGGATTAAGATTTTTAAGTGATTGTAATTCTTCTAAGTATGGGTTTGATTTAGATAAACTTGTTTGAGTTCTTTTAAAAGAATTAGTAAGTTCCTTGTTCCAAGAGTTGTATGGTGAAATACTCTTAGCAGTTAAGAAATGATTATTGAGCTTAGTGTAGTTAAAAGCATTAACTAAATTTTGATTATGATTATTTTCTTTATTCATATTTCCCTTCCATAAATACAATATATTGATTTATGTATTATTATACACGAAAGAGACACATAATGTTGTGGGATAAAATACAAATAATTTTAAATAAAAAACATTGGTCTTTAGTAAGACTAGCTAAGGAATCCAATGTAAATTATGAAACGTTGAAAAAATATAAATTTGCTGGGCAAGAACCCAGTTTTAGTAAAGCATGTAAAATCGCTGATGCCTTGGGTATCAGCTTAGACGAATTGAGGTGAAAGCAATGACTAGAACTGCAATTCCGTGGATAGAACTTCATGAATTAGAGGATAAGTACAAACATGTAACCAGAATTAATAAAAATTCAGATAAAGCAGATGTTCAAAAGCTGAACCAGATAATAATTACTTTAAATCCACATGTGAAAACAGATAAGAATATCGCACGTTATGTTGACTTGGGTTATAGTTCAAGGGAAATTGAATTTGAACTAGGAGTTACCTCTAAAAGGGTTAATACTGTGATTGCAGAGCAAGGTTTATTGATTAGACCTAAGTTTAAATACTTGTTGATTGATCCATATGGTGAGTCTTACTTTTTGGCTGAATTAGCAAATGTAAAGCCATTTGGACCTGTGAGGAGTAATTTTGCAATTACTGAGAAATCATTAGCTAAACGAGGTTTTAAGCTATATCGCTTTGATAATCATTGGTTTGACTTAGATCGAGGTGATAGCTACATGGTTAAAGGTAATGACGACATGATTTTTGTTAAGTAACAAGATAAAGGGGTTTTAGTAGTGGAGTTTGATAGCTTAGAACAAGTTGATATCAACAGAAACAAGACGGCTGAAAAGGTTCGTGACTTCTTGAATAAAGACTTTATCCACTATTTAGATAAGGCTGGCCTGCATAAAGCTGATCTAAGCAGTCCGCAACTAGACCCCACTGGAGTGAGTAGTCATGGTGGCAATAGTGCCGAGTATAAGATGGTCCAAATTATCGATTACGAGAATAAATGTAAGGCAATCATCACAGCGATTAAGAACTGTCGTGAGAACGTTGGACGTGGAGTTCGTAATCGGACTATTTTACAGGATGTCTATCTCAAAGAATTAGAGAATTGGCAAGTTCAAGAGAGGCTAGGATTGTCTGAAGCAGCCTATTATGCCAAGAAGCAAGCAGCCTTATGCGAATTTGCCGATAGGATTGAAGTTTGGGCAGTTCGCTTTGGTACTCATATTCCAGATTTACATATATATCAAAAGGAGCAGTAGGGTGCAGTATAAATTTACAGTAATGGGAAAACCCTTTGGCAAGCAACGCCCACGAGCAACCATTCTTGGCGGTCATGTTCATATGTATACGCCTCAAGACACTAAAGATTATGAAGCAAAAGTGCGCAGAGCAGCCATTGAGCAGGCACAAATGATTAGTTGCCCAGTAATCGTGGACATAAAAGCTTTCTTTCCAATTCCTAAATCGACTTCTAAGAAGCAAAAAGAACGCTGTTTAGCGGGATTAGAGCGACCAACTAAGAAGCCCGATAAGGACAATATTGAAAAAGTTGTCCTTGATGGTATGAATCCTGTGTCAGAAACTGATAAGGCGACACGTAAGCGAATAATTAAGGCTGAGGGCTTGTATTTGGATGACAAACAGGTGGTAGCTGGTAAGACAACTAAGTTATATGGTGAACCCGCTAGAGTGGAAGTTACAGTAACAGAGTTGAAGAGGTAAATAATATGGCAGGAAAAACTTTAGATTTTAACGGTAAGATTAAGAATTTTAAAGCGCAAGCTGGTGAAGTAACAATCACAGTTACCGCTGATACAGAAGATGTATCGCTAGATGAGCTGAATGAGGTATCACAAGCCGGTAGTTTGAGCTTTGGCTTAGAAGCTAGTCAGCAAGAATTAATTGACGATGAGGCTACTGGAGAAGTTCCAGATGGGCAAGGTGAGTTATTTGATGATACTAGTGACCTGAATGAATCAGCTAACTTAGGATTGGTCGATGATGAACATGAGCAAACATCGGACGATTAAACAACTTAAAGCAGAGCTAATAACTCAGAAACCCAAGCCTAGGCAAAAGTTTAAAATTGTTGAACATGATTTTACTAATGGCTTGAGTGTAACTGATCACTTCATTGAGCGAGCACATGAACGATTTGGAGTTAGAGACTTACATGATAGTGCTAAGAATCATGATTACGTAACGAGTTGGGCGTTAGAGCTGCTTAAAGACTATGATGAGATTGAGCAGTCGGGTGATGATGCATTGCTGGTAAAGTGCAAACAAATTATTATTGTCTATTCAATTCATGGAAAAAAGTGTCTTACTTGCTATCCTATGTCATATAACAAAGATACTAAGGTATATGATTCTTTAGCAGCAACGATCAAGAAAAAGTTACTGAAACTGGATGATTTTGACAGTAATTATGTGCAATCAGTATTCGTTGATCGTTATTATCAAGACGGTCGCAAGTATGCCAAAGAATTATGTGATTTACATATTGAGCTAGCAGCATTATATAAGATGCAGTCAGGCAGTACCCATCATGATGTATTTGATGATAAGCAGACTAAGATTGAGCAAATTAATTCGGTGATCCATGAGATAGAGGCCAAGATGAATAATATTAAAAAAGTAGTATTTAATTTAGATGTAGTAAAGGAGGGAGAACATGCAAACGTTAGTGGTTCATGACGACAATAGCTTTGACGCAGTAAAGCAAGATGTGCATGACTTTTTGTTATCAGACGAATATTTGTTTATCAAAAAGGTAGAGGAAATAGCAGATGAAAAGACCGTGATAGTGACATACATGCCACGACGGTTATTACAGATGTATGTGCCAGCAAAATTGGTATAGAGATATGGGCGCTTTAGTAAAGAAACTAAGGTGCCCTATATTTTTGGATTGACATCATGCACAACTATACGTATAATTATGCATAGCTAAGAAAGGAGGTACAACCAATATGCCGATGTCACCAAAGGAAATGCTTAAACTCTTAAAAGCTAATGGCTTTGTTAAAAAACGTCAGCGTGGAACGTCACATATAATTATGTACAATCCAGAGACCAAAAAGACGGTTCCCATACCAATGCATGCTAAAGAACTTAAAAAAGGTATGGAACAAGGCATATTGAAGCAAGCGGGGTTAAAGTGACCCTCTTTGTTGTATCTATATTGATTAAAGGTGGATTACGATGAAAGATAAAAATATTTTAGCATATCCAATTATTTTGCATCCAGAAGAACAAGGCGGTTATAGTGTAGAGATTCCAGACATTGCCGGAGGAACTTGGACACAGGGTGAAGATATGGCTGATGCGATTTATATGGCAAGTGATGCGATTGGTGCCATGTTAGTCAGTGAAGCTAAGTATCCTACTCCAACGCCTATTGAAGAAATTGAGGTATCGGATAATGAAGTTAAAACAATTGCTTCAGTTGATATGAATAAGTATCGCAAGCTAAATGAAAAGACTATTCGTAAAACTGTTTCGGTACCAGAGTATCTGGTTGAACTAGGTAAAGAACAACAGATTAACTTTTCAAAGACTTTGACAGAAGCGTTAGAAAAGCAGTTATTAGCAAAATAAAAGAATAAGCCACTATTTAAAAGGATAGTGACTTTTTGATTTGGGTAGAGGTTTGATGGAGAAAAGCTGGAGATTTAGTAGAGAACAGGTGGAGTTATTAAGTTATATTATGGTAATGTCGAAAGATTAGGAAACGAAAATACCTGATCATACGATGCATCAATTTCCTTAACATAATTAATGGTCAGCAGCGATGGTCTCTTACATAGGTTCGATTCCTATGGCTGCTGTAGTCCGTGATGACGGTAAACTAAATATATTCATCTCAAAAAGTGTCTGGGAAAAAACTCAGCACAAAAGGGAATGTTAGAATAAAAAGCTAGCATTCCTTTTTTGATGCAATCTTTTGTTCATATTATGCTCTGAAAAAGTTACAAAGCTTAAAAACATTTGCAATAATATTCGATTTTAACGGCCACTTTTAACCCTAATTTTTAAAAATCAGAGTTATTTCCCAGACACTTTGTATTATTGCAGTGAGGTGAATGAAAATGGGTATGAATAATAATATTGAACAAAAAGATTGGGCAGACCTGGTTGAGTTACCGTCTTTCAGTTATACATGTGGTTATTGTGGAAGCGATACAGGTACTAATAAAGGATATAGAATAAATAGCGTGGGGGTAACTAATGATGTAGCAATTTATATTTGTCCTATCTGCGGATGCCCAACTTATAAAGAAGATGAAGTTTTGGTACCAGGAACTACGTATGGAGAAGAAATAATCAATTTACCAGATAGTGTATCTAGTATTTATGATGAAGCTCGTAATTCTTATCGAGTTGGTGCATATACTGGTGTAATCTTGATTTGTAGAAAGATATTAGCCAATGTAGCAGTTTATTATGGAGCAAAAGATGGACAATCTTTTGTAAAATATATAGATTATTTAATTGAAAATGGATATGTACCTGAAAAGAGTAAGGAATGGATTGATGAAATAAGGTTAGAAGGTAATTCTGCAACTCATAATCAAACATCAAAAAATAAAGATGATGCTCAAAAAATTTTAGATTTTGTACAAATGCTATTATTAATTAACTGAAACTTGAAAGCTAGAAATCACCTCAAAAGAGCGTGATTTCTAGCTTTTTTGCCTAAAAAATAAAAACGCAAGCCCTCTCTGCGTTATACTTTAAATAACCAAAACTAAAGTTACAGGAGTTCTTACGTTATGAACAGTATACCGCAATTCAATCAAGAAAAGGACACTTCTTCCTTAATTTCATCTTTTACAAAATTAATTGGTCTAGCTGACTTAAGTAAACAGGTTAATTTTAGACGTCATTCTTTAGTTAGCCTGCTGATGGTAGTTAAATGGCTAATCCAATCACGTTTTGCCCGTAAATCACTGTATCGTTTTGACCAACCAGCTGAATTTACCTCTAAGACTGGCAGAAATATCCTTAATGATGGCCGCATCAATTGGCAAAAACTGCTTTGCTTAGCTGCTGCCAAACTAATTAAGGTACTTAAACCGGTAATCGACAAGCGTAGAAGACTAGCTTTGATTGTAGATGATACTTTGCTAGCACGTTCCTATTCTAAGAAAGCGGAATTACTTGCCAAAGTTTACGATCATAATGAGCATAAATATGTTAATGGTTATCGTGGCTTGACCGTTGGTTGGAGTGACGGCAATACTTTTTTGCCAGTTAATTTTGCTTTGATGTCCACCAAGAGAAAACAAAATCTGCTTGGCAGTAAAGCCACTACAACCGATAATCGTTCTATTGCAGGCAGAAGAAGAACCCAAGCCCAAAGGCAAATGAATGATGTCACGGTTGAATTGCTTAAGCAAGCTATCAATGAAGGTGTACCAGCAGACTATGTACTGTTTGACAGCTGGTTTGCCTCGCCCAAAATGTTCTGGCAGTTAAAGCAGTTAGGATTAGACAGTGTCTCGATGCTTAAGTTGAGCAAGAAGGTATACTACTGCTATCGTGGTCGCCTTTATGATGTAAAAGTTTGTATGAACGCTTAGCTGGCTCAAAGCTGAAAGCCAAAGATGACTATCTTTATAGTTGTGTAGTCGAGGCAGAGTATCAAGGACATAGTTTTCCTATCAGATTAGTATATGTTACTAAACGTGGTAATAAGGGAAAGTACTTGGTCTTGGCTACCACCAGATATCAGCTGCAACCTAAAGAAGTCATTCAGCTTTATGGTCGTAGATGGCAGATAGAAACCTACTTTAAAGCAGCTAAGCAATACCTAGCTTTAGATAAATCACAAATTCAAAGTTACGATGGTCAGTGCGGATATTTTGCAATTACCGCCTTAACTTATGACTTGCTGGCTTGGCAAGAGAGACAAGCAGTTGATGAGCGAACAATTGGGGATTTATTCTATTTGATGAATGATGCGTTGCCGGATTTGGCGTTTGAAGAAGCATTGGTCTACCTGCTAAGTGCCCTAAAAGCAGTTAAAGAAGAAATAACTACAGAAGTCGAGCGGATAATAAATAATTTTATTAAATTACTGCCAGGATTTATTCAAAAGCAGCTGCAGAGAAGCGTTTAAAATATAATTAAGAACCAAAAAAGCCAGACTCAATAAGGAATCTGGCTAGTTTTACTGCTTTCAAGTTTCAGTTAATTAATTTTAAATTTAATAGTGATTATAAACGGTAAAAAATATAAATTAATGTATTTTTTTGAATTGAGAGGTAGTTTTATGTCAATATCTGACGGTATAAAAATAATAGATGAAACTAAAAAGATTGCAAAGGATCATCATGATAAAAATTTAAATGAACAAATTATAAATTTACAAGAGTATTTAATATCCCTTAGTGAAGAAAATTTGGAATTGCAAAATCAAATTAATGAATTAAAAAGCAAAGTAGAAATTCCGGAAGATATTGATATAGACAATGATGGCTTTATAGTCAAAAAAGGCGATGATCGTAAATATTGTCCTGGTTGTTGGAATAAGGAAAGAAAATTATCTTTAATGCCTAGAAAAGGTATTGATAGATTGGGGGTACATAAATACAGTCATAGATGTGCAGCTTGTGGAACCATTGTAGATACTGAAACTGAAAATTATTAAAATATATAATCTCAA
The DNA here is from genome assembly GCF_029392675.1 of Lactobacillus sp. ESL0684. Classification (NCBI taxonomy): domain Bacteria; kingdom Bacillati; phylum Bacillota; class Bacilli; order Lactobacillales; family Lactobacillaceae; genus Lactobacillus; species Lactobacillus sp. ESL0684. The sequence continues at coordinate 1,121,543 of NZ_CP113941.1, read as the reverse complement.
AGACGGACCAACCATCCGTCTTTTTTGATGCAGAAAGAAGGTGGTAATGCTTGAGCTTAACAGTAAAACAACGAAAATTTGCAGATGAGTACATTAAATCTGGTAATGCTACAGAGGCAGCGATTAAAGCAGGTTATTCTAAACGAACAGCTTACTCAATTGGACAAGAAAACCTGAAGAAAGTTGAAATCGCAAATTACTTGGAGAAGCGTATGAAAGAAATATCTAATAGCAAAGTTGCAGATCAACAAGAAATACTTGAGTATTTATCATCTGTGATGCGAGGCGAGCAAAAGGAAGATGTGGCAACTGCAAAAGGCGTTGCAGTTGGCGCAAAAGATAGGATTAAGGCTGCTGAATTGCTAGGTAAACGGTCAGCGATGTGGACGGAGAAACATGACGTGAATGCTAAGCTGGTGAGCCCAGTGCAGATTATTGATGATGTACCAGGTGAAGACGATGGTGGTTAGACTGACAAAGCTAATTGCACCGTCTTTTTATTCGGTCTATCAAGACGTTAAACATCATAAATATGCCAACTACTGGCTAAAAGGAGGACGTGGTTCAACCAAGTCCTCTTTTGTTTCACTCGTAATTATCTTGGGCATGATGCAAGACCCCGAAGCTAATGCTGTAGTGATCAGAAAGGTCGCCGTAACATTGCGTGATTCGGTATTTGACCAATACCTGTGGGCAATAGATAAGCTAGGAGTGGCTGATTACTGGGCTTCCAGTACAAGTCCGATGCAGCTGACTTACTTACCAACGGGACAGCAAATTCGTTTCAAGGGTGCTGACAAACCGCAAAAGATTAAGTCACAGAAATTTAGGCGCGGTTATACGAAGTTCAAACATTTTGAAGAGATTTCAGACTTCAAAGGCATGGAAGAAATCCGTAACATCAATCAATCACTCAATCGTGGTGGTTCAGGCATTGTTACGTTCAGTTCTTATAATCCGCCAGCTAGTCAACGTAATTGGGTTAATGAAGCAACTGAGCAGCAAAGTTTACGTTCTGATACATTGGTGCATTCTTCTGATTATCGTTCAGTGCCGCAAGAGTGGCTTGGTAAGGAGTTTATTGCTGATGCTGAACAGTTGAAGCATGATAACGAAAAAGCTTATCAGCATGAGTATTTGGGTGAAGTCACAGGTACAGGTGCAGAGGTCTTTGATAACCTGACTATCCGTCAGATTACTCAACAAGAGCGTGACAACTTTGAGAGTATTTATCACGGTATGGACTTTGGTTTTACCAACGATCCAACTGCTTACGTTGATATTGCCTACGAACCCAATAAGCGACGAATACTTATTTTTAATGAAATATATCAACGCCGTTTAATGAACAATGAAGCAGCTGAAAAGATTAAGAATGCTGGTGTAGAACACGAACTAATATCAGCGGATGCGGCAGAGCCGAATACGATTGCTGAATTACGCAGATTAGGTCTTAACGTTGTTGGTGCGCCCAAAGGTAAAGGTAGCCGTGAGTTTACTTATAAATGGCTGCAAGGACTAGCAGAGATTGTAATTGACCCCGTTACATGTCCAAATGCCGCAAGAGAATTTAAAGACTATGAATATGAAAGAGATGGCATGGGTAACTTCATCGAGAATTATCCTGATGGTGACGATCATACAATTGATGCAGTTAGATACGGTATGAGAAGAGCAATGGTGAAAGGAGGTTTTGTTCCTTGGAAATAACAGCAATACAAGAATTAATAAAAAGTACTTCAAAAAGTCGTGAGTCATTTAAAAATGAATATGAAAAGTCACTACGCTATTATAAGACGCAAAACGATATTACTAATAAAAACAGTGGTAAGTCACAAACGAATAAGGATGGTAAAGACGAGCCACTAAGGCATGCTGATAATCGTGTTAGTTCAAACTTCCATCAGTTGCTGGTTAATCAAGAAGCAGGTTATGTGGCTACGGTTGCTCCGCAGATTGATGTGGGCAGTCAGGCAGATAGTAATAAAGTAGCTGATGTGTTGGGTGATAACTTTAATCTCACACTCAACCAGCTGGTTATTGATGCTGCTAATGCGGGCATTGCATGGCTACACTATTGGCTTGATGAAGACGGTAATTTTAGATATGGCGTAATTGAACCAAGTCAGATAACTCCGATATGGTCGACTGAACTTAATCGCAAGCTACTTGCAGTGTTGCGTAGCTATCGACAGTTTGACGAAGAAAAAGGCGAATACTTCAATGTTCATGAATATTGGACTGATAAGGTTTGCCAAGTTTATCGAGAAAAGGATAATGCTAATAAGTATGAGCTTGAGCCATATAATTGCTTCACTAGCTTTGATATGACGGCAGGCTATGAGACTGGGCAAAGTAATGTATATGAACATGATATGGGTCGAGTACCGTTTATTGCGTTTCCTAAAAACAAGTATCAGCAACCTGATTTGATGAAATATAAGGGTTTGATAGATGCCTATGATGATATTTACAACGGGTTTATCAATGACCTAGACGACGTGCAAGAAGTTATTCTGGTGTTGACCAACTATGGTGGTGAAGATGTAGACAAGTTTGAAAATGAACTGAAACAGCATAAAGCCATTAAATTAGATAATATTGGGACTGGCGATAAGTCCGGTGTTGATAAGCTAACAATTGACATACCGACAGAAGCAAGAGACGATGCGCTAAAAATCACACGTGAAGATATCTTTCTTTATGGCCAAGGTGTTGATCCAGCCAAGTTTGAATCAACTAATGCAAGTGGAGTGGCCATTAAGATGCTGTATTCACACCTAGAAATGAAGGCAGCTAACACTGAAACGCAATTTAGAGATGCAATTACTGAGTTAGTACGAGCGGTTATGAACTATCTTGGTTTATCTAATCCAGATGGACGTAAAATTACACAGACATGGACACGTACACAAGTTGAAGATGATCTAACGCAGGCACAAACTGTTGCCCAGCTAGCTAACTATACAAGTAAGGAAGCTATTGCTAGAAATAATCCGCTGGTTGAAGATTGGCAACAAGAGTTGGAAGACCAGAAGCAGGATATTGCCAATGATGATCAATATGCTGGTGATGACTATAAGCGAGTAGACGGTGCCGATAATGACGAAGAAACAGACGCTTAGATATTGGCAACAACGTCAATTAGATGAAAAGCAACGTCAGTTAGACAACGCTATCGATTACGAAGCAGCATTGCGTAGTCGCATGAAAAGCTTGTTTGTCGAAATTCGGCAAGAAACAGATAAATTTATGAAGCGTTATGCGGCAAATAATGATATATCTGTTGGTGCTGCAAGAAAGTTGCTTGCACATATCAACACCACTAATTGGCAGATGACCCTTAAGGAATTCGAAACAAAGGCTAAAGCAGGTGGCTTTGATAAGGAATTAGATAACGAGTATTTTAAAAGTAGAATTGCTCGTTTGCAGAATATCAATGAGCAACTACAAGAATTATGTGGTAAGTTTGCCAACAAAGAGTCTAACAATATGGGAGATGCGTTAGCTAATCAATTCCAAGATATTTACCTCCACCAAAATTACAATTGGCAAGATTCACACAACGGCTTTAGTATTGATTTTACACATTTTAATGAAACACAACTAAAGCAGATAGCTAATCAACCTTGGCAAGGCAGCAATTTTTCTAAGAGGATTTGGAAGAACTATCATGATGTTTTGCCTAACCAGCTGACTGATGTATTATTGCGTGGTACATTGCTTGGCTATTCGCCTGAGCGTGTTACTAAGATGCTACAAGACAGATTTGTGGATATCCAAAGAAAGCAAATTCACCGGTTAGTTATCACAGAAATGGGACACGTTGCCGAAGAGGCAACTGCAACTTTTTACAAAGATTCCAAAATTGAACAGTACGAATACATGGCCACGCTTGAGTCGCATACTTGCGAAGAGTGTGGCTATTTAGATGGCAAGATTTTTAATGTTAAAGATAGAATTGACGGTGAGAATTATCCGCTGATCCATCCGTATTGTCGCTGCACAACAGTGCCTTATGATGAGAACTTACCTGACATAGAGACACGGTGGATGCGTGATCCTGAAACAGGTAAAGGTAGGTTGGTCGGCAGCATGAGCTTTCACGATTGGAAGAAGCAATATGTTGATCATACTGATATCAAGATTGAAAATCGTGCTGTTCGTATGGAACCAAAGAAAAATGGTAAATATGAGTGGAATGAACTTAATGCCGAGGCGTATAATAAGCATGTAAAGGGAACACCAGAGTTTGATAACTATAGTGCTAACAGTAAGCGACCAGTTAGTGAATTAACAGTTTCGTTTGAAGAAGCTAATGAGTTGCTTGAGAAATATGGGATTAATAGATTTAATAAACATCAAGTATATTTTAAAGCTGATGATTATATTGGCTACTGGGTTGATAGTAAAGGCGTCCATCGCCCTACTAAAAAGGGACGTATTAGCTATAGCAAAAAAGGTGCGCATATTACACCAATTATTCCTGATGAAGGCAACAGAGGTTAATCATGGATCCAAATAAAATGAATTTTACAGATATTTTAGCTAAATTTAGAGCCAGAGAAGTTTTGTTTACTCTTAAAGATGGCACTCAAAAGAAAACATTTGTTAGTGAGATTGAAAATGAAGATGACGATCAACCTGAAACTGTGTTTATGGGCGGAAGTGAATCAGATGATATTTGGATATCTGACGTAGTTAGTGCAGAGGCAGTTTAATGGCTAAAGATGACTATTTTGTAATTATGTACATGCTGCTTAAACGGCTGTATGATTACCTAAAGCAAGGTAAAATTATCTCTAATGAAGAATTAGATGAAATAGGTAGTCAATATAATCAACAATATTGGACCTATATTTTGCTTAATATGTCTGAACAAGATTATATTACTGGCATTACACCAGTAAAGGCTTTGGGAGGAACAACTATTAAGTATAACAATGTGCAAATTACTCCAACAGGGATTGAATACTTATTTAGCAATTCAATGATGGAACGAGTTAAACGAACACTAAAAGATATTAAAGGAATTATTCCTGGAATGTAGCATTCAGAATTATCTGAGTGCTTTTTGTTTGCCCTGAGCATGGCGTAAAAAGGCTTATTTTTTATACCCTTTTGAGAAGTCAACTCGTAAAAAGATGTTAAAGGAGCAGAAATGAAAAGAGAAAATTTAAAAGATTTAGGTTTGAGCGAAGACGTTATTGACAAAGTCATGACTATGAATGGTGAAGACATTAATGCTGCTAAGACAAAGGCAACTGAACTTGAAGAAACTAACAAATCATTGACTGAGCAAATTACTAATCGTGATAAAGATTTGAAAAAGCTACAGAAGCAAGTCAAAGATAACGATGGCTTAAGTGATCAGTTAAAGGATTTACAAGCTCAATACAAGCAAGATACAACTAAACTGAATGAGCAGTTAAGTCAGACTAAATTATCTAATGCGATTAATCAGTCGTTAGCGCAAAGCAAAGTACGTAACGCTAAGGCAGCCAAAGCATTACTCAATATGGACGATATCAAATTTGATGAGCAAGGCAATCTAATTGGCTTAGATGAACAGGTTAAAAGTCTCAAAAAGTCCGATGCCTATCTATTTGACGAAGGTAGTAAGCAAACTTATGAGCCTAAGAATGGTGATCCAACTGGCGATAACGAGGCTCAAACTATGACAAATATTTTTACGAAAGGATTGGTAAATAATGACAACAATTAATTTTGCTGAACAGTATCAGCAAGCAATTCAGGACTCATTCTATAATTTAGATGGAGTTTTATATTCAAGAGATTTGTGGAATTCTCCAGCAAACTCAATGATTAAATTTGATGGGGCAAAGCATATTAAACTACCGAAGCTTACAATTTTAAGTGGACGAAAGGATAGACAACGGCGAACGATTACTGGCTTTAGTACCAATTATTCTAACGACTGGGAAAGCTATGAACTAACTAATGAGCGTTATTGGCAAACACTAGTTGATCCACTTGATGTTGATGAAACAAATTATGTAGTATCAATTGCTAACATTACTAAGCAATTCAATTTGACTCAAAAGATGCCTGAGCAAGACAGATTCATGTTTAGCCGGTTATTTAGTCAGAAGCAAGAATTAGATGGTGGTCAAGGCATTCATACTGAGACGCTAGACGAAAATAACATTCTTGAAGCCTTTGATACTATGATGTTGGACTTTGATGAAGCTCGGGTACCAGCACAAAATCGAGTGCTTTATATCACACCAAAGATTAATGCCATTTTAAAACGAGCAGTGGCCAAGAACCGAAGCATGTCGATTGATGCTAATAATCCACAAAGAACAGTTTACAGTATTGATTCTGTCAAGCTTGTAATTGTTCCGGCTGATTTAATGCAAACAGCATTTGACTTTAGCGATGGCTCAAAGGTAATCGATTCGTCTAAGCAAATTGACATGTTCTTAATTTATAACGGCATTCAACTGGCACCTGAGAAGTATTCATTTTCTGGATTTGACCAACCGAGTGCTGCTAATTCAGGCAACTACCTGTATTACGAAGAGTCATACAATGATGTGCTGTTATTACAAACAAAGACTGCGGGAATTGAATTTGTAGTATCAGATAAACCGACTGTTGCACCTGCACCAGAGGTACAAGATGTTGAGCCGGAACAAAATACCCCGGCAGGTAAAGCGTCAAAGAAGAAGTCAAGTAAGTAGGGATGAATATGGATTATCCTGCTTATGAGGACACACTTGCTAAGGTATGGCTACTGCTACCGAATAGTGATAGTAATCCAAACTACGAAGTAATTGTTAAGTTTACGCTTGAGAAAGCAATTAATGATGTAGCAAATTACTGTAATACGCCGATTGACGAATTACCGGAAGAATTGAGTAGTACGATAGTTAGTTTGACTGTGCAGTTACTTGAAACTCACGGCTGGCTTAATAGTCAGCGAGACAACAGTAATGTAGAATCCATTTCTGAAGGCGATGTGTCAGTGACGTTTAAGCAGCCGAGCGAAATCTACAAGGATTTGCTGACTGTTAATACAATCAGTGATGACTACCATGCAATTCTTAATCACTACAGGAGGTTACCAGAGTAATGACAGTGTTTGACAATTTAACCAGAGCAGCACCACTGCTTTGGCATGATAAGGCAACAATAACTGGTAAGCGAACGATTAAACATGGCGCTATCACCGATAGCGAGACCGTGACGATTGTTTCTGATGAGCCATGCAAAGTTATCTTAAAAACGCAAAAAGCCAGTACACAATCGTTTTTTGGTACTGATGAGTATGATGCTGAATTACTAATTAGAACGGGCATTGATATTCCAGCAGGAGCCAGAATTGCCGTTACTGATGTGAATGGCAAAGTTGTGCAGTATAAATATGCCAGCAAAGGCTATACTGGTTATGCTAGTCATCAAGAATTAGCGATGGTGAGGGATGAAAAAGCATGAGTCTAGGGACAGTTGACGATGCTGAATTTAAAGCTTTCACTGAAAAGATTAAAGGTGCTGTAGATATGGGGCAACTAAAGAAAGCTGTTGAACATAGCGGTACTCACATTGCTTTTGAAGCTTTGAAGAGGCTAAAAGCTACTACGCCTGTCAAAACTGGACACTTAAGGCGATCCTGGTTTTACACCGGAATGCACTATGATGGTAGTGGCTTCGTAGTTAATTTAAAAAATGATGCTGAATATGCTTCATTTGTTGAAAATGGGCATAGAACTCAAGGAGGCGGTAGCTGGGTGCCTGGATTATTTTTCATGAAGAAGGCAACGGAAAGCATCAATCATCAACTTCCACAATTAGTTAGTCCTGCACTAAAAGAGTTTGAAAGAATATTAAGACCATGACCATAACAGAGAGAATTGCAAATGAAATAGCCAGTATTTTTCCAGATGCAGTAATTTATACAGAGAATCAAGACAGTAGCTTTGAGCAACCGTCTTTTTTTATTCAAAAAATATTGACTGCGACAGCTCCGCTATTATTTGAGAATCAAGATCGGAAATATCACTATCAAGTGGTGTATTTTCCAGAGAAAGAGCACTCAAATGCTGATATGGAGCGTGTGGAAGATAAGTTATTGGATAATTTTACACAACTATCAGGTTTTGCCAGTATTCATAACCGTGAATTTGAAATTGATACGGCAAATACCGTTTTAGAGGTTAAATTTGAGGTTTGGACTTGGACAATTGGACAGGATGACACGATTAAACAAAGAAAGGTAGAAGTAAATGGCGGAATTAAAGACTAAAAAGCCAATTAGAAAAGAAAATAGATTTACTAAAAAAGCAATTCTTAATAGCAATCTTTTTGGGACAGTTGATAAGGATATCCTAGCAACGGTTTTAGACCATAAAAGAACATATACAGTTGATGAACTGCAAGCAGCTATTAAGAAATTCAAAGGAGGTATTTAAATGGCAGGTGGAACATGGAAAACGCAAAATAAACGGCGTCCAGGTGCTTACGTTAATGTAAAAAGTACAGCGCAGGCAGCTTCAGAATCAAGTCTTGGTAGAACACTGTTACTTAGCAATGCTCAACTAGGTTGGGGTGCTAAAGGCGTGATTGAGTTGCACAATGACAGCAATTTTAAGGAATTACTGGGCACAACAATTGATGATCCAAAATTATTAGCATTAAAACAGGTACTAAAGGGGGCTGAAACAGTCCTCTTTTTAAATACTAATGATGGAGTAAGAGCTAGTCTTAATGATCCAGCCCTACCTTGGAAGTTTGTGGCACGTTATCCTGGAACTAAGGGCAATGATATTTCTATTAGCTTAGAAAAGGATCCAAATAATACGACAATTGTTAATATTACAACATTGTTTGGCACAGAAATTGTTGATGAACAAACAGTCACTACAACAACGGCTGGTAATTTGTTAAGCAATGACTACGTCAGCGTAACTCTAACCGCTGAAGACGGTGGACAGGCTAAGCTAGATGCAATCAATGCAGCTGCTAGTTATCAACTAACTGGCGGGACGACTTCACCGGCAGCTACTGAAGATTTGATGTCTGACGTAATGGAAACTGAAAATTATTCGGTAGTAACTACAGCTGGTTATCCAGAAGACAGTAATATCCATTCATTATTAGTTAGTGCTGTTAAACGACTACGTGATAGTGAAGGCATGAAGATTCGTGGCGTAATTCCGTCGAGTTCAAGTATCAATAACGTTAACTATGAAGGTATTTCGATGGTTGCCAACGGGTTGACGCTAAACGACGGTACAACTTTGTCAGTAACTGATGCGTCAGCGTACTTTGCTGGTCTGTCCAGTTCAGCTGATGCGGCTACTTCACTGACTTACTACGAAGTTGAAGATGCAATCAGTGCTAATCCGAAATTAAACAATGACAAGACGATCAAGGCACTGGATGCAGGTCAAATTGTCTTTACGACACGTCCTGGTCAACGGGTAGTGATTGAGCAAGATGTCAATTCACTCACTAAGTTCACTCAGGATAAGCATAAGAGTTTTAGTAAGAATAGAGTAATGCGAACGCTTGACGAGATTGCAACTGATACCGAAGAGACTTTTGAGAAGTCATACTTGGGTAAAGTGGGCAACAATGCTAATGGTCGTGATCTATTCAAGGCTAATCGAGTAACCTATTTACAAGGGTTAAATGATAGTAATATCATTCAAGACTTCAGTGCAACTGATGTAGCTGTTGAAGCCGGAATTGATAGTGATTCTGTAGTAGTTGATTTAGCTGTTAAGCCAGTTGACTCAATGGAAAAACTATACGTCACGATTAACGTAGGATAAAGGAGGAAAATAAATGGCTTTAGAAGCAAGTGATTTTTTAAATGGTAGAAATGCCATTTCGACTAAAGAAGCAACAGTAACTTTAACTATCAACGGTCAAGTTTATAAGATGATTGAGTGTAAGGAGTTTACCGCCAAACTCGAAAAGAAAAAGGAAGACATCCAAACACTCGGCACACACTGGAAGCGCAAAAAGACTACTTCAATCGAAGGAACCGGTAGTTTAAGTGGGTACTTGATTAATTCAAACTGGATTAAACAAGCGATGCCTTACATTGAGAATGGTCGTGATCTATATTTCGATATCACTTTAGCGATTGAGGATAAGACGACCGATTGGGGTAAGCAAGTAATCCAACTAACCAATGTAAATCTTGATGAAATTCCAATCGCCGATTTCAAGGCAGACGATGGTGTTATGGAAGTTAAGTCCGATTTCTCGTTTGAAGGATTTAACTTAATCGACGAGTTTAATGGCAGTTTAGCTTAAGGAGAATAGAAATGACTGAAACAGTAAAAGATTTTTTAATGGAAAATGTTGAAAACCCGATTAAAAAGGAAAATGTTAAATTTAAACGGTTTAAATCACCGTTCAAAATCAAGTCGCTATTAGCAGATGATGTCACTAAGCTGCGTAATCAAGCAACCAGACAAGTTTTAAATTCTAAAACACACCAGTATGAGGCACAAACTGATCAAAACAAGTTTACTGACCTAATCGTTGAAGCAAGTGTTACGTCACCTGACTTACACAATGCCGATTTGATGAAGAGCTATGGTGTGGTTGATGGAGATGCAGCCAAACTGCTGCAAAGAATGCTGACGATTGGCGAATACAACGAATTGTCCGAGCGTGTTATTAAGATTTCTGGTATTGGACAAGAAGATGCCGAGGAAGTTAAGAAAACAGCAAAAAACTAATTGAAAACTCGATTGGTGATTTTGCGGTATTCCATTATGTGCTTAATGAGTATCACTGGACACCAAAGCAATGGGATTCATTGAGTGATCGAGAAAAAATCCTAATTCAAGCATCAATCGAGATTAGACAAGAACATGAAAAAGAAGATGTTGAGAACATGAAACGGGAGAGCAAGGCATAAAGCTTCAAGTATTACTTATATCTCTAAAATATCAATATGTGCTATAATTAACTCATGAAAAAGCCAAGATTTAAGAGTTATACTCGTCCTAATGGACATGATGAATTTTTAGAATTTTTTATTAGCCTGTCTGAAAAGGATAAGGGAAAGCTAGCTGCGCAAATTGATAAAATTCAAAGTCACGGCTTAGAAATTGCTATTCGGTTAGAATGGGTTAAAAAGTTAGACAAGAATTTGTATGAAATTCGTTCTAAAGTCAGTTCTAATATTCAAAGGGCTGTATATTTTCATGTTGAGGATAATCAATATATGATAACTCATGGGTTTACTAAAAAAACGCAAAAGACACCTAAACGTGAGATTGAACATGCCAAGGTTATCAGAGCTGAGTATTGGCATGAAAAGGAGGGTAAGTAGTATGAGAAAAGACGCTGTTATAGATGTAGATGACATTTTTGCTAAGTATGAAAAAAATCCTGAATTTAAAAAGGCTTATGAAGCTGAATCTAATAAGTTAGAAAGTGCGATTATTGTTCGTCAAGAACGTGATAAATTTGGTTGGACGCAGCAAGAATTAGCTGACAAAGCAGGGGTACCGCAATCAACTATTGCTAGAATTGAAAATGGTGCTAATACCAGTATTGATACCATGTCAAAAATTGGTAGTGCCTTTGGTAAAATGGTTAAAATTAGTTTTGCCTAATCCCTATTATAAAAAATATTGTGTGAGAAAGACGATCTATTAAGATCGTTTTTTTGTTGTTAAAAAAGGAAGGAGGTAAGAAATGAGTACAATTGAGGCAACGATAAAGATAGTTGACGCTTTTAGTGGTCCTCTGAATCGATTGTCTGGTGGATTGCAGAAAAGTATGGGTGGTTTTGAAAAGCTGAAAAGTTCACTAGGCGGCAATACCTTTGGCAATGCAACTAAGCAATCAAATGGCTTTTTTAAGTCAATGGTTGGTGGAACTGTTATAGGGGGCGCTCTTAATAAGGGTATTCAAACAATAACCGGTTCGTTAGCTGGAGCAATTGATAGATTAGATACTATTGACAATGCCAGCAGGTCATTTCAGAACATGGGTTTTTCTGCTAAGAGTACCCAATCAGCTATTTCAAGTTTAGATCAAGCTGTTAATGGGTTACCTACTCCTATTGATTCTGCACTGCGCAATACACAGCTATTGGCAGCATCGACTGGTAATTTAGATAAATCGACGCAAATATTTAAGGCAATGAATGACGGAATTCTAGGATTTGGTGGAACTTCAGCCATGGTTAATAATGCTGTGTTACAACTCTCTCAATCTTTAGCTAATGGCAAAATTGATGGAACAACCTGGAACAGTATGATAAATAGCAATATGGGACCAGCTCTTGAAGCCGTAGCTAAAAAAATGAGTATAACTACTGGAGCATTAAAAGAAGGTCTATCTCAAGGAAAAATATCCGTTAAAAGTTTTGAAGATCAGTTGATTGATTTAGATAAACATGGAGGGGGTGGATTAAAATCTCTTACCCAAATTGCAGCTGATTCCACAAAGGGAATAAAAACAAGCTTTGCTAATTTACAAACCGGTATAAAGAATGCGCTGGCAACTGGCATACTTAAGCCGTTGGTAGATGCTGGTTTAACCGATACTCTGAATCAACTAACAAACAAAATAAAGGCATCTGGTCCTAAAATCGCTGATGCATTTTCACAAATCATCGTTAAGGTTAAATCAATTTCAACTGACGTTTTTAGTGGCTTCAAGTCAACTGGAGCTTTATCGGCTGTTAATGATATGTTGCATGAACTTGGAGATTCAATCGGTAATGTCATGAACAAAGCTTCAGCAGGCGGTGGTAACAATTTCTTTACCCAGCTTGGCAGTTTTGCTGGTGGTGCAGTCAGAGGTGCAGCTAATGCGATTAGTGCAATTGCACAAGCGATAGGACAGATGGATCCAAGTACTCTAAAAGCATTAGGAGCAGCTTTTATTGTCTTAAAAGGCGGCGTCAAAGGCTTAGTACTTGCTGGTGTAGTTGCTGGACTAAGTAAAATTGGTCAAATGGATTCGGGTCAAATAAATAATGTTGCTAGTGCAATCAAGGCACTTGTTGCAGCTTTAATTGGATTTAAAGTACTTGGAGGAATTGCTAATACAATTATGTCAATAAGCGGCGCTCTTAATGGTTTAAAAGCGATGCTGGAAGGTATGCAGACTATGGGAACAGCACTAACAGCAGCAATGGCACCGATAGCTGGTACAATCGCAATAGCACTTGCTGCCGTCACTGTTGTGATAATATCTGCGGTTTATGCGTGGCAAAATAATCTATTAGGTTTTAGAAATTTCATTTCTGGTATTTTTAATAATATTGGAAATATTTTTGCACCATTTATGCAGGCATTAGGCAATCTAGGCAATGCGCTGTCGCCAATCGGTAACATGTTATCTGGACTCGGTAAAATAATCGCAAGTGGCGTAGCTGGAGCTATTATGAAGGCTGTTCAGCTTTTTGGATTATTGGTTGACGCTATTACAATGGCTATAGATGCTATAGCTGGAATAATTTCGATGTTAAGAATGTTTGCTGATGGCTGTAATGTTGCACTACAAGCAATTAGAGACTTAGTTACTCGGAATTGGAGTTTTAGCAATGCCAAGAATGCCATGAAAGATGTGCAATCTGACGTTGACAACATGAAGAGATCCTTTGCTGGTATCGGAGACGTATTTAATAACGGTGCAACTGCTACCATTAATAGTGTTTTTGACCAAATAAGTAGTAAGGCTAAAAATGCTAAAGCTAATATTGATAATATAAAAGCGCCAAATATTGCTCAAAGCAATGCTAATGTTATGAGCATGAACAATATTGCTGGTAATAAGCAGGCTCTAGGTAAAGCAAAAGTTAAAGTTGGTTATGAATTCGACGCTAACCCACTTGCTAAAATGAAAGTTCCAGCAAAGATGAAAGTCAAAGCAGACACTTCATCAGTTGATCAGACGCAACAAAGAATGGCGGCTAAATTTGGTGCTAAACCAGTTAAAACTAAATTTAAAGCAGATACGTCATCACTAACAGAAACCCAGCAAAAAGCTCAGGCTAAATTTGGTACCAAGCCAATGAAAATGAAAGTTGCAACGCCTAAAGTACCAACTCCAAAAAGTTCTAAAGTGAAGCCACTAAAGGTTAAAGTAGCACGTCCTAAAATACCACAGCCAAAACGACCTAAAATCAAGCCATTACACGTTAAAGTAGCTAGACCAACCATACCGCAACCTAAGCGACCAAAACTTATGACATTACATGTCAAAGTAGCACGTCCAACAATTCCTACACCTAAAATGCCTAAATTGGCCAAGATAGCCGCACCTAAAGTTGGTAAGCCATCGATGGCAGGCGTAGTGTCTGCAATTAGATCGGGAATGAATCAGGCTGTTGCAGCAGTAAGAGCTGGTGGTACTAAAATGGGCGCTGCTGTTCAGCAAGCAGTAAGTCGTGCCGCAGCAATTGCTCGAACTGGTGTAGGTCCAATGCGTAGCGCAGGTTCTATGATTGGTGCGGGACTAGCGGCAGGTATGCGATCGCAAATTGGTGCTGTTGCAGCTGCAGCTGATGCATTAGTTGCTCAAGCTAACCGGGCTGCTCGAGCCAAAGCTAAAATTCACTCGCCATCTAAGCTTTTTGCTGAGGTTGGTGGTTTTATCGGTCAAGGTATGGCAATGGGTATGATGGACACGGTAGGTCTAGTATCCACTGCTGGTGGTAACTTAATTAACGCTGCTAATAGTGGTGCAAGTGGTTCAGTTGGGCTCGACTATAAAGGCTTAGGTGCCATTACAGCTGATAGCCTTGCGCGTAGTCAGAATATTTCAACCCAGAATAGTAGCAGTGACAATAGCCGTGTGCTTACGATTGAAAAAGGTGCAATTCAAATTACGGGCTCACATAACCCTGAACAAACAGCCGAAGATGTACTTGCTGCAATTGAAAATAAAATGGTTGAGATTGATAATCGGAAACTTTAAGGAGGTGTATTAATGACTAGTATTAGCAGTAAAGTGAAAAAGAAAGCTAAAGATGAATTAGAAGAAGACCAATTTACGATTTATTTAACGAATTATAAAGACAATAAAACCATTGAATTACCGGTTAATCCGGCTGATTTAATGGTCAAGTATGAATCTGATGATAAGTCGCAGACAGTAGTCAATCTAGGCGAAATTAATCAACAAGGCTTTTTGAAACTTAGCACTTTACAAATTGAAAGTACCTTTCCTAAAGAGGAGGAGCATTATGTCACAACAGACGACTTTCACGAGCCAGACTATTACATAAAGTGGCTCAAGAAAATTGAAAAAGATCGGGGTCATCTGCAGCTAGTTGTGTCATCAACTACTCTTAGTAAGACAATGACCATTGGCAGTTTTGAAGTAGGCTTTAAAGATGGGTATGACGGCGAATATGCTTATACGCTTGAGCTAAAAGAATATCGTAAAGCCAGCTATACCAAAGTCAAAAAGAAAAAGAAGAAAAAAAGCAAAAAGTCTTCGCATAAAAAGAAGCGTACTAGTCCTGCTAAAAAGATTGGTATAGGCTCAACAGTAATTGTCAATGGGCGATTGCATGCTGATTCTGACGGTCATGGTAAAGGCTTATACGAGAAAAATGCTAAGCGTAAGGTAACCAATATTGCCAACGGGCATAAATACCCAATCCATGTGTCACTGACTTCTGGTGGTGCACGCGGCTGGGTTAAGAAAAGTGAAGTGAAGAAGGCATGATTACATTTTTTCAAATTTGGTCACGAGATAAAAAGAAAGGCTATGACGTTAAGAATATCGTAGCTAATTTAAAATGGATTACTGACCTCAATTTTTCAGCTGGCCAATTAGATTTTGATTTGGTTTACCAAGACAAGACTTATTTACCAGCACTTGGCAGTATCGTAAAGTTTTATTGGGATCACAAAAAGGTGTTTTACGGCTATGTTTTTAAAGCAAAACTTACACATGAAAAGGCTGTCAGTATTACTGCTTATGATAAAAGTCGGTATCTGAAGACCCAAGACAGCATTGTGTGGAAATCAGGTACAATAGCAGATCGTTTCAATAATGTCTGCAAACGAGCAGGTATCAGTCATAAGGTGGTTGATAAGCCTAAGCATAAAGTTGCTGCTGAAGTATGTGATGGCAAAAGCTATTTTGATATGCTCAAGTCAGCAATTAAGAAGACACTTAAGTCCACAGATCACATGTATTTTATCTATGCTAACTATTCTAAATTGGAATTACACCGTGCGCCAAGGAAAAAACTCAAAATTATTATTGGTGATAAATCAGGTATGACTGGTTTTACTTATTCCAAAGATATTGATAATACAGCAAACGTAGTTAAGATAATCCAAAAGAATGAGAAAAAATCGAAATCAAAGTCGGCTACTGCTAAAAGCGACGATCCTAAGAAGACTAGCTTTAAGTCTGTGACTAAAAAGGGTAGTACGGTTAGTCGCTGGGGTAAGCTGCAAATTACCGAAAATAAGAAGAATAAGGCTAATCATGCTCAAATGGTCAAGCAGGCCAAAAACACACTTAAACAAAAAAATAAAGCTAATAAGTCGCTAACGATTGATTGCATTGGTAATTTGGATTTGGTAGCTGGTAATAGTGTTGAAGTGAAGATTAAGGGATATAAAACAATAAAGAACTGTGCCATTTTAAAAGCAACGCATAATTTCGGCACAGACTATACTTGTCAATTAGAACTGAAGGTGGCCTCATGGCTGGCGAACAACTCTGGAGAATGATGCATGAGCGTGGCGGCAGCGACAGCGAATATAGCGATATTGTCTATGGTACTGTTAGCTCAGTTGATCCATTAGAAGTACAACTGGCTAATGACATGATTTTAACTGACGATTTTATCGTGTTAGGTAAAAATATCGGCAAAATCGTACTAAATGGTAAGACTAAGGTATATGCTCATGATGACCAAATCGGTAAAGAATCGGGCAATCGACCGACTATTACTGAAAAAGTAAAGTACGAGCTAGACAATAGTCTTAAAAAAGATGATAAGGTGACGATGATTCGGATGGATGGCGGTCAGCAGTTCTATCTGTTTGAAAGAGAACCAAAGAAGCCACTAGAACTGGAATGAGGGGAGTACTGTCAATGGACGATGATGACTTAATCATTGATGAAGATTTAGCTTTCGATCCTGATTTGGATACAGTTGATGATGACGATGAAGAACTTGAAGAAGATGAACCAACACTAACTTTTCAAGTTAAAAATGGAAGAATTCGTAGCAAGTTTGATGAACTACCAGCTATGGTGCAGGCAGTCGATAAGATATTGCGCACTGAGCGCTTTGTTTATCCAATTTATAGTGACCAATACGGCAACGACTTACCAGATTTATTTGGCAAGTCGTTTTCTTATGCTCGCGTTGAAATACAGCGCATGCTAGAAGAAGCACTACTTGACGATGACCGAGTCACTGATTTGGTTATTGATTCTATTCAGCAGCAAGATAGTACGACACTGTTTGTAAAAGGTACTTGCACAACAATATATGGCAAAGTGCCAATAGAAAGTGAGGTGAAGCTAGGTGACACCAGATGACTTAGCACAAGAATTTGAAGAACATGATGTAGACTACTACCTTGATGAAATGTTAGATGCAGTGCCGGATGATATAGATAAGCGTGAGGGTTCAGTAATTTACGATGCAATCGCACCAGCAGCGCTCGTAATGGCACAAGAAAATTTGCGTATGGCTACGATTATTAAGGAAACTTATGTAAAAACAGCTGATGGTGAATTCTTAGATTATCGAGCGCAAGAGCGTGGAACTGAAAGATACGCAGCAACACAGACAGAAGTTAAGGCTAAAATAACAGATAGTGACGGGAACTCAATTAATAACGTACAGATAGGCGACCAATTCGCTTCGATTGGTGAAACGCCTATTTTTTATACCGTGACACAGATTTATGATGATTTAACGGTTGCTATGACTGCTGATGATCCAGGCACAACGCCGAATGGCTATTTAGGGCAGATTTTACCAGTGACGCCGAATGATGAATTATCTTGGGCAGAAATTACAGAAATAATTGCGCCGGCTAGGGATGAAGAAACTGACGATCATTTACGAGCAAGATTACTTGGCTCAGATGATTGGATTGCTTATGGTGGTAATGTATCAGATTACCTAGCAATGACTAACAAAATCTCTGAAGTCGGTGCAACACAAGTTTATCCAGTTTGGAATGGAGCTGGAACAGTTAAACTAGTAATTTTGAACAACAATTTGATGCCAGCTAATAAAGAACTGGTCAAAAAGGTGAAAAACTTAGTTGATCCATCTGATGTTGAAGCTCAAGGATATGGTATAGCACCGATTGACCATCAAGTTACAGTAGTTGCTCCAACAGCCTTACCAGTTGATATTGCAACTAATATTCAGATTGATGGACAACATGGTGCAGATGTAGTTAAGCAACAGATTAATGATAAATTATCAGAGTACTTTAAAAACTTACGAGCAGATTGGCATGTGATTGATCCAAAAACTGGACGAGGCTATGCGATGACAATTTACCGTTCAAAAATTTTAGCGCAGATCATGCAGATTGAAGGTGTGGTTAACGCTACAATTCCGACATTGAATGGAGCTGCCCAAGATGTGCAACTTGTTTTTAACAATGATGAATCGCAGTTACCAATTTTAGGGAAGGTGACTTTGAATGAGTAACAACCTGATGGAATATTTACCCGAATATTATCAAGATGTCTACGAAATGCAGGCAATTATGCACGCACATGGACAGGTCTTAAACGATTTTGAAGATAGGCAAATTAGAGCCTTGTTAAATCAATTTGTAACACAAACAGATAGTAAGGGGATTGCTGTTTTTGAAGATCAAGTTGGCATTCAACCGACCTTAGGTGAAGATTTAAAAACTAGGCAGAATAACGTCCTGATGCGGCTATTGCCACCAAGACCAATTACGATTAAATATTTAAAGGAATTATTTGGAACATTAAAATTACCTGTTAATATTACAATTGACCACGCTAAACGAAACGCAATTATAGAGGGCAATAGTACGGATATTGGCAATGAGCAAATTGACAGTATCAGATATATCTTGAACGTTTATTTACCGGCTAATATGATTTATGAGATTAGAATCGCACTAAAGCAAGCGATCATTGGCAATGATTTATTTGTTGGATTGGGAACAACGGCAAAAGTAGAAACTGAGGTACAAGCAAATATATCTCAGTTTCTTAATTAAGGAAGTGATTTAATGTCAAAATATAATAAGACTGTGTTAACTAATGCAGGAATTGAACTAGTAAGACGAGTCAATGCTGGTAAAGCCAAGTTCAGCATTACTAAGTGTGCAACTAGCAGTGAAAACTTATCTGATAAGAGTATTACTGAGCTGCAGGAATTAACTGAATTGCCAAGTATTATGCAGTACGGTGAAATAGCTGATATTACAGATTCAGCTCAAGATAAAGATACTGTGATTGGTGCATTGCTGAAATTTAATAACAAGGGCTTAAGAAATGGCTATAATATTAATACGATTGGTTTATATGCTAAAGAAGAGGGATCCGATAAGGAGTTTCTTTATGTTGTTGCTACGGCTATTGACCCAGAACGTATGCCGGACTTTACCGACAAGGCAATGTTTCAGTTTAATGTGACTGTATACGTGGTAGTTGGCCAAACCAGTAATGTTACGGTCAACGTTACTGAAGATGGGGTTGCAACCAAAAAAGATTTAGGTGGCTTAAAAAATGAAGTAGACAAAAAGGCTGATAAATCAGATGTTAAAACTCAAGTCAGTGATGCAGTAACAGAAGCCAAAAAATACACTGATGATCAGGCTAAAACAAAAGTTGATGTAGACACCTTTAATATAGCTTTAAAGGCTAAAGCGAATAAAGATGAAGTAAATAGTGATTTAGCTGGTAAGCTTGATAAGACTGAATTTACTAAGTTCAAAACTGATAATCAAAAGGTCTTAGATACAAAGCTAGATAAAGCTACTTATGAAAATGACATCAAACAAGTTGGTAAAGTAAAGTCTGCCTCAATTAATGGTAGTGAAAAAATTTCACCAGATGCAACTGGTAATTTAGACTTAAAAGTCGATATACCAGTAACTAGTGCTAATGGGCAAACTGGTGATGTACAGATCCCTGTTTTTGCTCCTAACTTACTAACTGGGACTAGTGATCAATTACAAACCATAGGTGGTAATGGCTTGCTTTCCGATACAAGTGTGTCAATAAAAACTGGTGAAAAGTATACGCTTAATGCTTGGATTGATAACACCAAAGGAAACTCTGGTGATGACAAGGTCTCAATTTGGTATTTGGATAACACTAGCAAAGCTATCACTATGAGTTCAGGTAATGCTATAAGTGATGGTCGAGCTGGGTATTCTAGTGTTACAGTAATTTTTACTAGCCCCAATGTTACCAAAATTACAGCTCATATCAGTGGAAGTGCAGTACCGGTCAAGGAAGCAAAGCTAGCTAAGTGGCAAGATATTAACACGCCACCAGATATGACTTGGCTGCCACATACTGCAGATATAAAACAGTATACGGATGATAAAGTAGACAAATTACCTAAAACATTCAATAAGAAAGCATCTGATACTACTGGAAATATAGATATTACTGCTAGTGATACAGGGGCATATTCTAAAGCACAGACTGATACGGAATTGGCTAAAAAGACTAATAACGTTGACTTTGATAATCTTAAATCTCGAGTTGATAAGTTGCCTAAGTCTGCTTCAGTAAATGGTGGCAAACAAGTATTACCAAATGACCAAGGAAGTTTAGCAATGACTGTGCCTATGTTTGCACCTAATTTACTGGAAGGAACATCTGCTTCGTTCACGACAATCGCAAAAAATAAAACAGTAAAAGGATGGGGCTATTACCAAAATTTTGAAGTGGGATCTAAATATACTATTAGTGCTGATGTTAAATGGCCTGATGATGCAACAGGTGAAGGCGATATAAATATTTATTTTTGGTTTTATGACAAAGACAATAAAAATTTGGAAGGTGGTGGGTCTTATCTTTCAACAGGAGCTGTTAAGCCAGATCAAAAATTTGGTACGGTAACAAATACAAAAATAGTACCGGAAGGTACGGTTAAGATGCAGGTATTAAGCGAAAACTTTTCTCCTGCATACGATGTACAAGTTAAAAATGTAAAATTGGCTAAGTGGCGTGATAAAGATACGCCACCTGATATGCTACATTTACTTAACTCTAAGGATATTGTTAAGGAAGCTAATAATTATACTGATAGTAAAATCAATAATTTATCTAATACTTATCAAACTAAGTCTGCAGCTTCTAGTCAATACAATAGTTTAAGTAGTGATATCACTGCAGCTAAAAATCGTGCTGTTTCAGCAGAAAGTAGTGCCAAAAGTTATACTGATAATAGAATATCTGGAATATCTATCCCTAATATGAATAATTATTACACTTGGAGTGAAGTTGACAATAAAATTGCTGCTGCAGTTAAAACTAAAGCGGAGCAAAAAGATCTTGACTCAGTGAAGTCAATTGCTAATTATGCTAATAAAGCGACTTTTGACCTTGATGAGAGAATTACGAATGCTGCAAATAAGATTAATGACATGTCGTCAAAAATTCAGAATATGCAATATTCAATAGACAGCTTGAACTCCCAAATGTCTAGGCTAAACCCATAAAGTAATTTAGCTTAATTAATTAAGAATTGAGGTGATTAAATGGTAAGTCAAGAACATTCTAGAACTGCTAAACCAACGGTAGAATTACAGCATTCAATTGATAGTCGTGATTATATCCATTTTGATGATCCAGAAGAAGGATTTAAGTGGTTGAATGATTAGTTTATATGCAGACTTATTTAAATAAAGCAATTTAGCAAAATAGCTAGATTGCTTTTAATTGACGTACATAAAAGCGCACGCTATAATTATCTTGATTATTATGAATTGAGGTATTGTCATGGCAGATATAGTTACACCAACTAAAGCACGGTCGAATTTATATGGTTTAATTAATGAAGCAAATAGAGATGCTAAACCAGTAATTATTGCAGGAGCAACTGATGAGAAGAGTGCGGTTTTAATCAGTAAACGTGAATATGATGAATTGCAGGAAACCTTGGCTTTGGTGGCTAATGGACAATTGCAGGATGCGATAAAACGTGATGATGAAGATGATGAAGCAGTAGATTTAGATGAAATGATAGCTGAAATTGATGGATAGTTGGCAGATTAAGATCACACCGGCTGCTAAAAAGGATTTAAAAAAGCTGCTTAAAAGTAACTTACATGAACGATTTATCGAGATTGAGCGGACTTTAAAGACTAATCCATATTCACCAATTCAATCTTTTGAAAAATTGGAACCGTCAGGACGAGATTATTATTCAAGAAGATTAAATGGCAAGCATCGTGTAGTTTATAAAATTAATAAAGAGGATAAAACGGTTGAAATTTTATCCTGTTGGTCACATTACGAATAAAGCAATTTAGCAAAATAGCTAGATTGCTTTTTTGATTGGAAAGAAAGCAGGTGTTATATTTTTGCAAGAATTTTGGGACTTCATCATGCAGTCTGGTATTGTACAGTTTATTATCGGGCTGTGGTCAGGTCATAAGCGCAAAGTCAAAATTAATGAGCAATTGCTTGCACAGATTCCTGAGATAGTTGAAACCGTCAATCAATTAAAGGCTGGAGAAGTTGAAGACTTGCACGTTGAGTTGGACGGTCTTGCTCATACTATAATCAAGCAAGGTTATTCAACTGATGAGCAATTCATCAGATTGAACCAGATATATGGTGTCTATCACAGTCTTGGCGGCAATGGACTTGGTACGAAATTATATGAAGAAGCTAAGGAGCTTCCAACAAAATAAAGGAGAAATTTTATGAGTACAAAAGAAATTTTTGATTTAATTTATGCGGTATTAGTAATGGTGGCAATCATAGCTTATATAGGCGTAAAGCTATATAGCCAAAACCACACCATCAAGAATAAGTGGGTTGCCCAAATTCCCGATTTAGCGGCTGCATTTGTACATGAAGCTGAAACGACTGATGGCGAGGGCACCAAGAAAATGGATGCAGTTATCAATGAAGTTAGCCGTGTGCTTGCTGCACATAATATCAAGGTAGATCCAACTATTGAAGCTGCCATTCGAGCTTACGCAGAACAAGAAGTGGCCAAGATGAACGCAGATAAGTCAGCCGCTGAACCAGATACGTTAGGAATCTTAAACGAGAATGAAGAGGTAGTTCTTGATGAAAATTAATAAAAAATATGCTTTAGCAAATAATGAAGGCTCTAGCCATATTGCCTCAAGAAATTTTATTATTGCTCACTCCACTGCTACGCCTAATGGTGAAGCATGGGCAGTCGCACATAATATGAAATCAACGATTAATTCTGCAGAAACTTATGTACAATTTATAGTTGATGACAAAAGTATTTATCAAGTAGGCGAGCCAGGTTATGATGCTTGGGGAGCAGGTAGTCCAGCGAACTCGATGTCACCAGTACAAATTGAGCTATGTGAATTCGATGATAAAAAACGGGCAATAAAAGCTTACCAAAATTATATTGAATTAATTCGGCAAATGGCTGATAAGTATGGAATTACTAAAGAGCTTGATACCAGTTCTAAAAAAGGTGTTAAGACGCATAATTGGGTAGTTAAAAATGGTTACTCGAATACTAACCATGTTGATCCTTACCAATACTTACCGAAAATCGGAATTAGTAAGAGTCAATTTGCTCATTATGTAAAGTATGGGTTTAGTAAAACTTCAAAGCCAAAGGAAAAGAAAAAAGAAGTTAAGAAGTCAGTTACAGTTGATGTCCATCCAGTAGTGAAATGGGATGTTGCTCGTGTCTTTGTTGTAACTAATAAAAAAGGATGTAATCTGTATAGTGATGAATCGCTAACTAAGCCGATTCGAACACTAGCAAATAGTTCAACTTGGAAAGTAATTACTGAAAATAATGGTGCGCTCAAATTGGGTAAGGATCAATTCGTCGATGGACGAGCTGGTTTCACCAAGAGTAATCCGATTGCATTTAATAGTAAGCTTGGTGGTCGCGTAAAAATTATTAAGAAGGGAACTCATGCTTTATATGAGCCTAAAGCAAATAGCAAGAAAGCTTATTCACTTGAATATGGCAAAATCTACCGTTTCAAAGGACGAAATGGTAGATTTTTATTTTTAGAAAATAGTTATAAAGGTAAGCAAGTTTGTGTAACTGGTAATAATGCGTATATAATTTTATAAATAAAGCCCGCTCTGGAGAATTATCTCTGGGGCGGGCTTTTTGCGTTTGGTATAAAATTTTCCTTTTTTTGATTGAATTCTATCTTTTTGATGTAAAATTAATATATCTAATAACAAAGCAGAAAGGAGAGATAGACATGAAAAAAATTCAAGTTTTTTGGGGATATTTATTTAATATTTCCATTATTTATCTTATTGTGTTATTGCTCTCCACCATTTTTAATATAGATTTTGTATTTACTCTGTTGTTTTTTATAGGCCTTTTTTTGCTGTTTTTCAAAATCCGACCAATGACTAATTCCACATATCCTCTTGGGTTTCGTTTGGAACTGAGGAACCAATATCTTCATTAGTTGCTTTTAAACTTCTAGTTACCGAATTTATTTTTTCATTATCAACTTTACTAAAATCGACATCTTCATTAAATGTTTTAGAATTTGAACCAATTAATTTTTCTCTTTTTTGTTTTGTTTCATTTTTTCTGCTTTCTAATTCTGTTTTAAAGAATCTTTGTTCGTCTGAGGAAAGCTCCCCATACATCTTTGCTGTTTTTATTTTTTTTGTTCAAGTTCTTGTTCTTTCATTTCTTTTTCTATATCTTTATTTGTGAAATAACTTAAGAGATCTTTAGTAGTTGTTTTAACTGATACGTGCTTTGTTTTTATATCAACTTCTGTTGTACCAAATAATATTCCTATAATTACAAAAAGTAGTGCGACTCCTCCACCAAAAAGTATAATTAATCCTGGGGATTGTACTTTTTGTTTTTGAAAAATGTTATTAAGCTTTTTTTCTCCAACAATGTCTTTTATTAAATTTTGAAATGTCAGCCAATCAAGACTACTAATTTTTTCTGTTGTATTTACTCCTATTCTTATATAATAGTTATTTTTATAAAAATATTGGGAACTAATACATGGGTTTAATAAATCTGAACTATCTGTAATATTTGTAATACTTTGGTGTACATTTCTATATCCAGCTAACTCATTAGGAAATTCATTTTCAGATAATTCTTTGATCCAATATATTTTTCTTTTGAATTCATATGGAGAAATTTTATATCCATATTCATCATCTGTATCTTCATCTATATCTAACAGCTTTGTATGTTTTATATATCCATCAAAACAATCTGAAACTATAATTCCTACCAAAAATTCACTTGAATGATTAGACGGGACAAATATAAAGTCGCCTATTTTCATTTGTTCAACAAATAAGAATACCCTATTTGCCCGTTTAGTACTTCTCCTAGTTTCTGTGACTTTTTCTTGATGTAAAACCTCAACGTTTTTTTCTTGATCCTTATTTCTTTCATCAAATAATTTCAGATCATGTTCACGAAAAAGTGTTTTATATCTTTCCAAAATTGCACTATTAGCAGACTTTAATGAAGTAGGAATAGAATACAAATTATATAAATTTAAGCCGTTTGAATCTTCACCTATATAGTTATTGATATAAAAATCATCATAATAAATAGCTCCACTTCCAGCTCTAACGAACCAATAATTTGTATCATCTGGAATATTCAAAATATCACCTTTAAATTCCATAGTTTTTGAATCATTTGTATCAGTCATAAAATTAACCTCTCGAAAAAATAATAATTATATAAAATATATTGAACTTATTTATATAAAAATTCAATATCAAAAAGCCCACTCGGTAGTAGGCTTTCTAAGTTAATAATTTAAATGTAAATAAGATTTATCCAAAAAAAGCATTGTTAGATTCGTATCCATTTGGTGTTATATTACCCAGATGACTAAAAGGGGTTTCATCGCTTGCTTCTTCATTATTATATGAACTTGTCATTTTAAAATTTAATGGAAAATATTTCCAATAGATTTTGTTTGTTTCTATATCTAATACATATATTTTTATAATATATGTTTCATAATAATCTTGATTAATATTGTCGTTTTCGAGAATTGATCTTTTAATCTCGTTTCCACTTATTGTGTTTACTTTAGAAAATTTAATATCTAATAATTCATCATCATTATTTAAAACTTCTGCTTTATTTAAAACAAACAAATTTGAATGAGTTGTATTGTTAATTGCGCTAATCTTCCAGAGGTTGTCAACACAATATTTATTATCCTTGTTGAATTTATCTGGTTTAAAATGTATATTTATAATATCTTCATTAGCTTTAACAATTTTCTTTTCAAAATTTTTATTTATTTCTTCAAATTTTTCCATGATAATTCCCCCCAAAATAAACAACTTTACAACTTAAGTATATAACTAGTAGTTTTTATTTAATAATTATATGCCCTAATAATTATTAAAAAAGATTGCATAAGGTATATAATTAATATTTTTTGATAAAGTTCGAAGGGCCCTAGGAGTTAGGTGTCGAACTACAAACGCCGTTCATTAAACTGAGCGGCGTTTTTGTGGATTAAAAAATATAATTAATCAATTTTATTGTCCTTCATCCATACTGATATATAAGGGATCATAGCTTATCTTTTTGCCCATCAATTTGCCCATCAGAGACAAAATTCTTATAGTTTCTTAAAAACGCATTTCCCGTTAAATCAACGTTTTATGTTCTTAAAAGTTCTTAAAAATGCTTAGTTTTCTTCGGTTCGAGCCCGGATATCCCAATAATTATGATTTGTCTTAGTTTCAACTAGCTTTAAGCGTTGATACTTAAGACATTTTTGTTTTTGCGATTTTTTGAAATTACACTAAATTACGTACTTAGGTTACAACATTCGGTTACAACATTTTGGCAAAGGTAGATTAATCAAAATATTCTAAAATTGGTCTAAACGTAAAAAAGTGACCCGAAAAATGCTATAATATCAAGTGTTCAGAGACTTAATTATCTATTAGCTTAGATACCTTAAGGAGCTTAAAAGGGCTTCTTTTTTTGTTTGTACAGGTACAAAATTATATAAATCGGTGCAAAATTTTCGGTTGTAAGTGTCAATTTAAAAGTAATTAATTCCGCCATCGGATATTTACGATACAATCTTTTGCATTTTACAAGGTAGAAAAATCTTAACTTCTGGAATTGTCTTAAAGTGATTTTCTTTTTTAGGGGGTCGGATTTGTCGTATTTTTCATTTTTAGGGACTCGGATTTCTCGGAATTACTACTGTTAGGGTGTTAAGTTTTTTGCAGGGGCGCGATTTGCGACCCCTTCAAGTTAACCTTACCGAATAATACCGTAACGATTCGCAACGGTATTAAAAAATCCTCTGAAAGTATTTTTACTAACAGAGGATCATTTCATGAAATAGTTATTCAAAGGTAGCGTGTTGGCAATACCACTGCTCTCTTTTTATTATAGCAGGTGTTTATTAGCTGAGGTACTAAAATAGTGCGTTAGAGATGTTAACTGAAACTTGAAAGCTAGAAATCACCTCAAAAGAGCGTGATTTCTAGCTTTTTTGCCTAAAAAATAAAAACGCAAGCCCTCTCTGCGTTATACTTTAAATAACCAAAACTAAAGTTACAGGAGTTCTTACGTTATGAACAGTATACCGCAATTCAATCAAGAAAAGGACACTTCTTCCTTAATTTCATCTTTTACAAAATTAATTGGTCTAGCTGACTTAAGTAAACAGGTTAATTTTAGACGTCATTCTTTAGTTAGCCTGCTGATGGTAGTTAAATGGCTAATCCAATCACGTTTTGCCCGTAAATCACTGTATCGTTTTGACCAACCAGCTGAATTTACCTCTAAGACTGGCAGAAATATCCTCAATGATGGCCGCATCAATTGGCAAAAACTGCTTTGCTTAGCTGCTGCCAAACTAATTAAGGTACTTAAACCGGTAATTGACAAGCGTAGAAGACTAGCTTTGATTGTAGATGATACTTTGCTAGCACGTTCCTATTCTAAGAAAGCGGAATTACTTGCCAAAGTTTACGATCATAATGAGCATAAATATATTAATGGTTTTCGTGGCTTGACCGTTGGTTGGAGTGACGGCAATACTTTTTTGCCAGTTAATTTTGCTTTGATGTCCACCAAGAAAAAACAAAATCTGCTTGGCAGTAAACAACCGATAATCGTTCTATTGCAGGCAGAAGAAGAACCCAAGCCCAAAGGCAAATGAATGATGTCACGGTTGAATTGCTTAAGCAAGCTATCAATGAAGGTGTACCAGCAGACTATGTACTGTTTGACAGCTGGTTTGCCTCGCCAAAAATGTTCTGGCAGTTAAAGCAGTTAGGATTAGACAGTGTCTCGATGCTTAAGTTGAGCAAGAAGGTATACTACCGCTATCGTGGTCGCCTTTATGATGTAAAAAGTTTGTATGAACGCTTAGCTGGCTCAAAGCTGAAAGACAAAGATGACTATCTTTATAGTTGTGTAGTCGAGGCAGAGTATCAAGGATATAGTTTTCCTATCAGACTAGTATATGTTACTAAACGTGGTAATAAGGGAAAGTACTTGGTCTTGGCTACCACCAGATATCAGCTGCAACCTAAAGAAGTCATTCAGCTTTATGGTCGTAGATGGCAGATAGAAACCTACTTTAAAGCAGCTAAGCAATACCTAGCTTTAGATAAATCACAAATTCAAAGTTACGATGGTCAGTGCGGATATTTTGCAATTACTGCCTTAACTTATGACTTGCTGGCTTGGCAAGAGAGACAAGCAGTTGATGAGCGAACGATTGGAGATTTATTCTATTTAATGAATGATGCGTTGCCGGATTTGGCGTTTGAAGAAGCATTGGTCTACCTGCTAAGTGCCCTAAAAGCAGTTAAAGAAGAAATAACCACAGAAGTCGAGCGGATAATAAATAATTTTATTAAATTACTGCCAGGATTTATTCAAAAGCAGCTGCAGAGAAGCGCATGAAAATATAATTAAGAACCAAAAAAGCCAGACTCAATAAGGAATCTGGCTAGTTTTACTGCTTTCAAGTTTCAGATGTTAACTATTAACTTGAATTATCACGGATCTAATACATAACGAGGAGATTTATTTTAAAGAATGGCAAAAAGAAGATTATGAACCAGAACTTATTTTTATTAGTACTAGCATTGAAAATGAAATTGGTATTTAAGATATAATAAGCGCTGAGGCAGTTTAATGGCTGAAGATGATGCATTGAAAATGAATGATATTAAGAGTTTAGAGCAATTTAAGGATCTAATTGATACAGGTTATGAGATTGAGTTTATCTTGAATAATAAGCATTGGTTATTAGAGCCAGATCAAGATGAGACGGATTTTTCACCAAAAAGAGAATTAGCAAGTGATGATAATGTTAAAAAGTTTAACAATACTGATGAAGTATTGAAATATCAGATTGACGGTCAACGATTGGCTGACTCATGGTCAAAGATAACTAAGATAGAATGATGGAACGAGTTAAACGAACACTAAAAGATATTAAAGGAATTATTCCTGGAATGTAGCATTCAGAATTATCTGAGTGTTTTTTTCTACTCAAAGTCAAATATATCAAGATATTAAATTATAGTTCTTGCAGTCAATTACTAAATTATGATTGCTTAAATGTTAAAAAATAACGCAAGCAAAAAGCCCAGTTATAGCTAATAAACTGAGCTTTTTAAGCTTGAAGAGTTAATTTCCCCAGATACTTTTACATTCCGCCCTTAATAATTTTCTTTTCTGCCATTGTTTTGCGTAATGACAGCAAGGCTGTATAAGTTGATAGAATATAGACTTTTTTGGTCGGAACTTTGGCAACCTCTGTCATTACTTCGTCGTTGTTTGCCGTGGTAACCATATTATTAGGATCAAAACCGGCGACCTCAAGTCTAAAATGCATATCTTGATACCGTTCACCACCAACAATCACTTTTTTTATTTGATCTTGCTGCAAGTCTTCAAATTGACCATCCCAGATCCAAGATGTGTCAATTCCGTCAGCATGATTAGCGTTGAGCAATGTCACTAGTGAATATGCTTCTGATTCAGTATTAAGCATATGCAGGACTTCGTCTAGACCGACAGGATTTTTAACTAAAATTAGATTAATCTTTTTGTCTGCATAATTAATTAATTCTTGACGACCAAAAACTCGCTTATTAGCAGCAAAAGATTGGGCGATTTCTTCATCACTTAAATCAAATTCCCGTGCTACTGCATAGGCAGCTAATGCATTATAAATATTATAGGTACCACCAATATTTATCGTATAATCTTTTTGTCCCATTAAAAATTCTAACTTATCAGGTGTCTGGTTAAGAATTTGTGTAACACTGTATTTTAACTTTGGTCGTTGATAGCCACAATTAGGACAGAAAAAATTACCTAGATTAGCATAGATACGCTCGTGGAAATGGATTACTTGATTGCATTGCGGGCATAAAACGCCATCGGTGTTAACCGGAGCTTTAAAATCTTGAGATTGCTGACTTTTATCTAAGTTAAAACCATAAAAAACTTTTGGATTAGGCAGGTCAACTGAGGAAAAGATACTGGCATCACCGTTAGCAATAATTGTTGCCTGAGGAGCTAGTCTAATTCCAGCAGTGATTTTGTCATATGTGGTATAAATTTCGCCGTAACGATCCATTTGATCACGAAAGATATTAGTTAAAACATAATAACTAGGATGAACTAGCTCAGTAACCATTTTTACGTTTGCTTCGTCAACTTCTAAAACGGCAATTTTACGTTTAGCTTGGCTATTTTGGTGTGCTAAAAAGGCAGTTACAATTCCTTGCTGCATGTTTGAACCAGACGAATTAGTTAAAACGTCACCATATTTCTGTTTTAACGCGGCTACAATCAAGGCTGTTGTCATTGTTTTACCGTTAGTACCTGTAACAATGATTATTTCATAGTCCTTGGCTAGAGCATTTAACACATTTGGGTCAATTTTCATTGCTAACTTTCCTGGAAAACTAGTACCACCTTTAAGTACGTTATGAAGGAACCAGTAACTTGATTTGCCAGCGATTTTAGCAATGTTTGCTTTTAAATTCATATTTATCCTTTATCCCTCACTTTAAAATCATAATAAACTATAGCATAGCGCATAACTTAAAACGAGTTTTTAACGACGATTTAACTGCACAGATTTTAATTTTCATCTATACTAGATAGGTTAGGTGAATTTAATTTAAACAAAGGAGCAAACTATGGCACAATTATTTTTTCACTACGGCGCAATGAGTAGTGGCAAAACAATTGAGATTCTCAAAGATGCACATAATTATGAAGCTCAGGGTCGAAAAATTGCCCTGATGACTAGTAATGTAGATGATCGTAGTGGTGTTGGCACAATTGCTTCAAGGGTCGGAATCAGACGTGATGCTATTCCTATTACTGAGCATATGAACTTATTTGATTATATTAAGCAGTTAAGTAACGAAGATATTGCCAAAGGTGATGGTGCAATTGCGTGTGTCTTAATTGATGAAGCTCAATTTTTACAGCGACATCATGTTTTGGAATGCGCTAAAATTGTCGATGAACTTAAGATTCCGGTAATGACCTTTGGCTTGAAGAATGATTTTCAGAATAATTTATTTGAAGGTAGCAAGAATTTATTAATTTTTGCAGATAAAATTAATGAAATCAAGACGATTTGCCATTATTGTGGTCGTAAGGCTACAATGAATTTACGAATTCATAACGGAAAACCGGTTTATGAAGGAGAGCAGGTACAAATTGGTGGCGATGAAAGCTATTATCCAGTTTGTCGTTTTCATTATTTTCACCCAGAACAGCCGAGGACAAGAGAGGTATAAACGAGTATGGATAAAGTTATGGCACAGCTTGAAGGCTTAGTAGCTCATTATGAAGAGCTAGAAGAGCTAATGGCTGATCCAGAGGTAATTAATGACACTAAGCGGTATATGAAGGTTTCCAAAGAAGCCGCAGAATTGCGCGAAGTAGTCGAAAGATTTAAAAAATATCAAGCAGATCAAGCGGCAATTTCTGATAATAAAGAATTTATCGCTAAGGAAAATGATGCTGACTTAGTAGCAATGGCCAAAGAAGAAAACAGTGATTTAGAAAAAGAAATTGCTGAATTAGAAGATCAAATCAAGATTTTGATGTTACCCAAGGACCCTAATGATGACAAAGATATCATTATGGAGATTCGGGGAGCTGCAGGTGGTGATGAAGCTTCGTTATTTGCAGCTGATTTGCTTAGAATGTATGAAAAGTACGCAGAACGACAAAATTGGAATGTTTCTGTAATTGATAGTGAGCCAACGGAAGTTGGTGGCTACAAGCGGGTCGCCGTAATGATTACCGGGGATAAAGTTTATTCCAAATTAAAATATGAAAATGGCGCTCACCGGGTGCAGCGGGTTCCTGTAACTGAGTCTCAAGGTCGTGTTCACACTTCGACTTCAACTGTAGCTGTGATGCCTGAATATGAACAAGTTGATATTGACTTAGATCCTAAAGACATTCGGGTAGATGTTTATCGCTCAAGCGGTGCGGGTGGTCAGCATATTAACAAGACCTCCAGTGCTGTGCGGCTGACGCACTTGCCAACTGGTATTGTGGTAGCAATGCAAGATCAGCGTAGTCAGCAGCAGAACCGTGAAAAGGCGATGCAAATTTTAAAATCACGGGTGTATGACTACTATGAAAGTCAAAATCGTGATCAATATGATGCTAAGCGGAAAACGGCAGTTGGTACCGGTGATAGATCTGAACGGATTAGGACTTATAATTATCCGCAAAATCGCGTGACTGACCACCGGATTGGTTTGACGCTTAACAAGTTAGACCGAATTATGAATGGTGAATTGGATGAAGTTGTCGATGCTTTAATTCTTTATAATCAAACTAAGCAGTTAGAGGAGTTGGCAGATCAAAATGTCTAGCATAAAAACCTTAAAGGATTTGCGAACTTGGGCTAGAGTAACAGCCTCTGAAGCACGATTAGAAGATGTTGATTATCTACTAGCAGAACGTTTAAATTTGACTCCAAGTGAATTTCAGTTAAAGCAGGATATGCAACTTACTGCTGACCAGATTGCGCAGGCACAAAAAGATTTACGAAAATTAGCTAAAGGTAATTCTCCCCAATACATTTTAGGTTATGCTTGGTTCTTCGGATATAAAATCATGGTGCAGCGTGGAGTCTTAATTCCGCGGTTTGAAACTGAGGAACTCGTTAATCTAGCACTTTCCAAATTGCAAACTGGTGATAAAGTGCTGGATTTAGGAACTGGTTCAGGTTGTATCACGGTAGCACTAGCTAATGAGGCACAAAAGAGTGGACTTTCTGAGTTAACTTTATTTGCCTCTGACGTTACTGATTCCGCTTTAAGAACCTGTGAAGAAAACTTTCTAACTTATGACCTTGACGTAACTGTTCGTAAGGCGAATGTTTTAATTGGCTTAGAAAAATTTGATAAAATTATCTCAAATCCCCCATACATCAAGGAAAGTGAAACTTCACAAATGGATGAAAATGTTTTGCAAAATGAACCTAAGGAAGCTTTATTTGGCGGAAAAGATGGTCTTGAATTCTATCAAAAATTTGCTCAGCAGGTTCGTGAACATTTAAATAGCCATGGTGAATTTTTCTTGGAATTTGGTTTTAGTGAACAGCAGCAATTGCAAGAATTGTTTGCTAGCAAGTTACCAGATTTTACAATTGAATTTCACAGTGATCTAGCTGGTAAGCCGCGGATGGTGGCTGGAAGGTGGAATAAATAATGGAAACGAAGATTTTTTCACAAGAAGAACTTGATAAGGCAGTGGCGTTACTAGCTAAGGGTGAGTTAGTTGCTTTTCCAACTGAGACCGTTTATGGCTTAGGAGCTTTAGCTACTAATGAGCAAGCGGTGAAATCCGTTTATGCGGCTAAAGGTCGACCAAGTGATAATCCGTTAATTGTGACAGTTGCAGATGAAATGATGATGGCTGATTATGCTAGAGAAATTCCTGAGCGAGCACACAAATTGATTAAAAAATTTTGGCCGGGACCACTAACATTATTGCTCTTTGTTAAACCTGGTAGCTTGCCTAAGGCAGTCACTGGTGGACTTGAGACAGTGGCGTTTCGTTGTCCAGATGATGAGTTAACGCTTTCTTTAATTGCTAAGCTTGGTGCTCCAATCGTTGGGCCATCCGCTAATACTTCAACTAAACCGAGTCCCACTACTGCCGAACACGTCTATCATGATCTTAATGGTAAGATTGCTGGAATTATCGATGGTGGTCCTGCCCGGGTAGGACTTGAATCAACCATTATTGATTTATCTGTCAAAGATCCCGTAGTTTTACGTCCAGGTGAAATAACGCCGCAACAATTAAGCTCTGTTTTAGACGAAGAGGTACTGATTAATACTGGCAAGGTGACTGACCAGGCTGTCCCTAAAGCGCCGGGGATGAAGTATCGCCATTATGCACCCAGTGCCCCTGTGGTCGTGGTTGATACTGCTCAAGATTTTAGTGACCTTAATCTTAATGAGCAAACTGGAGTGATGGCATTGGATGCGGTTTTAGATAAACTAAACTTACCTGCTGCAAATAAGTTTAGTTTAGGAGACAGCCTTATCTCTGCAGATCATAGTCTATTTGACGGCTTGCGTTATTTTGATGATCAAGAACAGATTAAACAAATATATGTTCAAGGTTTTAATGGCACTCAAGCTAGTTTAGCTTATATGAACCGGTTAAATAAGGCAGCAGCTGGGCATCATTATCAGGCAAAATAAAAATAATTTGGCAAAGGACTTTAAACCCTTTGCTTTTTTGATTAGAATACTTATTAAATGTAATTTGTTTTTATACAGGAGGAAATTATGGGCAAATTTACGGTTTTGAATCATCCCTTGATTCAGCACAAGTTGACTATTATTAGACGCAAGGATACAAGTTCAAACGAGTTTCGGCGAATTGTTGGTGAAATCGGTGGCTTGATGACTTATGAGATTACTAGAGATTTGCCAATGCAAGATGTCGAAATTGAAACGCCTATTGGCAAAACGACTCAAAAAGAAATCGCTGGTAAAAAAATGACCATTGTACCAATTTTGCGAGCAGGAATTGGGATGTTAAATGGAGTAATGGAAATGATCCCGTCAGCTAAGGTTGGTGTGATTGGCATGTATCGGGATGAGGAAACTTTGAAGCCACATGAATATTTCTGTAAGATGCCCAGTGATGTTGCTGAACGTGCTTGTTTGGTAGTCGATCCGATGCTGGCAACGGGTGGTTCTGCTAATATGGCGATTGGTGCTTTAAAGAAACGCGGTGTTAAAGATATTAGATTGGCAGTTTTAGTAGCTGCACCAGAAGGCGTTAAAGCTGTTCAAGATGAAAATCCTGATGTTGATATTTATACCGCGGCTGAAGATGAGAAATTGTTGTCTAATGGTTATATTTTCCCTGGATTAGGCGATGCAGGAGACCGTATTTTCGGGACTAAATAAGTTATTTATTCAAATAAATAATGTAATTCGCTTACAAATATGCACAAAATTATTGAATGGTGGTAATATGAAATGAGTGTTCACTAAAGCGAACACGAGAAGGGAGGTCACGAAGTAATGGAGAAATCATTTGTTTTCAAGTTTATGGGTTTAAACTTTGACCTTGCTGGGATTATTGGCTCAACGCTGATGGCTGCAGTTGTATTATTTGTTTGTATTTGGCTTTCTCGAGAAGTTGAATTGAAGCCAAATAAAAAGCAAAACGCTTTGGAGTATTTGCTAGATTTTACCGATAATATTGTTAAAGGTAATGTTAGTGATAATGCTGCCCAAAAGCATTTATCGCTTTATGCTTTTGTCTTGTTTATTTTTATTTGGTGTATGAATATGCTAGGCTTGTTCTTAGAAGTCAAAGTTGGCGACTTTACGCTAGTTAAATCGCCAACAGCAGATCCAGTTACAACCATGGCATTTGCAATGATGTCTTTGCTTTTATCATTTTCATTTGGAATGCAAAAGTTTGGTGTTAAGGGATATTTTAAGAATTACTCTGCACCAGTTAGCTTTATGCTTCCAATTAATCTGATCGAAGAGGTTACCAACTTCTTAACTTTATCATTGCGATTGTTCGGTAATATTTTTGCTGGAGAGGTATTGTTAACTTTGATCGGTAACAGTTTGGCACCAAGTATGGGTATTCCAACCTTAATTGTGTCGGCACCACTCGCAATGATCTGGCAAGGTTTCTCTGTCTTCATTGGCTCTATCCAGGCATATGTTTTTGTAACTTTGTCGATGGTATATATAGGTAAGAAAGTTACAAAAGAATAATTTTTTGGAGGTTTAAATATGTCACAAGCTTTTAGATATATCGCTGCTGCTTTAGTAGCTGGTGTTGCAGCTTTAGCTGCTTCTTGGGGTAACGGAAAAGTTATTTCTAAGACAATTGAATGTATGGCTCGTCAACCAGAAAGTTCTGGCGATTTAAGATCAACCATGTTTATCGGTGTTGGTTTAATCGAAGCCGTTCCAATTTTGGCAATTGTTATTGCATTCCTGATTCTTTTTTAGTTAAGACAATAATTTAGATTAAAAAAGAGAGAAGGGCAGTAAATGAAATTTCAAACTTTACTCGCAGCTTCTAATCATATTTATCTTGGTAATACCATTTGGTATTTGATTGTTTTTGCAATTTTACTTTTGTTAGTTAAACATTATGCTTGGGGACCCGTCTCTGAGATGATGGAAAAAAGACGTCAAAAGGTAATTAGTGATTTGGATTCTGCTGCAAGCAATCGTAAAAAAGCTGAAGTTTTAGCTAATGAACGTGAAGCTGCCTTGAAGAATTCAAGACAAGAGGCAACTCAAATTCTCTCTGATGCCAAGGCAAGTGCACAAAAGACTAGTAGTAAAATTGTTGCTGATGCAAATAATGATGCTGCTGCAATTCATGAAAAGGCTAAAACTGATGCTGCACAAGCAAAATCAGATGCTTTAAATGATGCACAAACTCAGGTAGCGGATATTTCTGTTGCAATTGCTGAAAAGGTAATTGCCAAGAATTTGTCTGCAGATGACCAGAAAGATTTAGTCGATCAATTTATTAAGGGGCTGAATGAATAATGGCCTTAAGTAGAGAAGAGATAGCTGCGCGTTATGGGACTGCATTATTTGAATATGCACAAGATATGAATGCGTTGGAAACTGTATATGAAGATTTACAGGAGCTAGCAGTTGCTGTTGATGAGAATCCGCAGATCTTAAATGTTTTCAGTGACCCGATTTTTAATAGTGATGAAAAGAAAAAGTCACTAGCAATTATCGAGCATGATCTAACTGATGAAGTTCAAAACTTTTTGAATTTCTTATTAGAATATGATCGATTTGCTGATTTACCTGAGATTATAACTTATTTTAAACAGTTATACGATGATGCAGGCCAGATTGTATCTGGTACAGTAACAACAGCAATGCAGCTCAATGAATCACAATTAAAAGCTCTTAGTAAAAGTTATGCCCAAAAATATGGTCTTAAAGAGGTTCGGCTTGAAAATAAAGTTAACCAAGACATTATTGGCGGGGTAGTTTTGCAAGTTGGCGATCGTGTAATTAACGGTTCTGTCAAAAATAAGCTAAAAAAGATTCATGCGCAGTTAGTTAATAAAGATTAAAAGAGGTGAAACCATTGAGCATTAAAGCAGAAGAAATTAGCTCTTTAATCAAGCAACAACTTGAACATTATGATGACAAACTTGATATTGAAGAAGTTGGTGTTGTAACCTACATCGGTGATGGTATCGCCCGTGCCCATGGACTAAACAATGTTTTGGCTAATGAGTTGTTGAAGTTTGACAATGGTTCTTATGGTATTGCCCAAAACCTTGAATCCAATGATGTTGGGATCATTATTTTGGGGGACTTTGATAATATTCGCGAAGGTGACCAGGTTAAACGAACTGGTGAAATTATGCGAGTTCCAGTTGGTGAGGAATTGATTGGTCGTGTCGTTAATCCGTTAGGTCAACCCGTGGATGGCTTAGGTGAGATTAAGACAGATAAAACTCGTCCAATTGAAGCCCAAGCGCCGGGTGTAATGGAGCGTCAATCAGTTGATGAGCCATTACAAACAGGAATTAAAGCAATTGATGCTTTGGTTCCAGTTGGTCGTGGTCAGCGTGAATTAATTATCGGAGACCGTAAAACTGGTAAAACTAGTTTAGCCATTGATACAATTTTGAATCAAAAGGGCCAAGACGTTATTTGCGTTTATGTTTTTATTGGTCAAAAGGAATCAACTGTTAGAACTCAAGTTGAAACTTTGAAGCGGTTTGGTGCGATGGATTATACCATCGTGGTTGAGGCTGGTCCTAGTGAACCAGCACCAATGTTGTATATTGCGCCATATGCTGGTACAGCGATGGGCGAGGAATTTATGTACAATGGCAAGGATGTGCTGATTGTTTTTGATGATTTGTCTAAGCAAGCAGTTTCTTATCGTGAACTTTCCTTGTTGCTTCGTCGTCCGCCTGGTCGTGAAGCTTATCCTGGTGATGTTTTCTATTTGCATTCACGCTTACTAGAACGTAGTGCTAAACTAAGCGATGATCTTGGCGGTGGATCAATGACCGCCTTACCATTTATCCAGACAGAAGCGGGAGATATTTCAGCGTATATTCCCACTAATGTAATTTCAATTACTGATGGTCAAATTTTCTTACAAAGTGATCTATTCTTTGCCGGAACAAGACCAGCGATCGATGCTGGTAATTCAGTTTCTCGTGTTGGTGGTAATGCTCAAATCAAGGCTATGAAGAAAGTCGCTGGTACATTGCGAACAGACTTGGCAGCTTATCATGAATTAGAGAGTTTTTCACAGTTTGGTAGTGATTTAGATCAGACAACCCAGGCCAAATTAAATCGAGGTCGGCGAGTTGTTGAGGTTTTGAAGCAACCATTACATGATCCAATTCCTGTAGAAAAACAAGTAGTGATTTTATATGCTTTAAACAAAGGCTTTCTTGATGCTGTTCCTGTTGAAGATATTGGTAGGTTTGAAAAAGAACTTTATGACAGCTTTGATAGTGGACATGCAGATTTATTAAAGCAAATTCGTGATACTGGTGATTTACCAGATGAGAAAAAATTGCAAGATGCAATTGAGAAATTTGCTGATAGCTTTTCACCAAGTAACAAATAGGGGGTAAATTATGCCTGCATCTTTACTTGAGTTGAAGAAAAAAATTGCTTCAGTTAAGCAAACTGGTAAGATAACGGAAGCCATGCGAATGGTTTCTGCTTCAAAGTTGAATCAGACTGAAAAGCGTGATGAAGGATATTCTGTTTATAATGAACATGTCAGACAAACTTTATCACGGCTAATGAGTGCACAAGTAATCAATCATTTACGCAAAGAGCATGTCGGTATTGATGAAGACAGTATTGCTAAAATCGACTATGAAAATATTTTCGGTTTAGGTGTTGTTTCCGATATGGTTCAGGAACGTAAAGAAGTTAAGTCAACTGGTTACCTGGTAATTACTGGTGATCGCGGCTTAGTTGGTTCTTATAATAGTGCTGTAATTAAAAATATGATGGGCTTAGCTGAGGATGCTAAGGCTGCTCACCGAGATATTAAAATTTTAGCAGTTGGTTCTGTTGGTGCTAGTTTCTTTAAAAAGAATAATCTCAATGTAGTTTATGAAAATGATGATATTAGCGATGTACCAACTTTTGATGAAATTTCACCGGTTGTTTCGACTGCAATAAAAATGTATTTAAACGGGGTCTATGATGAGTTATATGTTTGTTATACTCACCACATTAATACCCTGTCTTCTGCATTCAGAGTTGAAAAAATGCTTCCAATTGTCGATATTGATATTGGTATTAAGGAAGCTGAAGAACATAAGAATTTAGAATATGATATTAAGCCAAACGTCAATACGGTTTTGTCTACGTTAGTTCCCCAATATGCCCGTTCTACGATTTACGGTGCAATTTTGGACGCTAAAACAGCTGAGCATGCAAGTTCAATGACTGCAATGCAAAGTGCGACGGATAATGTTGATGAGTTGGTTTCAGGTTTAACTACTAAACTAAACCGTGCAAGACAAGCAGAAATTACTACTGAAATTACTGAAATTGTCAGTGGTGCTAATGCTTTGCAATAATTAGAGAAAAGGAGGTAGATATTTTGAGTGAAGGCAAAGTTGTTCAAGTAATTGGCCCAGTTGTCGATGTTAAATTTCCACTTGATAAAAACCTACCTGATATAAACAATGCTTTACGCGTGCTTGTGTCAAAGGAAACGTCTGTTATCCTTGAAGTTGCGCTAGAGCTTGGAGATGGCGTCTTAAGAACGATTGCCATGGAATCTACTAACGGTCTCAGACGTGGAATGGAAGTTGAGGATACAGGTGGTCCTATTTCTATACCAGTCGGTAAAGATACCCTAGGACGTGTTTTTAATGTTTTAGGAAATCCCATCGACAATGGTAAGGAATTTGGAAAAGATCATCCACGTAATAGTATTCACCGTGATGCTCCGAAGTTTGATGAACTAACTACTAGTCAGGAAATTTTGGAAACTGGGATCAAAGTTATTGATTTGCTTGAGCCTTATGTTCGAGGCGGAAAAGTTGGATTATTCGGTGGTGCTGGTGTTGGTAAAACAACAATTATTCAAGAGTTAATTCATAATATTGCTCAAGAGCATGGTGGTATTTCCGTGTTTACTGGTGTTGGCGAAAGAACTCGTGAAGGTAATGATCTTTACTTTGAAATGAAGGCTTCAGGGGTTTTGAGTAAGACTGCTATGGTCTTTGGTCAAATGAACGAGCCGCCTGGTGCCAGAATGCGAGTTGCTTTAACTGGCTTGACGCTAGCAGAGTACTTTAGAGATGTTGAAGGTCAAGACGTTTTGCTCTTTATTGACAATATCTTTCGGTTTACTCAGGCTGGTTCTGAAGTTTCAGCTTTGTTGGGTCGGATGCCTAGTGCTGTTGGTTATCAGCCAACTTTAGCAACAGAAATGGGTCAATTGCAAGAACGAATTACTTCTACTAAGAAGGGTTCGATTACTTCAATTCAAGCCGTTTATGTTCCAGCCGATGATTATACTGATCCGGCTCCGGCTACAACATTTGCTCACCTTGATGCGACAACTAACTTGGAGCGAAGCCTAGTTGAGCAAGGGATTTATCCAGCGGTTGATCCACTTGAATCAACTTCTAGTGCATTAGATCCTGAAATTGTTGGTAAAGAGCATTATCAAGTGGCTACTGATGTTCAGCATATCTTACAGCGTTACCATGAATTGCAGGATATAATTTCTGTTTTAGGAATGGATGAATTGTCTGATGAGGAAAAGTTGACGGTTAGTCGTGCAAGAAAGATTCAATTTTTCTTATCACAAAACTTTTTTGTTGCAGAACAATTTACTGGATTACCAGGATCATATGTTCCAATTAAGGATACTATCAAAGGTTTCAAGATGATTCTTGATGGACATCTTGATGATTTACCTGAAGATGCTTTCCGTAGTGCAGGGCCAATTGATGATGTAGTTAAAAATGCTCAAAAGATGGGTGTAACTGCTAGTGATCCTGAAGCTAAAGCATTGTTAGAAAAGTAGGGTGATGTCAAATGGCAGATCCAGAAAAACTTTTTATGGTAAATGTTGTAACTCCTGATGGTGTAGTTTATTCACATCATTCCACTATCATTGAGATGAATGCAATTGATGGTCGAAGATCAATCATGTACAATCACTTGCCGATTTTAACACCACTATCAATTGGTGAAATCAAGGTAAAAAGAAGTCGTGAGCAGAATAAAGTAGTTGATCATATTGCAGTTAGCGGTGGCTATTGTGAATTTTCTGATAATACTGCTACAGTAATAGCTGACAGTGCTGAAAGGTCAAGTAATATTGATGTTTCTCGTGCACAGGCTGCTAGGAAGCGAGCTGAGCAGACAATGGCTGAAGCAAAAGAAAAGCATGATGAACGTTCACTTGAAAGAGCTCAAGTAGCATTAAGAAGAGCTGTAAATAGAATTAGTGTTTACAATTCAAATATTGGTAATTAGAGTTTTTAAAACGGATGTACTAGAAGCGCATCCGTTTTTATTTACTAAAGAAAAGTGAGAAATAAAATGTTTCAACTTGGCGTACATGCATTGATCAGCATTATAATTTACTTGATTATGATTGCACTTTCTTTTCAGATAATGAAAAGTATTAGAATAGATAGAATAATTAAAAGAGGTAAAACCTTTGAAGCACAGCTGTTGGTAATCTTTTTAGCAATTGCATTAGGATATACAGTTGGTAATTTTTTTATTTCCTTAATGGATACTTCTTTGCAATTAAGCAACTTCTTTTAAGAGTTAGTAAAAACTAGTTACTAGCAAGGCAGATATAATAGCTTTATGGTAAAATATTGATTGAATGTATAGGGAGGATTATTGTGGCAAGAGATATAGGAATAGATTTAGGAACAGCCAACGTATTAATAAATGTTTCTGGCAAGGGAATAGTATTAAATGAACCATCCGTTGTTGCTGTAAATACTAGTACAAATAAAGTGGTAGCGGTTGGGACCGAAGCATACAAAATGGTTGGTCGTACGCCCGGTAATATTCGTGTTATCCGACCACTGAAGAATGGTGTAATTGCTGACTTCGATATTACTGAAGCAATGTTATCTTATTTTATTGAAAAATTAAATGTTAAGGGGTTCATGTCTAAACCTAGCACGCTAATTTGCGCACCAACCGGAGTGACTTCAATTGAGCAAAAAGCAATTATTCAGGCCGCTGAAAAATCTGGTGGTGGCAAGGTCTACCTTGACTTTGAGCCTAAAGTAGCTGCAGTCGGAGCGGGTCTTGATATTTTTAAACCACAAGGCAATATTGTCATTGATATTGGTGGTGGTACAACTGATATTGCAGTGTTATCAATGGGTGAAATTGTTACGAGCAAGTCATTGCGTTATGCTGGTGATCATATGAATCAGGCAATTAGTTCATATATTAAGAATAAGCATAATTTATTAATTGGTTCGCGAACAGCTGAACAAATCAAGATTGAAATTGGTAGCGCATTTGATCCGGATGATGAGCAAACGATTACAGTTCGCGGACGTGATATGGTTGATGGTTTACCTAAACAAGCAACAGTTTCAGCACCAGAAATTCAAGAAGCTTTACATGACGGCTTAATGAATATTATTGCTTCAACTAAAGAGGTCTTGGAAAGTACGCCACCAGAATTGTCAGCTGATATTATTGATCGTGGTATCATGCTAACAGGTGGTGGTGCATTGCTTAAGAATATTGATAAACTAATTTCATATTATTTGAAGGTTCCAGTTTTAACGGCCGATCATCCATTAGAGGCAGTTGCACTTGGTACTGGTACGTTACTTAAAAATATTGAAAAGCACAATCATCATTAATTAAGAAGGAGATTAACTTGGGTAAATGCCTAATTTTTCTAGTTAAAATTTATCAAAAAATTATTTCGCCAGCTTTACCTAAGACCTGTCGATATTATCCCACATGCTCTAGTTATATGATAACTGCACTAAAAAAGCATGGAGCCTTTTTGGGATTAATCATGGGAATCTGTCGTATTTTACGATGTAATCCTTTTGTTCGTGGTGGTGTAGACCCAGTACCTGAAAAATTTACTATTTTTCGTAATGCTCATCCAGAAAAATATGAAGATGAGATTATCGC
This sequence comes from Lactobacillus sp. ESL0684, assembly GCF_029392675.1. Taxonomy (NCBI): domain Bacteria; kingdom Bacillati; phylum Bacillota; class Bacilli; order Lactobacillales; family Lactobacillaceae; genus Lactobacillus; species Lactobacillus sp. ESL0684. The sequence goes on along the minus strand of NZ_CP113941.1, from coordinate 1,077,683 downwards.
AAAGAAGTTTCATCCAGATGTGAAATAGGAGCAAAAATGTCAAAAAAACCAGAAAATATTAATGTTGAGATAAATGAAGTAAAAGGCAAACAATTACCTACTTGGGAAGTAGTTATTCCCAATAAAAAGGCGATCGGAGTAATTGAAAAAACCGAAGGTCGTTATCGGGCCGTTACTGGTAAAACTAGTAATGTTTTATATGCTAAAACTTTGGACAGTGTAATTAATGATTTGCTTTCATACTTTGTTTTGCATGAGAAATAATAAGTAGTGATAATTAATGGTAAAAGTAGAAAATAAAACGAATTTATTTGATCGTATTGCCTGGAATATTGTTTTACCGATAATTGCTTTTGCATTAATTGGATTATATTCAATCTATTTTGCTGCTGCAGATGATCCTAGCCATATGGGAAGCCCACTTAAGGCAGTAGTGATGCAGGGCTTATGGTATTTCATTTCAATTGTAATTGTTATCTTTGTAATGCAGTTTAATGCAGAACAGTTGCTACGTGTAGCGCCATATTTTTATGCTTTAGGAATTTTATTGCTGATTGCAGTATTATTTCTTTATAATCGAAGCGCATTTGTCGATACAGGTGCTAAGAGTTGGTTTAAGTTAGGACCGATTTCTTTTCAACCTTCAGAAGTGATGAAACCGGCTTTTATCTTAATGTTAGCGCGAGTTGTGCATGATCATAATCAAAAATTAGTGCATACCATTAAAAATGATTGGCTGTTATTAGGAAAAATCTTTGCCTGGTTATTGCCAGTTGCAATTTTACTAAAATTACAAAATGACTTTGGTACTCTGCTGGTATTTATTGCGATTGCTGGTGGTGTGATTCTAGTTTCAGGAATTTCCTGGAAAATAATTACGCCAATGATTATTTTGGTAGTGGCTGTGGCAGGATTAGTTATTTTTATGGTAACTACACCTGGTGGACAAAAAATCTTGAGTCATTTTTTTGAACCTTATCAGTTTAAACGAATTATGGCCTGGTTAAATCCATCAACGGATACTTCGAGTGGAGCGTATCAACTGTGGCTTAGTATGCAAGCGATTGGTTCAGGACAGATCTTTGGAAATGGCTTTGGTCACTTAAATGTTTATGTACCTGTTCGTGGTTCAGATATGGTTTTTTCTGTTATTGGTGAATCATTTGGCTTAATTGGTAGTGTGGCTGTGATTTTGCTTTATTTGTATTTGATTGTACAAATGGTCAAGATCACTTTTGAAACTAAAAATGCCTTCTATTCTTACATTTCAACTGGTGTAATTATGATGATCTTGTTTCATGTTTTTGAAAATATTGGTATGAGTATTGATCTTTTACCACTGACAGGTATACCATTACCATTTATCTCACAAGGTGGTTCAGCGCTTATTGGGAATATGATGGGAATTGGCATGATTTTATCGATGAAATTCCATAATAAGGATTACATGTTTAGTCAAGCTGGAGATTTTTAATATATAAAAAGAGTTCATCATAAAATGAACTCTTTTTATATACATTAATTTTCTTTGCCGCGACATACTAGCACATCGGATTCTGCTGCTTGAGTAACATATTTAGTTACACTACCAATTAATAAACGTTCAACAGCATTAAGCCCGGTGGCTCCAAGTATAATTAAATCGATTTGATGTTTTTGTGAAAAGTCATGCGCAATTATCGTTTTGGGTGACCCAAACTCAATTGTGTAATGCACATTAGCAGTGTATTTTTGAGCTATGTGATAGTAATGCTTAATTTTTTCTTGGGCATCGCTTGAGACCTGCTCAACCATTTCCGAATCGAAACTCGAAACGTTTTGAAATGAACGAGTATCGATTACGTGTAAAATATCTAAAGTGGTATCGCTGCGATCTTTAACTATTCCAATTGCCTTTTCAAAGGCTAAATCAGCTTCTTTAGATCCGTCAATGGCAACCAAAACATGATGGTATTGTTTCATTATAAAACACCTCTTAAGTTTTATTTTACCAAATATTCTATAGATTACTCATTTATTTGATTGATTAATAAACTAAATGTCAAAACAGTAATTGAACTAATTATTAAAGTGATGAAGTTAAGGTACTTATTAGCTTGAAATAGCAAAATGAAGCCAAGTATACATTCGATGCCTAGCAATACTGCAGTCCAGGACATTATTGTAGTAAAATAGGGATTATTTTGACTGTTAAAAATCAAAAAATGACCATTGCGATTGTGCCAAAGGTAATAAGCAAGGTATAGCAGCAGTAATAAAAAAATTCCCATCACAATTTTGATAATCATAAAAACTCCTTAAAAAATAAAAGAACGGTCTTAGACCGTTCTATGTTGAGTTCTAAAAAAATCCGAATTGACCAAACATAGCATAATGACGCTTGTTGAACCCGCAATGTTCAAAAATTGAGTAGTAGCGCAGCGAATATGGATCCTATGCTAATGATAGTCTTCCGATTCGGTAGTTATTTACTAACTCGCACGTCTTTAGTTTGATCGGTCAACTTTATACATTTAAGCCTGTTGATCAACTCAGATCAATTGATATAGTATCCAATTTCGTCAGACTTGTCAAGGTATTGAAAGTCCAGTTATTCATGCTTATGAAGTTCGTCTTGTTGCATTTTCTGTAAAGTATGATGCTGTTGTTTCAAAGCTTTTTCAAATTTAGAATTCCCCTTAGGCTTAAAATAATCTTTACCAAGTAATTTATCTGGTAGATATTGTTGGGACACCCAATCATTAGGGTAGTCATGAGGATAAAGATAATTTGTACCATGTCCAAGTTTTTTGGCACCAGAATAATGAGCATCTTTTAGATCATTGGGAATGGCACCAATATCATTTTTTTGAACGTCAGCTAAAGCCGCGTCGATTGCACTAATTGCACTATTACTCTTTGGAGACAAAGAAAGTTCAATTACTGCATTTGCTAAAGGAATTCGAGCCTCAGGTAACCCTAATGATTGAGCAGCTTGAATTGCCACAATAGCCCTCTGAGCAGCTGGTGGGTTTGCTAGACCGATATCCTCATAGGCGATAACGCTAAGTCTACGGCAAATTGCAACTAAATCTCCGGATTCAATCAGTCTAGCCAGATAGTGGAGTGCAGCATCTGTATCTGAGCCGCGAATTGACTTTTGAAAAGCTGAAACTAAGTCGTAATGACCATCTCCAGTAGCGTCAAAATTTTGACTACGCATCTGGATTGAATCTGACATAGCCTTTTGGTCAATCTTGAAATTAGTAGCTGTTTTACCAGCGGCAATTAATTCCTGTTTAGTTGATCTGACAGCAAGCTCCAAGCCATTGAGCGTAGCGCGTAAATCTCCGTTGCCCTTTTGAATTAATAATTTTTCTGCATCATTGGTTAAGGTAACTTGATAATCTCCTAAACCGTTTTTTTCATCTAATAGGCAGCGATGAATTGCCTGCCTGATATCTGACTCTGTTAACGGTTTAAGCTCGAAAATCTGACATCGAGATCTAATTGCTGGTGAAATTGAAATATAAGGATTTTCTGTAGTAGCACCAATTAGAATGATCTGACCAGATTCAAGTAAAGGTAATAGAAAATCTTGCTTAGTTTTATCTAAACGGTGAATTTCATCAAGTAAAAGAATTACTGTGCCACTCAGTTTGCCTTCAGCAGCTACTTGCTCTAATTGTTTTTTACTGTCAGTGGCCGCATTTAATTTGCGAAAGGCATACTTAGTTGATCCTGCGATTGCGCTAGCAATACTAGTTTTGCCAATACCTGGAGGCCCATAGAGAATCATTGAAGAAAGGAGCTTGGCTTCAACCATTCGGCGAATAATTTTACCTGGACCAATTAGGTGTTGCTGGCCAACTACTTCGTTGAGATTTTGCGGTCGCATTCGATAAGCTAAAGGCTTCATTAATTATCTCCATGGAATAGTCGATGCCAAAAGCCAGATTTTTTCTTTGGCTGTGAGCTTGATAACTGGTCTTTAGGCAATTCAGGGGAATAAACTTGATTAACTTCAATTCTAGGTTTATTGATTGCGGTTTTGGCTACTACTAAGATTGCCGTATCTTCACTACCAGTGCGGGCAGTTTCATTGTTAACTAAGGTAAAAGGGACCTCATAACGGCCACACTGTGCCTCGACTTGATTTAAAAAATTATCATCTAAATTGCCGTTAATTAGAATTGAGTAGCCCTGGTAATCGGCAAAATGATTTAAAAAAAGACTAGTCAATTTTGGGTCAGTTACTTCGGTATTATTCATTCTGACTAATACGCGTTCGCGCAGTGATCCTAAGAATCTTCTGCGTTCATCTGGTTTAGTTTGCGGTGTAATACCTTGAGCAGCGTGTTCAACACGGGTGTTTAAATCTTCGGTCATTACAAGAGTTCCTTTCTTAGTAACAAAAAAACCTCTCCCAACGGAAAGGTTTTCGTAAATAAAAAATTAAAGTAACTTGTTGTAGTATTCAACAACTAAAGCTTCATTAATTTCAGGTTCCAATTCATCACGTTCTGGTAAACGTACAAAGGTACCTTCCAGTTTATTGTCATCAAATGAAACAAATGAAGGACGATTTACTACAGCTTCAAGAGCGTCTTTAACTTGTTGTAAGTTCTTTGATCTTTCTCTTAAACCAATAGTCTGACCAACTTTAACTTCATAAGAAGGAATGTCAACCCGCTTGCCATCAACAGTAACATGACCGTGGTTAACTAATTGTCTAGCTTGCTCTCTAGTAGTGGCTAAACCTAGACGATAAACTACGCTATCTAAACGACGTTCAAGTAAAATCATGAAGTTAACACCGTGTTCACCTTGACGAATCTTACCAGCGCGTTCAAACAAAGTTCTAAATTGACGTTCATTCAAACCATACATCCAACGCAACTTTTGCTTTTCGTGTAATTGTTCACCATATTCTGATAAACGACCACGTGAATTTGGACCATGTTGACCAGGAGCATAGTTACGACGACTAATTTCCTTGCCAGTACCTGAAAGTGAGATACCTAATCTTCTTGAACGTTTCCAACTTGGACCTGTATATCTTGACATAAAATCCTCCAATAAATTCTGATAACAGTTTTTGGAGTAAAATACTACACATAAGCTCAACATTCGTGCATCTTAATTTTCATTTTCGCCTGTTGCAGCCGAAGGTTACTCGTTCACTAAACGTATTAAGATGGTGACGTTCTTGTCGCTTAAAGCTGCAAATATTTTACACGAACTTTATTATAACGGTGTTAAGCAATGAAAGCAAGTTCAGTGAATCAACTTTCTTTAATGTGACTATCGGGCACCTACTTGAAGATAAATTTAAAACTGTTTTCACAGTTAACCATAAATTTGGTATAATTAAGCTAAATGTCGGAGGAAAAATTATGTCATCAACCCAGTCTATAGTTACCGTAGTTATAATTTTAATGATTATTCTTATTGTGGCATTTATGGTTATTGTTAATCGGCGACAATTGCGTGAGATCATCGAGCTTGACAATTTAATTAGTAAAATTGAAAAGATGGACTTGCAACAGGATATTGAACGCCTTAATAAGATGGAGCTTGCTGGTGAAAGTTTAACAACGCTAACAACTTGGCAAAATTGTTATCAAGATGCAATTGAAAATAAAATTCCGCAAGTTGAACAGTTACTTGAGCAAGCTGCAGATCAAAATGTCCATTATCATTTGTTTAAAGCACATAAAAATATCAAACAAGCGCAAGAAATACTGCAGCCAACTTATGATGACGTCAAAAATACTAAGGAAGTTTTCACTGAACTACTTGAATCTAATCGAGAAAATCAATTACAATATGAGGCACTACTTAAACTTTATCGGCAAATGCGTAAAGCTGTTTTAGCTGACTCATTTGATTATGGTGCTGCTTTAGATAAAATTGAAACTGAATTAACTGCTTTAGAAGCTGATTTTGCAGAAGCTAAGGGGTTAACCGCACAGGGTGATCAAGTTGAAGCTAAACGGATTTTATCTAAAATAAAAGTTGCCTTAAATAATATGCAAGATAAGCTCCCGAAACTAAAGCAAAGTCGCCACGAACTTGATAGTGTGTTTCAAGCACAGTTAAGTGAGTTATCTGATACATATAAATTAATGATGTCTGAGAAATTCTACATCACTAAAGTTGATGTGCTTGCAGAAATTAAGAAGATTCAGCAACAGGTAGCGCAGGCCAATGAATTTTTGGCTGATTTAAAGATATCTGAATTAGCTGATGAAATTCAGGAGATTAAACAAAAAATTGATTATTTGTATGATCTTTTAACCAAGGAATATCAGGCCAAACCATTTATCGAAGAAAACCAGGATAAGATTCAGCGTTTGCTAGCACGTGGTCAAGTTGAATCTAAAAATTTGGTTGAAAAATTGCGTCATATTGATGAAAGCTATGAATTAACTCATGGTGAACTTGATGAAAGTCGTGAGCTAGAACAAGAAGTTAATGATTTGAATCGGCAATATACGGTTGATACCCAAAATATTGCCGATGGCAAAGGCGTTTACTCTGAAATCAAAAATTCTTGGCTGGACTTACTTGATCGTTTGCGCGCAATTAGCGAACGGCAAAAGCAAATGGCGCAGGATGTTGAGGGACTTTATGATTCTGAGAATGTTGCCAATGATTCAATTAAGCGATTTAAACAGGAAATTTCGTTAGTATATCGTCGCTTAGAACGTAAAAATTTACCTGGTAATCCAGATACTTTTATTCAGATGTATACCTTAGTAGTTAATGAAGTTGGTCATGTTGCTGAAGAACTAAGTCAGGTTCGCATAAATATGGAAAAAATATCAACAGAATTAATTCAAATTTCCGATGATGTTGAGCGCTTAAAACGTGAAGCGGATGACATTATTAATTCTGCTGATCTAGTTGAGTTAACTCTCCAATATTCTAATAAATATTCTGGTAATGATGCTGTAAAACAGGCTCAACAAAAGGCGATGCAGCTTTATAGTCAAGACTTCAATTATAAAGAAGCTTTAGATACAATTGCAACGGCCATTGAAAAGGTAGAGCCTGGGTCATATCAACGTTTGGAAAATATTTATTATTCTGAACGTAAAAATAGTTAAACAAGTAAACTAAGCAGTTTTAGAATTGATACTAAAACTGTTTTTTATTGGTAAATATTGTTTGCTGGAAAGTTTAATTTAAGTTACAATTTATAAGTTAACGAATGCCTATTTATGGCTTTTTGAAGGGAAGTAAATCTGTGATTTATTTTGATAATAGCGCTACTACAAAAATTGATGATACAGTTTTGAGTACGTATAACACCGTTGCACGGGATATTTGGGGCAATCCGTCAAGCTTACACCAAATGGGCGACCGAGCGGCTCAATTGCTAACTAGTTCGCGTCAGCAAATTGCCCAACTCTTAGGTGTTAAGCAGGAAGAAGTTTTCTTTACATCTGGTGGAACTGAGTCTAATAATACTGCGATTAAGGGAACAGCTATTCAAAAACGTGAATTTGGTAAGCACCTGATTACTTCAAGCGTTGAACATGCTTCTGTGATGAATGATTTTAATGCGTTAGAAAATTTAGGTTATCGGGTCACCAGATTGCCTGTTGATCGCCATGGTAGGGTTAATGTTAACGACTTACGTCAGGCGATTGATACAGATACTACTTTGGTTTCAATTATGGGAGTTAATAATGAAATTGGAACTATTCAGCCAATTGATGACATTAGCGATCTTTTAACTAATTATCCGACAATTCAATTTCATGTTGATAACGTTCAAGCTTTAGGTAAAAATATCTGGTCACAGGTATTTACTGAGCGAGTAGATCTAGCTAGTTTTTCTGCACATAAGTTTCATGCTCCTCGCGGAATTGGTATTTTATATAAAAAAACTGGCAAAATGTTGAGTCCATTGCTAGATGGTGGTGGTCAGGAAAAAGGCTTGCGTTCTGGAACTGAAAATTTACCAGCTATTGCTGCAATGGCTAAGGCAATTCGTTTGTTGTTAACTGATGAACAAGCTAAAGCTGAACAAGAATTAGCAATTAAAAGTAAAATTAGTGATTATTTGCAAACTAAACCTGGAGTGAAAATCTTTTCTGAGCTTAATGATGATTTTGCACCGCATATTCTTTGTTTTGCTTTAAAGGGAATTCGGGGAGAAACTTTAGTTCATACACTTGAAGACTATGATATTTACACTTCAACTACTTCAGCTTGTGCTTCAACTCGAAGTGATGAGGCCAGTACTTTAGCTGCTATGCATATTGATAATGATTTAGCAACCAGTGCAATTCGCCTAAGTTTTGATGAGAGTAATACCTTGGCTGAAGCGACAGAGTTTATCCATACTTTTGAACAAATTTATAATCATTTTGCGCAAATTAATCATTTAGGAGATTGAATTAATGAAATATACTGAAATTATGGTTCGTTATGGTGAACTGTCAACTAAAGGCAAGAATCGTAAGGACTTTATTGGCCGATTGGCAGGCAATGTGACCAAGGTGTTGCATGATTTTCCTGAAATTGAAATTCATCCTCGTCATGATCGGATGCATATTGTGCTTAACGGAGCGTCTTTTAGTGAAGTTGATCAACGTTTGCGTAAGGTGTTTGGTATCCAAACTTATTCACCAACGATTAAGGTAGAAAAAACACTGCAAGCAATTGAAGAAACTTCTCTGGAATTGATGAAAGAAACTTTTAAGCCAGGCATGACTTTTAAAGTAAATACTAGGCGTAGCGATCATCATTTTACCTATGATACTAACGAACTGAATACCATGGTTGGTGACTATTTATTTAAACATATGGCAGACTTAAAGGTAGAAATGAAGCATCCCGACTTAACATTAAGAATTGAAGTTCGCCAGGATGCTATTTATATTTCTAATCAATTATTGCATGGTGTAGGCGGGATGCCAGTTGGAACTGGAGGTCGCGCCGTGATGATGCTATCAGGTGGGATTGATTCACCGGTGGCATCATATTTGGCATTAAAGCGAGGCGTTGATATCGAAATGATCCATTTCTACAGTCCACCATATACAACGCAAAAAGCACTAAATAAAGCCAAAGAATTAACGGGTATCCTGGCTAATTATTCAGGACGGATTAATTTTATTGCAGTACCGTTTGCTGAAATCCAAGAGACTATCAAAGAAAAACTACCAGAAGGATATTTAATGACGGTCCAGCGGCGGTTTATGCTGCGGCTAGCTGATAGAATTCGTGCTCAAAGAAATGAATTAGCAATTTTTAATGGTGAGTCTGTTGGTCAAGTTGCTTCACAAACTCTAGAGTCGATGGCGGCAATTAATGATGTAACCACAACACCAGTAGTACGACCGGTAGCAACGATGGATAAGACTGAAATTATTAAATTAGCTGAAGAAATTGGTACTTTTGACCTATCAATTGAGCCATTTGAAGATTGTTGCACCATTTTTGCACCACCAAGACCGAAGACAAAGCCCAAAATTGATAAGGCACGAGAATTTGAAGCAAGACTTGATGTTGAAGGCTTAATAGAGCGAGCTTTATCTGGAATTAAAGTGACAACAATTCATCCAAATGAAAAGTTTTTAGCAGATAAAGCTGAAGAAGATGCTGCTTTATTATAAAAGTCGTGCTATAATACCCTCAAAGCAATAATCAAGAGGAATTAATTTTATTAACAGAGAAAGGCCAGAATGCTGAAAGGCTGAAAATTAATTGGTAGCTTGGTTTTGACGCTGATTGACTGAACTAGTAGTAAGTTAATCCGGCCAAGATGTCGTTATCACGCTTATTAAGAGAAGCAATTATTGCTTAACTTAGGTGGTACCGCGGTAATTTAATCGTCCTAGACAGATATGTTCTAGGACGATTTTTGTTTAAAAGAAAAGAGGAAAGCTTATGACTGATTTAGCAGCAAAGTATGACCATAAAGAAGTTGAAGAGGGAAGATACCAAGATTGGCTTGATCAAGGGCTGTTCAAACCATCGGGTGATAAAAAAGCCAAGCCATATTCGATTGTTATTCCCCCACCAAATGTTACGGGAAAATTACATTTGGGGCATGCCTGGGACACTGCGATTCAAGATACTTTAATTCGTTTTAAGCGAATGCAAGGTTATGATACTTTATATTTGCCTGGAATGGACCATGCTGGGATTGCAACTCAAGCTAAAGTTGAAGCAAAGTTGCGTGATCAGGGCAAGGATCGTCACGAAATGGGACGAGAAGCCTTTGTCAAGCAAGTTTGGGACTGGAAAGATGAATATGCCAATATCATCAAAGGCCAATGGGGTAAGATGGGGTTGTCACTTGACTATTCTCGTGAGCGTTTTACTCTTGATGAAGGTTTATCTAAGGCAGTCCGCAGAGTATTTGTGCAACTTTACAATGAAGGCTTAATTTATCGCGGTGAATATATCATTAACTGGGATCCAGCTCTGCAGACTGCTTTGAGTGATATAGAGGTTATTCATCAGGACGATGAAGGTGCTTTTTATCATATTAAGTATCCATTCGCTGATGGGTCTGGATATGTTGATATTGCTACGACTCGTCCAGAAACGATGTTTGGTGATACCGCGGTTGCTGTTGCTCCAGGGGATGAACGCTACAAAGATTTAGTTGGTAAAGAGTTAGTTTTACCATTAGTTGGTCGTCATTTACCAGTTATTGAAGATCAGCATGTTGATCCTGACTTTGGTTCTGGGTTAGTAAAAATTACACCAGCTCATGATCCCAATGATTTTGCTGTTGGTAATCGGCATAATCTAAAGCGGATTAATGTTATGAATGCTGACGGATCTATGAACGAAGAATGTGGCAAATATGCTGGAATGGATCGGTTTGACTGCCGTGAGCAATTAGTGGCTGACTTAAAAGAAGCTGGCTATTTGATTAAGGTCGATCCAATTGTCCATTCAGTTGGACATTCTGAACGTTCAGGAGTTCAGGTTGAACCGCGTTTGTCTAAGCAATGGTTTGTTAAAATGAAGCCATTAGCTGAAAAGGCTTTGGCTAACCAAAAAACTCAAGATAAGGTTAATTTTGTTCCGGAACGCTTCGAAGAAACATTTAATCAGTGGATGGAAAACGTTCATGATTGGGTAATTTCACGTCAATTGTGGTGGGGACATCGCATTCCAGCTTGGTACCACAAGGAAACTGGTGAAATGTATGTTGGTGAAGAAGCACCTAAAGATATCGAGAATTGGGATCAAGATCCAGATGTGCTGGACACTTGGTTTTCAAGTGCATTGTGGCCATTTTCAACAATGGGCTGGCCAGATGAAGAAGCATCTGATTTTCAACGGTATTTCCCAACTGATACGTTAGTAACTGGCTATGATATCATTTTCTTTTGGGTTTCTAGAATGGTGTTCCAAAGTTTAGAGTTTACCAATAAAAGACCATTTAAAGATGTAGTTCTGCATGGATTAATTCGTGACGAGCAAGGCCGTAAGATGAGTAAATCTTTAGGTAATGGTGTCGATCCGATGGATGTAGTTGATCAGTACGGTGCTGATGCATTAAGATGGTTTTTGTTAAACGGAACTGCGCCTGGTCAAGATACTCGTTATAATCCTAAGAAACTTTCTGCTGCTTGGAACTTTATCAATAAGATTTGGAATGCCGCGCGTTTTGTGATAATGAACTTACCAGACAATGCTCAACCAGCTAAAATGCCAGATACAAGTAAGTTTGACTTAGCAGATAGTTGGATCTTTGATCGTCTAAATACAACAGTGGCTAACGTGATTCGTCTATTTGATGAATATCAATTTGGTGAAGCCGGCAGAGAATTATATAACTTTATTTGGAACGATTTCTGTGATTGGTATATTGAAATTGCTAAGGTTGATTTAAACAGCGATGATTCAGAACTTAAAACTAGAAAGCAAGAGAATCTAATTTGGATTCTTGATCAAACTTTACGTTTGCTTCATCCAATCATGCCATTTGTAACTGAAAAACTATGGTTATCAATGCCGCATACTGGGAAATCGATTATGGTTGCTAAGTATCCTGAGCCACATAAAGAATTTGCAAATCAGAGTGCTAGGGAAGACATGGCCTTTTTAATTGAAATTATTAAAGCGGTTCGAAAAATTCGTTTGGAAGTTAATGCGCCAATGTCATCAGCAATTGATATTAAGATTCAACTTTCAGAACAGAAGAATGAACGGATTTTGACGGATAACGAAAACTACGTTAAAAACTTTCTGCATCCAAAGCATTTAGAAATTGCTACAGAAATTACAGCACCAAAACTAGCTAAAACTGCTGTTGTTTCTGGAGCACAGATTTTTGTTCCATTAAGTGAATTAGTTAATATTGATGATGAAATTAAGCGAATGGAAAAGGAACAGGCTAGTCTTCAGCAAGAAGTAGCACGTGCGACTAAAAAGCTTGCTAATGAAGGTTTTGTTGCTCATGCACCGGAAGCGGTAATTAACAAAGAAAAGGCCAAACAGGCTGATTATGAAAATCAACTTGCTGGGGTTCAAAAACGGATTCAAGAATTGAAAGAGAGTAAATAATGTGATTTTTACCAATGCTCAAGCTGTAATTTCTTATTTATATACATTACCTAAATTGCATGACAAAGCTGATTTATCATATATTAAGCGCGTACTAGCAGTTTTAGATAATCCCCAAGATAAGATAAAGACGATTCATGTTACGGGCACCAATGGTAAAGGCTCAACTTCTTACTATTTGAGTAATTTGTTACAAAAGGCTGGTCAAAAGACTGGCCTTTTTGTCTCACCGTATGTCTTTGCCTTTGGCGAACGAATGCAGGTCAATGGCCAAAATATAAGTGATGACCAGCTTGTAATAGTTGCTAATCAAGTTGAAAGAGCTCTATCCAAAATTAGCCGTAAAGAAAGTAACTTTGCTTTGTCTACTTTTGAATATGAAGTTGCCATGGCTTTTACTTTTTTTGCTCAAGTAAAGTGTGATTATGCTGTAATTGAAGTTGGAATTGGCGGCAGACGAGATCAGACTAACGTAATAATTCCAGAAGTTAGCATAATTACCACTGTCGGCCTAGATCATGAAAAACTAATTGGTCCAACTATCGAAGATATTGCTCGTGAAAAGAGTGGAATAATTAAAGCTAATCGACCAGTTGTCCTAGGCAATATTCCCACTAGTGTCTTGCCAATTATTGAGCAGCAGGCTAATCAAATGCATGCTCCGTGCTATCTATTGAGCCGTGACTTCACAGTTAACTCTAATCAAAGATTATCTTATCAAGATAAACAGCATAAGCTAGAATTTTTTATTAAGCCCGAAGTAGAAAGTTATGATATCGCAGTTGCCGTTCAAGCTTTTAACTTATTAAAAATTCCACTAACTGCTGCAGAAATTGTTGCAGCTATCAATCAAACTGTTATTCCCGGTCGTTACCAAATTTTGCAAAATGATCCGCTAATCATCCTTGATGGTGCTCATAATTTGCAAGCAATGAGCAATTTATTGGAGTTTGTGCATCAGGAACAAAATAAGCGTCATGGGCAAGTTAGAACTTTGATTATGATGATGAAAGATAAGGATCTTGGTCCAGTATTTTCACTATTCAATGATACTGATCAAGTCGAATTAACGACAATTGATTATCCACGCGCGGCAAAAAAACAGGATTTTCCTAAGTCAATCCAGGCGAAGTATTCTTATCATGAAGATTGGCAACAAGCCTATAACAAGCTAAAACGAGTTAGTACTTCTCATGATATATTATTAGTAACGGGTTCTTTTTATTTGGTAGGCAATGTTTTACAATTGGAGGCAGGTAAATAATGCGAGTCAAAGGAATAGACAAAGAGATTACTGGTATCCTATTTGATATGGATGGCTTGCTAATTAATTCGGAGAATTTATACTGGCAGGCTAATATTCAAGCTGCACAAGAAGCAGGACTCAATATGCCAGATGATACATATTTAAAATTAGTAGGTTCAACTACTAATGATATGCAGGATTTTTATCATCGATATTTTAAAAATCAAGACCAGAAGCAGCAGTTTATTGATCGCACTAATGAATTAGTTAAACAATGGAGCCAAGAAGGGCAGCTAAAACTGCGTTCGGGTGTTCAAGCTGCACTTGATACTTTTCAAAAGTTGGGCTTACCTATGGCAGTTGTATCAAGCAATGACGAAGCAGTAATTGAATATGACTTATGGCAAACAGGAATTCGGAATTACTTTAAGTTTCATCTAAATTATGATGATGTTAAACGTGAGCAGCTTAAACCTAAACCAGCTCCGGATATTTATTTATGGGCTGCTAAAAAAATGCACGTACCTAAAGAAAATATCTTAGCTTTTGAAGATTCGGGAACTGGCCTTGCTGCTGCTAAAAATGCGGGGCTTAAATGCGTCATGGTACCCGACTTATTGCCTGCGACTGAAGTAGATCAAAAAAATGCGGTGTTTATTTGCGATGACTTTTTTGAATTTTTACAAAAAATATAGACGATTTTGCGTATGTAAATAGTGAAGGGAGTGATTTTGATGAATATCATCAAGTCCAAGCACTATTTGGTAGATACGGATATAGAGCTGCTAGATAATTTGGTTAAACAATTAGAAGAGGTGGAGATTTGTAACTTTGGTCAGTTAATCAGCCAGTTGCGGCAGTTACAAATTGCTGATTTTAATGATTTATTGCAATATCTTTCTAGCGCTAAATGTAATGATCAGCTTGCAATTCTCAGTGAGGAAGTATTAGAGCGCTTGCGTTTGGCGATCCCAGATCGTGAATCGGTTTTGACTTCAAGTAATGAGGTAGGCACTTATTTGGCTAATAAATTAGCAGGACGTAAACAAGAGGAACTTTGGGCAATCTATATTGACAACAGTAACCATATTATTGCTGAAAAGAAGTTATTTAAGGGTACTTTAGATAAGTCAGTGGTCCATCCACGTGAGATTTTTCGATGGGCGATGATTTATGCGTGTGCGGGAATATTCGTTGTCCATAATCACCCAAGCGGCAACGTTGCTCCCTCACAGAGCGATCTAAAATTAACCAAGATGCTACAAAAAGGTGCTGATTTATTGCAGATCGATTTTCTTGATCATTTTATTGTTGGTAAGGGTCATTATGTAAGCTTAAGAGAGCATGAGGTCTTTTAATAATGATAGAATTTTGTTGATTATTAACTACCTAAAATACTATCATAATGATTCGAATTAATTTAAATTCATCTTAAGCTTGAACTGAAAATTTTTTTGCTACGTGCTTTATGCTATAATTATTGAAGATTAAAGACTGCAATAATGAAGGAGAGATTTTCGTGTTTGGATTAGGAACAAAAAATATTGGTATTGATTTGGGTACTGCCAATACCCTTGTTTATATGGAAGGTAAGGGGATTGTTCTTAGAGAGCCATCAGTCGTTGCCAAAAATACCCAGACTAACAAGGTGATCGCGGTTGGTTCAGAGGCTAGAGAAATGATTGGTCGAACACCTGCCAGCATCGTTGCAATTCGTCCAATGAAAGATGGGGTAATTGCTGATTATGACACAACAGCAGCTATGCTAAAATATTTCATCGAGAAAACTGTTGGAACCTCAAAACCGTCTGCAATGATTTGTGTTCCTTCCGGAGTAACAGGTGTGGAAAAACGTGCTGTAATTGATGCTGCACGGGTAGCTGGTACTCGCGAGGCTTATGTAATTGAAGAACCATTCGCTGCAGCAATTGGTGCTGGGTTACCTGTAATGGATCCTACTGGTTCAATGGTAGTTGATATTGGTGGTGGAACTACTGATGTAGCAACTATTTCGCTTGGTGGGATAGTTTCATCTACCTCGATTCGACAAGCTGGCGATAAATTTAATGCGGCGATTGTTAATTATATTCACTCTAATTTTAATTTGTTAATTGGTGAACGAACCGCTGAAGATATTAAAATGCAAATTGGTTCTGCTTCAATTGAAAAAGCTAAGGGAATTGAAGCAGTTAACATTCGTGGACGTGACTTAGTCACTGGGTTACCAAAATCTGTTGATGTTAAAGCTGTTGACGTTGCTGAAGCGATTCAGGATGTAGTCCAAGATATTATTATTGCAATCAAAGAAACACTGGAACAAACTTCTCCTGAAATTGCTGCTGATGTAATTGATCACGGAATTGTACTAACTGGTGGTGGTGCATTACTTAAGAATTTACCGGATGTTATTTCTGAAGCAACTAAGGTACCGGTCTTTATTGCACAAGATCCGCTAGATTGTGTTGCTGTCGGAACTGGCGAATCTTTGAAGAACATTGATGTAATCCGCAGAAGTCATAAATAGTATAGAAGCTGGTAGATTTATTGCCAGCTTTTTTAGGAACGATTCCAAATGAAGAAATTTCTACAAAATAAAAAATTATTGTCAGTTTGTATTGTAATTATTATCATCCTCTCTTTTATGGGTGTTAGTGTTAATTTGCGTAATAAACGTAATACTCCAATAATTATTCAGAGTTTAGGAAACGATATAGTTAGCGTAGGTACTCGGATTGTTGATTTGCCAGTTAGTTTAGTATCTAATGGTTTGAATAATGTTCATGATTTATTAGAAACACAAAATGAAAATAATTATTTAAAGAGTAAGGTAACACAACTAGAGCAAACAAAGGCACGAAACTCAAGTCTGGAAGCTGAAAATAAACAATTAAAAGCAACATTAAAATTAAAGGCAACGTTGACTGACTATACAATGATTGATGCGTCAGTTATTTCGCGAACACCAACTAGTTGGACTGATTTATTAGTTATTAATAAGGGAACAACGGCTGGTATTCGAAAAAATATGGCAGTCATGTGCGCAGGTGGTTTGATTGGGCGTGTAATTGAGGTAGATGCTGCATCTGCTAAAGTTGAACTGATTACCACTAGTGATAAGGCTGCTAATCGATTTGCTGTCGAGGCAACTGCTACAGATGGTAAAAAAATTCATGGAATTGTTACTGTAATGAACAATAATGACCTAGCATTTACCCAGGCTCTTGATAATAAGAAATTAGTTAAAGGTACTAAAGTTTATACTAGTGGATTGGGAGGCAATTCTCCTAAAGGACTGTTAGTTGGTAAAGTTGCTAGCACAACTCGTGATTCTTTTGGCTTGTCTGACCTAATTAAGATTAATCCGGCTGGTGAACTAAATGATCCTTCGGTGGTGACTGTAATTAAGCGGGAGGTAGCAGATTGATACACTCTTTGCGCAGATTTGTTCTAGCGTTTGCACTATATGTTGCCTTAGTGCTTGATGGTAGCTTGTCATTTTATTTACACCAATTTATGGTTATTGGGAACGGCGCATGTTTAATATTACCGATAGGAGTAATGCTGATTGCCTTATTTGATGATACCAATGAAAAAGAAATTTGGTTAGCTCTTATAGTTGGAATTATCAGTGACTTATATTTTTGGGGTTTTATTGGAATTTATGCTGTCGGCTTGCCTTTATGCTGTTGGCTTTTACAAAAGGTGGCTCGGTTTTTGCCAGAAGTTTTCTGGGTAAAAATACTAGTAGTTTTGTTAACTTTAGCAGTTTTGAATATCTATAGTTGGTTGGTTTTGAATATTGTAGGATTAATTAATGTATCCATAAGAGCAATGTTAGCTGGCATATTGCCAACTTTAGGCTGGTCACTGATATTTACGCTATTGTCATATCCAATTTGGGCAAAGTTAGCTCAAAGTTATCCTTTCATGGTTAACTTAGATAATTATCGCTAATTAAAAAGCGTGAGAATTTAGTTCTCACGCTTTTTTAGCCGATTGTACCGTTGTTAATTAGTGCAGGGATAACTGCAACTAAGATACCTGCTAGTGTAATAAAAGCCATTAGCCATGCCATAAAAATAGTCAATTTTTGAAATCCAGATTTTTTCTTCTTTTTTCTTCTAGCCATGTTTGTCCTCCTTACATGAACAATATTTTATCCTTATTAATGGTTTTTTTCAATTATGTAGTAAAATAGATCTTTAGGAGGATGATCATGTTTTTGATTTTTTTGGCACCAATAATTGGCTTGGCCTTAGCATTTATGTTGAATAAAGCTTTTCCTAAGGCACTTTTTCGGGGATATGATGTTTTACCATTATTTTTTTGTTTTGCCTGTCATTTGATTACGACAAAGGAGCGAAAACCTGAATTTTTGCCCTATGGATTTTTGCTTTTCTTTATCTTAGTAATTGTAGTTGCAGTGTCTGAAACGATAAAGTACAAAAATATTTCTTTGCAAAAAACACTACGTCAATTGTGGGACTATTTGACTGCGTGCACAATTTTTTGGTATATCGGTTTATTATTCTTAATGATTTAGTTTCCCCCACTTATTAAAAGTAAATTTTTAGCTATAAATGGCTTAGGATTAATATTAATCCTAAGCTGTTTTTTTAAGCTTGTTAAAATATTAAATAACTTAAGTTTTTTGGTAAAAATGTGGTAGAAAGTGGTGAATTGTGGTAAATTATTCTTTGGAAGGGGGGCTAGGTCATGTTCATGGGTGAATACCATCACAATCTTGATAGCAAAGGGCGATTAATTATCCCTGCCCATTTGCGTGAAGAGATTGGAGAAAAAATGGTATTTACTCGTGGCATGGAGGGTTGCATTTTTGGTTATACTATTGCAGAATGGCAAAAAATGGAATCTAAACTAGCCCGTCTTCCGTTAACTAAGAGAAATGCGCGTAGTTTTACGCGATTGTTTTATTCTGGTGCGATGGAATGCGAATTCGATAAACAGGGGCGTGTTAATCTGACCACAACTTTGAAGAAACACGCGGCTTTAATAAAAGAATGTGTTATTGTAGGCGTTTCAGATCGAATAGAAATTTGGTCAAGTGAACGTTGGGAAAGCTTTAGCGATGAAGCTAACGAAAACTATGATAATATCGCAGAAGATTTGGATGATATTGAGCTTTAACTATGGAATTCAAACACACTAGTGTACTTTTACATGAAACAATAGATAATTTAAAACCAAAAGACCATGGCCTTTATGTTGATGCAACCTTTGGTGGTGGTGGTCATGCAAAATATTTGTTAAGCAAGCTTAATTCAGGTACTTTGATTGGTTTTGACCAAGATGAATTTGCAATAAAATCGGCTCGTTTAAACTTTGCGGATGTATTGGCAAATAATAGTAAACCGAGATTAGAATTAGTCCATGACAATTTTAGCCATTTGAATATGAACCTGGTTAAGCTAGGCTATGTTGATGGAATTGATGGAATATATTATGATCTTGGGGTATCTTCTCCTCAGTTTGATCAAGCAACGCGGGGATTTTCATACCGCTTCAATGCTCGATTAGACATGAGAATGGATCAACAGCAATCACTTGATGCCTACCAGTTGGTAAACAACTCAAGCCAAAAAGAGTTAGCAAATATTTTGTATAAATATGGTGATGAAAAATTTTCTCGTCAGATAGCCAGTAAAATTGTTATTAGAAGACAAGCTAAACCAATTGAAACAACTTTTGAGTTAGTGGAAGTTATTAAAGAAGCAATTCCGGCATATGCTAGGCGTAGCGGAGGTCATCCGGCTAAGAAAACTTTTCAGGCATTGCGCGTTGCAGTAAATCATGAGCTTGAGGTTCTTGAGCAATCGCTTGAAGAAGCCATTAAGCTGCTAAAACCTAAAGGTAGAATTAGCGTAATTACTTTTCAGTCTGATGAGGATAAAATAGTAAAAAAGATTTTTAAAAAATATTCAGAAGTTGAAGTACCACGTGGGATGCCAATGATACCAGATAGCATGAAGCCTACTCTTCGTTTAATCAATCGTAAACCTATTGTTGCTTCGACTAAAGAATTAGAGAACAATAACCGCTCACACAGTGCAAAGTTACGGATCGCGGAAAAGTTGTAAAGAGGAAAAGCCGATGGCTGATAATTTAGCAAGAAAAGTTACATTTAACCTTAATGAAAAAGATAAACCAAATGCTAAGCAACGAGTGTCTCTTAACCAAGAACACGTTGTTTGGTCTGGTTTTGAAAAAGTCTTGCTAATTTTAGGAACATTAATTACATTAGGACTAATGTTTACATTAGTTTCAGCTAGTGTTTCAGCCACGTCAGCTCAACATGAGCTGACTAATGTTCAGCAAACAGTTGTTAAAGAGCAAAATAAAGTTAGTGATTTACACCAAGAAATCGGTGAGTTAACTTCAAGTGCAAGAATGAACAAAATTGCTCGAAGTAAAGGACTAACTTTAATTGAAAAAAACATTAGGAATGTTCACTAATGAAACAAAGTATTAATAATTTGCGATCACAAAAATCCAAAGCCCACGGCTACCGTTTTACAGTGGGGAGATGTCTCCAAGTAGCTGCGGCTTTGGTTTTTCTTGTATTTGTAGGAAGATTTTTATATTTAGGAATTTCACAAACCGTTAATGGCAGAAACTTGAGTCAAAGAACTGAACAGTTATATAAACGGAATCAGGTTTTAAAGGCATCTCGCGGTACGATCTATGATCGGAATGGATTAGCAGTGGCACAAGACTCGCATCTTTATACGGTTTATGCGATCTTAGATAAAACTTCAATAAATTATAAAAATAAACCAGAATATGTGGTTAATAAATCTAAAACAGCCGATAAATTAGCGACTGTACTACCTATATCTGCAAGTAAAATTTTGCAATATCTGAATCCTAGTCATTCAGCTTTCCAGGTTCAGTTTGGTGCAGCTGGAAGTGGACTGACTAAACGTCAGCGTGATCAAATAGTCAAGATGAAGTTGCCAGGAATTAAGTTTTTTGAGACTCCAGCTAGGTTGTATCCCAATGGTAATTTTGCTTCTCACATAGTTGGCTATGCTGAACCAGAGTATGATAAAAAGACTAATACTGAGAATTTAGTTGGTACAATGGGATTAGAAGCATGGTATAATGACTTGCTTTCGGGTAAAGATGGTACGCAAATTTCATCAGTTGATGCGGCAAATTATCAAGCTCCGAATCATGCACAATCTTATCGTGCCCCTAAGAATGGTAATGACTTGTATTTGACGATTGATTCACAATTACAAGACTATTTGGAAAATCGTCTTTCAGATGTGCAACAAACATATAATCCAGTTTCTATGACTGCAGTAGTTGAAGACATGAAAACTGGTAAAATTTTAGCTGCTTCTCAAAGACCTACTTTTAATCCACAGACAAAAAAGGGAATGGACAAATCCTATCGTAATATTCTGGTACAGGATACCTTTGAACCTGGTTCAGTTTTTAAAGTTTTAACTTTATCTGCGGCTGTTGATAGTGGAAATTACCATCCTAATCAGTATTACAATTCTGGTTCGGTTTCGGTTGGAGGATCCGTAATACATGATTGGCAGTCATCAGGTTGGGGTAGTATTCCCTTTTCACAAGCTTTTCCAAGATCTAGTAATACAGGGTTCGTACACCTTGAACAACAAATGGGTGCGAAAACCTGGCATAAATATTTGAAAAAGTTTCGAATTAATCAAAAAACTGGAGTTACTCTCCCTGGTGAACAATCAGGATTGCTAGCTTTTAAATCTCCAGTTGATCAGGCAGTAACTAGTTTTGGTCAAGGAGTTAATGTTAATGTTATGCAAATGATGCAGGCCTTTAGCAGTTTGGCTAATGAAGGACAAATGGTGAAGCCGCAGTTTGTTGAAAAAGAAACTGATGCTAGTGGTAAGACAATTAAATCGTACCAAGTTCAAGATGTTGGAGATCCTGTATATTCTAAGCAAACTGCCCAAGTTGTCTTAAAAAATATGAAACGGGTTCTCAATAAGCGAATAGGGACTGGTGCAACTTATCGAATGGATCATCAAAGTATTGCTATTAAAACAGGTACTGCACAAATAGCGAATCCACATGGAGGTTATCTTAAGGGCGATAATAATTATATCTTCTCAGTTGTCGGAGTTACCCCGGCTAAAAAACCACGTTATTGTGTTTATATCACAATGAAACAACCAAGACGGATGGTGAAGCCAGCAGAAACTATTTTGGCATCAATCTTTAAGCCAGTAATGAATCGTACTATTTTAATGTCAAAAAATGAGCACGATACTACTAAATTAGTTACTGTGCCTAATCTTACTAAAATGTCGTTTCAAAGCGCAAAACAAAAAGCTAGTCAATTGGGGCTCAAACTGGTTAAGCTTGGACGGGGAAATAAGATAACTGCCCAGGCTGAAAATAAAAAAATGCAAGTTGGTAATAAGCTGTTTGTTCGTACAACCAAAAAAATCACTTGTCCAGAGATGCATGGATGGACACTTAACGACTTGCAGCAGTTTGCAACATTGGCTGATATTAAGCTAGATTTAAAAGGCAGTGGAGTAGTTCAAAAGCAGAGTATTAAACCTGGCGCGACTATTAAGCCTGGAACAAAATTAAAAATAGAATTAAAGGAGTAGCACTATATGCTCATTAATAGTATTATTGCATTGGTTAGTTCACTAGTATTAACAGGATTTATTTTACCTTGGATGATTATTTTTATGCGTAGTCATCATGAAGGACAGGAAATTCGCGATGAGGGTCCTAAATGGCATCAAAAAAAGTCAGGTACGCCAACAATGGGAGGAGTCGTTTTTGTTTTAGCAGCGGCTGTTTCTACTATTTGGGTGGCAATGTGGCAACATGAGCTAAATAAAAGTATTTGGATTTTAGTAATTAGTCTATTAGGTTATGGTGTTATTGGCTTTCTTGATGATGCGATCAAGCTCTTTTTTAAGCGTAATTTAGGTTTGCGGGCATGGCAAAAGTTGCTGCTGCAAATTTTAATTGCGGCAGTAGTAGTAGGATTAGCCGCTAGTGATGGCTTTAAGTTTAAGCTATTTATTCCGTTTGTAGGAACTGTAACCAGCGTAATTTTATTTATTGCCTTTGTTGTATTTTGGTTAGTTGGATTTTCTAATGCGGTCAATCTTTCGGATGGCCTAGATGGCCTAGCTACTGGGCTATCGATTCTGGCATATGGTACTTATGCTTATTTAGCTATTAAGCAGCACAATTCTGCTGTTTTATTCTTTTGTATGAGTGTGATTGGCGGATTAATTTCGTTCTTTATTTTTAATCATAAACCGGCTAAGATTTTTATGGGTGATGCTGGTTCACTTGCTTTAGGAGGCGGATTGGCCGTAGTCAGTATCCTCTTGAATCGACCATGGTCATTATTATTGATTGGCATTGTATTTGTTTGTGAAACCGCAAGTGTTATTTTACAAGTAATTTCGTTTCAAACTACAGGGAAAAGAATTTTTAAAATGACACCAATTCATCATCATTTTGAAATGATTGGTTGGAGTGAATGGAAAGTTGATGGAGTCTTTTGGTTAATTGGCTTAATCGGTAGTTTTTTATATATAGTAATCTGGGGCTAAACAGAAACAAATGAAGCAACTAAATAAATATCGAAATAAAAATATTTTAGTGTTAGGATTAGGTAAAAGTGGTTTTGCAGTAAGTAATTTATTGCTGAAACTCGGTGCAAAGCTAACTTTAAATGATCAGGCAGATCTAAATGATAATCAGCAGGCGCAGCAACTAGCCCAAAAAGGTGTTCATATTATTAGTGGGTATCATCCACTTGAATTGTTAGCGCAGGAGCAATTTGACTATTTGGTAAAGAACCCCGGAATTCCTTATGATAATCCGTTGGTAAAAAAGGCACAGGAATTACAAATTCCGATTATTACAGAACCAGAAGTTGCTTTAAGTGTAAGCGATGCGCCCTATGTCTGTATTACTGGATCAAATGGTAAAACTACGACAGTAATGCTAACTCAACAGATTTTGGAGCGCCACTTGTCTGATAGTGGACACCATGCATACGCTGTCGGTAACATTGGCAAGCCAATTTCTGAAGTTGTTAATCATGTAACCAAAGATGATGTTTTAGTAGTTGAAATGTCAAGTTTTCAACTACTAGGAGTAACTGATCTTGATCCTAAAATAGCGGCAATTATCGATATTTATAATAATGTCCATCTTGATTATCATAAGACCTTTGCCAACTATGTAGCTGCCAAGTTAAATGTCACTAAAACTCAGAGTAGTGAGCATTATCTAATCGCCAATTATGATCAGAAAGAAATTTTTGCTCAAGAACAACAAATAACTAAAGCGAAGATTCAAACTTTTTCCGAAAAAGATAGCCAAGCTGATTATTTTATTGCTGATGGTTATTTACAAAGTAAAACTGGCAAAATTATGCCAATATCAGAAATGAGATTACCTGGTATACACAACCAACAAAATGCGTTAGTTGCGATTGCAATTGCGAATTTGTTGGGCGCAAGTAATTCAGATATTTGTAGTGTTTTGAAGACATTTACTGGAGCTAAACATCGATTGCAATATGTGACAACGCTAGCAGGTCGGAAAGTTTATAATGATTCTAAGTCCACTAATATTGAAGCAGCTTCTGTTGCGATTCCGTCTTTTGATCAGCCTGAAATCTTGATTGCTGGAGGTTTAGATCGAGGTTTTAGTTTCGACGCACTAGTTCCATTACTAAAAAAACACGTTAAGGCTGTTGTACTTTATGGAGAAACACGATATTTGCTGGCAGATGCGGCACGTAAGGCTGGAATTAAGCAAATTGAGATTGAAGACACCTTGCAAGTTGCTGTACCTAAGGCATATGAACTTTCTAGTGTTGGTGATGTATTACTGTTTTCTCCTGCCTGTGCTTCATGGGATCAATTTAAAACCTTTGAAGAACGTGGCGATTGTTTTATAAAATTAATTGAGGATTTAAAGACAAATTAAAATGAAAGTTATTTTTACTGGCGGTGGCACAGGTGGCCATATTTATCCAATTATGGCGATTATCGAACGTTTAAAGCAGCGTGAATTAGCCACAAATGATGAAATCTTGTTTGTAGGTACTAAAAAAGGACTCGAAGCTAAGATTGTCCCTAGTGCAGGGGTTAATTTTGAAACAATTGAAATTCAAGGGTTTAATCGCAAGCATTTACTTAAAAATTTTGCTACTATTAGTTTATTCATCAAAGCAACTAAACGGGCAAAGCAAATTTTACATGACTTCAAGCCAGATATTGTAGTTGGGACTGGGGGATATGTCAGTGCTGCAGTTGTTTATGAAGCAGCTAAAATGCATATACCGACAATGATCCATGAATCTAACTCTGTAGTGGGATTGGCTAACAAATATTTAGGTCATTATGTAGACAAGATTTGTTATAGTTTTGATGATGCTGCCAAGCAATTTTCTGAAAAAAACAAGTTAGTTAAAACAGGTAATCCACGTTCCCAGCAAGTTCTAGCATTACCTGAAGTTAAAATTGATTTACATAAACAATGGCAACTTAATCCCAAGGTACCAACTGTGTTAATTTTTGGCGGTTCTCGTGGCGCGCTAGCAATCAATCGAATTGTGCTACAATCAATTATCAAGCTAAGTAAAAAGCCATATCAAATTATTTGGGCTACAGGAACTTACTATTATGACGAGGTCAAAGAAAAGCTGGCTGGAGTTGATTATGGTGATCAGTTAAAAGTTACTCCATATATTAAGGATATGCCTGCTTTATTGCCAGAGATGACCTGTGTTGTTTCGCGGTCTGGTGCAACGAGTATTGCAGAGTTTACGGCATTAGGAGTTCCAGCAATTTTAATTCCTAGTCCTAATGTTACGCATAATCATCAAATGAAAAATGCAATTGATTTAGAAAAAGCGGGGGCGGCTTTGGTAATACCTGAAGACGACCTGAATCCTAACAATTTTATTTCTTCAATTGATCATATTTTGCTTGATGATAAGTATGCTCATGATATGAGGAAAGCTTCAAAATCATTGGGGATACCTGATGCATCAGATCAAGTAATTAAAGTAATGCAAGAGTTGGTAAATAAATAGAAAGTAAGGTGAGACTATATGACGAAGAGACGGGTTACTAAAATAGATCCAAAAGAAAAACTGTCACGTTATTTAGCTCACCAAACTAGTCAAAGCAAAAAGCAGTCTACTAAA
Source organism: Lactobacillus sp. ESL0684 (assembly GCF_029392675.1). Classification (NCBI taxonomy): domain Bacteria; kingdom Bacillati; phylum Bacillota; class Bacilli; order Lactobacillales; family Lactobacillaceae; genus Lactobacillus; species Lactobacillus sp. ESL0684. The sequence continues at coordinate 1,051,698 of NZ_CP113941.1, read as the reverse complement.
CATAAGGCTTCAGATTCGCTTGCTAAGTTGCGTAACGAGCGACGTTCAGCAATTGTTAAACGTTTAGGATCGATTATTATTATTTCTTTGGTGATGATAATTATATTAGGATATTATATTTCACCGCTAGCTATAATTAAGCAAGTAAAAATCCAGGGAGTTGCCGATCTGCCAGCTAATGAAATTGTTCAAACTTCTGGAATTAAAGCAGGCGATAAAGTGGTCAATTGTTTGTTTAATCAAAAGCAGTTAAGCAATAATTTAATGGACAAATATACAGAGATTCAAAGGGTTGAAGTTAAAGCAGATAAGCTTAATCGTCTGACCTTAGCAATAACTGAACATCCTCCAATCGGCTATATTAAAACGGGTAATAAATACCGTAAAATTCTAGCACACGGCAAACTTGGTACCAAACTTTTACCTTGGAATAAGGTAAATCAAGACAAGCCAATCTTTGTTGGTTATAATAAGCAGTTTTCTTTAAAAAAAGATTTGCAGCTATTTAATAGTTTACCTGATGAATTTAGATCTCAGGTTAAACTATTAAGTGGTAATACTAGACGTAAATCACAAGTTATTTTTCTAATGAAAGATGGCAATGTTGTAGTTGGTAATATCGCAACATTAAAAGATAAAATACATTATTATAATAAAATTAAAACAAAAACCGTGAAAAATAGTTTGATTGATTTGGAAGTAGGGGCATTTACTCGCCCACTTACCGTTAAAGAAAAGCAAAATTATGGTTTAACGTAAGCTGAATTTATGATTTTTTTATGGTAAAATTTCCTAGAGAGCGTTGATGGGGGATTAATTTTGGATAACACGAATCTTCTAGTGGGCCTAGACATCGGTACTACTAGTGTAAAAGCCGTTGTAGCTGATTCTGGTAAGGTAATTGGAGCAGTGGCAGTGCCTAATAAAGGTATGCGACATGGCAATATTACTGATATTGATGAAACAGCAAGTGCAATTGGACAAGCTTTAAAAGAAATTTCGAAGAAGACCAACTCAAATATTTATCGGGTGGTTACTGGCATTCCAGTTGGAATGTTGCAGTTAGAAACAGCCAGCGATTTAATTAATGTAAGTGATGTTGGACAAGAAGTAGGTGATCGTGATGTTCGTCGGCTTTTGCAAGCAGCAATTAAATCTGCAAGTAAAAGTGAACGTGAACCAATTGCGTTCTTGACTACACGATTTTTAATTGATGGCAAAGTTGAAGTTGACGATCCACGAAAAATGATTGCGCACTCGCTTGCTGTTCAAGGGATACTATTAACCGCTCCAGCTGGCCCACTACATAATATTAAGAAGGCAATCGAACGGGCTGGTTATCAAAATAACTTCTTTGTGCCAATCCCGTTGGCAATTGCTAGTGTCGCACTTGATGAAAGTGAACGAACATTCGGCTCGATTATTCTAGAATTAGGTGGTGGGGTTGCGACGGCAACCGTTATCCATGATGGTCAGATTAAGTATGCGAATATTGATTTAGAAGGTGGTAGTGATATTAGTAATGATATCTCTAGCGTACTAAGTACTTCTAAAAAGGATGCGGAGCAGATCAAACTTGATTATGGCTATGCTGATCCGGCTTTGGCCTCGGTTAAAGATAAGTTTGCGGTCAATAGTGTTGGTGCAGATGGCCAGGAAATGATTGACGAAGTTTATCTTAGTAAAATAATTAATGCCCGGCTGATGCAAATTATTGAGCGAATTGGTAAGGGATTAGATAAGCATGATGCATTGAAACTACCTGGAGGAATTGTAATTACTGGTGGTAATAGCCTGTTACAAGGAATTGATGATTTAGTTGCCAATTCCTTAAACATAAAAACTCGTGTCTATCAGCCAGATCAGATTGGTATGCGTAATCCAGTATATTCGGCTGCATACGGTATTGTTAATTATGCATATAATTTATCTGATATTGATTTTTTAGCAATCAATGCAATTTATGGTAAGAAAATAACAGATCAAGTCCAAGTTGCACCAGCAGAAAATAATTCTAAAAATTTAAAAAGATCTACTCATGTTAGTGAAACCAATACAAAAGAAGAATATAATAGACGGCAGAAGGCTGTGCAAAGCAGGCCCAAAAATAGCAATAAAAAAAGTGAAAATGGCATAAAGAGCTTCTTTAAAAAGTTCTTTGATTAAAGGTGGTTAATTAGATGGATTTTACATTCGATTCAGATGACAATAAAAATGCTGTCATTAAAGTGATAGGTGTTGGTGGTGCTGGAGGAAATGCAGTTAATCGGATGATTGATGATGGCGTTCAAGGGGTTTCCTTCGTTGCAGCTAATACAGATGTACAGGCGCTTAATAGCAATAAAGCAGAAAATAAAATTCAATTAGGCCCAAAACTAACTAGAGGTTTAGGCGCAGGGTCTCATCCTGAAGTTGGACAAAAAGCTGCTGAAGAAAGTGAACAAACAATTGAAGATGCACTCAAAGGTGCAGATATGATTTTTATTACTGCTGGTATGGGCGGTGGAACTGGGACTGGTGCTGCACCAATTGTTGCTAAAATTGCTCGAGAAACTGGTGCTTTGACAGTTGGCGTTGTTACACGTCCATTTACTTTTGAGGGACCCAAGCGTTCAAAGAATGCTGCATCAGGGATTGCGGAATTAAAACAATATGTTGATACGCTAGTAATCATTGCTAATAATCGCTTGCTTGAAATGGTTGATAAAAAGACTCCTATGATGGATGCTTTTAAAGAAGCCGATAATGTTTTAAAACAAGGTGTGCAAGGAATTTCGGATTTAATTACGTCAACTGATTATGTTAACCTAGATTTTGCTGATGTTAAGACTGTGATGGCTAATCAAGGAGCTGCCTTAATGGGTATTGGTCGCGCTAATGGTGAGAACAGAACTGTTGAGGCAACCAAGCTAGCTATTTCTTCGCCATTACTTGAGGTTTCAATTGATGGTGCTCAGCAGGTGTTACTAAATATTACTGGTGGACCTGATTTAACTTTGTTTGAGGCTCAGGATGCTTCTGAAATAGTTTCTAAAGCTGCTGGTGACGATGTAAATATCATTTTTGGTACTTCAATTAATCCTAACTTAGGTGATGAAGTTGTCGTTACTGTAATTGCAACGGGGATAAATCCTGATGCTGAAGAAGAAGCGTCAAAGCAGTTACCAGGGCGTAGTCATCAAATTAAGTCACAGCCAGTATCAGCTCAAGTGGCTGATGATGTTCAGCAAGACGAAGTTGCACATGAATCACAACCGAATGTTCAATCAGAACAACCATTAAATCAATCAACTGTAGTTCAGCCAGCTCCTAAGCATAAGCCGATGGTTGATCCTACTAGTGTCTGGGGTCTGGATAATGATGATAACCGTGAACCTAGACGTGTTTCACCAACTGATTTTGACAAAAATGATGATATAAATTCATTTACTACTGATGATCAAAATAGTATTTCACAAATTGAGACTAATGCACAAGATGACGATGTAGATGATATTCCATTTTTTAAGCATCGCGGTGAAAATTAACTAGGAGGCAAACATGTCGTTTAATAAAATAGGTAAATTTTTCGGCATTTCTGATGAAGATGAAGAAATGTATGATAGCGAAGACTATATTGATGATCAACAAAATGAAACCGAAAATACTGTCCCACTCGGTGCGATAGATCGAGATAAAGTTGTTTCGATTAAGTCAGGTGCAGATTCGGTTAAGAGTAAGATAGTCTTGTATGAACCGCGAGTTTATTCAGATGCTAAAGATGTTGCTCAAAACTTGTTAAATAATAAGGCTGTGATCATTAATTTTAGTCGAATGGATGATGCTTCTGCTAGAAGAATTGTTGACTTCATTACTGGGACTGTTTATGCACTAAGTGGAGAAATTCAACGAGTTGGTGATAAAATATTTTTAGCTACACCGCCAAAGTTTGTTACCAACGGCAAGATTAGCGATTTAGTTGATAAGAAAGATAATTTAAGCTGATGTGGCAGGTATTCTTTTATATTTTAAATGCACTAAAATGGCTTATTTGGCTGTATAGTCTTATTATGGTTTTTGATGCAATTATGAGCTGGATACCGTTTCTAAGAGATTCTGCTGTGGGTAGATTGTTTGATAAATTGATCGATCCATATTTAAGAATCTTTCGCAAAGGACCAATTCAACGTTTTTCTTATTCAACTGGGTTAGATTTATCCTTTCTAATTGGCTTATTGTTGTTATATTTTGTACAAGATTATGCAATTAATTGGCTGGTAAATATCTTGTTTAGGTTGTTTTCATGATTGAGAAAAGACAAGCAAGTAGTTTTTATGCATATTTTGAGCCTGAAGAAAAATCGACTATCGATCAAATGGTCGGTTTTTTTAATAGGGTAGTCTATCGTCACCAGCCTATCCTGACTGATTTTTTAGATCCTGGTCAAAGAAATATCCTGAAAACTGTTGTTGGTAAGGATTTAGTTGTGCAAGAATTTGGTGGTTATCAAAATGCTGAAAAAAAGCGTGTTTGGATTAGTTTAGATTGGCAAGAACTAGCCTTAGAGGATTTTTTGGTTACTCCTTGTGAAGTTAATTATCCAAGTAAGTTTGCCAAGTTAAATCATAGTGCAATTTTAGGTAGTTTGGCTAATTCAGGAGTTGAAGTAGATACTTTTGGTGATATCATTACTGATGGCAATGGTAGGTGGCAGTTTTTTGTAAAAACTACGTTACTAAATTTCTTTACTGAACAGATTACACGTATTGGCCGCAATCAAGTTAGAATTCTCCCAATTGATCAAAAAGATGTTTTAATACCAGAAGATGATAGTCGCGAGGCTACAATTATTGTAGCATCATTGAGATTAGATGCAGTTTTAGCTGGACTCAGTAATCAAAGTCGTGGCCAAGTAAAAGCTGCAATTACGCAGAGAAATGTTAAATTAAATTGGCATGTAGTTCAAGATTCTAATATAATAGTAAAAGTAGCGGATATTTTCAGTTTAAGACACTTTGGTAGAAGTGAAATTGTCAATATTGTTACAACCAAAAAAGGAAAATATAGGGTGGTGCTGAAACTGTGGCAAACGAAGAAAAACAAGTAAAAATAACGCCAATGGATATTCATAATCAAGACTTTAAAAAGCGGGGGCTTAATGGCTATGATCGCCGTGAAGTTGATAGTTTTTTGGATCAAGTGGTTGAAGATTATGGTAATGCTTTGGACCAAATGGTTGATTTAAAAAATGAAGTTGTCAATTTACAACAACAAGTCAAAGATGCACGCCAGCAAGCCGAGCAAGCAAAGGCCGAGGCGGATACAGCTAAACAAAATGAACAAGCTGCTAAACAGACAATTGTTGGAGCACAAAAACGAGCACAGGAAATTATTAATGAGGCCACTGAACAGGCGAAAGTTGATGCTAATTATCAGCGTCAACAAGAAGCAACGATCAGGGCTGATTATGAACGTTTAAAAAAGGAAGTATCCGGTTATCGTAGTCATATTCAAGATTTACTGCAGATTGCAATTGATAATTTAAATGATGAAAAATGGCAAAAGGCTTTAGATAAATACTTTGATACTGAGCGTTTTTATCCACCAGATGGTTCTGAACCAATCACTTTAGCAGATGACGATGATGAAGAAGACCTTGACAATGAAGATGAAGATGAAGTAGACTTTGGTGAGGAGGATATTGATGAAGCTGATGATCTTGATGACTTAGATGAGCCTCAGCCATTGGCTGGAGATAGTCTAAATCATGAGACAATTAGTCAGTCAGAAATCACCCCTACAAACAATGGCTCTGAGCCAACAATTGTTTTTCCAGATGATTATAAAGATCATAAATAATAAACTAACAGTAAAACTTGCAGGCAATTCAGCGAATTAGCGAAGGTGGGAGGCTAATATAAGAGCCTAATGGTTGATCAGCTGTTTAGGATAGGTTTATTACGTCTTTTGCACGATACGCAAGATTTAAGTGGAGTGTAGCAACTCAATTTAGGTGGTACCACGGATAATGAACCTCGCCCTAATTTAGGACGAGGTTTTTTGTATAGAAAGGAATTTTATTATGAAAGTAAAAGATACGCTCAACTTGGGCAAAACAAAATTTAAAATGAGAGGTAATCTACCTGTTCGCGAAGTACAATGGCAAAAAGAATGGGAAGAAAATAACTTATATGAACAAAGATTAAAACTAAATGAGGGTAAGCCACGTTTTGATCTGCATGACGGTCCTCCATTTGCTAATGGTAATATTCATATGGGGCATGCAATGAACAAAATTTCTAAGGATATTATTGTTCGCTTCAAAAATATGAACGGCTATTATGCACCATATGTACCAGGTTGGGATACTCATGGTCTACCAATTGAGCAACAGCTTGCCAAGCAAGGTGTTAATCGTAAGACGATGAGTCGTGCTGAATATCGTAAACTTTGTGAAGAATATGCCAGAAAAGAAATTGAAAAGCAAAAGGCTGATTTCAAGCGTTTAGGAGTAATGGGCGACTGGGATCATCCGTATATTACTTTGCAACCAGAATATGAAGCAGAAGAAATTCGTGTTTTTGGTAAAATGTATGAAAAAGGCTATATTTACAAGGGGAAACGACCAGTTTATTGGTCACCATCAAGCGAATCAACATTAGCAGAAGCAGAGGTAGAATATCATGATATTAAATCACCTTCAATTTATGTTGCATTTCCAGTTAAAGATGGTAAAGGTCTGTTAGATGCAAAAGATACTTACTTTTTAATTTGGACTACAACTCCGTGGACTATTCCATCAAATCAAGGAATTACTGTTAATCCAAAGTTTGATTACTCGGTAGTTAAAGTTGGCGATAAGCGTTATGTAGTTGGTACAGACGCTTTGGAATCTGTGGCAAAGGACTTGGATTGGACAGACTACCAAGTTGTGCAGCATCTCAAAGGTACGCAAATGGATCGAATGGTAGCAAAGCACCCGTTATATGATCAAGATTCGTTGCTAATGAATGCTTTGCACGTTACCGCAGATGACGGTACTGGATTAGTTCATACTGCGTCTGGATTTGGTGAGGATGACTGTAATGTTGCTCAAAAGTACGGTCTTCCTGTCTTTAGTCCAATGGATGATAAGGGTTGCTTCACTGAAGAAATTCCTGATCCAGACCTAGTTGGCATGTTTTACAATGATGCTAATAAAGTGGTTAGTGAAAAATTAAAAAAATCTGGTAATTTACTAAAATTGAGTTTCTTTACGCACTCTTATCCACATGATTGGCGGACTAAAAAACCAGTTATTTATCGTGCTACTACTCAATGGTTTGCCTCTATTGATAAGTGTCGTGATCAAATCTTGGATCAAATTGATCAAGTTGATTTTGTGCCTTCTTGGGGTAAATTACGCTTACATAATATGATTAAAGATCGCGGGGACTGGGTCATTTCTCGTCAGCGAGTTTGGGGTGTTCCACTACCAATTTTTTATGCTGAAGATGGCACTGCAATTGTTACTCCAGAGACCATTGAGCATGTTGCGGAACTTTTTGCTAAAGAGGGATCTAATGCATGGTATACTCATCCAGTTGAAGAATTATTACCGGCTGATTTTACTTCTGAACATTCGCCAAATGGTAAGTTTACCAAGGAAAATGATATTTTAGATGTCTGGTTTGATTCTGGGTCTTCTCACAAGTCCGTTATGGATCATCGCCCTGGTTTGCATTATCCAGCCGATCTTTATCTTGAAGGTAGTGACCAATATCGTGGTTGGTTTAACTCTAGCCTGATTACCTCAGTTGCTACTACTGGCAAAGCACCTTACAAAGGAATTTTATCGCAAGGATTTGTGCTAGATAACAAAGGACATAAGATGTCGAAATCGCTAGGCAACATAATTGCTCCTAATGATGTAATTAAGAAAATGGGTGCGGAAATTATTCGCTTGTGGGTAGCTTCAGTTGATGCCACTTCTGATGTCGCTGTTTCAAATGAGATTCTGCAACAAACATCTGAAAGTTACCGTAAGATTAGAAATACTTTCCGCTATATGCTGGCTAATACGACTGATTTTGATCCAAATAAGAATCGAGTTGCATATGAAAAACTCACTCCTGTTGATCAATATCTAGAAGTTCGGTTAAATGACTTGGTTGAGAGTTGTTTAGCTGATTATGAGAAATACGACTTTAATGCTGTTTATAAGAAGGTCTTTGCCTTTATTGCTAATGACTTATCAGCCTTTTATTTGGACTTTGCTAAAGATGTTTTGTACATTGAGAGTAAAGATGGTCAGGCTAGACGCTCAATGCAGACAGTTATCTATGATGCAACAGTTAAAATCGCGAAAATTCTGACGCCAATTTTGCCACATACTATGGAAGAAATTTGGTCATTCTTGAAAGAAAAAGAAGATTATATTCAACTATCCGATATGCCAGAGGTTGAGCAATACGCTAATCATGATGAGGTTTTGGCTAATTGGAAGCAGTTTATGAACCTGCGTGATGATGTTCTTAAAGCCTTGGAGCTGGCTCGTGATCAAAAATTAATCGGTAAATCATTTGAAGCAGCTGTAACTATTTATCCTACTAAAGAAACTAGGGCAGTTCTTGATACTTTAGATGCTAACTTTAGACAAATTCTGATTGTTTCAAAATTAACGATTGCTGATGGTGATGCACCAGCTGATGCAGAAAAACTACCAAACGCAGCTATTAAGGTTGAAAAAGCAACTGGTGAGGTTTGTCCACGTTGTCGGATGGTTAGATCTGATATTGGGGTTGATCAAAGTTTGCCAATGCTTTGTGGACGGTGTGCTACAATTGTTAAAGAAGATTATCCTGAAGTAGTTCAAGAAGGATTAGAAGATTAATGCGACTAGGTACAGTAAAGCAATTTGACCAAGGCAGTAGTTTTGGATTTATTGAAGATCAAGAAAATCATAAGGCCTATTTTGTCTTTTATACTGCGATTAAAGAGGCCGGCTATCGGCGTTTGCAAGTTGGCCAAAAAGTAAAATACCAACTTGCCCAAGGCAAAAACGGTTTACAATGTGTCAATGTTTATTTGGCTGAGTCACAGGAAAGTGAATAATGGACTTAAAAGAAACAGAAATTTCTGCAAAACAAATCTTTAAGGGGCGAATTGTTGATCTTTCAGTTAGGACAGTTAATTTGCCAAATGGTGTCACTACTACAAGAGAAGTGGTTGAACATCAACCAGCCGCTGCTGTTCTTGCTGTTAATGACCAGCAGAAAATGCTATTAGTTGAGCAGTGGCGTGAACCGATTAAGCAATTGACTTTAGAAATTCCTGCTGGTTTAGTTGACGCTACGGATGCTAGTCCACTAGATGCGATGAAGCGTGAATTAAACGAGGAAGGCGGCTACCGGGCAGATTATTGGGAAAAAATCACTGAATTTTATTCTTCTCCTGGCTTTTCTAGTGAGCAGCTGCATTTGTTTTATTGTGATACTTTAACTAAATTAGCTGAGAAACGTCCGTTGGATGACGACGAGTTTTTAACTAGTCATTGGTATGATTTGGCGCAGCTAAAGCAGCTGTTTGCGCAAGGGAAAATCGTTGATCTAAAAACATTGTATGCGATGAGTCTCTGGGAAAATATGCTGTTGACCGGTACAGATGTAAAGGGAAAAAATGACTGAGAAACGTTCAGATTACCGTAAAAAAGTTAAGCAGCAAAAAAGTAAAAAAGTTTTGCATAAAATTAAGTCAGCTTTTAATGATGAAGCAGAGCTTGATGTAAATGCCGATTTTAAACGTGATCCAGTAACAGACCAGACCACTCAGCAAAAGCGAACTAGCCAAGAAAAGCAAACGCCGCCAGCAACTACCTCCAAAAAAGAAGGCGTAGCTGATAAAGGTTTGCGACTCAAGCGAAGATTGAATCAAGCTATTTTGATTGTCTTGGTTTTAATTGTTTTGGTACTATTAGCATTGTTTCATTTATAAAATAATTTGAGGATAAAGATGAAAATAGCGATTATTGTTCCAATGGAAATTGAAGCAACATATTATCAGAAATATTTTCACTCAGGTACTAAGGAAGTGTTCGGATCTTGTGTGTTCGAGCACTTTTCTGGTACTAAAAACGATATTTATATTGGTCTGAGTGGAATTGGTAAAGTCCAGGCTGCAATGAACCTAACTAGTTTATTGAGCCAAATAAAAATTGATTTGGTATTGATGACTGGAACTGCTGGTTCATTGCAGACTTTTGTTCATCGGTCAGATTTAATTCTGGCTGACTCATTCAGCTATCACGATGCACATAATACGCTTGCGGGAAATTATGTTGAGGGACAAATTCCGGGTGAGCCTGCTGAATTTAGATTGGAGTCTCCTGCAAAAACAGCTTTTGCCGACTTTTTGCAAGCAGAAAATATCAAAGTACAAACTGGCTTAATTGTGACCGGTGATTCCTTTATTGGTTCGGATGAACAAAAGGCGATAATTAAAACCAATTTTCCTGATGCTTTAGGAGTAGAGATGGAAGGGGCTGCTTTTGCACAAGTTGTTGACCATTTTAGAACGCCGTTAATTGCTTTGCGGGCGATTTCTGATAATGGTGATCAAGAAGCTGACGGTGACTTTGATCATTTTGCCCAAGAAGTGGGTGCCAAGGCAGCAAAATTAATTTGTAAATATTTAAAGAAGATGATGAAAAATGACGCAAGTTTATTTGGATAATGCGGCAACTACACCAATGTCGCCCATAGTAATTGACACAATTACTGAGCAAATGAAGCAAAATTTTGGCAATGCATCTAGTACTTATGAATTAGGCCGCGTTGCTCGTAAAGTCATTGAGCAAGCTCGCAGCCAAATTAGTCAGGCAATCAATGCCCAAGCTAACGAGATTATTTTTACTTCGGGAGGGTCAGAAAGCAATAATACGGCAATTTTTGGAATCGCCCGTATGCAAAGGGAAGTTGGCCACAGAATCATTACTACGAAAGTTGAACATCCGTCTGTGTTAGAACCGCTGCGTCAATTAGAAAAAAACGGTTTTGATGTAGTTTATCTGGATGTTGATGCAACTGGGCATATTTCGCTTGCTGATTTAAAAGCTGCCTTAACTCCAGAAACGATTCTGGTATCAATTATGGCCGTTAATAACGAAGTTGGCAGTATCAACCCGTTACAAGAGATTGGCGAAATTGTCGCTGATAGTAATGCCTATTTTCACGTTGATGCGGTGCAAGGATTAGGTAATATTGATCTAGATGTACAGAAAATGCAGATTGATTTATTATCCACTTCGGCTCATAAAATTAATGGCCCCAAATTTCTTGGTTTTTTATATAAAAATGCTCGCATTAACTTACCATCACTAATATATGGTGGTGAGCAAGAGACTAAGCGGCGTGCAGGTACGGAAAATGTTCCTGGAATTGCTGGTTTTGGCGAGGCAGTAAATGAGCTTAGCAAGATTAATAAGCAGGAATTGCAGGCTAAATATAGCGAGTTTCAGGAGATTATCTTGCATGAATTAGATGAAGCTAGAATTAGCTATCAAGTCAATGGTGGACGCGGCAAGAATGTTTCGCACCATGTTCTAAACTTACGAATTAATGGTGTTTCCACCACAATTTTACAAGCTAATCTTGATTTAGCTGGTTATGCCGTTTCGGGCGGATCAGCTTGTACAGCGGGTTCACTTGAACCGTCACATGTATTAGTGGCCTGTTTTGGTCAAAAGTCGGCAAGAATTGATGAATCAATTAGAATTTCGTTTGGTCGCTATAATACGGTTGCAGAAATCCGAGCATTTGCTTTGGAATTAGTGAAAATTGCTCAAAAAACGCAATGGAAAAATAAATAGTTGCATTCTTAAGTAAGTTAACTTATTATTAGTAAGTGAGGTAAATTATGGCAAATACAGTGATATTGAATGGTGATACACGTAAGTTCACCTTAAGTCCAGACTTAAAGCTCTATGCATTGCTTGATGCGGGTTTTGTAAAAACTGCTAAGGGAAATTATAATTATGAACATCCACTTTATAATGACTCACCTTATGATGCGCCTACTAAACTTAAGATGACGATTAATCAAGCAATGACCCACTTTACCATGGTGGTTACTGATCGTAATGGCTTAAAGAAAGTGAATATTTTTAAGAATCAACAATTAGCACAAACTGTGGATCTTTTAAATTATATTTTAAAAGACTTAATAGAGCGTAACATTATTATGGCAGTAAAGGATTGATGATAATTGGCAAAGAAGACTAGAGTTGTTGTTGGAATGAGTGGCGGCGTTGATTCTTCCGTATCTGCGCTGTTACTTAAGCAGCAAGGTTATGATGTAATTGGTGTCTTTATGAAGAACTGGGATGATACCGACGATGCTGGTGTTTGTACAGCAACTGAAGACTATGATGATGTCAAAAAAGTTGCCGATCAAATTGGCATTCCCTATTATTCAATTAATTTTGAAAAGGAATATTGGCATCGGGTTTTCGAATATTTCTTAAGTGAATATAAAAAAGGTCGAACTCCCAATCCTGATGTTATGTGTAATAGCCAAATTAAATTTAAGTCGTTTTTAGAGTTTGCACTTAATTTAGACGCAGATTATATTGCCATGGGTCATTACGCCAAAACAGTAACTGATCAAAATGGTCTTACTCATATGATGCGTCCTAAGGATGGCAATAAGGATCAAACTTATTTTTTGAGTCAACTAAGTCAAGAGCAGATTAATAAGGTAATTTTCCCGTTAGCAGATTTAACTAAGCCGCAAGTACGTGAAATTGCGATTAAGGCAGGTTTAGCTACGGCTAAGAAGAAGGATTCAACCGGGATTTGTTTTATCGGTGAGCGTAATTTTAGAAAGTTTTTAACAGAGTTTTTGCCCGCTAAATCAGGTAAAATGGTTACTCCAACCGGAAAAGTGGTTGGTGAACATGCCGGACTAATGTATTATACAATTGGTCAGCGTTCAGGATTAGGTTTAGGCTCAACTAAAGAATCAACTGATCCCTGGTTTGTTGTCGGTAAAGATTTAACCAAAAACGAGTTAATTGTTGAACAGGGTTATGATAGTGAATTGTTATATGCAACTAAGCTTGAAGCTAGTGAAATGTCATTTTTTGCTGGGCAACCTGATCATGATTTTAAAATTCATTGTAGTGCTAAGTTCCGTTATCGCCAACCAGATGTGGCAGTGACTGCTGAGTACCATGCTCAAAGTAACAGCGTAACCGTCTACTTTGATGAGCCAGCACGTGCAGTAACGCCCGGCCAGGCTTTAGTATTATATCGCGGTGAAGAGTGTCTTGGTGGTGGCAATATTGATGCTGCGTATCAAGATGAACAGCAATTACAGTTAGTTTAAATGATGATAGAGAAAAGATAAATTGTTGTCTTTTCTCTTTTTCTTTTAGCAAAATTAAATGATAAACTAGATAAGTAATCCAAAAGAAAAGGCAGGGCATAGCAATGCAGATTTATTTTGTACGGCATGGAAAAACTGAGTGGAATCTTGAGGGACGTTTTCAAGGTGGGCATGGCGATTCACCACTATTAGAGCAAAGTTTGACAGATATTAAGAAGTTAGGCCAACATTTACGTGGAGTGGAATTTGCTGGAGTTTATTCTAGTCCTCTAAAACGGGCGATTGATACTGCTAATGGAATTACGAATAGTGCAGGAATTGATCTGCCTGTGACAATTGATGAACGACTGCGTGAATTTGATTTGGGGCAGATGGAGGGACTTAACTTTGCTCAGGCTAAGCAGCGCTTTCCTAAGCAAGTTGACGATTTATGGAATCATCCAGAATGTTATGATGGTAAAGCAATTGACGGCGAAGATTATCCTGAAGTAATTAACCGTGGTAAGAGTTTTGCTCATGATGTCGCACAAAAATTTCCAACTGCAACTGACAAAGTACTTGCTATTAGTCATGGCGCCGCTTTATCTGGTATGATGGGTGGCTTGCTGGGCTTTTCTTTAAAAAATGTCAGGCAAAATGGTAGTTTAAGTAATACTAGTCTGACTATTTTGGAAACAAAAGATCAAGGTAAAAATTTTCAGACCATAGTTTGGAATGAAACAGATTTTTTAGAAAGAAAATTAGCAGAAACGGATTCATTATAATGACTAAAAAAGAAGCAAAAACTGAGGCTGAAAAGCAAAAAATTAACCAAAAAGTTCATCAACTAATTACTAAAATTGATGTTAACCCGCAAAAAACGGAAAATTATTTGGAATTAGCAACTTATTTACTCGAACAGGGCAGCTTTGTTCAAGCTACTCAATTGTTGGAGCAAGCAAAGTCACTAGTTAAAGAGCCGCAAGATTTAGATTATGATTTAGCTGTGTGTTATTATATGCAAGGTGAATTTGATAAAGCATTAGGCTTACTTGACCAAATTCCTAATGATGATTTGGTTTTATACCAAAAGGCGCTAGTTTATTTGAAACTAGGGCAGCCGCAAAAAGCACTCGCTTATGCCTTAACTATTAAGCAAATTGATGAACGAGTAAATGAATTACTGGGTGATATCTGGTTGAATTTAGGTGAAATGCAGCAAGCTGAAGCTAGTTATTGCCAGATTTCAGATAATAAGCGTAGTGCTAAGGTTAATTTCTTACTAGGAATTACGGTTTTAGCTACCGATAAGGAACAGGCGAAGCAATATCTGGCTAAATCACGTGAATTAGATTCCAAATATTATGAGCAAGCGCTTGAGCAATATGCAGCAATTTTGAGTAACATTGATAATCAGGACAAACAAGATGACTGAATTTACTGGTAAACTAACAGGAATTGTATTTGAAGCTGACCAAGATTTATATAAGATTCTTAATATTTTAATTGTTGGTAAATTAGCTGGATATGATGAAGACGAAATCAAGGTTACTGGTAATTTTGGTGAGGTTCAGCTAGGTGCGACTTATCATTTTACAGGTAAGTTAATCGTGCATAATAAGTTTGGCTTGCAGTTTCGTTGTGAAAGCTATGAGCAAGCTCTTCCTAATGAAGAGGGGAGTTTAACTAAATATTTAAGTTCTGATCAGTTTCCTGGTATTGGTAAAAAAGCTGCCAATACGATTATTGCTGAATTGGGTGTTGATGCATTAAAGGTTCTAAAGGAGCAGCCCGCTAAGATTGCGACGCTATCTTTAACTCAAAAGCAAAAGGATAGTTTGCTAACTGGTGTCAATGCAATGGATTCTTATTCAGAAATTGTCTTAAAATTAGCGCAATTTGGTCTGAATAAAAAAGTTGCTGGGCAACTATATCAAGTTTATCATGGTGAGACCCTTACAAAATTGCAAGCGGATCCTTATGGGCCAATTGTTGAAGTAACTGGGTACGGGTTTAAAAATGCTGACCGAATGGGGCAGGAGCTCGGTTTTAAACCCGATGATGAACACCGGATTAAGGGTGCAGTTTATCAGGTGTTACTTGATGAAGTTAGCAAAGCTGGGAATACTTATATTAAATTAGCTCAGTTACTGACAGACACTAGCAAGCTATTGCATATCACAGAATATGATTCTATTGCTACTTGTGTGAATCAGCTTCAGCAGACCGGTAAGATAGTAGTTACTGGTGAAAATGCGGCCTTGCAAAGTATTTTTGAAACGGAGAATGACATTGCACTAACGATGAAGCAGGTTACTGATCACCAGCAAAAGACCACTCCATATAGTGAAGTGGCTTTAAACAAAGCAATAACTCAAGCGGAAAAACAATTGCACATAAAATATGATGAAACCCAAAAGGTTGCCATTAAAAATGCAGTTAATGAGCCATTATCTATCTTAACTGGTGGTCCTGGTACTGGAAAAACCACTATTGTCAATGGCATTTTGCTCTGTTTACGCGATTTAGCTGAAATTCCCAATTCGGCCTTATACAGCAGTGATCCACCGTTTTTATTGGCGGCTCCAACAGGTCGGGCTGCTAAAAGAATGGAGGAAATTACGGGTATCAGCGCTAAGACAATCCATCGGTTACTAGGAATGGGAATAGGGCCAAGTAATGATGTAGATTTGAACGAACTCAATGGTGAAGTTCTCATCATTGATGAAATGTCGATGGTTGATATGTTTTTGTTTAAACAGTTACTTAACAGTATCAATCAAATTAAGCATATTGTTTTTGTTGGTGATAAAGATCAGTTGCCTTCAGTTGGTGCAGGAAATGTCTTTAGTGATTTAATTAAGTCCGAAGTTTTTCCGACTACGGTTTTAACGCAAATTCACCGACAGGGTGATGATTCTAGTATTATTACCTTAGCACATGAAATTAATGCAGGTCAGAACCAAGAAGCTTTATTCAAGAAAACTCAAAATTATTCCTTTATCTCTTGTCCACCACATGAAATTGGTCATGTAGTTAGCCAAGTTGTTGAACGAGCTCTAGCTAAAGGATTTGCAAAAGATGATATCCAGGTTCTAGGAGCAATGTATCATGGCGAAGGTGGCGTAACTAATTTAAATAATATTATCCAAGAAATTATGAATCCGCCCAAACCCAATAGTAAACATATAGAGGTGCACGATGAGCAATTTCGGATTGGTGATCGCGTTTTGCAATTACAAAATAATCCTGAAAAGGATATCTATAACGGCCAAATTGGTAAGGTGATAGCACTTGATGAAAAAAGTTCTAAGAAGTGTCTAATTGCTGATTTTGATGGACGAGAAATTACTTTTAGTAAAAAAGACTTGTTTGACTTAACCCGAGCTTACGCAATTACAATTCATAAGGCACAGGGCTCAGAATTTCCATTAGTTATCTTAAACTTGACTATGCAAAACTATATCATGCTTAAGCGCAATTTATTATATACCGCGGTAACTAGAGCTGAAAAAAATTTGGTTTTAATTGGTGATCAACGTGCTTATACAATGGCTCTGAATACTTCAGGCAACGATCGGAAAACTGGCTTAACTGAAAAATTGCAAAAGCAATTTGCAAAAGCGAATCAGCAAACTGTGACTGGGGATTTAGTAGCTGATGAACAGGAAACTAGTTCAGATAAGGTAGCAGAAACGATTTTAACACCGCAATTGATTTATTCTGGTCAAATTGATCCTATGATTGGGATGCAGGGAATTAGGCTGGCAACACGGGATAGAGGAAATTATGAACAATAAAGCAATACTTAATAGTGAGTCTGTACAAAAATCAATTAGTGATTGGGTAATTGATAATACCAAGGTTGCGCAAGTTAGTGAAGATACACTGGAAGTGGCAACTACTGAAATTGATGCCTATGGTGATACAATTTATTGTTTCATTAAAATGCTTGATAATGCTTATCAGGTAAGTGATGATGGACGTCTACTTTTTAAGCTTGATCCAGGAGCTAGTGATGAAGAATTAATCCAAACTGCTACGGAACTAGTACTTGGTAGTGGCTTTGACTTTGATGAATTAACAAATGAGATTTCAATAACAATACCTAAGTCTGAACTTGCAAGTTCAATTATGAAGTTAGCACAGTTGCAAGTGGCAATTTCATATTTAGGGTAAACCAAAGCAGTAGTTACTACTGTTTTTTTATTGCTTAGATAAACTAAAAGTGCTTTAATTAAATTATATTTTTAATAAAAAATAATTAATATTTAGGAGGATTAACTTAATGACAATTATCTTTGATAAGGTTAGCAAAACCTATGGCAAAAAGTTGATCTTGCACGACATAAACTTAGCTTTATCTCAAAAGTCTTCTGTAATTGGTCTAGTTGGTCCTAATGGTGCTGGTAAGTCAACGATGCTGCGCTTATTAAGTGGAGTATTGGCAGCAACTAGTGGTAGGATTAGTATTGATCAAACAGGACAAAGTTATGCTAATTGGGCTAGTAAACAAACCACCTTTGTTGTTTCGGGTGAACGCGGACTGCGCAATAAATTGACTATTTTGGAAAATGAATTATATTTTGCTTCATTAAAAGGTCAAAATTTGAATAAAACTCGGGAAAAATTGATTCAGTTAGCCGAAGTTTTTAACTTTAATAATAATTTATCTACTACCTTTGAAAAGTTATCAACTGGACAAAAGAAAAAAGCAGCTATTTTGGTGGCAGCCGCACTGCAGACGGAGCTAATACTGTTAGATGAGCCTTCAAATGGTCTAGATATTTCTGCTCAAGCAGAATTAGTTACTCTTATTAAGCAACTCAGGACTAAGACTAAAAAGCTGCAAGTGATCTCTTCTCATGATACACATATGTTAGCAGCAGTGGCTGATTATTATATATTTTTGCAAAATGGAACTATTGCACAAACAATTACGCATCCGTTAGCTGAGTCGCAATTAATTGCCATGTATCATGAATTGTATGATTAATGAGGGAGATAAACTTTGCGAAGAATTAAAAAAGTCTGGCAACTATTTTGGGTACAACTTTATTTAGAACTAAAAAGCAATTTACGATATTTACCAGCAACCCTTAGTCAATTTTTAATTTATGCTGGTGCGCTGGTTGCTATTATGTTGTTTTCTGATACTAGCGAAATGGGTAAGCTATATCATACTAATAATGGGGTTTTTATTATTTTAATCGGCTATCTCTTTTGGAGTTTGGGAATTTCACAGCTTGGGAGCTGTGCTATGGCAATTGAAAGTAATGAAAAGGCTGGTATCTTAGAAAGCGAGGTACAAGCAGTTTTCCCATTATGGTTATTATATTTGATTCAAGCTTTGGCAGATAGTGCTATTACTTGGCTTTACTTGATAGTGCTTAGTATAGGAACTTGTCTGGTTACGTCATATTCTCTAGGGGAAATGATCTGGCTTTTAATTTTGACCTTTATTTTGTCGTTAATTTCAAATGTTGGTATGTTTGGTTTGGGTTTAATCTTTGCTGCTGGATCACTGCGCTTCAAGCAGCTTGGACAATGGTCAACTATTTTTCAAGCTATTTTATTAATGGTTTCAAATGTCTATCTTCCTGTTTATAGCGTTTGGCAAGAATTGGTACCGTATGTCGGAGGAATAGAATTAGTCCGAAAGTTATTTTTGGGACAAAGAATTTTCACGATGCAGATAGTTAACTATTTACTCGTCAACCTAGTCTGGTTAATAATAGGTATTTTTATTTTTAATTACTTCTTTAAAAAAGAACGAAAGAATGGCTCGTTTGAAGCTTTTTAGGACAAACAAAGACTGCTTTTCACTAACTGCGAAAAGCGGTTTTGTTCATTTTAATAAGTTAAAGTGATTAACTGTTAGCTCAAGTTCAAAGGCTCTTGGATGAATTTCTTCACCATCAACTTGACCAAATTCAGGTTGATAAGTTTTAATAGTAATTTTTTTTGCTTCAAGATAATGAAATTGCGGATCTTTAATATGCGAACCATCTTTGAGTAGGTTAATAAACAGTTTGATTAACTTAGGGATACTGCGTTTTTCTACAATGACAGTAGCGATCTGATGGTTAGTAACAGATGCACTAGGAAGTAGTGGAATACCGCCGCCTAAGTATGGATGATTAGTTGTAGTTACTAAAAAAGCATCATTAAAATGTAGTTTGTGCGACTTACTTTGAACATCTACCTGAAATGTATCCTGCTTACTAACCGCTTTCAAGATATAGGATATATAGCTTAATTTTCCTTGCTTAAGCGTGTTAAGTAACTTTTTTAAATTGGAATGGTTGCTATAATGATTAACATAAGCATCAAACCCAATACCTAAATTATTGGCAAAATAATAAGTCTGCTGTGAACGATTAATTATTTTAAAAGCGCCGCAATCCATTAAGGTGGGAGTAGGCCGCTTTTTTAATTGCTTGAGTAAAGTTTTCGGCTGATTAGTTAGGTTTGCAGCTCGACCAAAATCGTTACCAGTACCAGCTGGTAAATAAGCAAAAGGTAAATTGGGTTGGCTTGATCGCTTAATGCCGTTTAAGACTTCATTAAGTGAGCCATCGCCGCCAATAACTATCAGATATTCATTATCAGAATGGGTTAGGTTGCCATACGCTTCAGCTAATGTAATTAACTCGCCAGCATAGTTGCTTTTTTCAAAGCTAAATGCAATATCTTGATCAATTAAGAGTAAAACGGTTTGATCGAATATTTTTTTAGCATGGCCATTGCCAGCTGACTCATTGACTAAGAGATGTATTTTCATATTTTTGATCTATCTTTACTAAAAATAAAAAGCCCACTTGGGCTTTTTATTTATTTCTTTTCAACAATCATTGGTAAAATCATTGGTCTACGTTTGGTTCGCGAATATAAAAAGTCGGAGAGATTTTCTACGATCGCCTTGCGAATAACACTATCTTTAGGATGATCGGTTTTATCCATTTCAGTTTTAATAATGTGATAGATGTGCTTTTGCGCTTGGCTAATCAAATCTGTCGATTCGCGCATATAAACAAAACCACGACTTAGGACATCAGGTCCTGCCAATACTCGTTTATGTTTGTAATCAACGGTTGCTACCGCTACTACTAAGCCATCCTCAGATAAAATCTGACGATCATGGACTACGACGTTACCAACATCAGCAGTTCCTGAAGTGTCAACGTAGACATCACCTGCAGGAATTCGTCCAGCAATCCTGGATCCGTCTGGACCGAAACACAAGACCTCACCATTATCTAAGACAAAAGTGTGATCAGCAGGAACGCCAGCCGCTTGAGCCAATTCAGTATGAACTACTTGCATCCTGTATTCTCCATGGACTGGAATCATATATTGCGGGTGAGTTAAGCGAACCATCATTTTGAGTTCTTCTTGACCACCGTGACCAGAAGTATGAATGTTATTAACACGACCGTGGACTACGTTGGCGCCACCTTCCATTAGTTTATTAATGAGGTGATTAACGCTAAGCGTATTCCCAGGAATTGGGTTAGATGAAAAGATGACTGTATCATCTGGTTGCAGACTGATCTGCCGATGAGTACCATTGGCAATTCGTGATAATGCGGCAAGTGGCTCGCCTTGAGAACCAGTACACAGAATCATGACTTGGTCAGGTGGTGTGTGGTTAATTTCGTTGGCATCAACAATTAATCCTTCGGGAACATTTAGATAACCCAGATCAATACCGTTTTGGACACCATTTTCCATGCTACGACCAAAAATAGCCACTTTTCTACCAGTATCAATCGCTGCTTGAATAGCGGTTGATACTCGGTAAAGATTAGAAGCGAAAGTCGCAAAGATAATTCGTCCATGAATTCCCGTGATAATATCATGGAGTGATTTAGCTACAAAACGTTCAGATTTAGTGAACTGACTGACTTCAGCATTTGTTGAGTCAGATAATAATGCTAAAACGCCTTCGCTACCTAGCTTAGCCATTTTCTGAAAATCTGGTGCAGGCTGATTCATTACTGGAGTTAAATCAAATTTAAAATCACCAGTAAACACTACAGCACCCAGTGGAGTATGGACGGCAATACCTAGAGTATCAGGGATAGAGTGAGTAGTTCTAAAAAATTCAACAGATAACTTTTTAAATTTTAAAACGGTATCTTCATGTTCTTCATGTAATTCGGTCGTTCTGAGTAATCCGTGTTCTTCAAGTTTACCTTTAATAAGCGATAGTGCAAATGGCGTTGCATATACCGGAATTTCAGGAATCTTTTCAAGTAAGAAGGGAATACCACCGATATGGTCTTCGTGACCGTGGCTAACGACTAGTGCCTTAATTTTCTTGCGATTCTTAACTAGGTATGAATAGTCTGAGATAACGTAATTGATGCCTAATAGATCATCTTCAGGAAACTTGATGCCGCAGTCCATAATGACAATCTCATCTTGGTACTGCACACAATACATATTTTTGCCAATTTCATGCAACCCCCCGATTGCAAAAACAGCTACTTCGTTATTTTTAATACGCACAGATAATTACTTCTTGCTTTCAAAGGACGTCAATTTAAAGTTAGCGTTCTCTTTTTCATATGTTAGTGAGTTGCCGGTCAATTCTTGAATGAGTTCAATGTTATAGGGGGTATTGTCCTCAACCAAGGTTCTTGCTGTAACTAGATTATCTGCTTCTAGATAAAGAGTCTGAGTGGCTTCTCTTCTAGGATTGACAATCTTGTCTTTTTGATACAAAACTTTGTAGATCATATTTGTATTCTCCTTATTCAGTTATTTAAACGTTCTTAATTTGAATATTAACTAAAATATCCAATAGCTAATAAAATTCTACCATATTTATAAATTCAAGTATAGAAACATGGACTAATCGTTTAATTAAAAAAGACCGCCAAACTAAGTTGTCGGTTCAATTAATGTATTAATTTTAATAATTTAATACACAACTACTGTATCTTCAGCTAACTTAAACGGATCTTGTTGATTAATGCGATCATAAAATAGGTGACCACGTAAGTGTTCGATTTCATGTGAGGCAACAATGGCTGGATAGTCCTTTAGGCGAATAGTTTTTTCTTTACCGTCAACGGTGTAATAATGGATTTTTAATCTATCAGGTCGTGGGACATAGCCATCGATTTCTTGATCAACACTTAAACAGCCTTCACCTTCACTTAAGCAGGCTTGCTGGACAGATTCTGATAAAATTTCGGGATTAACGAAGGTCTCTTTAAAAACAATTTCGTTCTTATCATTTGGGACAAGCAATGAAGCCATCTGAACACTTTCACCAACTTGTGGAGCAGCTAGG
Source organism: Lactobacillus sp. ESL0684 (assembly GCF_029392675.1). Lineage (NCBI taxonomy): Bacteria > Bacillati > Bacillota > Bacilli > Lactobacillales > Lactobacillaceae > Lactobacillus > Lactobacillus sp. ESL0684. The sequence goes on along the minus strand of NZ_CP113941.1, from coordinate 1,029,074 downwards.
CCCACGCCAGCACGTAATTGGTGTTTTTTAGCAATCTCGGGATTTTGGGAATTAACAAGATATTCCATCATCTCATCGGCTAGCTTTTGGTAATGGCTGCTTAACGGAAAAGTTAGCGGCTCAGCAACTTTGCGCAACACAGGATTACCATCACGGGTAATATTCTTCATTAAAATCAATTAAATTCACTCTTTCATTAAAAGTTTACAGTTTACATTTTTACCATAAAGTTAACTTACTCGTCTAACTTTTATTTTATACTAAATTTTAAATTTGAAAAAGCTCTAGCCCAAATTGATCTTGTATTTTTTTAAGTTCTACGTATTTGTTGACCTAAATATACATAGGTGGTAAAATCAATGAGCGTAAATATACAGATAAGAAACACTTCGATCAGCATATTAGTAATGTGCCGCCGAAACTGTGACCAGGTCACAGTTTTTTTATTGAGGAGTGGAGGAGGAATACTTTTGTCAGAAAAAAGAAGAGACGATACTAGAAATATAGCAATTATTGCTCACGTTGACCATGGTAAGACAACTTTAGTTAACCAATTATTGAAACAATCCGACACTCTTCCTGAGCACATGGCTTTGGAAGATCGGGCAATGGATTCAAATGATATTGAACGTGAACGCGGGATTACTATTTTATCTAAGAATACTGCGGTTAAGTATGGTGATACAACGATCAATATTTTAGATACCCCAGGACATGCGGACTTTGGTGGTGAAGTTGAACGTATCATGCACATGGTTGATGGGGCATTGCTATTAGTTGATGCTTATGAAGGTACCATGCCACAGACTCGTTTCGTTTTGAAAAAAGCTTTGGATGCTGGAGTTAAGCCAATTGTTGTGGTTAACAAGATTGATCGCCCAGGTGCACGTCCTAAGCAAGTTATGGATGAAGTATTAGAACTTTTTATCGAGTTAGGTGCAAATGATGAGCAATTGGACTTCCCAGTTGTTTATGCTTCTGCATTAAATGGTACAACTTCTTATGAAGCCGATCTAGACACTCAAAAAGAGACGATGGATCCAATTTTTGACACAATTATTAAATCTATTCCTGCCCCACTTGATAATGCTGATCAACCTTTGCAGTTCCAAATCACTATGCTTGATTGGGATGATTATGTTGGCCGAATCGGTGTTGGCCGGATTTATCGTGGTCAAGTTAAAGTTGGCGATAACATTACCGTGATGAAGCATGATGGTTCAACTAAGAACTTCCGAGTTACCAAGTTGTTTGGGTTCTTTGGATTAAAGCGAAATGAAATCAAAGAGGCTAAAGCTGGTGATATTATTGCGATCAGCGGAATTGACGATATTTTTGTTGGTGATACGATTGCTTCAGCTGAAAATCCAGAAGCATTGCCGCTATTGAAGATCGATCCGCCAACTTTGCAGATGGACTTTGTGGCTAGTGATTCACCGTTTGCTGGACGCGAAGGTGACAAGGTAACTCCTAAGAAGTTAGAGGATCGTTTAATTCGGCAAACTCGGACTGATGTTTCATTAAAAGTAGAACCAACTGATCAATTAAATGCTTGGACAGTTTCTGGCCGTGGTGAACTACACTTGTCAATTTTAGTTGAAGAATTACGGCGTGAAGGCTTTGAATTACAATTATCACGTCCTAAGGTTATCTATCGTGAAATAGATGGTAAAATGTGTGAACCATTTGAAGCTGTCCAAATTGATACTCCTGATGAATACGTTGGTTCAGTAATTGATTCTCTTTCACAAAGAAAAGGTGAAATGAAGAATATGGAATCAACTGGCAATGGTCAAACTCGCCTAGATTTCTTAGTACCTTCACGTGGTTTAATTGGTTATAACAATGAATTTATGTCACAAACTGGTGGTTATGGAATTATGAACCATAGTTTTGATTCCTATAAACCAGAAGTTAAGAACTGGGAACCGGGACGTAAAAACGGTGCATTGGTGGCAATTAGTCAAGGTAAGTCGACAACTTACTCATTGCAAACGGTTGAGCAGCGTGGTGAATTGTTTATTGGTGCTGGTGTTGAAGTATATGAGGGGATGATTGTTGGTCAATCTTCTCGTGATCGTGATATTGCGGTTAACGTAATTAAAGGTAAGAACTTAACTAATACGCGTGCTGCTGGTAAAGATCATGCAGCTGCCATTAGAACTCCTAAAGCAATGACTCTCGAAGAAGCGATCGAATTCTTGAATGATGATGAGTACTGTGAAGTAACACCTGAATCAATTCGTTTGCGTAAAAAGATTTTGAATACTTCTGAGCGTCAAAAGGCTGATAAGAAGCGTAATCGTAAATAATAAAAATTATTAAATTAATCAGAGTGCCATGATGAAGTGGTGCTCTTTTTGTTTTATAATATATTTATTGTTTATGCTAAAGGAGAAATCTGCTTGTGCGAGAAAAATTTCACCATTTAGACTATAAAATTTTAATTCCCTATCTGTTACTAACTATTTTTGGAATCATCATGGTTTATTCAGCCAGTTCGGATATTTTATTAGTCAATAATTTTAAACCATCAACATACGGTATTAGACAAGCAATTTATGCAATAGTAGCACTTTTGTTATTTGCTGTGCCTACTTTTGCTTTAAAGTTAGCTCTTTTTAGAAATAAAAAATTCGTTGCGCTTGGTATTGGCTTGGCGGTATTTTTATTAGTCGTTTTGCTAATTAGAAAGTTGGTTATGGGTGAAGCGGCTGAAATCAATGGGGCTGCGGGTTGGATAGATTTAGGTTTTATTAAAATTCAGCCACTTGAACTTGCCAAATTGGCCTTAGTCATTTACCTAGCTTATTATTTAGATCGTCACGATGGGCGTTTGCGCAAAGGACAAATTATTCAAAATTTATCAAGGCCAGCAGTGATGGCAATGGTAGTCATCTTTTTAGTCGTGCTAGAGCCGGATTTTGGTGGTGCTGCTATTTTGGCAATGATTGTGATAGTGATGTTTTCGGTATCTGGAGTTCCTGCTAAAACTGCACTTACTTGGCTTATTGCTATTGGTCTTGGAGTTTTCATACTGAGCTTTATCGTAATTCAGTGGAACCCAAAGTTTTTACACGATCATTATCAGTATCAAAGATTTTTGTCATTTTTACATCCCTTTGAATTACAACAAAAGGGTGGTGCACAGCTAGTTAACTCATACTATGCAATTCATAATGGTGGTTTGTTTGGTGTAGGGCTTGGTAATAGCATGCAAAAGCGCGGTTACTTACCTGAGCCATATACTGATTTTATCTTAGCAGTTATTGCTGAAGAAATCGGTGTTTTGGGGGCATTAGTCGTAATCGGATTACTATTTTATTTAATTTGGCAAATTATGGAAGTGGGATTGCACGCTAGTTCACAGTTTAATGCTTTGGTATGTTTTGGTGTAGCTACCATTATTTTCACTCAAGCATTATTTAATATTGGTGCAGTTCTAGGTTTATTGCCAATTACAGGAGTGACCTTGCCATTTATTTCATATGGTGGTTCGTCGTTAATTGTCTTATCTATGGCAATTGGTCTAGTTTTAAATATTGCAGCTAATGAAAGGGTTAAACAAGAAGAGGTGAAAGCAAATGAGTATTAATCAAGACATAACTGGTACGCCAATTCAAAAAAGGCAAGGGTTAATTGTTTATCTAAATTCGGCTGGTAATCAGTATAAATTGCGATACTATGGCGATATAATCTATTTTTCAAAAAAATTATGTTATTGCATTATGTATGTTGATTATGCACTTGCTAAGCAAACTGTACAGACACTTAACTCGCTTGATTTTGTAGAAAAAGTAGAATTTGCCCAAACACAAAATGTTGATTTAACTAGTAGCCATATTGAACAGCAAATTACTGATTTAGCTCAGGCTGCTGAAGAAAAGTTGTTAACTAAAAATACAGAACACACGGAACAATATTCATGAGAATTATTTCAGGTAAGTTTGCCAAAAGAAATTTATACACTTTAAAAAGTCAAAAGACTAGACCTACAAGTGACAAGGTCAAAGAGTCGCTGTTTAATAGCTTAGGACAATTTTTCAGTGGTGGTGAGGTACTAGACTTATATGGTGGTAGTGGCGCACTGGCGATAGAAGCTGTTTCAAGAGGTTGCGACCATGCAGTTATTACTGATATTAACTATGCTGCAATTGAAATTATTCGAAAAAATGTTGCTTTAACCAGAGAGCCAGATCGATTCTTAGTTAAAAAGATGTCCAGCAATCAAGCGCTTAAGTATTTGGCACAAGCTAGTAAACAATTTGATTTGATTTTTTTAGATCCGCCTTATGCTAAGCAACAAATTGTTCATGATATGGCAAAGATGTTGAGTCTTGACTTGTTAGCAGATCAGGCTATCGTGGTTGCTGAAACAGATGATGAGACCAGTTTAGGAGAAGTTAGTGGTTTTACCTTAACTAAGAAGCATCATTTAGGAAAAACCTTAGTTCACTTTTATCGAAAGGATTCATAAATGGCAATTGCACTATTTCCTGGCAGTTTTGACCCAATTACTAACGGTCATGTGGATGTGATTAAACAAGCTAGTAAATTGTTTGCTCAAGTTTATGTGGTCGCAATGACTAATACGAGCAAAAATTATTTATTTTCAATTGATCAGCGTGTTAGTCTGATTGAAGATGCAGTTCAAGATTATGGCAATGTAACAGTTTTATCGAAGCCCGATGCTTTAACTGTCGATGTTGCTCGAGAAATTTCCGCTTCGGTTATTGTTCGCGGGGTACGTAATAGTTCAGACTTTTTGTATGAACAGCAAATTGCTGCTACTAACAAACAAATTGCTCCGGAAATTACTACTGCCTTGTTGTTTACTAAAGTAGAAAATAGTTTTGTTGCTTCGAGTATTGTCAAAGAAGTGGCTCAATTTGGTGGTCAAATTGACGCTTTTTTACCTAAAATGGCGGCAAGCGCCTTAAAGGATAAGCTAGGACCTGATAATAATGAAAAAGACTAAAGGCTCACACCATATTCGAAATTGGTTATTAGTCATAGTAACTTTTCTATTAATAGTGATTGGCTTAAGTTGGCCAACAAATTATTACATTGAAATGCCTGGATCTGCAGTCAATACTAGCCAATTTGTTAAAAGTAAAGATCCCAAGCCTAATAATTACTATTTAGTTACGGTAAGTTCAACCAGTAAGCCCGCTACGGTATTGCAATATCTGCTAAGTTATACGCAAAAATTTGCTACTCGTGTTTCAGCTAAAGAAATGTTAGGTGGCTCTACTAGTAGTCAATATGAGGAATTGCAGAATTGGTACATGGAAACAAGTCAACAAAATGCCATTTATTGCGCTGCTAAAAAGGCTCATTTAAATCCTAAGCTTCATTATCAGGGAGTTTATGTGATGCAAGTGCAAAAAAATTCTAGTTTTAAGCAAAAGTTGCAAATTGGGGATACCATTTTGGGGGCTGATGGTCACCGATTTCATTCAACGCAGGCAATGATGAAGTATTTTAGACATCAAAGAATTGGTTCTCAAGTAAATATTTCGGTTTTACGTAATCAGCATAGGCGGAATTTTACTGGTAAAATTGTTAAAGTGGCAGGTACTAATCAACCAGGAATCGGTATTCAATTAGTTGAACGCGTCAAAGTAGAGACTAATCCTAAGATAGATATTGATGCCGGTGCGATTGGAGGACCTTCTGCTGGTTTGATGTTTGCTCTTACTAGTTATCAGGTATTTACTGGTCATAATTTGGCTAAGGGACATAAAATTGCTGGAACTGGAACTATTACAGCAACTGGCAAAGTTGGAATTATTGGTGGAGTTGATAAAAAGGTGGTAGCAGCCGATCAGGCAGGTGCTGAAGTCTTTTTTGCACCAACTGATACTACTGGTGTTAAAAAGAATGCTAGTAATTATTTAGAAGCTAAAAAGACAGCTAAGCAGATCAAAACCAAGATGAAAGTAGTACCTATTGCGACGTTTGATGATGCTGTGAAATATTTGAAAACTAATTATTAAGTAAAAGTCCAGAAAATTTTCTGGACTTTTTTCGTATGTCATAATTGAGGTGAGTAAAGTGAACTTGGAAGAAATCAAAGATTTTATTTTAGCGCATAAACAATATGTTATTGCTGGTTTGATAGTTACTGGAATCGTTATTTGGACTAAAGTAGGTAATGCTGGTGATGCTAATCAGCAAAATACTAGTGACTTTAACGAAGTTGCTTCAACTACTACAGCTGATGATAAAGCAGCAACCAAAGATTCCGATACTGAACCAGCAAAAACGCAAAGTGAACCTACTAAGACTCAAACTAATTCAGAAGTAACTTGCGATATTTCTGGTGCTGTAAAAAAGCAAGGTGTTTATACATTAAAGACAGGGGCACGTCTACAAGAATTGATTGAGGCAGCTGGTGGTACCGCAGAAAATGCGCAACTTAAGCATGTTAATCGCGCACTGATTTTGCAAGATCAAGATAAAGTCCATATTCCGTATCGTGGAGAGAAAATCAAAGCTGATGATATTATTTCATCAGTTAATGGAACTAAAACCTCGTCTACATCTGCTTCAGCTGATACGACTACTTCAGATGGAGCTAAAACTAGCGGTAAGATTAATCTTAATACTGCAACTGCCGCTGATTTACAGAAGCTTAATGGAATTGGCGAAAAAAAAGCTGAACAAATTATTGCGTATCGTGAAAAGAGTGGTCAATTTAAAAAGATAGAAGATTTAAAAGAAGTTTCTGGAATTGGGGATAAAACCTTTGCCGCACTCAAAGATCAGCTGGAAGTCTGAGATTCTTAGTCCGGGCTTTTTGGTATTGACTGCATTATTATTAATTGATTTGAGTTTTTTAGTCTATCAATGTGCAACTAAGCTATCAGTCTTAATTTGTTTGCTTTTTGCATTTGGGCTGGTAATCCTAATTTTGCATAATTATCGTGGGTTAGGTTGGGTGTTAATACTTTTACTTATTACTAGCAGCTTATTTGTTAAGTTGCACCAAAACAAGACAGACTTTATAATTAACGATCAAGCTAGTATTAAACTTTATCCTGATCAAGTAAAAGTTGAGGATAATTGGTTATCAGGTACAGGAAAAGTTGCTGGAGGACAAGTTTTAGTCTCTACTAGTATTACAAATAAGCAAACTGAACAGCTTAAACAAGGCCATCAAATTGTCTTAACTAACCTAGTTGGGGATGTTTCGCCAATTATGCCGGCAACTAACTATGGACAATTTAACTTGAAAAGTTACTATGCTGGAAAAAATATTTGGCAACAAGTAAAACTTAAAAGCTGCGAATTGACAATTAATAGTGGAGGCATATTAGATTATGTTCATTATTTACGCTATACTCTACAACGGTATTTTAGTAAAATGCCTAAAATATTGGACTTCTTTAGTAATGAATTAATTTTAGGAGAAAATCCTAGTCAAGCTAACCAGCAAATTCTGGATAACTATCGAAACTTGGGTGTTATTCATATTCTCAGTATTTCTGGATTACACGTTGGCATTTATGTTTTGGTAATCAGCTCAATTTGTTTTTATTTCAAATTAACTGAAAAGGAAACTTTTATTTGCTGTACAATGATTCTGTTAATTGGAATTTTTCTTAGTAATGGACAGGCAGGTTTTGTACGAGCTTGTCTAAATTATTTATTGGGGCAACTATTTAAGTTTAAAAAGTTGCAAATAAGACAATATGATTTGCTTGGTTTAACCTGTATTTTACATTTATTAATTCAACCCAGGTTGATGATGGGAGTAGGAGCAGTTCTAAGTTATACTTTAACTTTTGGTTTAGTTGCAACTGATAAAATGACTAATATTAAGCAGTCAATGTTCCTCAATTTGTTGCTCACGCCATTATTACTACTGTATTTTTTTCAATTTAACTTGTTAACTGTTATTTTTAATTTACTGATTGTGCCTTATTTTAACTGGATAGTTATGCCAATAACCTTCATTAACTTGGTTGTTTTTGCGATATTGCCAGATATCTCAAAGCTGTTCTCATTAATCTTGGATTATGGTGAAATCATAATTGGCAAGATTTCTGCTACTAAGGTTGGACTACTAACTTTTGGTAAGATTAATTGGTGGCAGTGTTTAGTTTTACTTGTTTTAAGTTTGGCTTTATTACTTTATTTAAACGATAAAACGAAAAAACATAAAATAATTAGGCGACTTTCGGTTAGTTTAGGTATCTTTTATATTACTTTGTTTGCAATGATTCATTTTCCCCTGACTGGTCAAGTCAGTCTAATTGATGTGGGTCAGGGGGATAGCATCTTGATTACCACCCCATTTCCACGTCGTGTGTATCTGATTGATGTCGGAGGAAAACTGAATTTTTCTGGTAAAAAACTGACCCCACAGGTTAATAAAATCACTATTCCGTTGCTTAAAGCTCAAGGTATTGGGCGAATTAACGGCATTTTTGTAACTCATCAAGATAGTGATCACGTTGGTGATCTTGGTCCGATACTCGAACAAGTCCAAGTGGATAAATTGTATATGGCACAAGGACTGCTTAATAATCCTTCTTTTCAAAAACGTATTAATGGTAGAATCAATGAGAATCAAATAATACAACTATTAGCTGGTAAGCAAGTAATTGAACCACAAATTAATTTTCAGGTAGTTTATCCGTTTGAACCTGGCCCAGGAAAAAATGAAGATTCGCTTTCTTTAACGTTCAATTTAGCTGGTAAAAGATGGCTTTTTACGGGTGATTTGGGTCAAGCGGGTGAAGCAGAACTGATGACTAAATATCAACTTCACGCTGATTATTTCAAATTAGGACATCATGGTAGTAGAACAGCTTCTAATCCAGATTTTTTGCAAAAGTTACACCCAGAAAAGGTGTTTATTTCAGCAGGTCGCAATAATCGGTTTGGGCATCCGCATCCAGAAACGCTTGCTACTTTGAAAAAGCAACAGATACCGTGGGCATCAACACAAGACTGTGGTATGATTACTTGGACGTACGGCAAATTTGTTAAGCCTAAATTTAAAAGCTTTCTATCGGTGAATCATCAATGACTTTACTTTCTTTATTTAAAAACTCTAATAATCAGAATCCTCAAACACTGCTGTTAGGAGAAGATAGTATCTTAAATGATTATCTTGCTCGTTCATTTATCCACGAAAAAAGATTTGCGGGCTTGGATAAGGTAACGATTGACTGTACAGTTGACGGCATAGAAGAATTGATTGCAAATCTTAGTGAATCTAGTTTATTCAGTCAGCAAAAAATGATCATCGTTAAGAATCCTTTTTTTCTGACTGCCAAGTCACCTAAAAAGCTGCAAAAGCAGTTGGTTCGTTTACAGGATATTTTTACTAAAATGAACCAATTAGACGATTTGGTTATTATAATTGCTTCTTATAGCAAAATTGATCGCCGCAAAAAACTTACAAAAACGGTGCTAAAACAATTTAATGTGATTGAAACTAATGTTAAAAGCTACGAAATTGGGACGATAATTAAGAATTTGATCAAGGCTGAAGGCTATCAAATATCGTCTGCCGGCTTACAGCTACTGCTTGAACGCAGTGATCAGGTACTTGATACAGTTTTGGAGAATTATAATAAACTAAAAATGCTGGCAGTTGATGGTAGAATCACTGATGAAGTAGTTGCGCAAAATGTTGATTTATCATTTGCACAAAATGTATTCGCAATTTTGGAAACGGCGCTAGAACACAATTATCAAGAGGCAATTGAACGATTAGAAAATCAATTACGTGAAGGTACCTCTCCGATTCAAGTATTAGCAGTTTTTGAAAACCAATTAGAACTTATCTTGGTAGTTAAACTTTTGAAAAAAAGAGGTAGAAATGAAAACCAAATTGTAAAAGAATTGGGAATTCATCCTTATCGAGTGAAATTGGCTTTGCAGTATCAATTAGCAGTTGAGAAAGTAGCAGATTTATTAAAGTTAGCCATTGAGCTTGATTTCAAATATAAAAGCGGCCAGTATCAGAAGAGTACCTTTTTAAAATTATTTATTTTAGATATCTAAAAAAGACAAGAATCATTTGATTCTTGTCTTTTTTGCTGATAATTAAATTATTTAGCTAACTTAGCTAAACGGCTCTTATCACGGCTGGCCTTGTTCTTATGAATAAGGCCTTTTGAAGCAGCCTTGTCCAAAGCACGAGCAGCAGCAACATGTAATTCGGAGGCGTCTTCAGCACCAGCTGCTTGAGCAACCTTGAACTTCTTGACAGCAGTTCTTAATTGGTTCATTTGAGCAGCGTTACGCTTTTTAGCAGCATCTTGAGTTTTAACACGCTTAATAGCTGATTTGATTTGTGGCATAAGATTCACCTCCATTAATCGTAATCTACTTAGATGATTATACTGAAGAATAAACGCAGATGCAAGGTAATTATACTTGCTTTTTTAAAAAATAATCTGTATTATACTATTGTTGTGAACCGTTAACGCTGTTTGTACGCTCACACCTGACGTTTAACGTTGTTAACGGCAATTTATTTTAGTGAAAGGTGAAAATTTCATGGCAATTTCAAAAACCGAAAAAGACGAAATCATTAAGAAGTATGCTACTCACGAGGGTGATACTGGTTCAACAGAAGTTCAAGTTGCATTATTGACCGCAGATATTAATAACTTAACTGATCATATGAAGAGTCATTCACATGATCACCACTCTTATGTTGGTTTACTTAAGAAAATTGGTCATCGTCGTAACTTACTTCGTTACTTACAAGATAATGATATTAATCGTTACCGTGAATTAATTAAGCAATTAGGTTTACGTCGTTAATTAATAAAAATAAGAGAGTCAGCTCATGAAGCTGACTTTTTTATTTTTGTCATATTACATTTTATGCTAAAATTAATAAAGACACTTTTTACGTTGTGATCTAATGATCCATAAAATAAAAAACTGAATAATAATAGAAAAGGAAATAAAATGGCTGATCAAGTTAAGATAATGATTTTGAGCGGCGTACGTGAACAAGGAAAAGATATGTTCGCTGTGCAAGTCAATGATGAAATTTTTGTTCTTGATGCTGGACTCAAGTATCCTGATAGTTCTTTGTTTGGAATCGATTTGGTAATACCAGATCTAGATTTTTTTGAACAATATGGAGATCAAGTTGTCGGCATCTTTTTAACTCATGGACATGCTGATTCAATTGGCGCTTTACCATATATTTTGAGAAAGTATGATATTCCTGTTTTTGGCTCACGCTTAACAATCGAACTGGCTAAAATTACGGTTAAAAGGGAAAATAAACGTTGTAAAAATAGTCTATTTCATATAATCGATGCAGAGACGGAAATCGATTTTAAACATGCGAATATTTCGTTTTTCCATACAACGCATTCGATCCCAGATTCTTTAGGAATTGATGTTCATACTCCTGCTGGAGAGTTGGTATATACTGGTGATTTTAAGTTTGATCCGACTGCTGCACCAAAGTATCGCACAGATTTAGATCGCTTGGCTGAAATAGCACAAAAGGGCGTTTTAGCCTTGCTGAGTGATTCATCCAATGCTGAGTCAACCGCGCCTAATGTCTCTGAGCAAGATATTGGTGATTATGTAACCAATGTTTTTCGTAATGCACAAGGCAGGGTAATAGTTGCAGCTAAGGCTTCGAATTTACTTAGAATACAAGAAGTACTTAATGCAGCAGCTAAAACCAATAAGCGAGTGCTGCTAACAGGACGTGATGTAGCTAAAATTGTGCGTACAGCAATGGAACTAGGGTATTTGGATGTCCCTAAAGGGCTATTGATGCGCGTCAAAGATCTAAAAACTACTCCTGAAAATAAGACAGTCATCTTGGAAACAGGCCAAATGGGAGAGCCACTGAATTCGCTTCAGAAAATGGCCCAAAAGCGTCACAGTATGATTTCTATTCATCAAGGTGACTTAGTCTTTATTTCAACTACGCCATCACATGCAGTGGAAACTATGGTAGCTCAAACAAGTGACTTAGTTTATCGTGCCGGGGGCACAGTAATTGAATTAGGTCGTCAAAAACATACGACAGGACATGCTACCGGGCGTGATTTGCAATTGTTGATTGACACATTAAAGCCGAAATTCGTAATTCCAGTTATTGGTGAATATCGATTACTAGAAGTTCATAAAACCTTGGCGCAAAAGGCAGGTATTAAAGCAGAAAATATTTTTATTACCAAAAATGGTGATTGCTTAAATTATGACTTTAAGCAGCAAAAACTGTACTTAACTGACCCTGTGCCAGGCGAAGATACAATGATTGATGGCTCAGGCATTGGTGATGTTGGTAATATTGTTTTACGCGACCGAGAAATCTTGTCGGATGATGGAATTTTTATTGCTGTGGTAACTATTGATCGGCGTAAAAAGAAAATTGTTGCGCAGCCACAGGTTACTAGTAGGGGTTTTGTCTATATTAAGGCTAATCATCAGCTGATGCATGATAGTGTTGAATTAATTAAAAAGACAATTAACAATAATTTTGAGCATAAGAAGTTTGATTGGACAGAGATTAAGCAAGATGTACGTAATGATTTAGAGAGATTTTTGTACAAAAAGACGAATCGTCGTCCAGTGGTTTTACCTGTAGTAATGGAAGTCAATCAAAATCGTCATCGTGCAATGCAAAGGCGCAATAATAAACCTGATGGTGACCAACGTAACTCTCATCATCCAGTAGATCTGAATAGTACTGGTCAGAAGATAGTCAAGAAAGATTAATTATGCCTTCACCAAGTCAAGAAAATTTATTTAAATTAGCTCTAAAAAGTGAAGCAGCAGGCGAATTTAAGCAAGCAATCGATTATTTGGAACAGGCTTTGCAACTCAAGCGTACACAGAAAATTGTATTGCAGCTTTGTGAACTGTATCTTGAAGACTCTGAACCATATGCCGCATATGCTTTGATCAAAGAAGAGACAGATCTTTTTACAGATAGTGCGTTATTCGATGAGTATCGCAAAGTTTTGCAAGCGAATCATTTTGTAATTGAGGCACTCGAATTGCAAAATCTAAGTAGTGATAAAATAGCTATTTCAATTACAGCTATCGATCAGACAGTTCAGCAGGAAATTATGCGAGATTTTAGACAGAAAAAGCAAATTTCACAGTATGATTATGAACAGCTCTTTAAATTAGATTTGACCAATTTTAAAACTTTTGCCCAAAGTTTATTATTGGATCCGTCACTGCTGTTTGCTGTGCGCATTTCTCTATGTGAGGATCTAGTGCGCCTAGGTGTAACTGAATCAATTAAAGTGTTAATAATGGGAAATTTAGAGGAATTTATACCGCAAACTACTGAACTACTTGAAAAGGGCTCAATTTATCAAGAAGTAGTTTCGGCAATTGGTTCTCGTTATTATCATCGACCCAATCAATTGCCATCTGTACTAGGTGAAGTAAACTTGGTTTTAGGTAGCCTTTATCCAAAGTTGCATAAATATATTGACGAACCAGATAGTTTTGCAAGTGATTTAGCATCTTATCTTGAAAAACATGACGGTAGGGGACATCAGCAACTGTTTGACCAAATTTATCAAAATTTACCCAAATAAATTTAGGCAAAAGGGCTTTACTTTTTTATGCTATTTAGTATAATAGCAAAGGACGTTTTCATTAGGCATGGCTCTATGCATTAAAATACTAGGCATTTGCCGATGAAAGTAGTACAATATTCAACAGAGAACTATCCGTTACTAACTCAACGGACTTCTTGCAAATTTACAGGAGGGTCATTTTAATGGCAGAAAAAGAACATTACGTTAGAACGAAGCCACACGTAAACATTGGTACTATCGGTCACGTTGACCATGGTAAGACAACTTTAACTGCGGCTATTACTAAAGTTTTATCAGAAAAAGGATTGGCAAAAGCTGAAGATTATTCAGAAATTGATGCTGCTCCAGAAGAAAAAGAACGTGGTATTACTATTAATACCGCTCACGTAGAGTACGAAACTGAAAAGCGTCACTACGCTCATATGGATGCTCCAGGTCACGCTGACTACATCAAGAACATGATTACTGGTGCTGCTCAAATGGATGGTGCCATCTTAGTTGTTGCTGCAACTGATGGTCCTATGCCACAAACTCGTGAGCACATCTTGCTTGCTCGTCAAGTTGGTGTTGAACATATCGTTGTCTTCTTAAACAAGATTGATTTAGTTGACGATCCAGAACTAGTAGATCTAGTTGAAATGGAGGTTCGTGACTTATTAACTGAATACGATTATCCTGGTGATGACATTCCAGTACTTCGCGGTTCAGCTTTGAAGGCTTTACAAGGCGATAAAGAACAACAAGACGTCATTATGAAGTTAATGGATACTGTTGATGAATACATTCCAACTCCAGAACGTGAAACTGACAAGCCATTCTTAATGCCAGTTGAAGATGTCTTCACTATCACTGGTCGTGGTACTGTTGCTTCTGGTCGTATCGATCGTGGTCAAGTTAAAGTCGGTGACGAAGTAGAAATCGTTGGTATTGTTGAAGAAGTTCGTAAATCAGTTGTTACTGGTTTGGAAATGTTCCACAAGACTTTAGACTTGGGTGAAGCCGGCGATAATGTTGGTGTATTGCTTCGTGGTATTGATCGTGATCAAGTCGAACGTGGTCAAGTATTGGCTGCACCTGGCTCAATCCAAACTCATAACAAGTTTAAGGGTCAAGTTTACGTTTTGAAGAAGGACGAAGGCGGACGTCACACTCCATTCTTCTCAGATTACCGTCCACAATTCTATTTCCACACTACTGATATTACTGGTGAAATTGAATTACCAGAAGGTACTGAAATGGTTATGCCTGGTGATAATACTGAATTCACTGTTGACTTGATTAAACCAGCAGCCATTGAAAAAGGTACTAAGTTCACTATCCGTGAAGGTGGTCGTACTGTTGGTGCTGGTCAAGTTACTGAAATTCTTGACTAGTTTTTAACAAAACAGTTTAAAGAGATGTACTTCTTCATAGAAGTACATCTTTTTTTGCCTAAATTTGTTTTTTGTGGGCGTTTAATGTAAGATAATTTAGTACGCAACTAAGCAAAGTAACTTGACATTGGAGGTATTTAATTAATGTCTGTAAAATGGAATAAAACTGGAAAGACTGCTGGAGAACTGACTTTTGATATTTCTCAAGCTGAAATTGAACGTGGTTTAGATCAAGCTTTCAAAAAAGTAAAGAATAACTTACGTGTTCCTGGCTTTAGAAAGGGACACGTTTCTCGAGTTATTTTTAATCAATATTATGGCGAAGAAGCTCTATATGAAGATGCTTTAAACATTGTTTTACCTGATGCATATTCTGCAGCAGTTAAAGAAGCAGATATTTCTGCTGTTGGTCAACCACAAATTTTGCCTGTGTCAATGGAAAGTGGCAAAGACTGGACGATGAAAGCAGTTGTATCTGTTGAGCCAGAAGTAAAATTAGGTGACTATAAGGGAATTGAAGTTCCTAAGCAAAATACACGCGTATACGCTAAAGACGTTGATGCTGAACTTGAAAAAGACCGTGAAAAGAACGCTGAATTAGTGCTTAAAAAAGACGCAGCAGCTAAAGGTGATACAGTAACCATTGATTATAAGGGTACTATTGATGGTGAAGCCTTTGATGGTGGCGCAGCTGATGACTATGCACTTGAACTTGGGTCTAATACTTTTATTCCTGGTTTTGAAGATCAACTTATTGGTCATAAAGCTGACGATGATGTTGACGTAGTAGTAACTTTCCCAGAAGATTACAATGCTAAAGACTTGGCTGGTAAAGAAGCCCACTTTGCAACTAAGGTGCATGAAGTTAAATCTAAGCAACTACCAAAATTAGATGATGAATTTGCCAAAGATGTTGATGATTCAGTTGAAACCCTTGATGCATTAAAAGATAAGATCAAGAAAAACTTGAAAGAACAAAAAGAAACTGCAGCCAAAGAAGCAATTGAGCAAGCAGCCATTGAAGGTGCAGTTGCCAATGCTACAATTGATGAAATTCCTGATGCAATGATTCAAGAAGATGTTTCAACTCAAATGAACCAATATCTTGGTAATATGCAACGCCAAGGAATTAGTCCTGACATGTATTACAAGATTACTAATACTACAGAAGACCAATTACGCAGTCAATTTAGTCAAGACGCTGATCAAAGAGTTAAGACTAATCTGGTTCTTGAAGCAATTGTTAAGCAAGAAAATTTACAAGCATCACAAGAAGAACTTGATCAAGAGATTAAGGATCTTGCTAGCGAATACAATATGGACGAAAAAACTGTTCGTAGCACTTTGACAGACGAAATGCTCTCACATGACATTAACGTTCGTAAGGCAATTGATTTGGTTGCTGACAATGCTAAGCAAGTCGCAAAATCAAAAATCAAAGAAGAAAAAAGTGATGACAAAGATTAATTAAATCTTTAGTGAGGAGGCAACTATTTAGTTGCCTTTTTATTTTTAAGCAAATAATTCTGATACTTGTCTACTTGTCAGATTTTATGATACTCTTAAACATGGAGTTTTTAGGAGGAATAGTATGGCAACACAATTTACTGATCAAGAAGAAATTAAATGTTCTTTCTGTGGTAAGACACAAGATCAAGTTAAAAAAATGATTGCTGGTAATGGTGTTTATATTTGTAATGAATGTGTCGGTTTGTCTAAAAAGATCATTGATGATGAACTAAAGTCAGATTCATTTAAAAAGATGCAAAATTTGCCAAAGCCAATGGAGATTAAGCAGCAGCTTGATCAATATGTAGTTGGGCAAGAGCGTGCCAAGAAAGTATTATCAGTCGCCGTGTATAATCATTACAAGCGTATTAGCCAAATGGACGTTGATTCATCTATTGAATTACAAAAATCTAACATTGCTTTGATAGGACCTACTGGATCAGGAAAAACCTATTTAGCACAGACTTTAGCACGTATTTTGGATGTTCCATTTGCAATCGCTGATGCCACAACACTAACTGAAGCTGGTTATGTAGGTGAAGATGTTGAGAATATCTTGCTGAAACTGTTACAAAATGCTGATTATGATATTGAAAGAGCACAACGTGGAATAGTTTATATTGATGAGATTGATAAAATTTCTAAAAAATCAGAAAATGTTTCTATCACTAGAGATGTATCTGGTGAAGGTGTTCAGCAATCTTTGTTGAAGATATTAGAAGGAACCGTCGCTTCAGTTCCACCACAAGGTGGTCGCAAACATCCGCAACAAGAACTAATTCAAATTGATACTACTAATATTCTGTTTATCGTCGGTGGTGCCTTTGATGGAATTGAGCAAATTGTTAAAGGACGTCTCGGTAAAAAGATAATTGGTTTTAGTGCTGAAAATGAATTGGATAAGGTACAGGATGATTCTTGGACACAGCATTTAACTACTAGTGATTTGGTTAAATTTGGAATGATCCCTGAATTTATTGGTCGAATTCCCATTATTGCTACACTAGATAAACTTGATAGTAAAGATTTAGTTAGAATTCTAACTGAACCAAAAAATGCTCTAGTTAAACAATATCAGAAATTATTATCTTTCGATGAAGTTAAGCTAAACTTTACTGCTGGAGCACTCACTGCGATTGCAGATCTAGCTATTGAACGCGATATGGGAGCACGAGGTTTAAGAACAATTATCGAAAATGCGATGATGAGTATTATGTATCAAATTCCTAGCCAATCAGATATTGCTGAGGTTGAAGTTACTAAAAAGGTTATCACGGAACAGGCACAACCACGAGTTATTCGGAAAAAGGCAACTGATGGAACAACAGCAACTAGTGATCAGGTAAGTGCTAATGATCATTAAAAGTAGTGATTATGCGATTAGTGCTGTTCGCGAGGATCAGTATCCAAAAGATAATTTACCAGAAATCGCACTTGCTGGTCGCTCTAATGTTGGCAAATCTAGCTTGATTAATTCGTTACTTAATCGTAAAAATTTAGCTAGGACATCTGCTAGACCTGGTAAAACCCAAACTCTTAACTTTTATATCATTAATGAAGCTTTTTATTTAGTTGATGTACCAGGTTATGGCTATGCCAAAGTCTCTCAAACACAGCGTGAGCAGTTCGGCGAGATGATTCAGGATTATCTTGAAACCAGGGAGAATTTAAAGGGATTAATCTTACTAGTTGATTCACGCCATGAGCCAACTAAAGATGATGTAACTATGTATAATTATGTCCAATACTTAAACCTCCCAATTTTGCTTGTCTGTACCAAAGTTGACAAGGTAAAAAAAAGCCAAGTTAACAAAATTATGGCTAATTTAAATAAAAAGCTAGATCTGTCATACGAAAATGTCAATGTACTTACTTATAGTGCAGTTAATAAGTTGCACGTTAAGGAATTGGGTAACTGGATTGAGGATTTAGTTTAAAAAATAAAAATGGCTCTCAAAAGTGAGAGCCGTTTTTAATTGTCTTTTTTATTTTGGTTATTTTTCTGTTTAATTTTTTTCTTTTTATCCTCAGGAACGGTTGCAAATTTATCAAATAATTTTTCTAATTCATCTTGTTTTTTAAAAGTTAAGCCCATTTTTATTTTCCTTTCGTTTTTATCATTATAATAAAAAAAGAAGCTAATAACTAGTAGTAAGTTTTTTAATTTGCTTTAAATAATAAAAATTATGTAAAGTGATTTTTGATAAATGGGTAAAAACTCGAATTTGTGCTAGAATAATAAGGCAATTTTAAGGAGTGATTTTTTGGCAACAGAATTAATAGAAAACAAATTAAAGCTTTTACCTGCCAAACCTGGTTGTTATTTGATGAAAGACATTAATGGTACAGTTATATATGTTGGTAAGTCAAAAAATCTTAAAAACCGAGTGCGATCTTACTTTAAAAGTAAACAATATGGTCGAAGGGCAGAATTAGTTCAAGAAATTCGAGATTACGATATCATTACTGTTTCAACTGATAAGGAGGCTTTTTTACTTGAAGTTACACTTATTAAGCGCTATCAGCCATACTATAACGTGCAGCTCAAACAAGGTACAGGATATCCATATATTGAGATTACTAATGAACGTGATCCGCAGACTAAACTTACTAGTATTGTTCATAAGGATGGTGGGTATTATTTTGGACCATATCCTAATGTTTACGCTGCACAGGCAACATTAAAATTTATTCAAAAAGTATTTCCTTTGCGACGGTGCACTGGTAAGCAGGGACGACCTTGTTTGTATTATCATATGGGGCAATGTTTAGGAGCTTGTTTTAAGACGGTACCTAAGGATGAATATGATAAACAAATTAAAAAAATAAAAAGCTTTTTAAATGGTGATATTGACTGGGTTAAGCATGATTTAAACCAAAAAATGCTAAAGGCATCTGAAAAATTGGAATTTGAGCGTGCAGCTGATATTCGTGACCAGTTGAAGTATATTGAAGAGACAGTTGAGAAACAAAAAATCATTTCTAATGATAGTACTCAACGTGATATTTTTAATTTTTATGTAGACAAGTCTTGGATTTCAATTCAGATTTTTTTCTTAAGGCAGGCAAAGTTGTTACGTAGAGAAACACGGATGTATCCCTTAACTAATACAGATGATCCAGAAGATGCTTTTAGTTCATTTATTGTTCAATTCTACGGTCAAAAAAATCGCATTTTACCCAAAGAAGTATTAGTGCCAACAGGAATTGATAATGAGGCCTTGTCTGAAGTTTTACATGTTCCTGTTAGAACGCCACAGCGAGGACAAAAGCGCTCATTACTTGAGATGGCTAAGGATAACGCTAAGCTAAAACTAGATGACAAATTTCGGCTGTTAGAACTTGATAATCGTAAAACCAAAGGAGCTCAACAAGAAATCTTTAAAGCTCTAGGCTTACCATATGGTCATATCATTGAGAGCTTCGATCATTCACACATTCAGGGTGTTGATCCCGTTTCTGCTTTGGTTGTCTTTAAAGATGGTGAACCAGAAAAGAATGCTTATCGTAAATACAAATTAAAAGGTGAAGTAGAACACCAAAATGGTGGAGATGAAGTTCGAAATACTCGTGAAGTAGTACGTAGACGCTATGGCCGTTTATTGCGTGAACACCAAGCGATGCCCGACCTAATTTTGATGGACGGAGGACAGATTCAAGTAGAAGCCTGCCAAGATGTTCTTCATAATGAATTAAATCTCAATATTCCGGTAGCTGGAATGGTAAAAGATGATAAGCACCGGACTAATCACTTGTTATTTGGTGACCCAATTAATGGTATTCCCTTAAAATTAATTCCTATGGATCCTAAATCTCAAGGATTCTATCTTATGACTCGAATTCAGGATGAAGTACACCGGTTTGCGATCACTTTTCATCGAAAGACGCATGCCAAAAATTCTTTATCAAGCAAGTTGGATTCAATTAAAGGAATTGGTCCGAAAAGTAGAAATAAATTGTTGCGTCATTTTGGTTCAATTAAAAAAATCAAAGAAGCATCGATTGATGAATTACGCTCAGCAGGTTTAACTTTACCTCAAGCACAGACGATTAAATTAACATTATAGTTTTTGAGATAGATGATTTTTATCACGATTGTTGACCTCTTTTGTGGTATAGTATTTAAGTTAGGTAAGACGGAGGAGAAATAACATGCCCACATTTGTCGATCAAACTAAGATTGAAGTACAAGCCGGTAAAGGTGGCGACGGTATGGTTGCTTTCCGCCATGAAAAATATGTTCCCAATGGAGGCCCAGCCGGTGGCGATGGCGGTCATGGTGGTAGTATTATTTTTGTTGCAGATAGCGGCTTAAGAACCTTAATGGACTTTCGCTATCGACGTAAATTTAAGGCAGCTAATGGTGAGAATGGCCGTATCAAGTCTCAATACGGGCGTGGTGCTAAGGATCTATATTTACGTGTGCCAATAGGTACAACTGTTTACGATTTTGATACCAATGAAGAGATCGGAGACTTAACTGAAAATAAGCAAGAGTTGGAAGTTGCTCGCGGTGGTCGCGGTGGTCGCGGTAATATCCATTTTGCTACTAGTGTTAATACTGCACCTGAAATTGCCGAAAATGGGGAACCAGGCGAAGATCGAGTTCTGCGACTAGAATTGAAAATGCTAGCAGATGTTGGTTTAGTAGGTTTTCCTTCTGTTGGTAAGTCAACATTGTTGTCAGTAGTAACCAAGGCTAAACCCAAAATAGCTGCCTATTCCTTTACTACTTTGACTCCTAACTTAGGGATGGTCATTTTACCTGACGGTCGTGATTTCTCATTAGCCGATTTGCCTGGATTAATTGAAGGTGCTAGTACAGGTGTTGGTTTAGGAATTCAATTTTTGCGTCATATTGAACGTACTAAAGTAATTTTACATTTAGTCTCAATGGATCCCAATAATGGTCGCAAAGCGATTGCAGATTATCAAGCGATTCGCAAGGAATTAATTTCTTATGATGCAAGTTTGCAAAATAAAAGGGAATTAATTGTTGCTTCACAAATGGATTTGGCCGGATCCCAAGAAAAATTAATTGAGTTTAAGCATGACTTGGTTGAAGCTGGAATCGATGAACCAGTTTATGCAATTTCGAGTGTGTCTCATCGAGGTGTTGAAACTCTCATGCAGGCAACTGCAACTATTGTCGATCAAGTTGAAAATGAGCAAGCGGTAGTTCAGCAACAAACAGTTGACCAAGTTAAAGAATATAAATACGAAGCACCTAAGAAACATGAATTTACTGTTACTAGGTTAGAAGAGCATGTTTTTGAAGTAAAAGGTGAAAGTTTAGAACGTTTAGTTGAGCGGACTAATCTTGATTACCACGATGGTGTGATGCGCTTAGCACGTAAATTAAAGAATTTGGGTGTGGATGATGCTTTACGTCAAAAGGGTGCTGTCGATGGTGATGATGTGATTATCGGTACGTTTACCTTTGAATTTGTACAATAATAAATAGTTAAAATAGAAAAGTTTGAAAATATGACAAAAAATCGGTTTATTACGGGATATTCTGGACTTAGAGCATTGGCAGTTATTGGTGTGATTTTATATCACCTGGACCCTAATACTTTTGTTGGTGGTTATCTGGGAGTGCCGATTTTTTTTACATTAACCGGCTATTTAGTGACTGATCATATACTCAAGTCCTATCGAGAAACAGGATTTTATGATATTAAGACCTTTTATTTAGGTCGACTAAAAAAGCTTTACCCTGCACTAATTGCGCTTTTGTGGACTGCTGCAGCCTATATCATTCTGTTTCAACGAAACCTATTAGCTAAACTAGGGCAAGTCGTTGTCACCAATCTGTTTAATGTTTATAACTTTTGGCAAATTTTAAATGGTCAAAGTTATTTTGAACGATTTGCGACCAATGAATCTCCTTTTACTCATCTTTGGACAATGTCAATAAATGGTCAATTTTATTTTTTATGGCCAATAATCATTTTCTTGCTGATCAAATTAGTTAAAAAAAGAAAACCGATCTTTTGGATTATTTTAGTAGGCTCGCTTGCATCTGCACTTGAGATGGCAATAATGTATCATACAGGTACTGATATCAACCGGATCTATTATGGTACTGATACGCGTTTTTTTGCATTGGGTTTAGGTGCTGCGTTAGCAGTGGTTTGGCCAATTGCAGATTTAAAGGATACGGTTAAGCCAAGTGATAGTCTTCTATTAGATGGAGTTGGATTAGTAGCGTTGCTAGGAATGCTAGGATTGTTTTTTAGTTCTAGTATGAATGCGGAAACAGCCTTTCCCTATTATGGTGGAATGCTGTTATTTACAATTTTTACAGTTGTTCTAGTTGGTATTGTTGCTCATCCAGGGAGCCATTGGAATAAGTGGCTGACTAATCCAATATTTAATTGGCTTGGTTCACGCAGCTATGGTATCTATCTTTATCAATTTCCAGTAATGATTTTTTTCGAAGATAAAGTTTTGAACATGGCCGATCATGTTTTGTTATACAGGATGATCGAAGTAGTACTAATTTTGGTGCTAAGTGAATTATCATATCGCTTAGTTGAACGTCCTTTAGGCAAAATAACCTGGTCAAAGGTTAAACAATACTTGGTTAAAGCATTCGACTTGCATAACAAAAATTATGTTATAAAAGGTCAAATCTTAATTGCTGGGATTATTTTTTTAGTTGGAAGTATTGCGATTGGTGTTTCTCCAGCTGTTAAAGCAGATGACTTTAATAAATCACAGTTAGCGCGCAGAATTAAGACTAATCGTCAAAAACAGAACAAAGATAATCAAGCATTGATCGCTAACCTTAAAAAAGCCAAAAAACATCCTAGTCAAAGAACTAAATTAATCAACAAAGCTAAAAAGACTGCTAAAAAAAGACCGGTTAACCGATCTTTTAGAAAATATGGGATATCGCAAGTTGATTTGCAATTATTGCAAAAAGTGCAGCTGACTGCGATCGGTGATTCAGTCATGGCTGGATCCAGTGCTGATTTAAAGCAATTGATGCCTAAGGCAATCATTGATGCGGCAGTTTCACGTCAGGTTAATATTGCAGGTAGTTTGCTTAATCAATATCAGAAGCAGGGTGTTTTAGCTAATAACATTTTAATTGGACTAGGAACTAATGGTCCATTTTCAATGACAGATTTAGCCCAAATAATGAAACAATTAGGACCTAAAAAGCAAGTTTTTTGGATCAATGTCCATGTTCCGACTAGATCATGGCAAACTCCAGTAAATGAGTTGCTAACTAAAGCAGCTAAGCGCTATCACAATCTAATTGTAATTGATTGGTACGCTTATGCTAAGCCACATGAAAAATGGTTTTATCAAGATAGAACACATCCAACAACGATTGGATCCAAGTATTATAGTGCTTATATTGCTAAAACAGTAGTTAAGCATGCAAAGTTTTAGAACAGGAAAAGTAGATGGAATTACAATTTCTAGGTACAGGGGCAGGTCAGCCGTCAAAGCAGCGCAATGTCTCAAGCATTGCCTTAAAAATGCTTGATGAGATAAATGAGATTTGGTTATTCGATGTGGGAGAGGCTACTCAGCATCAAATTTTACGGACTAATATTAGAATGCGCAAAATTACTAAAATTTTCATTTCACATAATCATGGTGACCATATTTTTGGCCTACCTGGATTATTGGCAACGAGGTCATTTCAAGGAGAAGTTGGCCCTTTAACTATCTATGGTCCTGCTGGATTAGAACAATTTGTGCGTACAGCATTACGAGTATCGCGAACAAAGATATCTTATCCGATTAAATTTGTACAACTTGAGCAGGGTGGTCTTATTTATGAAGGCAAAGGCTTCAAGGTATATGCGGAAAAACTAGCTCATAGAGTGCCTAGTTTTGGCTTTCGGGTAGTTGAGCAGGAGCATCAAGGTGAATTGCTAATGGAAAAGTTAGCACAATATAATATTCCTAACGGTCCTTTACTGGGTAAACTAAAAAATGGTGAACAGGTAGCATTAAGTGATGGAACTATATTAGATGGCAATGATTTCTTGGGACCTAACAAGCCTGGGCGAATTGTGACGATTATATATGATACTCGAGCAACGCCAACAATTGCTAAATTAGCTAAAAATGCTGATGTGTTAGTTCATGAATCTACTTTTGCAGGTAATGAAGCTAATTTAGCACATGCCTATTATCATTCCACAGCAGTTGAAGCGGCTAAAATTGCGTGCGATAATGGTGTTAAGAGCCTATACTTAGATCATATTTCAGCAAGATATTTAGGAGCTAAGGCTCATCATCTAGAAAAACAAGCGAAGAAAGTATTTGCTAATACCAAATTAGCGAATGATTTTGATCGGGTGGAGATTCCGATGAAAGGTGAAAAATAATGAGCGATTCGTTAAGAAATAAAGTAGTGGTTGTAACTGGTGCCTCAAGTGGTATTGGCCGTTCAATTGCCTTAGAAACAGCTGGACGCGGCGCTACCGTAATTTTAATTGCCAGAAATGCGGTTAAACTAGAGCAAATTGCAGCAGAAGCCCAAGAAGTTTCTGGTGCAGTAACTTATAGTTTTCCCACTGATATTGGTGAAAGTAGTGAAATTGATGCAACTTTTAATAAAATCATTCAGGTTACTAAGCATGTCGATTACTTAGTTAACTGTGCAGGTTTTGGTAAGTTTGAACAATTTATGGAAACAGAGCGTCGAGAAGTTACGGAAATGTTTCAAGTTAATGTACTTGGCTTAATGTACTTTACACGGCTAATTGGTCGGGTAATGATGGATCAAAAGCAAGGTCAGATTATTAACTTTGGATCAATTGCTGGTAAAATTCCTACGGTAAAATCAGCTGCATACAGTGCCTCAAAAGCAGCTGTTATTCAATTTTCTAATGTTTTAAGATTAGAGTTAAAACCATTTGGTATCAAGGTAATGACTGTTAATCCGGGTCCGGTTTATACTAATTTCTTTAATATCGCGGATAAGAGTGGTAATTATGTTAAAAATGTCCAACAATTTATGCTTGATCCTGATGACGTTGCTTGGCAGGTAGTGCATTACTTTGGTAGCAATAAGCGTGAACTCAATTTACCAATTAGTTTAGCAGTGATGGCTAAATTGTATAATCTGTTTCCGCAAATTGGTGATGCATTATCATTAAAATTTGCATCCAGAAAGTAGAGGCCTAAAAGTGAAAGATAGAAAACAACAAATAAAGTTAATCGCTAGTTTAGTTTTATTGTTATTAGCAGTAATTTTTGTTGTACTCAATACTAATAAAGTAGCGATTAGCTTCGGATTGTTTGAGTTTAAATTACCTTTAATTATTGTATTGGTAGTTATGTTGATAATAGGGGTCTTATTTGGTTGGTTTTGGGGATCAAATCGACATAATCAACGTAAGAATGACTAATAAATCTTGATTTATTTACGATACAATAGTATTATTAAAACACGTGAGGTAATTTAGTGGCACTTTAACTGGTGCTATTAAAACTTAAATCTACAATAAAGGAGATCAAGTAAATGGCAGTTCCTAAGAGACATACTTCTAAGCAAAAGAAACGTTCGCGTCGTGGCCATATCAAGTTAACTGTTCCAGCAATGCATTATGATGCAACTACTGGTGAATATCGTTTGAGTCACCGTGTTTCACCTAAAGGTTATTACAAGGGTCGTCAAGTTGTTAGTGACAACGCAAATGGCAATAATTAACTAATAAGACACCGAATTTGTTTGGTGTCTTTTTTTGCGGCCAAAAACAATTTTTAGAAAGGTAAGACAATGAAACTAGTTTTTTTGCATACAAGTGATATTCATGGCTATTTGTTATCTTCTACTTATCAAAATAAGACTGATTATGACGCTGGGTTTGGCTTAGATCGGGTGAGCAGTGTAGTTAAAGCTAAGCGAGCTGAGTATGGAGCTAATCACGTGATAGTTACCGATGCAGGAGATTGCTTGCAAGGTTCTCCTTTGGCAGCATACGTTCATGCAAGTAATCAAGCTAGTGCGCTAAAGCAATATGCGGCTGCTTATAATGCTCTTGACTATGATGCACGCTGTCTTGGTAATCATGACTTTAATTATGGATTAGGATATCTAAAAGATTATCTGACAGCTACTAATACTCCGATTTTAAATAGCAACATCCTACCAATGCAGCAGGATATATCTCATATGGGCCAGCCTTATCAAATTATTGAAAAGCAGGGAATAAAAATTGGACTTTTGGGTATTACTACGCAATATGTTCCTCATTGGGAACCGGCAGATCATGTTGCTGGTTTAAAATTTGTTTCAGCTTATGAGCAAGTTAAAAGTTATGCTAAACTTTTGCGACCGCAGGTCGATGTTTTAGCAGTTATTTATCATGGTGGATTTGAAGATGACCCAGTAAGTGGTAAGCAGCAGGAACCGCATACCGGAGAAAATGAAGGTTATCAAATTTTAACCAAAATTCCTGAAGTAGATGTGTTATTAACAGGTCATCAGCATCAGCAATTAGCGTTAACTGTCAACAATACAGCAATCGTGCAACCGGGTTATCGGGGCGAAGCAGTTGCTGAAGTAATTATTGAAATTGATGATACAACTAAAACTATTAAGCACATGAAAACTGAATTGATTTCAACCGAAAATTTTAAACCCGATCCTGTGATTGTTGCACTAAGTTCAAAACTAGACGCAGCAACACAGGATTGGCTAGATCAACCAATTGCACAATTAGATCAAGCTGCTCCAATTGGTGATGTCAATCAGGCACGTTTGCATGGCGCACCATTCATTAATTTACTGCAACAAATGCAATTGTCTTTTACAGAAGCAGATATCTCAGCTACTGCAGTAATGAGTGAAACAGCACCAGGATTTGGTAAACAGGTCACAATGCGTGATATTTTACTTAATTATCCATTTTCTAATCAATTGTGCAAAATTGCTGTAACTGGTTCTCAATTGCGACAAATTGTAGAGTATAGCTTGTCGTTTTTGGTTAAAGATGAGCGGGGCAAGGTTGACTTTGCTCCTAAATGGCGTCACGCACTGTTTAACTTTGACGTGTTTTATCCACTCAAATATCAAGCTGATATTGCACGTCCAATTGGAAATAGGTTAACAGAATTTTCATTAAATAAGAAACCAATCGTTGATAAGCAAATCTATTATTTAGCTGTCAATAACTATCGGGTAATGGGTGGTGGCTTTTATCCCGTATATAGCATGGATAAAATAGTAGAAGTTCTGGATAAAGATTATGTACAAATGTTTCAAGAATTTCTGACTAAACAACAAGTGAAAGTTGATTATCAGACCAATTATCGTTTTTATTAAAAAATCCATTAGCAGTTATCTGCTAATGGATTTTTACTTATTTAAGCTTGGAATATTCACTGTCATCTTTAACAGAATGGCTAGTAATTGGTGGTATAATTGCCGCGAATAATATTCCGAAGACTACACCTAAGACGGCTGCTTCTCCTAAATTAAAAGCGTTTTGAGTTAATGGAGCAGCAATAAAGCCTACAATTAACATGTAGATTTCGCTCCAGAAGATACTAACTAGATAACGACCCATAACAATCCCTCTTTCATAGGAGAATTTTAACAAAATTTGCGCAGGTTTTCAAACTAAAGTTTTGGTTTTTGTTATAATTATTTTTAAGTAGAAAGGTGGCTGCAAGATGAAGATTGCTGCATTACAAAATATTAGTGCTTATACACTGCTCGAAAGTCCAGTTAAAATTCGAGATTTGTTAGTGATGGCCCAAAAGTATGGTTATGAAGCAATTGCGCTAACTGACATCAATATTACTTATGGCTTAGTTAACTTTTATGAAGTCGCACAAGAAGTTGGAATAAAGCCGTTATTAGGGATGCAATTACGTTTGAATGGTCTAATTGATAGCGCTCATCAATATGACCTAATTGCGTTAGCTAAAACAGATGAGGGATACCGCAATCTTTTACGCTTGTCGAGTGCGATTAACTTATTAACGGAGAATGGCACTAATGACAAAGTTTTAACCCTAATCGAATTGACTAAATATTTGAACGATCTAGTGTTCATTGTGCCAGCAAATCAAACTAGTGAATTAGTCAATTTGCAAGCACAAAACGAACAATTTGGTAATAATTTAATTCGAAAATTAATGCGGCTAATTCCATCGTCTAGCGATCTTTATTTAGGAGTTTATGCGCAAAAAAGTCAAACGGCCTATTATAATTATGTTGCAGCATTAGCTAAACAGTTTGAAATCCAGACAGTTTGTGTGGAAGATAATCAATATTTAAAGCCGCAAGACCAGTTTTTAAAACATACATTGCAAGCAATTAAGCATGGACAGCAGCTACCAGATGTTGAACAGATGTCCCATCAGGCAGGTTCACATGCCTTGGTAGATACCCAGGAATTTAGTGAACGCTGTCATAATTTGGAACTCGATAATTCGTTAGCCACCACTTGGCAGATTGCTGAAGATTGTCATGCTAAGATAGTTTTTCAAACACCTGTTTTGCCAAAATATCAGCAGGATAAATTTACCACTTCTAAAGAATACCTCGATTATTTGGCACAAAAGGGCTTAAAAGGACGTTTTAGTGGGCATAAAGTGCCGGCTAATTATCAAAAGCAGCTTGATTATGAACTTAAAGTAATTGACCAAATGGGATTTAACGATTATTTTTTGATCGTTTGGGATGTTATCAATTACTGTCATCGTGTTGGCATCACTACAGGACCGGGTCGCGGTTCAGCCTGTGGATCTCTTGTTTCATATAGCTTAAGGATTACAGAGGTTGATCCACTGAAATATCATTTGTTATTTGAGCGCTTTTTAAATCCTGCACGCCACGAAATGCCCGATATTGACCTAGATATTCCTGACAATCGTCGTGATGATGTCATTAAGTATATGTTTAATAAGTATGGGATGGATCATGCAGCCCAAATTCTGACCTTTGGGACACTGGCTGCTAAACAAGCCTTGCGTGATACGGGTCGTGTTTTTGGTTTAAGCGAAGCTGAATTAAGTAAATGGTCACAAAGCGTCCCATATGCTAAAGGTAAAATCACGTTAAAAGCAGCTTACCAAAATTCAGCTGAAATGCGGTTATTAGTCGGTGCAAGTCCTAAAAATAAGTTGCTATATCAAACTGCAGCTAATTTAGAGGGCCTCCCGCGCCACTATTCTATTCACGCGGCTGGATTGGTACTCAGTGATGATTCAATTGCGGGGATTTCGGGTTTACAAAGTGGACAATTGGGTATTCCGGTAACTCAACAAACTAAGAAATATGTTGAAGCACTTGGCTTGCTCAAGATTGACTTTTTAGGATTACGCAACTTAACTATTCTAGGGGATACCTTAGCAATGATTAATCAGCAAGGTGCAAAAATTGATCCGCAGCAGATTCCGTTAGATGATCCTAAGACGCTAAAAGCATTTCAAAATGGTGATACCGAGTTAGTCTTTCAATTTGAATCTAGTGGTATCAGGAAAGTTTTACGCGAATTACATCCTGATAATTTTGAAGATTTAGTGGCTGTCAATGCGCTATATCGACCAGGTCCAATGCAGAATATCGCCACTTTTATTGCGCGCAAAAAGGGTCAGGAGCCAGTTATTTATCCTGATCCAAGCTTAAAAGAAATTTTGGCTCCAACTTATGGTATTTTAGTTTACCAAGAGCAGGTTATGGAAACAGCCCAAGTATTAGCTGGCTTTTCTTTAGGTGAGGCTGATCTCTTGCGACGAGCAATGTCAAAAAAGAACCAAATGGTAATTGAGCAAGAAAAAGATAAGTTTATTTCTGGAGCCATTCAAAAAGGGCATTCGCGGCAAGTTGCTACCCAAGTTTATAGTTATATTGAGCAGTTTGCCAATTATGGCTTTAATCGATCACATGCGGTAGCGTATACTCAGATTGCCTTTTGGCTAGCGTATCTTAAGTTACACTACCCAGCTGAGTTTTATGCCGCGATGCTTAACTCGAGTTTGGCTAATCACGCTAAAAGTCAGGATTATATTATGCAGGTGCAAAATACAGGGGTTAAAATTTTACCACCTGATATTAACCGCAGTGGACTTAACTATCAACTGCAGTCTGGCAAAATCTTGGTTGGCTTAAGAGCAATTAAGGGACTGCCCAAGGATTTACTTAGTCAAATAATTACATTGCGTAAGCATAAAACCATTAAATCCTTTGAAAGCTTCTTGCGCCAAATCGATGTTAAATTTGTCAAACCTAAATTGGTACAAATTATGATTAAGTCAGGTTTATTTGATAGTCTAAATCCTAATCGTAATGAACTGCTAGTCAATTGCCAGGAAATTATTGAAAATGTTGAGTTAACTGGACAAAACTTGGCATTATCGGAAAGTTTAGGTGGTATTCCGCTTAAACCCGCTCAGGCACCAACTAAAACTGAAAAAGCTGAGATGGAAATTGAAGTCTTGGGCTTTTCAACGATGACTTCACCGCTAATAGCAGTACAAAAATATGCGCAAAAATTTCATGCTCGGTCGTTAGCTGATTTTGAAGTCACTGATACAGGCGTAGCTGTTGGCAAATTGATGAAATTGAAATTGATTCGCACTAAAAAAGGTGCAACAATGGCATTTGGCATTTTTGCTGATTCGACTAGTAGACAGGATGTTGTTATTTTTCCTAATGTTTATGACCAAGTTCATAATAATCTTAAAGAAGGGCAAATTTATTTATTAGGGATCAAAGTTCAAAGCGATCGCTATGATTCTAGTAAAAAGCAGTACGTCTTAACTAATTTAAAAGTGGTTAACTTTACTAGCTAAACAATTTTGCGCAAATGTTAACGATAATTTTTTGTTAACGCTAACAACTGTAAACGCCGTTAAATCAATAAAATTTATTAATTTTGGTGAGATTTTTAATTGAAATAATGGTAAAATTTAAATGATGTGAGAAATTACACAATAGATTCTTGATGAGGTGAATTCATGAAACGAATTGGTATTTTAACTAGTGGTGGCGATGCCCCAGGGATGAATGCGGCTGTTAGAGCTGTTACGAAGACCGCAATCCATCATGGACTGGGGGTTGTTGGTATTCGCTATGGTTTTGCTGGCTTGGTTGCTGGCGACTTTGTTCCACTGACTGCTGAAGACGTTGACCACAAAATTAACTTAGGCGGCACTTTTTTGTATAGTGCACGCTATCCTGAATTTGCACAAAAAGAGGTGCAAGAAAAGGGAGTAGAGCAACTTAAGAAGCATGATATTGATACAGTAATCGTAATTGGCGGTGACGGTTCATACCATGGCGCGTTAGCTTTGACTAGACTGGGAATTAATTCAATTGGCTTGCCTGGAACTATCGATAATGACGTTCCATGTACTGATTATACTATTGGACTAGATACTGCCTGCACAACTGCGATGGAAGCAATTGATAAAATCCGGGATACTGCAAGTAGTCACCACCGGGTTTTTATTGTTAATGTTATGGGTCGTGGATGTGGTGATATCGCGATGCGTGTTGGCTTAGCAAGTGGTGCAGATGCCATTGTTGTTCCTGAAAGGGCATACGATATTAAAGAAATTGCAACGACTTTGAAGCGCGGCTTTTCAGATGGTAAGGATCATGGTATTATCGTATTAGCGGAAGGCGTAATGAATGCCGAAGACTTCAAGGATGAACTTTTGAAGTACGGTGATTTTGATGCGCGCGCTAGTATCTTAGGTCACATGCAACGTGGTGGTTCGCCGACTGTAACGGATCGGATCAATGCAACTAAGATGGGAAATTATGCGGTTAAGTTACTTCTTGATGGTAAAGGCGGTTTAGCTGTCGGCATGGAGAATGGCAAGTTGAATACTCATGATATTCTTGACTTATTTGATGAAAAGCACCATAGTGATGAGACGTTGTTAGATATAAATGAAGAAATGACTAAATAATTAGTCGATTTTTGGGGAGATTTTTATATAATGAAGAAAACTAAAATTGTTAGTACGTTAGGGCCAGCTTCCAATGATGTTGAAACTATTACTGCTTTAGCAAAAGCTGGTGCGAATGTATTCCGGTTTAACTTTTCGCATGGTGATCATGCAGAACATCTTTCAAGAATGAAGATGGTTCGCCAAGTTGAAAAGGAGACTGGATTAGTTCTCGGCATCGACCTTGATACCAAGGGTGCTGAAATTAGAACTACTGAACAAGAAGGTGGCAAATTCACTATTAACACTGGTGATGAGATTCGGGTTTCAATGGACGATTCCAAGAAAGGTAACAAAGAAAAGATTCATGTTACTTATGAAGGTTTGTATGATGATACTCATGTTGGCGGTCACGTTTTAATTGATGATGGTTTAGTTGACTTATTAATTACTGCTAAAGATGATCAAAATAAAGAATTGGTCTGTGAAGCTCAAAATACTGGTGTTATTGGTTCTATGAAGGGTGTTAATGCGCCAGGCGTTGAACTGCGTCTCCCAGGAATTACTGAAAAAGATACTGATGATATTAACTTTGGTTTGCAACATGGTATCAACTTTATTACTGCTTCATTTGCTCGTAAAGCACAGGATATTTTAGATATTCGGAAACTTTGTGAAGATGCTGGTTGTGATTACGTTAAGATTTATCCTAAGATCGAATCACAAGAAGGTATTGATAACGCTGACGAAATCTTGCAAGTTTCAGATGGGTTAATGGTTGCTCGTGGAGACATGGGTGTGGAAATTCCATTTATCGATGTGCCATTTGTTCAAAAAGACTTGATTAAGAAAGCCAATGCATTAGGCAAGCCAGTAATCACGGCTACACAAATGCTTGATTCAATGCAAGAAAATCCACGTCCAACACGTGCCGAAGTTTCTGACGTTGCTAATGCTGTACTTGATGGTACAGATGCTACGATGCTTTCAGGTGAATCAGCAAATGGCTTATACCCAGTTAAGGCTGTTAGTGCCATGGCTGAAATTGATGAAAGAACTGAACAAGAACTGTTGAAGCGTAATACTTTGGCATTGCAACGCTTTGAAGAATACCAAGGTTCAAACGTTACTGAAGCTATTGGTGAATCAGTAGTTCGGACCGCTCAAGAGTTAGGTGTTAAGACAATTATTACAGCTACTAACTCAGGTTATACTGCAAGAATGATTTCTAAGTATCGTCCTAATGCTGACATTTTAGCTTTAACGTTTGATGAAAAGATTCAGCATTCATTAGGGATTACTTGGGGTGTTCAACCAATGCTGACTGAAAAGCCAGAATCAACTGATGATATGTTTGAATTAGCTACAAAAGTCGCTAAGGAAAATGGCTATGTTAAAGATGGTGATTTAGTCATCGTTGTTGCAGGTGTGCCGGTTGGCGATTCAGGTACCACTAACTTGATGAAGTTACAAATTGTTGGTAATAAGTTGGCTCAAGGCTTAGGCGTTGGTAATGGTTCAGTTGTTGGTAAGACTGTAGTAGTTAACAGTGCCGAAGAAGCTAACAGTAAAGTTAAAGAAGGCGATATTCTTGTTGCCAAAACGACTGATCCAGATTACTTGCCTGCAATTAAGAAGGCATCTGGTTTGGTAGTTGAAGCTTCTGGACTTACTTCACACGCTGCTGTTGTGGGCTTATCACTAGGTATCCCAGTTGTAGTTGGTGTAACTGATGCAACTGAAAAGATTGCTGAAGCTGCAACGATTACTGTTGATGCTCGTCGTGGTGCAATTTACCAAGGTGAAGTTTCTAATCTGTAATTAAAAAAGTTAATAAAATAAGTAGTCAGCCCAATGCTGGCTATTTTATTTTGGATGGTTTTCTTTTATACTTAGGTAAAGATGAAATCTGTAAAATTAGGAGAATGATTATGCTAGGGACGATTGCAACTGGAAAAATAATTGATCAAAATACGGATGCTTATTTTGTCCAGATTGAGGGCATTACTTATGAATTGAAACGTAAGGAGATTGCACAAGAAGAAAAACTTGTAGTTGGTGCTGAAGTTCGTGGCTTTATTTATGATAATAAACAGCATAATCGTGAAATGACGCAATTTTTACCACATGTACAAGCTGACCAATATGGTTGGGGCAAGGTAACAGATGTTAAATTTGGATTAGGGGTATTTATTGATATTGGTTTACCAGATAAAGACGTTGTTTTATCTGGTGATGATTTACCATTTGATAAAACTCATTGGCCGCAAAAAGATGATCAGTTGTTAGTTCACTTAGTTACTGATGCTAAAGATCGAATTTGGGCTGAGCTAGCTGATGAAAATATTTTTGAACAGTTAGCAGCACATTTTCCGGCCGATATGAAAAATAAAGATGTATTTGCTACAGTATACTCTAGTCGTGAAGTAGGCGCATTTGTGATCACGAGCCAATATTACTTAGGTTTTGTACATGCTTCTCAAATGGAAGCTCCGCTGCGTGTGGGTCAACAATTTAAAGGTCGGGTAATTGGAACTAGTCAATATGGTAGATTAAATTTAAGCAGCTTACCTCGAGCTTTTGAAGAGATTGACGATGATGCTCAGATGATTTTAATGAGTTTACGACGTAAACAAACTAAGACATTACCTTTTTCCGATAAGTCTGCTGCAAGTGAAATCAAGAATTACTTTGGCATTTCAAAATCTGCTTTTAAAAGAGCTTTAGGGCATCTATTAAAGGCAGATTATATTGCGGAAGATAAAACGGCTGGCACGATCAGTTTAATTAATGATCCAGAAGATAATGAACATGAATAAGTTACAGGAACAGGTTGAAGATTATTTGCGCTACGTGCAACTTGAGCGAGGCCTTAGTGCTAATACAATATCTGCCTATAGACAGGATCTAACTGAGTTTTTGGCTTTTTTGAAAAAAGAAAATTTGTCATCTTGGCCAACTAAAGCTGTTGATATTGACGCTTTTTTGGCGCAACAGCGTGATTTGAATAAAGCAACTAGTTCAATTAGTCGCATGATTTCAAGTTTACGTAAATTTTATCAATGGTTAGCACGTCAAAATATTCAAAAAATCAACCCTATGTTAGAAATTGATCCGCCAAAAAAAGAACAGCGTTTGCCGGTCGCGTTGAGTGTGGCAGAAGTGACACAATTATTGCAACAACCAGATACTACACGAAAGTTAGGCTTACGCGATCGGGCTTTACTGGAAACTTTGTATGCGACTGGGATTAGGGTTAGTGAATTAATTAACCTCAAGTTTGATGATTTGCATGAAGATTTAAAACTATTGAAAGTTTTTGGTAAAGGCTCTAAGGAGCGCTTGATCCCAATTAGCGGCGTGGCAATTTCTTGGATAAAAAGTTATCAGCAAAAAGTTCGTGATCCATTAGTGTTAAAAGTTGGTAAAAATAGTGATTTTATTTTTCTTAATAATCGCGGTGGATCGTTGTCTAGGCAGGCAGTTTGGCAAATTATCAAGCGCTATTGCCAGTTAGCAGGCATTAAAAAAGATGTCACTCCGCATACATTACGACACACATTTGCCACCCATCTGCTAGAAAACGGTGCTGATTTACGAATTGTTCAGGAAATCTTGGGACATTCAGATATCAGTACGACACAAATTTATACGAATTTATCGCAAAAGCATATTTTACAAGTTTATGCGAAGACACATCCACGAGTTTAGGTGATTAAATGCTGATTGAATGTAAGAATGATCAAGAAAAGGTAGCCATGGGATTGTTATCTTATTTATCTGATTTCAAAAACTTGGCCAATTTAAAAGATGAAATAAATTTAAACAAAACTAGTACTGAATTTCAGTTGTATTTGTTCCGTTATGAAAGTGCTAATTTTATTGGAGTGCTTGGTACACAATTTGATCAAAATTTTGTTATTGTTCGTTATATTTCGTTTGCCCCTGATTTTCGTCTAGAAAAATATCAAGCACAAGCAATTCGTGAGTTGGCAGCAAATAATCCAACGAAGAAAATAACTGCAGTACCAGAGTATGCGTATCTAACTAAATATCTAAAAACAAATAATAACTATGAGTGATAACTTAACTTTAGAATTACCAAATTTTGAAGGGCCACTTGACTTGCTGCTTCATTTAATTAATCGTCAAAAGATTGATATTTATGATATCCCCATTGCCAAAATAACGAGTCAATATCTTGCATATCTACAAGAAATGAAGCAGTTAAATTTGCAAATTGCTGGAGAATATTTTGTAATGTCCTCGACTCTATTGAGAATCAAATCCCAGTCTTTATTGCCTCAAAATGATTTTGTTAATGAAGATGAGCCAGTCGAAGATCCACGTGACGAGTTAGTCCAGCAATTGGTCCAATATTCAGTTTTTAAAAAAATATCAGTTTATTTTAAGCAGCGTAATGAGTCAGTACCTGTTGTGGTTGCTAAAGAAGAGAGTGTACCGCAGACCAAAAGTGTGCAACCATTGCCTTTGGGACAGATTACTTCATCCCAACTTGCTAATACCTTTAGTGTTGTTTGGCAAAGATTAAAATTGCGGCAGCCAGATATCGCCTCAGTTAACGTAGAACAGACGCCAATTACTGCTATGATAGAGCTGTTAGAAAGTAACCTTGTCAAATATCAGAAAGTTAGCTTTTTTTGGTGTAGTAAACAATTGCATAGCTTATCTGATGTGATTGGCTTATTTTTAGCTATGCTAGAATTATGTAAAAACCAAAAAGTAAAAGTGAGTCAGACGCGCACGTTTGGTGATCTTGAATTAGAAAGAATTGATGCGAATGACGAGTAAATTGGCAGAATTAGAAGCATTACTATACCTTGCAGGTGATAATGGCATAGCTAGTGATAATTTAGGTGAATTATTGCAAATAGAACAACCAGCATTACGTGAATTAACTAGTAAGTTAGCAGCCAATTTGCAGCAAGATCAAGACTCAGGACTACAGTTATTGCAGCTTAATCATCAGTATAAGTTAACAACTAGACCCGAAGTAAGTAAGATTGTGACAAATTATTTTCAAAAAGATCTTACTAAGTCGCTCAGTCAATCTGCTTTAGAAATTTTATCGATTGTCGCTTACAAGCAGCCAATCACGCGGATTGAGATTGATGAAATCCGGGGTGTTAATTCATCAGGTGCTTTGCAAACATTAATTTGGCGTGATTTAATTAAGACTGATGGCAAAAAGGAAGCACCTGGTCATCCAAATTTGTATGTAACTAGTGATTACTTTTTACAATATTTTGGCTACCAAAGTTTAGCTGATTTACCATTAATTGAAGATTTTGAAGATGATAGCATTGATGCTGAAGGACAAATGGATTTATTTGCTGCTAAAGGACAAATGGATCAGAAATTAGCTGAGACTAAAAAACAAGGAGAATAGATGGTTTTACAACGTTTACAAAAGGTAATTGCTGAAGCGGGAATTGCTTCAAGACGAAAAGCGGAGAAAATGATTGTCGCAGGCCGAGTGACTGTTGATGGTGAGCCAGTTACTAAGCTAGGAACTAAAGTTGATACTTTTAGTAATATTGCTGTTGATGGGGAACCGATTGAGCGCGAAAGTTTGCACACATATCTTTTTTATAAACCGCGCGGTGTCGTGTCTACCGCTAATGATGATAAAGGTAGAAAAACGGTAGTAGATTATTTTAAAAACGTTCCTTATCGTTTATATCCAATTGGTAGACTAGATTACGACACTTCAGGATTATTGTTAATGACTAATGATGGTGAATTAGCTAACTTATTGATGCATCCGCGTAACAATGTTGCTAAAGTTTATGTTGCTAAAATTACTGGTCATTTGTTGCCAGAAGAGATTGCGCAGTTGACTCATGGTGTAAAATTTGATCAACACAAAAGCGCGCCAGCTAAGGTTAAAATTATCCGCAGCGATAAAAAGAAGAATATGCAAATTGTGCAATTAACGATTCATGAGGGACATTATCACCAAGTTAAACGGATGTTTAAGGCAGTTAATCATCAAGTAGATAAACTTTCGCGCGAGAAGTACGCTTTTTTGACTTTAGATTCATTGGTTTCTGGTAAATATCGTGAATTATCACATGCTGAAGTTGACAGATTAAAGCATGTAGATTAGTATGTTATACAGAATTTGAATATAAGTTTGTTGTCTTCATGGCAGGGTGTAAGTCCCGACCGGTGGTGTGAGTCCACGACCCACGTATTGTGGTGGAATCGATTAAGATACCGATAGTTAGAGTCTAGATGAAAGAAGACAGACTAAACTAAAGGTTTACGATGAAGAATTGAATCATTTACTTTTATTAAGTCTGTTGCTAGAAGCAGCAGACTTTTTTGGAGGTAATTTTTTGAAAAGAAAAAATTCAAGCAGTTTAGCTAATATTATTGCTTATGTTTTGATTGGGACAATTGCTTTTGTAGTGATGCAGTTGGCGTTTCCGCTGCCGATTGCTAGTTTTTTAAAGTTTGATTTCTCTGACGTTGTTATTACCATTGGAACCTTCTTATTTGGTGCGGGCCCAGGTATCTTTATTGCAATAATTAGAATGGCAATTCATTTGATTTATAAGGGAATTGCCCTGCCAAGTATTGTTGGTCAGTTAGCCTCATTATTTGCCACATTATCATTTGCTTTACCGTTTTATTTTGTCACTAAAAACATTTCTAAAGAAGAACAAAATATGGGGAAACGACATCTGAAACCACTTGTTGGGATTATTTTGGGTATCATCGCCATGACTATTGTTCTGGCAACTCTGAATGCGCTAGTTTTAACACCAATGTATGCAGTTACATCAATTCCTAATCCGCCAGCTATTAGTAGTTATTCAGGATTACTAAGTTTTACGGAAAAAGTATATTTAGGTCAATTACTTCATCTTCCATCAATGAGTACTTATATTTTTGGCATTATTGTTCCATTTAATTTGTTAAAAGGTTCAATCAACGGAATTGCAGTTTATTTGTTATTTGAAACAGTCTTACGTAATTTAAAACCATTTGTGCAAAAGCGTTTTAACCTAAAATAAATAGCTTAAAATTAAAAAGGTAATATTCTTGCTAATCGGTCATGAAAATGACCGATTTTTTGTCCAATTTTTAGATTAAATATGCTAAAATGAAACGGGTTAGTGATAAATGGAGGTATTTTTCGATGAAGCAGACACAAGATAAACCATATAAATACTATCAACGACCAACTGATAAGCGTGTTGATGCGCAGCATTCAAGCGCAAAAGGCTGGTTAGCAATGCTGGCAATTTTGTTAATTATCTGTGCTGCTCTTGTGCCTATTGTTCATCAATTGGCTACTAACTCTAAACCGGCAGAACAGGCTGTTGAGCTGCGAACTTCTAAGCATAAAAGCTCTAGGACTAAAAAATCAACAGCAACTACTGCTAAAAGAGCAACTAAGAAGCTTAAAGTTGATAAAACTGAGAATCAACAGCCTAAAACTAAGACAGTGACTACTCCTAAACAATACGTGGTGAAGAGTGGTGAAACTTTAACTAGTATTGCGGATAAGTTTAATACAACTGTTGGTAAATTGGCTGAGCTCAATAACTTAAGCATTGATGCGCAAGTTGATGAGGGACAAAATTTGACGTTAAGGTAATTTAAAGAAAGGTTAGGGACTTTATGTCCCTTTTTGATTGGGATGCAGATAGCAATTGATGGCCCAGCTTCAGCTGGCAAAAGTACGGTCGCAAAAATTATTGCGCAAAAATTAGGTTTTATTTATATTGATACTGGAGCAATGTATCGCGCCTGCACGCTGATTGCGAGAAAGCATCAGCTTGATTATGGTGATGAAGCAGCAATTTTAACTGCTCTTGACCATGAAAAAATTGAATTAAGAGCAGAAAATAGCGTGCAGAAGGTCTATGTAAGTGGTCAAGATGTCTCGCAAGAAATTAGAACGCCTGAAATTTCGGCTAATGTCTCACAAGTATCTGCTTTAGCTGGAGTTCGAACTAAAATGGTAGCTTTGCAAAGACAATTAGCTGGCAAAACCGATGTAATCATGGATGGTCGCGATATTGGTACCACTGTTTTACCTAATGCTGAAGTTAAAATATTTTTAGTAGCATCAGCCAAATCGCGTGCTCAAAGAAGAATGCTTGACTTTAAACAGCGAGGCATCAAGACCGAACGAACAGTTGCTGAAATTGAACAAGATATTTCAATGAGAGATTATAAGGATTCACATCGGGCTATTTCACCATTAAAAAAAGCCCAGGATGCAATTGAAATCGATACAACTAGGATGACAATTGACCAAGTTGTCACTGAAATTTTGTCCAAAATAAAAAAATTCAAAAAAAACTAAAAAAAAGGGTTAAAACAGTAGAAAAATATCTCAGTTTCATTTAGAATTAGATTTATGATATTGGGAGGTAAATAATGTCAGAAAACAGTAATCAATTTTTAGATGCATTGAAGCAAATGCAAGGAGTTGAGGTCGGAGATATTGTCGATGTCGAAGTATTAGACGTTGAAGATGGTCAGATCGATGTTGGGGTAGAAAACGCCGGTGTTGAAGGTGTCGTTCCTCGTCGTGAATACACTTCAGATCGCAATGCCGATTTACGTGAACTTGTTAAGCCAGGAGATAAATTCAAAGCTTTAGTTTTGAGAAAAGCTGGTGGTGACAAGGAAAATGGTGAATTCTTCTTTTCAGTTACCCGCTTGAAAGAAAGAGAAGCTTACGATGAGTTACAAAAGGACTTTGAAGCAGGAAATGCTATTGAAGGTACTGTAACTTCATCAGTTCGTGGTGGTTTATTAGTTGATGTTGGTACTAGAGGATTTTTACCAGCTTCATTGATTTCTAACCGTTACGTTTCAGATCTTAAGCCATACATTGGTAAAACAATGAAACTTAAGATTACTGAAATCGATCCAAGCAAGAATCGGTTAATTCTTTCTCATAAGGATTTAATTGAAGAAGAACGTGAAGAAGCCTTTGATAATGTTGCATCACAACTAGTTGTTGGTGATGTCGTTGAAGGTAAAGTTTCTCGTTTGACTAACTTCGGTGCATTTGTTGACGTTGGTGGTGTAGATGGTTTAGTCCACATTTCCGAAATTTCATATAAGCATGTTGATAAGCCTAGTGATGTCTTAAAAGCTGGTCAAGATGTTAAAGTTAAAGTTATTGGTATTGATGATGACAGACATCGTATCTCCCTTTCAATTAAGCAAACTGAACCTTCTCCGTTTGAACAAGCAACGGCTGAATTACATGAAGGTGACATTTTCGAGGGTGAAGTTAAGTCACTAACTAACTTTGGTGCCTTTGTCGAAGTTGCCGATGGTATTCAAGGCTTAGTTCATGTTTCTGAAATTTCATATAAGCATGTTGATAAGCCTAGTGATGTTTTAGAAATCGGCCAAACTGTTAAGGTTAAGGTTTTGAACATTGATCCAAACGAACGTCGGATCTCACTTTCAATGAAGGCAGCTGATTCTAAAGGCTCTGATAATGAGGGCTCACATTCACACGGTTCTTACAACAGAAGTTCTGTTAACAAGAAATACATGAATAATGATGATAATGGCTTTGCTTTGGGTGATCTGATTGGTGATCAACTAAAAGATCGTCGTTAAACTTAGATAAAAAAGTCGACTTTTGTGAAGCCGACTTTTTTATTTTTATTAGAGGAGGCTGAAAAATATGGTTTTACCAGTAGTTGCGATTGTTGGACAACCTAATGTTGGTAAATCAACTCTTTTCAACCGGATTATTAATGAACGCTTAGCTATTGTTGAAGACAAGCCAGGAGTTACCCGTGATCGTAATTATGCGCAAGCAGAATGGATGGGGCACAAGTTTGATTTAATTGATACAGGTGGTATTACTTGGGAAAACGGTCGAATTGAAGATGAGATTCGTGCGCAAGCAGAAATTGCAATCGATGAAGCTGATGTGATTATTATGATAACCAGTGTAGCTAATCATTTAACTGATTTAGATGAACGTATTGCCCATCTGTTATATCAAACTGATAAGCCAGTTATCTTGGCAGTTAACAAGGCTGACAATCCAGAACAACGTGCTGATATCTATGATTTTTACAGTTTAGGTTTAGGAGATCCCGTGCCAATTTCCAGTAGTCATGGGACAGGGATTGGTGATTTACTTGATCGCGTTGTTAGTGAACTTCCTAAAGATTTGGCCAAAAAGAATGACGAGCAGATTTCATTTAGTATTATCGGTCGCCCTAATGTTGGTAAATCTTCGATCGTTAATCGTTTGGTCGGTGAAAAGCGAGTGATTGTTAACGATGAAGAAGGAACAACACGTGATGCTGTCGATACACCTTTTGTCGGTGCAGACGGTACTAAGTATCGCATTGTTGATACTGCAGGAATTAGACGCCGCGGTAAAGTTTATGAAAAGACTGAGAAGTATTCTGTAATGCGCGCAATGGGAGCCATTGAGCACTCAGACGTGGTTTGTCTAGTCTTAGACGCCAGTAGTGGTATTCGCGAGCAAGATAAGCATGTGGCAGGGTATGCTCATGATGCTGGTCGCGGAATGGTAATCATTGTTAATAAATGGGATCTACCTAAGAAAAACAGTAATAGTGGTAAAGACTTTGAACAGACTATTCGTCAAGAGTTTCAATATTTGGATTATGCTTCAATAATCTTTGTTTCTGCTAAAACTGGACAAAATTTAGAGCAGATTCCGCAAGTTGTAAAGCAGGTATATCATAATCAAAATCAACGCATTCAATCTAGTGTTTTAAACGATTTATTGCTAGAAGCTAGTAAGCTAGTCCCAACTCCAATGGTCAAGGGCAAACGGCTAAGGGTGTATTATATGACTCAAGTGGCTACTAATCCACCAACTTTTGTGGTGTTCGTTAATGATCCCGAATTGATGCACTTTTCGTATCGCCGATTTTTAATTAATCAATTAAGAGAAAATTTTGACTTTAGGGGTACTCCAATTAAGATAATTGCCCGTAAACGAAAATAACTTCGGCCATTGAAATGCTAAAAAACACATTTTTTGATAAAATAACTTGTTGTGACAAGGCTTTTGTGCTATTTTGAGTGAAGGAAGACTGGTGAATAAAAATCATTATTCTTCATTCCTCGTCATTGGAGGAGAAAGCTGTTAAACTTCAAGTTGGAGTTTAAATTTTGGGAGGTGAATTTCCAGATGGCAAATAAGGCAGAATTAGTTTCTGAAGTAGCTTCAAAAACTAAATTAACTAAGAAAGATGCTGCTACTGCTGTTGACGCTATTTTTAGTTCAATTCAAGATGATTTGGCTAAAGGTGAAAAAGTCCAATTAATTGGTTTTGGAACTTTTGAAGTACGGCAACGTGCAGCTCGTAAAGGTC
Organism: Lactobacillus sp. ESL0684; assembly: GCF_029392675.1. Classification (NCBI taxonomy): domain Bacteria; kingdom Bacillati; phylum Bacillota; class Bacilli; order Lactobacillales; family Lactobacillaceae; genus Lactobacillus; species Lactobacillus sp. ESL0684. The sequence continues at coordinate 985,373 of NZ_CP113941.1, read as the reverse complement.
GTAACCCACAAACTGGTGATGAAATTGAAATCCCAGCTAGTGTCGTTCCCGCATTTAAACCGGGCAAGGCTTTGAAAGAAGCTGTTAAATAATTTAATAGTTTTTTTACTAGAGAAACGATGGCTGGTGCTGTCGTTTTTTTAGTTTTAATCTAAAAATATAAATGGAGAAACTAACGATGAGTTATTCAGAACAATTACTATCAACAATTGAGAAACAAGATTTTTCACAAGAAAAGGTCCTACTTAAGAAGGCATTGGACAATGATGAACCAGAAGTTTTAGCTTCGTTAGCTGAAAACTTGACGGGTTTAGGTTTGACTGATTTATCTAAAGAGATTTATCGAAGCTTGATTGCTAAATTTCCCCGAGAAGACTTATTTAAAGTATATTTAGCTGAAATTTTATTAAATGATGGCCAAGAGGATGACGGTCTTACTCTGCTTTATGATGTACCAGAAGATTCTGATGCATACTTAGAGAGCTTGTTAGTGCAGGCTGATTACTATCAAACTAATGGCTTGCTCGAAACGGCTCGTAATAAGCTCATGAAGGCATTAAAGATTGCACCTGAAGAAGATACAATAAAATTTGGCTTAGCCGAGCTAGACTATCTGAGTGGCAATTATGAGCAAGCTCTAAGTCGATATCAGGATCTACTAGAGCGGCAAGAAACTTTTAGTGAAGTAAATTTGAATAATCGATTGTTTCAAACCTTAGCTAAGCTTGGCAATTATGAAGCAGCAGCTGATGTAATTGAAAAGCATAGTGGCGATATTATTGATATTGACAGCAAATATCAGGCGGCCTTAGTTATGCTAGTACTTAAAAAAGATGATCAAGCAATTTCATACTTAAAAGATGTAATTGGGCAAAGTCCAGATTATGTGAATGCTTATCAATTGTTGGCTACAGCTTACGAACACTTAAATGACTATCAGCAAGTTTTACAAACAGCGCAAACTGGCTTGACTTATAATGAATATGATCCGATTTTGTATTCACAAGGAGCCAGAGCAGCCACTAAAATTGATGATCTGGCAACAGCAGAAGATTTACTGAAGCGTGGCTTAAAAGTCGCTCCAGAAAATGATGACCTACTGTTGCAATTATCAAATTTATATTTACATCAGCGACGTGATGAAGAAAACCTCAAATTATTTGCTAAAATGGCTGAGGATGATCTAGAACCACAAATTCATTGGAATATGGCTTTATCTTATGAGCGGCTGGATAATAGTGATCAGGCCAAAAGTGAGTTCTTGCTTGCTTATCCTGAATTTAAACAAAATGCGACTTTTTTACGACAAATGATTGAATTTTTTGTAACTGAAGCAAATTCAACGGAGGTCACTATTCAATTGCTAGAAAGTTACTTGAAGCTTGCTCCTACTGATACAGAAATGCAGGATTTATACAACAGATTAACGGTTTAAGTTCTAAATTCCTATTAAGAAATTGTCGAGTTCTGTCTTTAAAAGCGATATAATCATTAGTGAAGTTAAGTTGTAAGCAAAAATTTTGCTACAAAACCATAAAGCTACTTAATTAAAAATAAATATAATCAATGGGTTGATTAATTAAATGATGAAAATAGATAATTTACCAGAAATTTTTACGGTAGCAGTACCGGTACTAGAAAAACTGGAACAAGCTGGGTTCGAAGCCTATTTTGTCGGCGGATCTGTGCGTGACTTACTTTTAAAACGTCAGATCCATGACATTGATATTGCTACCAGTGCTTATCCTGAAGAGGTCAAGGAGCTTTTTTCTAGATCAATTGATACTGGTATCAAACATGGCACAGTAACTGTTTTATATCATGGGCAAAGCTATGAAATAACCACTTTTAGGACAGAATCAGGTTATCAAGATTATCGACGACCTGATCATGTTACTTTTGTGCAAAATCTAAGTGAAGATCTTAAGCGACGTGATTTTACCATTAATGCTTTAGCAATGAATAGACATGGCGAAGTTATTGATTTATTTGATGGCTTGGGTGATTTGCATAAGTGTCTGATTAAAGCAGTTGGTAATCCTGAACAAAGATTTAATGAAGATGCATTGCGGATGATGCGAGCAGTGCGGTTTATGAGTCAACTGAAGTTTCAACTTGAACCACAGACTGAGCAGGCGATTGCTGATCATCATCAACTTTTAAGTCAAATTTCGATTGAGCGTATTCGGGATGAATTTGTTAAGTTGGGGACAGGTAAGTCTTCTGCAGAAGCCTTTCGAATTTTTTTAGATACAAATCTAAGCGAAGAAGTGCCTGGATTTGCTGGACACAAAGAGTTATTGAAAATTTATTCAAGTTTGGAATTTAATCCTAGCAATGAACAGAGTTTTTGGGCAATAATAATTATTTTGCTTAAGTTGCAGGATGACCAAATTAAGCAGTTTATGCGTGCTTGGAAAAATTCTAATGCCATGACAGCTATGGTCGAACAAATTGTAGCGTTATTTGATATAATTTCGCAACGGCCACCAACTGATTTTGAATTATTTGAAGCAGGTCAGGACATTTTATTTAGCACTATCGACGTAGCACGTATTCTCGGACAACCAATTAATTCTGAGATTCTAGTCGATCGCTATTTAGCTTTACCAATCAAAACTTCAGCTGAACTAGCTGTTGATGGCCTTTTTTTAATTAAAACAGGAATCGAGCCGGGACCTAGATTAGGACAACTATTAACTGAGATCAAAAAAATGGTAGTTGCTGGAAAACTAGAAAATAGTGAAGAAGCTGTAAAAGAATATTTAGCTGGTTAACTGAATTAAACAAAGAATAAAATTGAGAAATACATTAAGCTTGAACCTAGCATAACGAATAGATGCCAGATGACGTGAATGTAGGGAATTCCTCTCATGGTATATAAGATAGCGCCAAAAGTGTAGGCAATTCCGCCACTAACTAATAGCCAAAAGCCAACTAAGCCAAGGCGAACGTAAAGATATGGACCTGAAAGGATAATTAACCAGCCCATTGCGATATACAAAATAGTATCTAAAATGGTGTGTTTACCGCGATTAAAGATATAATAAATAATTCCAAAAATCGTAAGTAACCAGATCAAGCAGAATAATACTTGACCCCAAATTCCGCCGATAGCAACTAAAGAGTACGGAGTATAAGTACCAGCAATTAATAAAAAAATTGATGAATGGTCAAAAATTTGGAAAACATTGCGTGCTCTAGTAAAAATTAGACTGTGAAATAGTGTCGAGAAGAGATACAGTAAGACCAAACATACTCCATAAATAGTAAAAGTTACTATCCGAAGGATACTGCCACTTGCTGCGGCTTTAATGATTAAAAAGATTAAGCCAGCAATTGCTAAAAGACAACCAATGCCATGAGTAATTGCACTAAAAATATTGTCTAGCAGGTAGTAGTATTTTGACTGAGTTTGTGGTTCTTGCCAAATTTTCCGTAAATTCATCCTAAAAGATCCAATCAATTTCTTATTTTTAAGTTTTTTTTGCTATAATGACCTATATAATTTATATTTTAGCATAAAGTTATTGCAATTTAGAATTGAGGGCGAACACGTTGTCAGAGATGATAAAAATCATGACCGATTCTTCCGTGCAGTTGACACCGGAGGAAATAAAAAAATTTAATATTACAGTGGTGCCTTTATCGGTAACGATTGATAATGAGACCTATTTAGATGGAGTTGAAATTACTAGGCAGGAATTTGTTCAGAAGATGAAAACTGCTAATGAACTACCGAAAACTAGTCAGCCATCGATTGGTCGATTAGTAGACACAATTAATGAACTTACTGCTGACGGTAGTCAAGTGATTGGAATCTTTTTAGCTAAAGCTTTAAGTGGAACAATTGACGCTGCTAAGCAAGCAGTAGCTCTTTGTGAGAAAAAGGAATTGGTCCATTTAGTTGATTCACAATTAACGGATCGAATGGAAGGATTCCAAGTTTTAGCTGCGGCAAAAGATGCTGCTGCTGGCAAATCTGTAGCTCAAATTTTGACACATCTACAAAAGATGCAGAAAACCCAACGTTTACAGATGATGATTGTTAATTTAGAAAACATAGTCAAAGGTGGTAGGTTGGGCCCACTTGCTGGTAAAGTTGCTGGGATGCTAAATATTAGAATTGAATTGCAAATGCCCGATGGACAGCTTAAAGTGGCTAAAAAAGGACGAGGCAAGAAGTTTTCGTTAAATTTCAATAATCGAATTTTAGCAGATATTGCCGCAAATAAAGAAAAAATCAAAGAAGTAGGTATTTCCTATGTAGCGGATGGTGGTGCTCCTGAAGAACTAAAAAAATTCGCACAAAAGATTAGAGAAATCAATCAAAATATTGATGTTTTATTGCGCGAAACGAGTCCAATTATTGCTACACATGCTGGAATGGGTGCCTATGCAATTTTATATTATACGGAGTAAATAAATTTGGCTTATCGAGAAAGTTTTTATCGGTTTTTGATGACACAACGGGATGCGGATTCTAATGATGAAATTGCACAATTTGCAAATAATGCCCAAAATGATCAGACTTTTCCTAAGCAGGAACAAGATTATGATAAGCTGTCCAATTATTTAGAGTTAAATGCTGGTTACTTATCCAGTATGAGTATTTTTGACCGAGCTTATCAAAATTATCAAGATAAAATGGCATATTAGGAGTAGCTCTTTTTAGGGCTTTTTTAGTGTTAAAGAAGGCAAAAAAATGGCAACAATTCAGTGGTATCCAGGACATATGAATAAAGCGCGCAATCAGCTCGAGGAAAAACTTGGGTTAATTGATGTGTTAGTTGAGGTGCTGGATGCTCGTATTCCGCAATCGTCTAGAAATCCAATGATTGAACAATTAGTCGCAGACAAGCCGCATTTGATTATTTTAAATAAAGCTGATTTGGCCGATCCGATTATGACCAAAAAATGGCAGAAAAAATTAGCTGGTAAGGACAAACTGGTTATGGCAGTGGATTCTCTGCATAATACTAATGTACAGGCAATTGTACACATGATAAAAAAGCTAGCTGCTAAAAAAGTTCAAAAGTTAGAAGCTCGTGGTGCGTCGAATCCAGTAATTAGAATTGCTTTGGTTGGTGTACCGAATTGTGGTAAATCAACTATTATCAATCGTTTGGTTGGACATAATGTAGCAGCTGTTGGTAATAAACCAGGTGTAACTAAAGGCCAATCATGGTTGAAGACTAATACTAATATTCAGATCTTAGATACTCCCGGGATTCTTTGGCCAAAATTTGACGATCAAGATGTTGGGTACAAATTAGCTATTTTTGGAGCAATTAAAGATAGTATTTTTCATGCAGATGATGTGGCACTGTTCCTAGTTCAACTTTTGCGAAAGTACTATTTTAACGATTTAGTTAAGTTTGCTCGTTCATCCACTGAAGTAGTTAAAAATATCAATGATACTGACTTGCTTTTAGCAATGACAGAAATGTATGGAATGCGCGATGATTATGAACGTTTTTCTCTATATTTACTTCAAAGACTGCGTAAGGGCAAAGCAGGTAGAATCACCCTTGACCGCCTATGACTATAAATGAAATTAAGCAGTTGTTAATGACTGAGCAAGTTAGTAAGACTGAGTTACAAACATTAGCTGATGATCCAAGAAGCGGTGTTCAAAAGTTACTAGTGAGTTACTATCGTCGCCAAGAAAAATTGCAACAAAAAAAGGCCGCTTTTTTAAGTAGGTTTCGGTATGAAAAAACTTTTTGGGCCAAAGGCCAAGTAGTTGCTGGTGTAGACGAAGTTGGTCGTGGTCCCTTGGCTGGCCCAGTGGTGACTGCGGCAGTGGTAATTGACGCTGATTTTGATTTAATTGAAGTTAATGATTCCAAAAAATTAAGTGCTAGCAAGCGCCTGGAGCTTTATCCTAAAATCTTACAAACAGCAGTGAGCGTTGCTATCGGAGTAAAACGTGCCCAGGTAATTGATGAAGTTAATATTTATGAAGCAGACAGATTAGCTATGGCACAAGCAGTTACTAATCTTGATCGTCAACCTGATGGCTTGTTAGTTGATGCAATGAATGTTCCAGTTGCTATACCTCAAGTCGAACTCATTAAGGGTGATGCAAAGTCAAACTCGATTGCTGCAGCGTCGATTGTAGCGAAGGTTTTCCGCGATAAGTTAATGGCGGATTATGCCAAAATTTATCCTGAATATGATTTTGACCATAATGCAGGGTATGGCACTAGTAAACATTTGGCTGCGCTTAAAAAGTATGGACCTACTCCAATTCACCGCAAAACTTTTGCCCCTGTAAGTGATTTTTTTGTTGAAGATTAAAATCGAATCCCTTCTTTTTACGTAATTGTAAATAGGAGGTTTTTTTATGAAAACAACAAATTTCCTTTTGCGTTTAAAATTACAAAAGGGCATTGGCTATGTTAAGATGTTACAAATCGCCAGTCAATTAGGCGAAGATGAAGTCAATGTTCCAATGATTGAGAAGATGGATTTGCCTAGCAGTTTAAAAGCGGCAGCAATTAGCGCATATCGAGATTTAAAGGCAGATGACACAATTAAGCGAATTAAGCAGCAATGTCAGGTAATCAGTTTTTTTGATGATAGCTATCCCGAAAAATTACGTCAGATTTATCAGCCGCCTTTAATCTTATTTGCACAAGGAAATGTGGCTTTGTTAAAAGCTGAAACTTTTACTGTTGTCGGAGCTAGGTTAGCAACTAACTATAGCCAATCGGTTTTAGATAGTTTAATTCCACAATTAGTTAAGCAAAATATTGTAATTGCTAGTGGTCTAGCAAAAGGGGTTGATGTAATGGCACATCAGGCAACACTTAAAAGTCATGGTCAGACAATTGCGGTTGTTGGTAATGGGCTTAATCACTTCTATCCTCAGGAAAATCAAAGAGTTCAAAAACGAATTGCTCATGAAGGATTAATCTTAAGTGAATATCTGCCTGATACACCACCCCGTCCATTTCGTTTTCCAGAACGTAATCGGATTCTGGCGGGATTGGCTAAGGGCGTAATTGTTACTGAAGCTAAAGCTAAGTCAGGTTCATTAATTACTGCCAATCTAGCTTTACAGGAAAATCGCGATGTTTATGCTGTTCCTGGTCCTATCACTAGTGAATTGTCAGTTGGACCTAACAAGTTGATCGAGGTGGGCGCCACGCCAATCACTGATTTTGGAATACAATTGTAGAAAGATTTGACAAGTGGCTGTAAAATATTCTATTCTCAATCTAGTGTTTTTAAAATAGTATTTAATGAGGAGGCTTTTGATGCCTACAAAATCAAAGCCAAAAAAGAATAAAAAAATTTTGGTGATTGTTGAGTCACCTGCTAAAGCCAAGACAATTGAAAAATATTTAGGTCGTAATTATCGAGTAATTGCTTCAAAGGGTCACATTCGTGATTTACCTAAATCGCAAATGGGAATAGATTTTGATAACAATTATCAACCGAAATATATTTCAATCCGAGGTAAAGGTGATACGATCAAAGAATTAAAAGCTGAAGCAAAAAAAGCTAAAGAAGTTTATTTGGCTTCTGACCCCGATCGTGAAGGTGAAGCCATTGCTTGGCATGTTGCTCATGCTTTGAATCTTGATGATACTGCTAAAAATAGAGTGACTTTCAATGAAGTTACTAAAGATGCAGTTAAGAATAGCTTTAAGCATCCCCGAGCAATCGATATGGATACGGTTGATGCTCAACAAGCACGCCGAATTTTAGATAGAATTGTTGGTTATTCTTTATCACCTATTTTGTGGGATAAAGTTAAAAAAGGCCTAAGTGCTGGTCGGGTACAATCGGTTGCTTTAAAGCTGGTTATTGATCGCGAAAAAGAAATTAAAGACTTTAAACCTCAAGAATATTGGACGATAGAAGCGGAATTTAAAAAAGGTCGTAAACAATTCAAGTCACAGTTTTGGGGAGTTGATGGCAAGAAGCAAGAACTACCTAACAATGATGCTGTCCAAGCTGTATTAGCCAAAATAACTAAAGATCAATATTTTGAGGTTAGCCAAGTAGTTAAAAGTGAGCGCCGCCGGCAACCAGCAGCACCTTTTACTACCTCGACTTTGCAACAAGAAGCAAATAAACGGTTGAACTATCGGACTCGTAGGACAATGAGCATTGCTCAACAGCTATATGAAGGAATTAGTTTAGGTAAACAAGGAACTGTCGGACTTATTACCTATATGAGAACTGACTCTAAACGGACTTCACCTGTTGCACAGGCGGAAGCATCCAAGTTTTTAAATGAGAAATATGGTCAGGAATACGCTGCTAAGGGTCAGAGACACTTTAAAAATAAGCAAGACGCTCAAGATGCCCATGAAGCTATCAGACCTACTAGTGTTTATCGAACTCCTGAGTCTCTTAAATCTGTATTGACTACTGAACAATACCGGCTTTATAAGTTGATTTGGTCACGTTTTTTAGCTAGTGAAATGACTCCAGCTGTTTATGATACTGTTAGAGCAGATATTCAACAAAATGGAGTTATCTTTAGAACAACTGGTTCACAGATGAAGTTTCCTGGATTTACTAAGGTCTATGATAATCAGCAAGAAAAAAATGTTGAGCTGCCTGATTTAACTGAAGGTGATTTAGTTAAGTTAGACAAGTCAGATAATAAGCAACATTTCACTTTACCACCAGCCCGTTATACTGAGGCTAGCTTAGTTCGCTCGTTGGAAGAAAATGGGGTTGGCCGACCATCAACTTATGCACCAACTATTGATACTATCCAGCGTCGATACTATGTTAAGCTCGAAGGCAAGGCAATTGTTCCTACGGAATTAGGAGAAATAGTTGATGATTTAATCGAAAAGTTCTTCCCAGATATTGTTAGTGTTGACTTTACTGCCCAACTAGAAAATGATCTTGATAGTGTGGAAGCAGGTAAGAAAAATTGGGTTAAAGTAATTGATGATTATTATCATCCATTTAAAAAAGAACTAGATCGGGCAGATGCTGATATTAAAAAAGTCCAAATTAAAGACGAGCCCGCAGGATTCAATTGTGATATCTGTGGCGCGCCAATGGTGATTAAAATGGGCCGTTATGGCAAATTCTATGCCTGTTCACGTTTTCCCGATTGTAGAAATACTAAGGCAATTGTTAAAAAGGTTGGCGTTACTTGTCCTAAATGTGGCAAGGGGGATGTCGTTGAAAAGAAGTCTAAACGGAATCGGAAATTTTATGGTTGTTCCCGTTATCCAGAATGTGACTTTGTCTCTTGGGATAAGCCGATTAATAGAGTGTGCCCTAATGATGGTCACTTTTTAATTGAGAAAAAGACCAAAAAAGGCTTAATCGTTCAATGTCCTAATGGTGATTATAAAGAAGAACCTAAGGACGAAGCCATGGCAAAATAAAATTAAATTTATGTTAATATCATCAAATCTTCACGGTTTGGTGATATTCTTATCTTTAAAAATAATTTTATAGTAAAGGAATAATTTTTATGCCTAAAAGTGTAACAGTAATTGGCGGTGGACTAGCCGGAAGTGAGGCCACTTGGCAGCTAGGCAAACGTGGAATTAAAGTTGACCTATATGAAATGCGACCAAATAAGATGACCCCTGCTCATAAAACGGGAAATCTGGCAGAGTTGGTTTGCACTAACTCTATGCGTTCAAACCAACTTTCCAATGCAGTTGGCTTGCTAAAAGAAGAAATGCGCCAGCTTGATTCACTAATTTTGACAGCAGCTGATGCAACTCAAGTACCAGCTGGAGGTGCTTTGGCAGTGGATCGTGATAAGTTTAGTGCATATGTAACTGAAAAGTTGCATTCATTACCAAGCGTAACTTTTCATGATGAAGAAATCACGCAAATACCGCCAACAGGTATTACTATTATCGCAACTGGCCCACTTACTAGTGATAGTTTAGCAGAGCAAATTCAGCAATTTTCCGGGACTACCAGTTTACATTTCTTTGATGCGGCTGCCCCAATTGTAGCAGCTGACTCGATTAATACTGAGATTGTCTACAAAAAGTCGCGATATGATCGAGGAGAGGCTGCATACCTTAATTGTCCGATGACTAAAGCTGAGTATGAAGCTTTTACACGAGAATTAATAAATGCTGAAACAGCACAAATGCATGGCTTTGAAAAAGCAGATGTTTTTGAAGGTTGTATGCCAATCGAAGTTATGGCGGCACGTGGGTCTAAGACCATGTTGTTTGGTCCTTTAAAACCAGTTGGTTTGGAAAATCCTCACACAGGTGAAATTCCATATGCGGTGGTGCAACTACGACAAGATGACGCAGCTGCATCAATGTACAATATTGTTGGTTTTCAGACCCATCTTAGATATCCAGAACAAAAACGAGTATTTTCGATGATTCCTGGATTAGAGCATGCTCGATTTGTTCGCTATGGTAAAATGCATCGTAATACTTATATGGCTTCTCCTGATGTGCTAACTGCAAGTTATGAAGCAAAGAAACGACCAGGATTATTTTTTGCTGGTCAAATGACGGGAGTAGAGGGTTATGTTGAAAGTGCAGGAAGTGGTTTAGTCGCTGGTATTAATGCCGCTAGACTCATACAAAATGAACTAACAGTTGCTTTTCCTAAAGATACAGCTCTGGGTTCAATGGCTAATTATGTTACAACAACTAGTAGCAAGCATTTTCAGCCAATGAATGCAAGTTTTGCCCTAATTCCAGGACTTGAGGGTAAAAAAATCCGTAATAAACGTGAGCGCCATGAAAAGATTAGTGAACGAGCACTAGCAAGTTTAGCGCAGTTCAATGAAGCAGTCTTAACCCAAAATGAATAATGCTCTAGATAAAGGATTATCCAGTTTTGTTAGTTACTTGCAAAATGAGCGGCATTACAGCCCCAGGACTATTGAGTCTTACCAAGCTGATTTGCTTGAGGCAAAGTCATTTTTGCAGACTAATGGCGGTTTTACAACCTGGGAGTCCATTACTGAACGGGATGTTGAGCTTTTTTTACAAAATCTCGCAGAGCAACAGGTAACGCAAACTACTCAGGCACGCAAGTTATCAAGTCTAAAGTCGTTTTATCGATTTTTAACTAGGCGCAAACTGATTAAGGTTAATCCTACTCAAGGACTAACCATTCATACTAAGCAGAAAAAATTACCACAATTTTTCTATGCTCCTGAACTTAAACAAGTATTCGCTACACTAAGTGGTAGTGATCCTCTTACTATGCGTAACCTAGCGATGTTTGAATTGTTTTATACAACTGGCATGCGGGTAAGTGAGGTTAGTGAATTAAAATTAGCTCAAATTGATTTGGAATTAAATTTAGTTTTGGTTCATGGTAAAGGAAATAAAGATCGTTATACCGCTTTTGATGAAGCAACTAAGCAAGCATTGACCAATTATTTACACTATGCGCGTTCTAAGTTATTACATCAGTTTCAAGACTGTGACTACGTTTTTTTAAATAATCGAGGTAAGCAATTAACGACACGTGGAATTGAATATATTATGCAAAAAGTGTTTAATAAAGCAGGGGTTAGTGGAAAAGTTCATCCCCATGAATTGCGGCACTCGTTTGCAACCGCAATGCTAAATAATGGGGCTGATTTGCGTAGTGTACAGGAATTGCTAGGGCATAGTAATCTTTCAACTACCCAGATCTATACCCATGTAACTACTCAAAATTTACAAACTAATTATGAGCGATTTTTTACTCGTAATAATAAGAAAGATGAGGCAAAGTAATGACAACTATTTGTTCAGTAAAATTTAATGGCCATACTGCAATAGCAGGTGATGGACAGGTTACCTTAGGCGAAAAAGTAATTGCTAAGGCGACTGCTAAAAAAATTAGAAGGATTTATCATGACCGAGTAGTAATCGGGTTTGCTGGCGGAGTTGCTGATGCAGTTAGCTTGCAAGACATGTTAGAAGATAAGTTAGAAGCATTTAGTGGAGATCTGCGTAGAGCTGCCGTTGAAATGGCACAGGCTTGGCGTAAAGATGCGACTTTACAAAAATTAGATGCTATGCTGATTGCTTTTAATGAGCAAGATTTATTATTGATCTCAGGAAATGGCGAAGTGCTTGAACCTGATGAAAATGTAGTGGCAATTGGTTCCGGAGGTAATTTTGCTCAAGCAGCTGCGATTGCTTTAACTAGACATGCAGGTGAAATGAGTGCGAGTGAAATTGCTCATGAAGCAGTTGAAATTGCTTCTGGAATTGATATCTTTACAGATGATCAAATTAAGACGGATGAACTATAAGTATTAGGAGAAAAAGTCTATGGATAACAAAACGCCTAAACAAATTGTTAGTTTGTTAAACGAATATATTATCGGACAAGATGAAGCTAAAAAGGCAGTGGCAGTAGCTTTGTATAATCGATATCGGCGAATGCAACTATCGCCTAAGATGCAAGAGGATATAACTCCTAAAAATATGCTAATGGCAGGGCCAACTGGTGTTGGTAAAACAGAAATTGCCCGCCGTTTAGCAGCGATTGTGGATGCACCATTTGTAAAAGTAGAAGCAACCAAGTTCACTGAGGTTGGCTATGTCGGCCGTGATGTTGAATCAATGGTACGTGACTTGGTTAATGAAGCAGTAAGAATGGAGGAAAAGGATCAATTCGACCATGTACGCACTCAAGCAACCAAAGAAGCTAACAAAATTTTAGTTCGGTTATTAGTTCCTGGAATTAAACACGAAAAACATCAAAATCAAATGCAAGAAATGCAAAATATGATGTCTGCACTAATGGGTGGCAATCAAGAAGATGAACATCAGCAAACAGATAATCAGGAAGAAGTAACTGATGAGATTCGTAATGAGCGTTTAACGGTAGCTGAACAGTTGGATAAAGGCTTATTAGAAGAGCGCGAAGTCACTATTGAGGTCGAACAAACACCTAAAGTTAATCCAATGGGTGATATGATGGGCCAAATGGGAATTGACATGGGATCAATGCTAAGCAGCTTGACACCAAAGAAGAAAGTAAAGCGAACTCTTAGCGTACGCGATGCTCGTGAAGTCTTAATTCAAGAAGAGTCCCGTAAGCTAATTGATTATGATACTCTTTACCAAAAAGCGATTGAGCGTACAACTAACAATGGGATAATTTTTATTGATGAAATTGATAAAGTTACCTCAGGTAATAAGAAGAACTCTGGTGAGGTCTCACGAGAGGGTGTTCAACGTGACATTTTGCCAATTGTTGAAGGCTCTACTGTACAAACCAAGTATGGTCCAGTTAGTACTGATCATATTCTCTTCATTGCTGCTGGAGCTTTTGCCGAGACTAAGCCAAGTGATTTAATTCCAGAATTACAAGGTCGTTTCCCAATTAGAGTTGAACTTAATGCGTTGACTAAAGATGACTTTGTAAGAATTCTTAAAGATCCAGCAAATTCACTTTTACAACAATACATTGCTCTATTAAAGGCAGACGGAATCAAATTGATTTTTACCCAAGAAGCAATTGATAAGATTGCTCAAATTGCATATGATGTCAATCAAGGAACTGATAATATTGGTGCTAGACGTTTAGCAACTATTTTAGAAAAGTTACTTGAAGATGTCTTATATGAAGGTCCTGATATGACGATGGGTGAAATTACTATTACCGAGTCTTATGTTGATGACAAACTCAATGACATTATCATGAACAAAGACTTGGCCAAGTTTATTCTTTAGTGTAAAGGCGATGAATTAAACATGGATTACACTATTCAAAATAGTATTTTACAAGTTACTATTTCTGATCATGGGGCTGAAATACAAAGTGTAAAAAGTAAGCATAGCGGTTACGAATATATTTGGCAGGCTAACCCTGAAGTTTGGGGTCGACATGCTCCAATTCTTTTTCCAATTGTTGGTAAGCTAAAAGATAATCAGTATACTTATCAGGGTAAGACTTATCATCTCAACCAGCATGGCTTTGCTCGTGATTCTCAATTTGTAGTTGAGCAACAAACTGCTGAAAGCATCACTTTTTTATTAAAAGAGAATGCTGCAACTCTTAAAGTTTATCCATTTAAGTTTGAATTGCGAGTTAATTATAATTTACTCAATAATCTGCTAGAAGAGAATTTTAGTGTAACTAATAATTCTACTGATGAAGAAATGATTTTTGGGATTGGGGGACACCCTGGATTTAATTTACCAACCGATGATTCATTAAACAAACAGGATTATTATTTTAGCAGCCAACCATCTGTTTCTAGAGTGCAGATACCGCTTGCTGGAGCATATTTAGATTGGCCTAGGCGGTCACTGGCGCCAACGGATAGTTTGATTACTTTAAGCGATCATCTATTTAAAAATGATGCTCTTATTTTTGAATTAAAAGGCCACGACAACAAGTTTACATTAAGAACAGAAACTAGTAATTTTCATGTTAATGTTTGGTTAAGGGATGCTCCATTTGTAGGAGTTTGGTCTCAATATCCTCAAACAGCTGATTTTGTCTGCATTGAGCCTTGGTGGGGAATTGCGGATAGAGCTGATACTGATGGTGAATTAACAACTAAATATGGAATGAATCACCTTGAACCTAACGGTAACTTTACCGCGGGTTTCAGCATGGCATTTCATGATTAAGATTAAATAAAAAGAGACACTTTGAGTGTCTCTTTTGTTTTTTCAAAAAGTCTTGCGAACTATCGTTCGAATAGAGTATAATATTTGTTAGCTGGGAACAAATGTTTTGTTAGCACTATTTATTGTGGCGTCTCCGATACCAATAATAGAGGCCAAATGGAATAATATTTTCTTCATGATTTCGTAAACGACTAATGTTGTCTTTATGCCGAGTAAACAAAACAATCATAATAATTCCTACGACTATTTCAAGAAAAATGTCATGGAAGAAAAATGTTACGATGAAGATCAAAATTACCGCAATTAAGCTAGATAAACTAACGTAAGAAGTAATAAATACTAACGGTAAAAAGATTAGTGCACATACACCGAAAAATTGTAAATTGTACCCTAAGAAAACTCCAGCACTAGTTGCCACTGCTTTACCTCCTTTAAACTTAAGAAAGACTGAGCAGGTATGTCCTAGAATAGCTAAGCCCCCACAAACTAGAAGTAGATATTTAGGAGCTTTTAGGTGCAATATTCTTGGTAAACTAGTAGCAAGTGTGCCTTTTAAAACATCAATAATTAGGACAACGCTACCAGCTAGTGGTCCAAAAACGCGAAAAGAGTTTGTGGTACCAATGTTGCCAGAACCGTATTGACGAATATCTTCGTGAAAAAATATTTTCCCAATTATGACTCCTGTCGGGAAGGACCCAATTAAGTATGCTAGAATAAATACCAGTATTAATTTCAAATTTATCATTTATATCCTACTCTCTAAGTGTCTAAAGCTATTTTAGCAAAAAAAGATTAAGTTGGGGTAATTAAAATAAATGATTTACCACTGGAGGAGTTTATTTGGTTAAAGCAAATAAAAAAACAAATTTTTATGACGATTCGTCAATTCAAATTTTACATGGCTTAGAAGCTGTACGTAAAAGACCTGGAATGTATATCGGATCAACAGATATTCATGGCTTAAATCAATTGGTTTATGAAATTGTCGATAATTCAGTTGATGAGGCCATGGCTGGATTTGGGCAAGAAATTGATGTAACAATCCATCAGGATAATAGTGTGACTGTTCGTGACTTTGGTCGCGGAATGCCAACTGGAATGCATAAATCTGGTAAACCAACAATTGAAGTCATTTTAACAGTCCTGCATGCTGGAGGTAAATTTACTGAGCAAAATTATAAAACCTCAGGTGGTTTACATGGAGTTGGCTCGTCTGTAGTTAATGCCTTATCCAGCTATTTAAAAGTACGAGTAGTTCGCTCTGGTAAAGCTTATGAGGAAGAATTTGCAAATGGCGGGCAGCCAATCGGTACCCTAAAGAGTTTAGGTAAAACTAAAGATAAATCAGGAACCACAATTACTTTTAAGCCTGATGAAACTATCTTTTCAACAATCAAATTTAATTATGAGACGATTAAAGAGCGTATTCGCGAATCAGCTTTTTTATTAAAGGGGGTTCACTTTGTTTTAACTGATGAACGTGAGCCTAATCATCATGATGAATTTAAGTATGATGATGGAATCAAATCATTTGTTGCCTACTTAAATGAAGGCAAAGACACTTTGAGTGATATTTTCTATTTTACGGGTAAACAAGATGAAATAGAAATTGAATTCAGTGGTCAATATAGCGATAGTTATTCAGAAAGCCTCGTTTCTTTTGTTAACAATGTGCGTACATCTGATGGTGGTACTCATGAGATTGGCGCCCGCAGTGGTTTTACTAAGGCTTTTAATGATTATGCTAAAAAACAAGGTTTGCTTAGTAAAAAGGATAAAAATATCGATGGTTCTGATTATCGCGAAGGTTTAAGTGCAGTCTTATCGGTAAAGATTCCTGAAGAACTGCTAGAGTTTGAAGGTCAAACTAAAGGTAAACTTGGAACTCCACAAGCAAGGTCAATTGTTGATGCAGTAGTTTACGAAAAAATGTCCTATTACTTAATGGAAAATGGTGAACTTGCACAGGAATTAGTTAAAAAAGCTCAACGCGCTCGCGATGCTCGTGAAGCCGCTAAGAAAGCCCGCAATGAAAGTCGTAATGGCAAAAAGCGTCGTAAAAAAGAGGTTTTATCTGGGAAGTTAACACCTGCACAATCGCGCAATCCTAAGAAGAATGAACTATTCTTAGTTGAAGGAGATTCAGCTGGTGGATCTGCAAAACAGGGACGAGACCGAAAATTTCAAGCAATTTTACCGTTACGTGGCAAAGTCTTAAATACTCAAAAGGCGAAATTACAAGATATTTTTAAAAACGAAGAAATCAACACCATGATTTATACAATTGGTGCAGGTGTTGGCACTGAATTTAAAGCTGAAGATTCCAATTATGACAAGGTCATTATCATGACTGATGCCGATGATGATGGAGCGCATATTCAAATTCTGTTATTAACTTTCTTTTATCGTTATATGCGACCAATGATTGAAGAGGGCAAAGTTTATATTGCCTTACCACCACTTTATCGTTTACAAAAAGGGCACGGAAAAAAAGCTCAAGTTAAGTATTCTTGGACTGATGAAGATCTAGCTAAGGATGAGCGTGAAATGGGACGCGGATATGCCTTGCAACGTTTCAAAGGTCTAGGTGAAATGAATGCTGAACAGTTATGGCAGACAACTATGAATCCTGAATCAAGAATGTTAATTCGGGTGAAAATTGATGATGCTGCACTGGCCGAGAGACGCGTTACTACTTTAATGGGCGACAAAGCCACAGCAAGAAGAAAATGGATTGAAGAAAATGTTAAGTTCACGATGGGCGAAAATGCTTCAATTTTGGAAGAAAATGAATAAAGAGGTTTTTAATTAATGGCGACACAAGAACGTATTCGTGAAATGCCCCTTGAGCAAGTAATGGGGGAACGCTTTGGACGATACTCTAAATATATCATTCAAGAAAGAGCGCTGCCGGATATTCGTGATGGCTTAAAACCAGTGCAAAGAAGAATTCTTTACGCAATGTATCAGGATAATAATACTTACGATAAGGCATTTAAAAAGGCGGCTAAAGCTGTCGGTAATATTATGGGTAACTATCATCCTCATGGAGATAGTTCAATCTACGGTGCATTAGTTCACTTGTCACAAGATTGGAAAATGCGTGAGACATTAGTTGAAATGCATGGTAATAACGGCTCAATGGATGGCGATGGACCTGCTGCAATGCGGTATACGGAGTCACGACTAAGCAAAATTTCTAATATGTTGTTGCAAGATATTGATAAAGATACCGTCAAAATGGTACTTAACTTTGATGATACCGAGTATGAGCCTACTGTATTGCCAGCAAGATTTCCTAATTTGTTAGTTAATGGTTCAACTGGGATTTCTGCTGGCTATGCAACTGAAATTCCCCCTCACAATTTATCTGAAGTAATTGATGCAACAATCTACTTATTAAAGCATCCGGATGCCAGTTTAAGTGATCTTATGCAGTATGTTAAAGGACCAGATTTTCCGACTGGGGCTATTGTCATGGGACAAAAAGGCTTACGAGAAGCATATGAAACCGGACGTGGAAGAATTCAGGTTAGGGCCAAGACAAGTATTCAAGAGATTCGCGGTCATCGCCAAGAAATCGTAATTACTGAAATTCCATTTAATGTCAATAAGGCTCTGATGGTCAAAAAGATGGATGAGATTCGTCTTAATAAAGAAATAGACGGCATTGCTGAAGTACGTGATGAAACTGATAGACATGGACTATCAATTGTAGTTGAACTAAAAAAGGATGCTGATGCCCAAAACATTCTAAATTACTTATTTAAGAATACAGAACTGCAAGTTGCTTATAATTTCAATATGGTTGCAATTGATCATATGACTCCAGTTCAAGTAGGGCTAAAACATATTCTTAGTTCATATTTGGAACATGAAAAAGATGTTGTGGTTAAACGCACTAAATTTGACTTAAATAAGGCTCAGAGTCGGTTAGAAATTATTCAAGGCCTAATTCATGCTATGGATATTTTGGATCAAGTGATCAGCCTAATTCGTGCTTCTAAAAATAAAACTGATGCTAAGAAAAATTTAACTGTTAAATTTGGTTTTACAGCAAAACAAGCAGAAGCAATTGTTTCATTGCAATTATATCGATTAACTAATACTGATGTAGATGCCTTAATTGCCGAACAGGCTGATTTGGATAAAAAGGTAGCCCAGTTTCAACAGCTACTAGCCGATCCACAAATTTTAGAAAAGCAGTTAATTAAAGAATTAACTGAAGTTAAACGTGCTTTTGGTAATCCGCGTAAAACAGAAATCTCATCGGAAAATGCTAAAATCCAAATAGATGAAAAAGCGTTAGTTTCAGACGAGCAAGTTCGTGTTTTAATTAGTCGAGATGGTTATTTGAAGCGTTCATCGCTGCGCTCTTGGCAATCAAGCGATGATAGTGATAATGGGCTACCAGATGGCGATGAGATTATCTACGAAAAAACTTTGTCAACCTTAATGAACTTATACCTATTTACCAATCGTGGAAATGTTATCTTCAGACCAGTACACGAATTAATTGAAACAAAATGGAAGGAAACAGGTCAGCATTTATCGCAAGAAATTGGTTTAAGTAGTGATGAACAGATTATTAGGGTCTTTTCATTTAAACAACTTGATCAAAACTGCAACTTTTTACTGGCTACAAGTGACGGATATATCAAGCAACTACAATTAGCTAATTTACAACCAACTAGAACGTATCGCTCACGAGCAATGATGGCAATGAAGATGAAGCATACTGATAGTACGGTTCTTCGTGTTGATTTAATCAGGCCAGATACGAATGATGAAATCGTTCTTTTCACACATGATGCATACGCTGTTCGCTATGACATATGCGAAATTCCTACTTCTGGTGCTAAAGCAGTAGGCGTTAAATCAGTAAATCTTAAAGATGATGATTATGTTATTTCATATGTGTTAGCTAAACCAGAAGAACTAGATTTATTAAGAGTTGGTATAATTACACAGCGTGGCTCCTTTAAACAATTTAAAGTTAAGCTGATTAATAAAGTTTCGCGAGCAAAGCGGGGAGTTTTGGTGTTGCGTGAGCTTAAAAATAAACCACACAGAATTGCTGCGCTCACTTCCTATGGGCAAGATCATACCTTAATAATAACAACAAGTAGTAAGCGACAAATAAAATTAAATACAAATACTTATCCAATAAGTGATCGATATTCTAACGGATCGTTTGTTATTGATACTATGAGTGATGGGGTTCCTAAGTGTTTGCTTCTAGGCAATCCTACTAATGAATAGTGAAAAGTACAGTTTCATGTTAGTGTTATGTAATCCTATTGTAAAAGGAGTTTACTGATTATTTGAGTTATATTTTGACATAGGCTATTTTTTGTTTAATAATAAACATATAAATAAAGTAATATTATTGTTAAAATAGAAGGAAAGACTTATGCCTAAACCAAATACAATACTTTCAACGAAGTCGCTACATTATTTTTTACAGCTAATTGATACCATGAATTATACGCAAGCTGCACAAATTCTGGGCATCACGCAGCCAGCTTTGACACAGCAAATTAAAAAGCTGGAACGCTCAATTGGAACACCTTTGTTTGGTCAGATGGGAAAAAAGCTTTATCTGACTGAAGCAGGTAAAGAATTACAGACAGGTGCAATTAAGTTATTGGGAACAATTAATTCAGTCGTAAGTGATATTCAAGAATTTACGCAAGCTGATAAAGGAAATATTACCATTGGTGTTTTAGATGGTATTAATTCTGATCTTTTGCAGCAATTTTTGGTTAACTTTAATCAAACCAATCCTGAAATTACGGTTAGTGTGATTTATTATAGTCGTAAAGATTTGTGGTATAACCTTGATAATAATCAGATTGATTTAGCAATTATGTACTTCCCTGATAGTACTAAAAAAAGTCATGGTGAATTGCAACATCAGTATGAGCACCTGCAGCTTTATGAAGATGATTTAACGATTTTAACTCATCGTGATAGTCTTGAGGCAGGTGAGTCATACCCAATTTCTCGATTTAAAAATAGAAAATGGGTAACGTATCCTGAAGATTTCTATTTAACACGGGTAATGTTAGATAAGTTTTGTGATAAAAATAATTCTAATCAGAGTTTGCTTGCACCATTGGTGTTCTCAGCAACTAAGCAAGTAGTCGCAACAGCCGAACAAACTGATTACGATACATTTGTAAGTGAATCATATTATCAAGCCCATAAAGATGAAATTAATTTGACGCCCGTTCCTTTGAAAGGCATTAAGCATTTTGATGTTTCAATGATATATCGTAAAGGTAAGAAGGATGTACCAAGAATTAATAATATCTTGACGGCATTTAAAGAATTTTTAGCTGAATAATTTTTATAATTAAACTATAATAAGGTAGTAAGATTAAGTTATTTAGAAGAAATGAGGAAGTTTACGAATGGAAAAAGAATTAGTTTTTGGACATCAAAGTCCTGATACTGACGCAATTGGTACAGCAATTGCATATTCATATTTGCAAAATCAGCGGGGATTTAATACGGAAGCAGTTGCTCTAGGAAAGCCTAATGATGAAACTACCTTTGCACTAAAATATTTTGGTTTTGAAGCACCGCGTGTAATTCAAACTGCAGCTAATGAAGTAGAAAAAGTGATGCTGGTTGATCATAATGAACCGCAACAAAGTGTGTCAGATATTGACCAAGTATCTGTAACACACGTGGTTGACCATCACCGAATCATGAATTTTAAAACAAACTTGCCACTGTTTTATCTGGCTCAACCAGTTGGTTGTACTAGTACTATTGTTTGGAAGTTATTTCAACATTATGGGATAGAAATTCCTAAAAATATTGCTGGAATAATGTTATCAGCTATTATTTCTGACACTTTATTGCTTAAGTCGCCAACTACGACCAAGGATGATCATCAAGCTGTTGAAGCACTGGCTAAGATTGCTGAAGTTGATTATCAAAAATATGGTTTAGAAGAATTAAAAGCTGGGACCAATATTGCTGATAAGTCGGAACAAGATTTAATCAATTTGGATGCTAAAAGTTTTACCCTTAATGGTAAAAATGTTCGAGTTGCTCAAATTAACGTAGTTGATCTACCAGAAGCCATGGAACGTAAAGCAGAATTTTTACAAGCCATGAAAGCAGAGTCTGCAGCAAATAATTACGATTTGTTCATGTTATTAATTACTAATGTGCTAGATTCTGATTCAACAGCCTTGGTAACTGGTTCAACTGCAGCAGTGCAGCTGTTTGAGCGTGCCTTTGGTGAGATAACTGATTCTGAAGTTAGTTTACCTGGAGTGGTTTCACGTAAAAAGCAAGTTGTTCCGCCTTTAACGGAAGCTTTTAATTAAAACAAAAAAATAGCTAGGGGAATTAATCCACTAGCTATTTTTTTGTTTTAAATTAATCTTTATTAATTTCTTTAGTTAAGATAATGAAAGCCTTGCACACTCTTTCAGCTTTTTCTGGTTCCATTTTTCTTAGTTCGTTAAGAACTTTTTTAATGAACACAGGTGTATTATCTTGATGATTTTCTGCCTTAACTTCTTTAAAGCGGTAAGCATTCATAATAATATCAGGTGTAGTGGTATTCAAAGCTCTAGCAATTGAATCCAATTTCTGAATACTAATATTTTGATTCTTAGTCCGCTCAAGACGTGAGATAAAGTTAACTGACAAATCGCTTAGTTCTGCAAGATCTTCTTGTGTTAACTTTTGTTCCCGTCGACGACGGCAAATTTCTTTTCCTAAATTTATACTCATGGAATAAATCAACCCTTTCAAAAATATGATTCCATAATATCCATAATAACAGATTATTGTAGAATAAAACAATAAAAATAATAAGTAAAACAACTAATTCTCAAAAAGAAATAGATCAAATAAAATGTTTTAAATTTATACCCCAAATAATATTCTATGTTAATTTCGAAATAATTCAAATAAAATGCACTTATAAAAAGTGTACTTAAAATGAAATGCCAAAAATTAATTGATTTTAATTTAAAGCGGGTAATCACTTGCTATAAAAGCAGGTTACATTTTAATCAATAATTATTTCTACCCATTAAATGTACCTATATAAATTTTAACAGAAAACGCTTAAAATTGCATCCTGAAAATTTATTTTAGTAAAAAATAAATTTTTTGATGAGAATCTATCAGTTTTAGCTAGTACTAGTATGTAACATCATTGATCAATTAGCAAGCAAGTAAAATATATGTAAAATAATGGCAACACCTGAAATAGGATGTGCTTTAATTATCATCGTTGCAACTTCGTATAATATATATTATGTAAAGTTACTCTGAAAAATATTCAGAATAAAGCATATTGAGATCGCAGTTGTTTAAAACCATTAAATTTTAAATTTAGCGTTAAGATCATGCCAAGCTTGTTGAGCTAGCTATATTTAAAATTAGTAAGTTAGCTCTCGCATAGTTCAGAGATTGTTCGTTTATATTTACTATTTAAGCATCATAATTATTTAAATTTATCTTGAAATGTTAACATTACTTACTGTGATGAATGCTTGTTTTAAGCTAGCAAATTAATAAACGGTATTACAAGGTAAAATTAGTAAGTTAATAGTAATGAACAATAATAGATTTTTACAGAACTTATGAAAATAAGTGACTTGCATGAGCTTTTTTTATCTGCTATCATTAAAACTATAATTTTAATGATAGCAGATAAAAAAACTTATTCTTTCCTAGTGAATACTTTTTTATTAATCAAACTTCAAAACGACGCTTATTCCTATTCTAAGTTATTAATTTTAATGATCGATTTAAAAATTAATCTGTCAACCTACCCTCTTGACCCATGTTATCGGATCGCTATATTTAAGGAGATTTATCGTGGAAACCAAAAGATATTTAAACTTAATTGAAGCCGAATTAACTCGGTTACCCGACTTTGTTAAAGAATATAATTTTGGCACTACTCATTCTTTAACCACTACTTATCAATACTTAACCGAAATTCGTCGCTTTTTTGATTGGTTGCGCAATCAGGGAATTTCCCCAGCCAAAAATAATCGTCAAGTAACCACTACTACATTGGCCAACTTAAGGCGCAATGACATTATGCTCTATATTGAATATTTAGGTCATATTAAAAACCAACAGGGACACTTGAATTCTCCAACTACAATTAACCGCTCGATTAATGCATTACGTTCCCTTTTCAAATATTTAACTATTACATCGGACGATAACCATGGAAAGCCATACTTTGAACGCAATGTTATGCTAAAGATTGACTCGTTGAATAATACTAAGACGTTGAATTACCGGGCACATGTCTTGGAATCCCATATGTACACTGGAGAATTAAAGTATCAATTTTTAGATTTTATCGAGCAAAAATACGAGCATGTTTGTAATAAACAAGCTTTGCCCGCCTTTAAAATTAATAAGGAACGAGATTTAGCCATTGTTGCCTTAATTTTAGGAACTGGTATTAGAGTTTCAGAATGTGCTGGGGTAAATTTAGCAGATTTGAACTTTAAGCAAGCGAGCCTTGATGTGACTCGTAAAGGAGGGCAACGAGACAGTGTACCGATTGCTGAATGGACTTTAGACTATCTTACCAGTTATCAAAAAATACGCCGTAAGCGATACTCTGCTAGTAAAAATGTACATGCTTTTTTTCTAACTCGTTGGCATAATCAAACAAAACGCATCACTACTAATGCAATTGAAAAGATGGTCAATAAATACTCCGCTAGCTTTGGGCATCCTCTAACCCCCCATAAATTACGTCACACGCTAGCTTCTGAATTATACAGTGTCACTAAGGACCAGGTATTAGTTGCTCAGCAGTTGGGGCAAAAAGGCACTTCCGCAACAGATTTATACACTCATGTTGACCAAGGAAAGCAGCGAGCTGCTCTAAATGAAATATCTTCTAATAAAGGAGAATAAAAAAATGCTTGTAACAAGCATTTTTTTATTTATTCAAATGTCGTTTGCCAGTTTGCATCTTCATTAGCTGCAAAACACATGGCAAGTTCTTGTTTACTATTTCTTTCTTCAGATAATTCAGGTAAATCGTTAAAGGCAAAATACTGACAGTCATCTGTTTCTGTGTTCTTAACGAAATTTCCTTTAACTTCCTGGCACAGAAAAAAGACATTGCAGACGTTAATAATTCGTTCCTGACGTGTTTTATGTGTGTGATTACGTAAAGCAATGACTCGTTTTACAACAACTTTTCTGCCTGCTTCTTCTTCAACCTCTTTAAGACAATTAGCTTCCACAGAAACATTGGGTTCACACCAGCCGCCTGGTAGTGACCATTTACCATCTGTAGTTTCGCGTACTAATAAAATTTGTTTGTCTTTAAAAATTGCAGCTCTTGTTCCTAATTTAGGTGTTTGATAGCCATCTTCACTACTAAATAAATTTTTTACTTGCTCAAGTGGTAAATTAGACTTAGCAGTCATCATTTCACTAGCAATCTCACGAATTCTTTCATATCGTTCTAAGTCAAATCGATCATGACCATATTCTAAGCCATTTTGAGCAATGCTTTGCAATTCAACTGCCCAATTAATTAACTCATCTTTTTTAATCATTGTTATTCCCCCACAGAAAAAAGCAGCTCTGATATGCTGCTTTTATTTAGTTAAATCTATTTGATCAATATCAATCATCCAACCAATTGCTAATGATTTTTCACCCAAGTGAGTAGCAATTACTGGACTAAATTTAGTTTCTGAAATTGTTTTACCTAGGAAATTCTTTAACAGAAACTTTTTAGCTTCTTGCGCTTGACTTTCATCATTTGAGTCAATAACAAATAATTTTAGCTGATCTTTATATGGTAAGTCGTTAATCTTTTTCAAAGTCAACGATTCGATTTTAGTGAGAGCACGTTTAATAGACCTGATTTTGTCAAAAGCTACAATATTTCCATCTTCAAAAGTTAACAATGGTTTAATATTAAGCATTGAGCCAATAAAAGCACCTGCATTACTTAGCCGACCACCATGACTTAGATTGTTTAAATCATTGACAACAAATAATTCGTCGATTGTATCATCGATTTTAGCTAAATTAGCTAGAATGCAATCTAATTTAACATTATTTTTAATCATCTTGGCAGCCGCTAAAACTAAATCTCCTTGCAAACGAACCGTCATTTTAGAATCAAACGGGTGTAAATTATATTCTGGATTATTTTTCGCAATATTAGTTAAATTCTGGTAAAAGCCAGAAATTCCACTTGATAATGTAATCGCAATAATTGCTTCATAGCCTTCACTATGCAGTCTATTAAACAGTGAAATCATTTCACCCATGCTAGGTTGAGAAGTCTTGGGAAATTCTGCTCCTTGACGTTGTAGTTCAAATAATTGTTCAGAAGTAATATCTACGCCTTCTAAATATTCTTTACTACCAATAATAATTGGAATGGGAACAACAATAATTTGATTTTCCGCTGCTTCCTGCTCAGTTATACCACTAGTACTATCCGTAACCAATGCAATCTTCATCTATAATTTACCTTCCACATTTAAAATCTTGATATGATACAAGAATTATAGCATACAACGGCTAGTGTTTCGAGTTACCAAGAGCAAAGCGCTAGCTAGCGTGAATGGAGATATAGATTTGCTTTATTTATAATAGCTTGGTAAGTACTTCATCTAACATAGCTGTTTCTGGATTACTTAATTTACTGAATAGAGAATTTTCAATTTCAACCAAGGCTTGTTTTAATTCATTAACTTTTTGCAAACCTTGCTTATTTAGACTAATCAGCTTACTCGAATCTCTATCAGAGTGACCAATAGCTATTAAAGTTTCTGTTTGATTTTGATGCAGCTGTCTACTGAGTGTTGATAATGCAATTCCTAGTTCAGTAGCTAACTTGCCAATTGTTAGTTCATGATTATGATGTTGATCAAAATATAGCAAAATTCTAGTTTGTGAAAGGTTCAGATCACACTTTTGTTTAATGGCACTTGTGATATTGTTTGCAATCGTATTAAAAACCAAAATATTCATATGTTTAAAATTTCTCCCAAAAGCAATTTTGTGAAACATTTATGAATTAGCGTTTCGCATTAAATCACTTATTAATTTAATCTTATAGTTATTACTTATAGATGATCATTAAGCTATATCAACAGTATACCAGTTTTTTACAATAATTTCTTCATTAAAATCAAAAATGTTAATATATTTATATAAGTAACTTATTTTAAGATTTGTAACTAATATACATCTTCATGAATAATTGCTATAATAGAAGTCATACTTTGAGGTGATATTATGGCATTTGATGGCTTATTTATTCATAGCCTATTAAAAGACTTACGACCAATTTTAGTAAACAGTCGTTTAGCAAAAATTTACCAACCTTTCAATCAAGATTTGGTATTAACTTTTAGAAAAGAACGTAAAAATTATCAATTATTGCTCTCTGCTAATGCACAAAATCCAAGGTTTTATTTAACTAACCAAACGATTACTAATCCAGACAAAGCTCCAACTTTTGTAATGGTGCTACGTAAGTATTTAGAGGGCTCAATTCTGTTAGCAATTGATCAAGTAAGCGTTGATCGCATTGTGAACTTTCGTTTTAGTAACCACAACGAACTTGGCGATCAAGTCCAGTTAATTTTATCTGTTGAATTGATGGGACGTCACAGTAATGTTATTCTCTATAATGAACAAACTAAGCAGATTATTGACTTGTTAAAGCGAGTTAATCCGGACGAAAATCGGGCGCGCCTGTTGTTACCTAAAGCAAAATATGAGCTGCCTCCCCTTACTCCTGGAATTAACGGTTTTGACCTTTCAGAGACTGAATTTAAGCAAAAGACTTTAAATAGCAATTTTGAAGAATTTGCTGGCCAAATTAGTGGACTTGATCGTGATGATCGCAATGAGTTAATCGGATATTTAGAAGATAACAATTCATATTCATCATTTCGCACTTTTATTGAGCAATTTGATAAAAGTGGTGCCTTTATTCTAAAAACACGCCAAAATAAACGGAAAATCTTTCCGTATTTACCCTATCATTTGGATTTAGTTAAAGAGAGTTATGATACTGATCTAAATCATGCACTTGATGAATTTTACCAATATCAAGCTAACCAGGATTGGGTCAGGCAAAAAGCACGCCAAATTGAGCGGATTATCAAAAATGAACAAAAAAAGTTAACTAAGAAAATTGCTAAACTGCAAAAGCAACTTGATCAAGCTGAAAATTCTGAGGGTTATCGCATTAGAGGCGAAATTTTAAATGCTAATTTATCGAAAGTGAAACCGGGAATGACCAAAATCGAATTGCCGAATTATTATGATAATAGTCATTTACTTGAAATCAAGTTAGATGCCGCTCTCTCCCCTGCTAGAAATGGTCAAAAGTATTTTAAGCGTTACAAAAAGTTACGTGATTCAATTAAGCATGTTAAAGAGCAGATTCAGATTGCGCAAACTAATTTAAATTACTTTGAGTCAATTCAAACAGCAATTGACAATGCAGAGCCACAAGATATCGATCAAATTACTGATGAGCTAACTAATCAAGGCTACATCCGCAAACAGCCTAAGCAAAAGCGTGCCAAAAAAATGACCGAACGCAATCTTAATAAGTTTCAACTATCTTCTGGAAAAACTGTTTTAGTTGGTAAAAACAATTATCAAAATGATTGGCTTACTTTTAAAAAGGCTGATAAGCAAGATTGGTGGTTTCATGTCAAAAATATTCCTGGTTCACATGTAATTGTACAAGCAAATGAAATAAGTGATCAAGATGTTATTGAAGCAGCTGAGATTGCAGCTTATTTTTCTAAAGCAAAAGATTCAGCTCATGTAACGGTTGATTATGTTAAAGATAAACGAGTCAAAAAGCCTAACGGTGCTAAGCCCGGGTTTGTTATTTATACTGGACAGAATTCAATTGATGTAACTCCTGAACAAGAACAGGTTTTAAGTAGAAGAATTAACTAAAAAAACCGAGGACGAATATCCTCGGTTTTTGCTTAAGCAAAAAATTAAATTGGTTGTGTAGTTAAAGCTAGTGATTCTAAGACATTTAAAATTAATTCTGTAGTCTCAATACTAGAAAAAACTGGAATATGAGTGTTTAATGCCTCATCTCTAATCTTTATAGCGTCACCACTGGCAATATCCGAAAAGCTAGGAACGTTAATTACCATCTTTATTCTATGTTGCCGGATTTTTTCTAATAAATTATTAGAATCCGCATGAACTTTAGAAACTACCATAGTTGTCATTCCAGCTTCCGCAAAAGCATTAGCCGTACCCTCAGTTGCAATGATTTTAAAACCTAACCGATAAAAGCGTTGTGCTAATCCGGTCATTTGTTTTTTATCACTATCACGCACAGAGATAAAAATCGTTCCAAAGCTAGGAATGGTAAGCCCGCTAGCTTCATATCCCTTATATAAAGCCTTAGCTAATTTAGTATCACGTCCCATCACAGACCCTGAGGATTTCATCTTAGAATCAAAGGTGTTGCCGCTATTGTAATTTACATATGAGAATACAGGCATCTTAACATGGATAAAATTGTTAGAATTCCACAAACCACTGGGATATCCTAGTGATGGCAAATTTTGTCCCGTCAAGACTTGAGTTGCACAGTCAGTAATATCCTGTCCCAACGCTTGCGATAAAAAGGCAATATTATGTCCTGCATAAGGTTTGATTTGTAACAAATAAATATCTTGCTTAACTATTAAAAAGTGTAAGGTAAAAATTCCACGCAAATTTATTTGCTGAACTAATTTAATGGTGTATTGAATTAGTTTGGCTTGATTACGTGCTGATAAATTTTGCGGTTTAAATACTGCAATTGAATCAGAGGCATGAGTCCCAGTTTGTTCTAAATGTTCAATAATTCCTGGTATTGTCACGTCAGTTCCGTCTGAAATTGCAGTTATTTCATATTTATGCCCTTCAATAAAAGTCGATAAACTAATTTTAGATAGATGATTCTCCTGCAAGTATTTTTGCAATGCAGGTGAATCGTAAACTACAGCTGATTTTTGTTTTACTCCTTGATTGTTGAAACCGCCAATTAAAATGGGAAATTCATGTTGCTGAATGAACAGGTCGACTTGACTACTATCAGTTGTAGTCAAAACTGATGTTTGCTTTAAAGGTCCATTTAATGATGATAAAACATAATCTATCTTATCTTTTGGATTTTCTCCCTTAGTACCAAGAATGGTTATGCCACTTTCGGTTAACCGTTTATTTAAAGCATTGACTTTCTTTCCTGAAAACTGTAATAAAACTTCCTTAATATTCTCTTTATGACAAATATCAAGAATCCGTTCAACAGTAATTGGATCAAAATAAACTCGATCTGCTGCTTGATAGCTAGTGGCAACAGATTCGTCGTTATTTGAAAGCAAAATGGTTACATAACCATTATTATGTAAAGTTACTAGTGCATGACTAATCATGTAATCGAATTCACTAGTGACAGAAACTTGCGACGGCAACATACCGATTACCAATACTTTTTTTTGCCCAGCGAGGCTGTCAACTTCGTCTTGGACACCAAAAGCATTGTAGTACGCTTGAACTTTGGGAGAATAAAAACCAGCTGAACCATCAATTTGTAAATAGGCAGAAGTTATTTGCGCATTTTGACAAGCTGCTTGAATTAGCGCTGGATTTAAACCACTTAACTTAGCGATTAGTTCATTACTGAAGCCACTTCTTTTCGCTGCGACTAATAATGGCTCACTTAGTTTACCTTTAGTTAAAGCAGTCCAAATGCGACTAATTCGCTGAAATTTTTGAAAATAAACTGGGTGTAGATGCAACACTTGTTGCAACTCTTGGTACTCTATCCCACTTGCAATCGCGGCTAGCAGTTTTACTAGGTGTAATTCATCAGGTTCCACTAGATCGTTAATAATTTCCTGATTATCTTTAATTACTTCTGTTTCAAAAATTGTAACCACTAGTTTTAAATTACTAGTGGATGCTAATGCCTTTAAAAATGCCGCTTCAAAATTCTGGCCAACCCCAAGTGCTTCGCCACTAGCCTGCATTTTTTTGCCTAAATGATAGTGATTGATTCCTGCTTGCGTAAGTGACCAATACGGCAACCTGATTGCTACCTGATCTTGAATAGGTTCAACTGCTGCATTTAGTCCAGATACAGGATCAAGGATTTCGTTCAAGTGATAGCCTAATGCAACCTTACACACAACATAGCCAACACTATATAGGCTGGTTCTTTGAGCCCAAATAGCACTGCGGGTCAATCGTGGTTTGATAGTCAAAACTTTTGCTGTAAATTTTGTGCCGTCATGTTTAACGGCAAAGTGAATATTTAAAATACCAACTATGTCCAATTTAGCAGCAATCTTTTGCGCGATCTGCTTTAGTAATTGAATTTGGTCATTATTTAGGGTTAAAGCAGGCATGACTAATGCAGAATCACCTGAATTAATTGCAACAGTTTCAATTGAATCAGCAAAATTGGTAAAAAGAACATTACCGCTTTTATCACGAATTACATTAACGATAACTTCACCAAAATCAGATAAATCTTCTACCAAACGATAATTTTGATAGGAAAAATCACCTTTTTTGCGTTCACTATTTAGATAATCAACTAGAGTCTCCACAGTCTTGAATACAATTTTTTCACTAGCTAAATAAGGATCTTCTTTTACCAATAGCGCAGGAAATGTAACGTTATTAGACAATTCAATTACTAAATTTTCGGTATCAAGACTAACTAAATCTTGATAGTGACTGACGGGGAGTTGCTGTTGTTCAAGAAAATCAGCCATTTTTTGATGAGAAGTAAGCCGCAAAGTCTCTTCATTTAATGATAAGAGTCTGATCTGCATTTGCGTCAAAATTCCATCATTAAGCAACTGTCTAGTCGCCGTGAGCGCGGTAGTTGACCCATAAGCTGAAAGAATCGCGTCTGGTTCTTCCATTCGAATAATTCTTTTTAAGAAAGCTAATGTCATTGGTTCTAAGTAAACAGTAACTCCAGCTCTTTTGTCTGTCGAAATAGTTGCTGGATTAGGATTTACTAATACGACTTGAATATCCTCTTCTAAAAGTGCATTTATCGCATCTAAAGTTAGAATATCAGTTTCAGCAACACTACCAATTAAAGTAGGACCTGATCCAATGATTAGGACTTTATCTAAATCCTTTTCTAAAGGCATAATTTACACCATCATCTTTATAAAATCATCAAAAATTTCAATAGCATCACGACTTCCAGGCGCACCTTCTGCATTGAACGCAGTAGCAATAACTTTATTCTGCTGATCACTAAATCCAGCTACCAAGTTGCTATGTAGTTCCAAATATTGTTGTTCAAGCACCTTACTACTATCAAGTGAGATAAGTTGTTTGATGTTTACTGCTACCTGCCAAATTTTTCGAGAATGCAGTTCTATCACAGGATAATTAGTACCATTATACTCTTCGGATAAATCGGCTAACTCAAAATTTAAAAAATCACTTAATACCAGAAAGCCTAACCCAACTCCCCAAATAGGCAGTTGACGATAAAAATAGGTTAGTATTGGTGTCAACTCAGTTTTGACCTCAGCCACTTTGCCAGGTCCATTGGAAATAATAATTCCATCGGGTCGCAGATTCTCAATATCGGTTACTGAGGCATTCCAAGGTAATACAGTAACATTAATTTGCCTTAGCGATAATTCGCGTAATAAGGAATGCTTAAGTCCCAAATCTAAAACCGCTACAGTTTTACCAACATTTGGTGCAGCATATGCATTCTTAGTTGAAACCGCAGCAGATTTATTTTTGGGAAGGACCAGCGCCTTAATTTGATCAAAAGCATGCTCATCATCTGTATCCATAATAGAAGCCTTAAGACTGTTTTTTGCAATCAAGCGGTGTACTAAAGCCCGAGTGTCAACATGATAAATTGCAGGTATCTTTTTTTCTTGCAAAAAAGAATCTAAATCTTGAAAATTATCGCTATCAGAAATATTTAGAGCAACATCATTAGCAATGATTCCTTTAACACTTGGATTGATGCTCTCATAATCAATTGCATTGATGCCATTACCACCAATCATCGGTGTAGTAAAAACCAAGATTTTACCTGCATTAGTCGGATCTGTTAAAGCTTCTTGATAACCAAAATTTCCTGTTTGAATTGCTAACTCTCCGGTTGAAATAATTGATGCGCCAATTGCTTCACCAGCATATGAACTACCATCTTCAAGAATTAAATATCGTTTCATTTTGTCACTTTGTTTTTCTTAATTCAGACAATCTTTGCTTAAAAATTGCTGGCGGATCAGCCTTAAATTCTAACCATTTACCCGAACTTGGTTGGTAAAATCCTAAAACTTGCGCATGCAAAAATTGTCCGTGACCACTTAAGGTATGATGAGGACCATATAATGGATCACCAGCTACTGGATGCCCAATGTAAGCTAGGTGTACCCGAATTTGGTGAGTTCTGCCTGTTTCTAGCCTGCAAGCTATCAAGCTATAATTGGCAAATTGCTCTAATACAGTAAAATGGGTGCGTGCTGCCTTACCCTGATCAACAACCGCCATTTTTTTACGATTAAACTGATTACGACCAATTGGTGCATCGATCAGACCGGTCTTTTCAGTAAAATTACCATGCACGATTGCTAAATATTGACGCTTATTCGTTTTATGTGCCAACTGCTTTTCTAAACTTTGCCGTGAATGGGTGTTTTTGGCAACCATCAATAATCCTGAAGTGTCCTTATCAATCCGATGAACTATTCCAGGTCTAAAGCCTTCATTACTAGCCGCAAGTTCTTTAGTATGATATAAAAGTGCATTTACTAGAGTGTGATGATGATGACCAGCTGCAGGATGAACAACCATTCCTTGTGGCTTATTAACTACAATAACATCTTTATCCTCATAAATAATGTCTAGTGTAATTGCCTCAGGCTCTAGCTCAAGTGGCTTCAATGCAGGAATAGTAACATCAATCACATCTTGGTTTTGAATTTGGTAAGCAGCTTTAGCTACCTGATCATTGACCAAGACCAACTTTTCCTTAATTAATTCTTTAATCCTAGTTCGTGAAAGATCGGTTATTTGGGTTGCAATAAAGGAATCTAACCGGCCCTGTTCTTGTTTCACTACCAGCTTATATTTATTTGTCATTCACTTTGTCACTCTCGTCAAAAAACAATAGGTAAATAAATACTAAAATAATACCAATAGTAATTGCTGAATCGGCAATGTTAAAAATGTTAAAATTAATAAAATCAAGCTGAAGCATATCAATCACATATTGTAAATGAATTCGATCAATCAAGTTACCAATAATTCCACCTAAAACAAGTGCAAGTCCCCAGTCAAAAAGCTTGCTGCGATAGTTCTTATTGAATAAATAATATAAGCAGACCAAGATGGCTACAGCACTAATTAAGTAAAATAACCACATCTGTCCAGTCAAAATATTCCAAGCCGCACCGTTATTCCGAACATAATTAAATGACAAGATATTAGGAATAATTTGCTGAACTTCGCCTACAGCAAATTGACTAGTAATTAGGGATTTAAGTCCCTGATCAGCGATAATAATGATTAGCGAAATAAATAAATATAAAAATTGCATAAGTAACTTTAAAATAACCCACTAATTTTGCCATCATTATCCACATCAATATCCAAAGCTGCAGGATGCTTGGGTAAACCTGGCATATCTAAAACATGTCCGGTAGTAATTACAATAAACCCCGCACCATTCTTCAGGCTTGCTCCTTTAACATGCAGAGTAAAGTCTTTAGGAGCTCCTAACAACTTTTGATTATCTGTGAAAGAATATTGTGTCTTAGCAATAATGACAGGTAACTGGTCTTTACCCAGCTTCTCTAATTCGTTAATATCAGCTTCAGCTTGGTCACTATATTCAACAGCAGTTGCATGATAAATTTGTTTAGCAACTTTTTCAATTTTTGTCTTAACTGAATCATTAGCTTGATAGGTTGTTTGTAAGTCAGCGCTATTTGAGTTGGCCAATTCAATAACTGCTCGAGCTGCTTCAATGCCGCCCTCTGAACCTTGTTCATGATAATCAACTACTTTTGAATCAATTCCCTGTTCTTTAATTAAATCTTGTAACAGGTCAAGTTCTTCTTGTGTATCGGTCGTAAATCGGTTGATTAAAACAATTACTGGTACGCCGTAATTACGCATATTATTCATATGCCGATTTAAATTTTCAAACCCGCTACGTAAAGCAGTGAGATTTTCTTCATTTAAATGTTCTGTTGAGCCCTCAGCTTGATATTTCAAAGCACGCACAGTTGCTACTACTACACTGGCATCTGGCTTCTTATCCAATTTTCCTGAAACAAAATCCATGAACTTTTGACCACCCAGATCACTACCAAAACCAGCTTCAGTTAAAGTATAGTCACTCAAATGTAAAGCCAAATTAGTAGCCATAACTGAGTTAGCACCATGAGCAATATTAGCAAATGGCCCACCATGTACTAAAGTTGGCGTATGTTCAATAGTTTGTACTAAATTGGGCTTTAGTGCATTAGACAATAATGCAGCAATCGCACCTTCAAAGCCTAACTCTTTAACATAAACAGGTTGATTATTTCGAGTGTAGCCAACTAGCATATCACCAATTCGCCGTTTGAGATCATTAATATCCGTTGCCAAGCATAAAATAGCCATTAGTTCATTAGCAACAGTAATTGCAAAACTTGATTGATGCTCGACACCGTCAAACTTGGAACCTTGTCCAACAGTAATTTGGCGCAAGCTACGGTCATTAACATCTATACCACGTTTTAACATAATCCGTTCTGGATCAATATCCAATTCATTATCTTGGTAGATATAATTATCAACCAGCGAAGCTAAAGTATCAATGGCAGAAGTTAAGGCGTGCATATCACCAGTAAAATGTAAATTAATATCTTCCATCGGAATAATCTGCGCCTGACCACCGCCAGTTGCACCACCTTTTAGCCCAAATACAGGACCCATCGAAGGCTCACGCAAGGCAACCATAGTTTTTTGGTGTAATTGGTTATTGATTGCATCACCTAACCCAATTGTCATAGTAGATTTCCCTTCACCAGCAGGAGTTGGTGAAATTGAAGTTACTAAAATCAATTTACCCAAGTGACCATTATTGCGCACTCTTTTGATTGCTTGCCAATTAATTTTAGCTTTGTCATTGCCATACGGCTCAAGATCTTCTTTAGTTAAACCGACTTTTTCGGCTATTTCATTAATTGGTAAAGTATGTGCTTCTTGTGCAATTTGAATATCAGTTTTCATTGCGCATGCCTCTTTCTATAAATTCAAAAATTTTAAATTGTGCTTTTGGTCCAATTTCGCTTCATTTTAGAATTTAGGTCCCACCTTTGTCATAGATTAGTTCCATTATAACAAACTTTGCCAAAGAATTAACGCAATCAAAATAAAAAACGAATGGTTGAAACCATTCGTCTAATACACAGAGCCTACTCCGGCTTATTAAAACGCAATAAGTAATAATTTTCTAAATCAGATAATTTAAATTGATAAAATTCTAATACAAACCAGCTACGAATTAATTTTGGCTGACTTGTAATAGTAGATTTGCTTTTAAAAGGAAGCTTAAAATAAGAATTATCCCAATATGACGTAAAATAGGTGTATAGCAAAAGCAAAATAAAAATCAGACCTAAAATTGCAGCAATTATAAAGGTCATTCTAGTTGCTTCATAAACCAAAATCAGACTAATAAATAGCATAACGAGTAACCAGCTAAAGTAAATCAGGCCTACTCGTCCCAAAATAATAAAATGCTTTTTGTTCAATTTAGTATCCCTTTTAATAAATAATCTTAGCAATTAAATTACTATGGTCACTAGTATCAAATAATGATTTCAAATATTTATTCAGCTGCGGCTTTTGTTGGATCAAAGTTTGATATTCGGTTGAAGTAGTCAACTTTTTGAGCTCAGCTGAACTAATATGGTTATGACCCGTAAAATAATTATAATTTATCTCCAAAAAAGTTTGTTTAATTTGTCTTTCTAGTGGAGATAATGGACCTTGTTCACTGGAATTACCAGCAAGATTTTTTAATTGAATATTTTTTAAATATTCATGAAAGTTTGCTACAGTTTGATTTTGCAATTCAGCTTCAGTCAAATATGGAGTCATATCAAAGATTTTTCGTTGATACAGTAAACCTTGATCATCGAGCTTTACGACACCATATGCTTGATCGTAAGAGCAAAAACTTGAGGTTACAACTTCAATAGTCGGCGTTTTTTCAACCGGGCCAATAATATTTTGGGCATGAATATGACCAGAAAATGCTATCTTAATTTGATACTTTTCGCATAGCTGCCTAAGTTGCGCTGCATTATTTAACACAAAACCTTGATTAACAGCAGGATTGTGAACGTATAAATTGTGATGCATGAATAATAATGGTCGCAAATCATGTTCTTGTGCATAATCTAACTGCTTTCTTAGCCAAATAATTTGCTCTTCGCTAATACTACCTTCTGTGATTGGTGCTTTAACACTATCTTTTTGACCATAAATATTAGAGTCAAGCATCAGTAACAAGTATTGCGGATTAAGCTGAACGCTGTATGCCAAGGAATTTTGATCCTGACTAAAAGCACATGCGTAAGATTGCTTAAAAATTTCTCGCCAATCATAAGGACTGATCTGCTTAGTAAAAAGTTGCTTTTCCCCTTTAAATCCGCGAGCCCAACCATCAAAAATATCATGATTACCAGGTAAAACTAAAACTTTAGTCTGCGTTAATTTACTAAAGATTTCCTGAAATTTTTGAGCCGAAATGAGTTCACCGTTAAATGTCAAATCACCAGTTACGATAATGGCTGCTGGCTTTTTTTCTTGTGCCATTTTACAAAAAGCAGTTAAGGCAATTTCTTGATATACTAAGTCTTTGCCCTGACTAGTCTGCTGCATACGCTTAAATGCAGCACCATTATCATGGAGCTGATCCGCAATTAAATGAGTATCAGTCAGAATCCAAAATTCTGACTTTAAATTATTTGTAATCATTTTTTATTAGCCCAATACTGATAAAAGTCAACACGCAAATTACCATTAAATAATTTACGCTTTTTAGTAGCACGCTTGCCAAATTCTTTTTCAAAATCTGGATCTCCAACTAAATAATATTGACTAAAGTCAGGATACTTTTGAAAAACTGTTCCCATTTGGTGATAAAGCTCAGCTACACTTTCTTTATCCTTTAAGCGTTTACCATATGGAGGATTAGCAATAATTACACCGTTTTTCAAATCAGTCGTGAAGTCTTTAACAGCAACTTGTTTAAAATCAATATCCTGCAATACACCAGCATTATTAGCATTTAATTTGGCGATTTCTAAGATTGACTGATCAATATCACTAGCTAAAATTGGTGATTCAAGCGCCTTTTCTTTACTTTTGGCTTCTGCTAATGCTACGTCGTGTAATTTGGGATCAAACCAGTCAAACCCATCAAAGGCAAATTTACGCCAAGTACCAGGTGCAATATTTTTAGCAATTAGCGCGGCTTCGATTGCTAAAGTACCAGAACCTGTCATTGGGTCAATCAGAGGATGGCTACCATCATAAGGGGTTAATTTTAGCAAACTAGCCGCAAAATTTTCTTTGAGTGGCGCTCCACCGTGTTCAATTCGATAGCCACGCTTAAATAAACTTGCACCAGTGGTATCAAGGGAAATTCGAGCAGTATCCTTGTACAAGTGAACATCAAGCGGATATTCATTACCGCTTTCGGGCAAAAAACCCCGACGATGATATTGCTGTGCCATCTTATTAACAATCGCCTTTTTTACAATTGATTGAATCCCAGGTTCAGAGTGAAGCTTTGATCTAACGGAACGTCCTTGAACTGGAAACTTAGCATCTACTGGTAACAAGGCAGCCCAATCGAGTTCGTAGACTTCATTATATAGTGTATCAAAGTCTGTTGCTTTAAACTCTTTGAGTAAAATTTTAACTCGATCGGCGGTTCTAAGCCATAAGTTAGTTTTGACGATATCTGTTTGCCCGCCTTGAAAAAACACTCGTCCGTTTTCAGTTCGTGTTTCATAACCTAAAGTATTTAGTTCCTTGGCAACTACGCTTTCAAATCCAGCACCCATTGTGGTATAAAGTTGATATTGCTTCATAATTTAGCTCTTTTCATTTTTAAAAAAGCGTTGAGCCCTTTGAAAAGCTCAACGCTGCCTGTGTAAATTTTTATAAGCCACGTTCTGTTCCAGCAGCCTTGGCCAAGCCGCTTTCAGCAGCCATCTATCTTTACTTTTAATTAAAAAGTAATCCAACCTTTAGTTCAATTCCCTAGGTTGAGACGCCCCTACCAAATTTGGGTTGCACACTCGCAGGGTTTACCTCGTTCCACCAGTAATGTTTCCATCACTGCTCCGTCACTGTGGCACTTTTCAGGATAATCGTGCATATCGTTGAATAGACTTAGCACTTTTTCCGCCGTAATTTAACATTCTTTAGCTTGTTGGGCTAAATACGATCACTACAAGCATCGCAGCTTGTGTGTGCGTGGACTTTCCTCAGTTCAGCAAATTTGCCAAACAGCGACTACTCAAAATTAACACCGATACATATTATAGCAAAATTTACTGTTTTTGTAACCCTGAAACTAATTGTTCTAAATTATAGACTTTGCGCTCAAGAGTCGAAATTCGCTGAATAATAGCCATATTAGTTGACCTTTCAGTCTGTGGCTCTTGCTTACTATTAGCAGAGGCAAAGTTTGAAGAACTGTTCCTACTGGTTGGAATATACGTCCTTACATCTTCGGACTGGTTAAGTCGTTGTCTACTTGATTGATCCTGATTTTTTTGCTGCAAGTCTTGAGTCTTTCTTTGGTCAGTCATCAATTCGCCTTGTAGTTTCCCAATTTGACCATAAAGATCTTCAATAATCTGTTCAAAAGTATCATAATCAGCAATTATTTGATCCAAAAAAGCATCAACTTCATCTGGATCAATGCCCTTTACTTTGGTTTTAAATTGCTTTTTGAGAATATCTTGTGTTGATAAACTAATATCATTTAAATCCGCCATTACGCTGCAACTCCTTTATTTTTCCTCTCTATTTTAACAAAAACTGCAATTGCTTAAAACCTAAAAGTTAACTTTAGACAAACTTTAAGTTATTCATTAAAATTGTTTTCTGATTGTTCAGCTTGATATTCTTCAGCAGCATCTTGTAAATCATAAAAATCGATTAATTCAAGCGGATATTGCTTGGTTTCCTGGTACTTTTTGATTAAACTATAATCAAATTTAGGCTTGCCTTCTTGTTCTGGGTCATAAATCATTAGGGCTCGATCAGTATGAAGCAACATAAAGTTTTGATAATTCCGCAATTGAACTGAATTTTGATAAGGCTGACTAGAAGTGCTAGCAAAAAAATCAACTTGCTGCTGCAGTTGTAAGAGCTTAGCCTGATTACTTTCATTCCAACGTTTAGCAAAGTCTTCGTACGGAGTAATAATTGAAACTCTCAATGGATATTGCTTACGCAACTGCAAGGCAACCTCGCAACTCCATTGCTCGATACCTAAATTAGCACCGGTAATTACCCAATCAAGTTGTCCACATTCAAGTAAATTAACCATCTGCTTTTTTAATACAGCTTTAATTACTGCTATCTTGGGATCTTTGTCACCAAAAGTATTTAATTCGTAATTACGATAACCCGTGACCCACAGTCGTTGCATAATAAAACAGCTAGCTCCTTATTCAAAAACTTTTTCTTTATTGTTATAATGCTAGCAGGAGTGAAGATAATGGTCAAATATCCTAGCGGCTTTTCAGCAGCTTTTCATGATTCTAAGATAGCAAAAACTAACTTAAGAAGTCAGCACCGCAAAAATAGTAATTTTTCTGATCGCGGGATGACTTTGGAACAGATGATTAATGAGTCCAATCAATATTATCGGACAAAAGAAATCGCAATTGTTCATAAAAAACCGACTCCAATCCAAATAGTTAAAGTCGACTATCCTAAGCGTTCACGAGCAGTAATTAAAGAAGCATACTTTCGTCAAGAGTCTACAACAGATTATAATGGCGTTTATCAAGGTTATTATTTGGACTTTGAAGCCAAAGAAACTAAAAACAAAACTAATTTTCCGTTGAAAAATTTTCATGAACACCAAGTTGTTCATTTGGATCAATGTTTAAAACAACGTGGAATTTGCTTTACTATTATTGGTTTTACCTCCTTAAAGAGGTATTTTGTGACACCAGCCGATTTTATTATTAAGGCTTGGTGGACTAAAAATAAGAGTTCAGTAACTTTAGCAGAAGTTGTGCAACAATCAGTTGAAATTAAAACAGGATTTCAGCCTACGCTACCGTACCTAATTGCGGTCGATCATTTTATTGCAGATAGGAAATCAAACAATGACAAGTAATGATAATAATTCAAATAATCAACGGCAATCACGTAAAGAATACCGTCAAAAGCAGCCTAAACCACTATGGCGTAGAATTTTGAAATGGTTTTTTCTAGCCGTTTTATTATTAGTAATTTCTGGAGTAGGTCTTTTTGCCTATTATGCTAAAGATGCGCCTAATATTAGTCAGGCACAGCTAGAAAGCGGTGGTTCTTCCGGACTTTATACGACTGATGGCAAGTTTTTATTATCTTTAGGTTCTGAAAAAAGAATTTATGTTAAGGATGATCCGCAATTACGCTTATTAAAAGATGCGATTGTTTCTGTTGAAGATAAGCGATTTTATCAAGATAAGTTAGGTGTTGATCCTATTAGAATCGTCAGTTCGATGCTGACTAATGCTAAGAACAAGGATATTTCTGCCGGAGGATCAACTATTACTCAACAATTGGTCAAGTTAACCGTTTTTTCAACTAAAGACTCCCAACGTACTTTGCGGCGTAAAGCTCAAGAAGCATGGTTAGCCATGCGCGTTCAGCGAGAATATTCTCACGACCAAATATTAGAATTTTATATCAATAAGGTCTATATGAATTATGGCAATTACGGTATTGGCACTGCCGCAAACTACTATTATGGTAAGAAAATCGGGCAGCTTGACTTAGCTCAAACAGCACTCTTAGCAGGAATGCCGAATCGCCCCACTGCCTACAATCCATATACTTATCCTAAATACGCTAAATATCGGCGTAACATAGTCTTAAAAGCCATGCTTGATAATAAAAAAATCACTCAAAAGCAATATGACCAAGCCAGAAAGCAAAGTATTAAAAAAGGGCTAAAGTATCATAGCCAAAAGGCGCAATCTGATTTACGCAAAATTGATGATCCATACATTAAAGAAACGGTTGCCGAAGTTCAGGAAAAAGGCTTTGATCCATATCGTGACAATTTAAAAATTACGGTTAATATCAACCAAGCTGCTCAAAACAAACTGCATGATTTAGCCAATAATGGACAGGTTCCTTTTACCAGTGACAAAATGCAAATTGGGGCAACTGTTGTCGATCCAAGTAATGGCCATGTGATTGCAATTTTAGGTGGACGCAAACTCCCCTCGTCTGTTCAGTTAGGGCTTAACCGTGCCGTACAAACTAGTCGTTCGACAGGATCTTCGATCAAGCCAGTGCTAGATTATGGTCCAGCAATTCAATATCTGAATTGGTCAACTGCCAAGACTTTAGATGATAGTAAGTACCACTATCCTGGTACTAATGTGCAACTCTATGACTGGGATAACAAGTATGACGGTCTAATGACCATGCGTCATGCATTAGAACAATCCCGTAACGTGCCAGCCGTCAAGACATTACAAGAAGTCGGTATTAAAAAAGCATCTAAATTTGCTCGTAACCTAGGAATTGATGTACCTAAACATTCTGGTCTATCTGTTGCAATTGGAGCCAATGCTTCTAGTACTCAAATGGCTGGTGCATTTAGTGCTTTTGCAGCAATGGGAGTTTATCATAAGCCACAATTTGTGTCTAAAATTGAAACACCTGATGGCTTAACCCGAAATTATGATTCAGCAGGTGTTCGAGTAAT
The DNA here is from genome assembly GCF_029392675.1 of Lactobacillus sp. ESL0684. NCBI lineage: Bacteria > Bacillati > Bacillota > Bacilli > Lactobacillales > Lactobacillaceae > Lactobacillus > Lactobacillus sp. ESL0684. The sequence continues at coordinate 942,770 of NZ_CP113941.1, read as the reverse complement.
GAAAAAGTCGACTGCCTATATGATTACCGACATGCTTAAAGGAGTTATTAAGACTGGCTCTGGAACTAGTGCTAAAATACCTGGTCTGCACCAAGCGGGCAAAACTGGCTCAGTTAAATATTCAGATCAAGATCTTGCTCGTTATCCAGGATATGCTTCAACACCCAAGGATTCTTGGTTTGTAGGTTACACGCAAAGCTACTCAATGGGGGTTTGGACTGGTTATGATAATCTCAAGGATGGAACCATCTCTGGTATTGGTCAGCAATCTGCGCAATTAATTTATAAAAGCATGATGACATATTTAATGCAAAACAAAGAAAATACTGATTGGGAGAAACCTGACTCAGTTATTAGGGCACGTATCGTTAAGAACTCTAATCCGCCTGAAGTTTCTAACACTGGTCAATGGCAATTATTTGTTCGTGGTCATGCACCGGCTGGTATAGTAGATGATACTGGCTATGACGAAGACGATGAGGAAGTTAATTCTAATAACACTACCTCGACGACTAACACGCAAGCCAATTATGCTAATAATCGTAATAATGCTGGACAAGATGGTTCAAACTCACAAGCAAGTCATAATCAACGCCATTCTGACCAACATAATGATAATGATGATCATCGCGATCAAAACCAATCTTCTGATCAACAGCATTCTAATTCTGGTAACAATTCACGTCCTAATTCAAATTCAACTAATCAGAATAATAATCGACCCGAATCTAATAATACCAATAACGAAAATAATACTCATGATCATCATTAAACATAACAAAAAAACGGCAACATCAAAGTTGTCGTTTTTTTGTTTTCCCATAAATTAATTTTCTCTTTTTAAATAAGTGTAAGGATCATTTTTATCTCGAGCAGTCATTGAATATCTCCCAAATAAAATCAGTGCGTGATGGGTATGAATCCACTCGTCCTCTGGCAGAATTTGTTCTAATCGATGTTCAATCTCAAATGGTTTAGCATCCTGCGGTACAATCTTAAATCGTTTAGCAATTCGTGAGACATGTGTATCAACTGCAATAGCTGGTATACCAAAACCATCTGCTAAGACCACATTAGCAGTCTTAACTCCAACTCCAGGTAAAGTCACCAAAATTTGTTTATCTTTTGGAACCTGGCTATCATATTGATCGACTAATATTTGCGCCGTTGCTTTTAGGTGCTTGGCTTTAGAACGATAAAGTCCGATTTGCGCAATGTGATTTTCAATTTCTGCTATTGACGCTTCAGCCAACTTTTGAGGGTTAGGATAATCCTTAATAAATTTCGGCATGACACGATTGACCATCTTATCGGTTGTCTGTGCACTCATCAGAACCGCACAGAGCAAATGAAAATTATTATCCCAAATTAACTCACTTTGCGCATCAGGATACATCTGATTAATCGTTCGCAACACTTTGCGTGCTGTAGTTGTGCTTAATAATTTTTCTTCAGTCATTAGCGATTCCTTTGTAAAAACTTCTCGACTTCTGCGCTGGTTTTCAAATTATGTCTTTGCCAGTTGAGCAAAACTCGATCAACATACTTTAGACTATATGCTTGAGCTAAAACTGCCTCTCTTAACGCTAGCTTGATAATTTCTGGTTGATAATGGTCTTCATTTAACCAAGAAGCAATCTCTTGGCGCTCTAACGGGCTAAGATAGCGACCAAACTCAATTTCAAATTGTCTTGCTAATTGAGTTTGTGGACTATTGTCAATCTCTGCAGCTTCATTTGTTGCTGCAGTAGGTTCAGAGCGGCGATTAACATTTTTAGCTAAATAATCGTCTAGTTTCAAGTACAACGGGTTCAGGTTATACCGATTTCCAATGCGACCCTGGCTATCAGTAATTTGATCAATCGTTAAGTATTTTTGGTCAATTAATTTTTGTAACAAGCCGGTCACTTCTGCTGGTGATAAATTAGTATTGGCAGCTAACTTCTCATCAGCTGGGAAATTGTCTCCACGTTGACTAAATGCTTCTAATTGGATGATTAAAATTAATTCTGCATCACTAATATTTAGTTGTGAATAATACGCAATTAACCCATTTTGTAAGGTAGTAAAACCTAAAGTGCGAAAGTCGTTATAATGCAATCTAATTTTCTCCTTTAAAAAAGTTGAACTAATCTCTTAGTTCAACTTTTGTTTTATTCTTTGATTAAAATCTATGGCTCAATCCGATTAATTGTTCTTGGAAATGGAATAGCTTCTCTTACATGATCCAATTTACAGATCCAAGCAATAACACGTTCAAAGCCCATTCCAAAGCCTGAATGTGGTACGCTACCATACTTACGTAAATCTAAATACCAGCTATAATCTTTTTCATTTAAGCCAGCTTCTGCTAATTGAGCACATAAAGTGTCATAATCACTTTCGCGCTCAGAGCCACCCATAATTTCGCCATAACCTTCAGGTGCTAAAACATCTGCACATAAATATTCTTCTGGTTTATCAGGGTTCTTCTTCATGTAAAACGGCTTAATTGCAGTTGGATAATTAACAATGAAAAATGGTCGATCAAATTGTTCAGAAATATAAGCTTCATCAGGCGACCCAAAATCATCGCCCCATTTAAAGTCACGACCAGCATCTTGCAACATTTTAACAGCATCATCATAGGATAAACGGGTGTAATTTCCTTGTGCTGCTGGAGCTAACTTATCAATGTCACGACCCAAAATTCCTAGTTCATATTCACAATTTTCAATAACTTGCTTAACAACATATGAAAGAAATCTTTCTTGTAAGTCTAATGACTCATCTTGGTGCATCCAGGCCATTTCAGGCTCCATCATCCAAAATTCAGTCAAATGACGTCTAGTCTTAGACTCTTCTGCTCTAAAGGTTGGACCAAAAGTGAAAATTTTACCAAATGCTTCTGCACCAACTTCACCGTATAATTGACCAGATTGAGACAAATAAGCGTCACCACCAAAATACTCAGTATGGAATAATTCAGTGGTTCCTTCTGGTGCCGAATGCATGAAAATTGGAGCATCAAACTTAATAAAGCCTTCGTTTTCAAAGAAATCAACCGTAGCCTTATAAATAGCATTACGGATACGCATAATGGCAAATGGTCGCTTACCACGTAGCCACAAATGCCGATGATCTAATAAGAAATCAACTCCGTGTTCTTTATTACCAATCGGATAGTCTTCATTATTGGTAATAATCTTCAAGTCGGTGATTTGAATCTCATAACCAAAATGAGATCGCTCGTCTTGGTGAATTGTCCCCTTAATATAAAAACTAGCCTCTTGATGCAATGACTTAGCTGCTGCAAAAACCTCTTCACTAACATCATTTTTACGCATTACTCCTTGGAAAAAGGCCGTCCCATCACGTAATTGCAAAAAGACAATTTTTCCACTTGAGCGTTTATCTGTTAACCAAACATGCATTTCGACTTCTTGATCAACATATTTAGCACTATCTTTAATTGAAATTAATTCTGTCATAAACTTTTATTCCACTTTCCTTATTGTATCAAGTTAATGATACCAAAATTTTAGCGAGTTGGCGACTTAAGATATTAAACTACCATTTTTAAATTCATATAATTGATAACGATAGCTACCAGTTTTACTTTTGGCGGTAACTTCCCAAACTGCTCTGTTCTTGTACCATCCTAAGTTAATTTGAGTAATCTGATTATCAGGCTTTTTTGCCTGATAAGCTCGTTTGATTTTGGTTTCACTTACCCCTTCAGTAGCTGCAAGCAGATAGCCTTTTTTAGAACCTGGTAAATAAACAAAATAATAAGTTTGATGCTTTTTCCCTATTCCCTTAACGGCATAGCTATTAACTCCCCTGTCTAAATGATAATAGTCATGGACTTCTTTTATAGGGGTTTTTTTAAGAGCAATTTGGGAAGTTGCGTGATTATTATTTGCTTCAGGTTGCCCAGCTTTATAAAAAATTAGTACTGCTACCACATAGGCTAGCACCAAAAATACTATCAACCAAGCACAGAATTTAATTGTTTGTCTTGTATCATCTTTAATCATAATTGTCTAACTTACCTTTTAATTTTTGTAAACTAATTTTTTGAGTTCTAACTGGAATGGCATTTAAAAACTGCTTACCATAATCACGTTGCCAAATTCGTGAATCTAAAATCAAAAATTGGCCATGATCCTTTTCGCCGCGAATTAGCCGACCAATTCCTTGCTTAAATCTAATTAGTGCTCGTGGCATCGTATCTACTTTGAAGACGTTCAATCCACGATCTGCTAACTGTTTTTGCCGCAGTTTTACTTCAGGCTGATCAGGAGAAGCAAACGGTAATTTGGCAGCTATGACCAAGTCAATACTACATTGATGAAAATCAATGCCTTCCCAAAAACTATCTGCTCCAATAATAATTGCCTTATTGGCAATTGCAAATCTTTTGGCAATTCGATTATTTGAACCTGAAATTCCCTGAGCTAAAATTTCAAAGTCACGCAATTCCGGACTATTCAAAATAGCGCTAAAAATATCCTTAATTTTCGATAAATTAGTCATTAGAACCAAAACACGACTCTTTTTACTTAAGTCATGCTCTAAAATTTGGACTAAAGCTTCATCATACTCACTGCTAGCAAAATCAGGCATATCACTAACTGCTAAAACCTCTAAATGCTGCTGCAAATTAAAGGTACTGTGACCCAGATACTTTTGTGGATGTAACTCGCTTAATGCTAATTGCTTGATTTCAAAATTAAAGTCATGATTGCTAGTTAAGGTTGCACTTACAAATAATAAATGGTCAAAGTGGTCATAAATATTAGTTAACTCTGTTGAAGCATCCAATGCAAGCCAATTTAAATTAACACTTAAAGCGTCTTGCGGATTAGTTAACGAAACAATAAAGCCCTCACTCTCAAGCTGAGAATCGTTATTTAATAAGTCAGCTAATTGATAACCTTTTTCCGCATAAAAATCTAGGCGATCAATTTGGTCAGTAATTTCACTTAGTAGCGCATCACGATCATTACTTGAATTATCACTTTCTCGATATAATTTAAATAAAATCTGATTAGTTTGTTGTCTAACTTGTTCTAACTTTCGTTGAAACTCACTAAGTTTAGCTATAAAATTTTGCTTTTGAGCAAATAAAACTGGACCTTGAAAACTTAACAGCAGATGACCATTAGCCAAAAGATTTTTGTTAATTGCCTGACCTCTTTTTGCATACAGCATCTTTTGTAAGGAATTAATTATCTCAATTAATGCTAAAATTTTAGGATCTAGTTGTTTTAATAAAAATTGTAGTTGTCGATCACTTGCATATTGATTGAGGACACTATCATCAGCGTAATATAGTAAATTGCGTAAATGACTCAGCACACCCCATAGCGATTCAAATTGAAATGAATCATTACGAGAAGTAATTACATTATCCAGCAAGCGATGAGCCTCATCAATTACCAGATAAGGATTTTGACCCCAAATCGAATCATGGTAGTTATTTGCCAAGTAGGCATGATTCGTAACTAAAATGTCAGCTTGCTCTTGGCGCTCACGTGCTAAGTTCCAAAAATCAACCTTGGCAAAGTTACTACCTACACGTGCATCCCCTGGATGAGCAATTTGACTAAATAATGGAGCTCGATAATTAGTTAATTGTAACTCGTCTAAATCTCCCGTCTTAGTTTCAGTTAGCCAAACCAAAATCCTCATTTGTAAGATTAAAGTTAATTTGTTACTACTTCCTTGATACAAACTCTGATAAAAACCGTCTAAATCTAAATAGTGACTACTTGACTTAACGACTTCAGCTGTTAAATCAAGCCCCGTTACGGCTAATAGTTGGGGAATCTCTTGAGTAACAATTTGTGTTTGCAAAACTTCAGTTGGCGTTGCAATCACCAACTTACGACTAGAATACAAATTATAGGCATAAGCAAACAGGTAAGAAAAAGTCTTACCCGTACCATTAGGTGCCTCAACTAGTAGACCTCGTTGTGTCGGATCTGTTACAAAACGTCTTATGCGATTAATTAAATCCACTTGCGGTTGACGGTAGTTTAATTTATTGCCAAACAGTTTGCGTTTATCCTGATCGCTTTCCGGAAAAGTTCTATTTTCACTTGGTTTATCAGCTGCTAAAGATAACCGTTGCTTTTGTAAAACCAGATTACGTACCTGCATCTGTTGCTTAGCAAGTGGGCGCTTTTGCTTACGAGAATCTTCAGCAATGGTAGTAAAGATCCAAGAAGTATCACGAATCAGTTCATGTGACAGCGAACTAAGGGTATTTAAAGTCGCCTGAGGCAATTCTGATAAGCGATGGATAATCTTAATTAGCAAAATTGCAGTGCCATATGCGTCAGAGTCTGCTTTATGTGGATTCAGATGCTTAATCTGCAACTGCGCAGTTAGATCACTTAACTTGTATGATGGTAAAGTCGGAAAAGCGATTTTGGCCAGTTCAACCGTATCAATTGCCCGATTAGTTAATTCCGCTAAACCATGCTCAACTAATTCATAATTTAAAAAGGGTAAATCAAAATTAACATTATGAGCTACAAAAATGGTTCCCTGCAAAATTTTACGAATTTTAGGTCCATAATAGGAAAAGTCTTTTTGTATGGCAACATCTTCATTGTGAATATGAGTTAAATTTTGAATTGCTAGTGGAATTTCACGATGAGGGTTAATCATAAAAGAGTAAGTCTTTACTACCTTGAGATTTTTAACAATTGCACAGCCAAATTGAATAATATGATTATCAGCTTCTCGTTGTGTACCAGTAGTTTCTAAATCAACCACAGCAAAAGTTTCATTTGTAAATGAGGTCATCTTTCTGCCTCCCTTTATATTTTCTATTTAACTTCTACCACTTTCTTGGCGTCAAGTAAAATCAAGTATTTATGGGTGACTTTTGCTTGCGCAAAAGAATTAAGTGCACGTTCGTATAACCGTAATTGACCAGCATATTTTTGTTTGAGTTGTTCAATTACTTGTGGTAGGTTTTGTTGATTGATGTGATCGGTCTTGTAGTCAAATAGGATAATACCATTATCACCGATAAAATAACCATCAATTGTTCCGTGAACTAAAATCTTGGCACTTGGATCACTAAAGTTAGCAAATAAGCTATTAGCCGGCAGTAAACTGGCAAAGTCAACTTCTCGTTTTAGTTTATCAGGAAACTGCCAAAATGGCTTAGCAAAATCGCTATGCACAAACCAGCTAATCTGGTCTTGCTGCAAAGATGACACAATTTGCGGATTAAGTTTCTGCTCAGCCACTAAAGTTTGAATTTCATTGGCAAGTTGCTGCTCATCTCCAACGCCACGATAATCATAGTATTGCAAAATTAGATGAGTTGCCGTGCCGATCTCAGCCCCCGTAAATTTAGTTGCATATAAAAAATTCGGTTTAGTTTCAATTGGCTGCAAATAACGATTATTAGATGGTACATAGTGCGCGTTGGCAAGATCCGTCTCAATTGGATCATTGAAAGCACGCTTAATTTCAGACACAGCCTGATAGGCAGTCGTTTGAGTCGCGTCTTTAAAAGGATAGGAAAAATCATATAATGCTTTAGTTGTCTGATTCAGTAATTTAGTCTTAGGTATTGGCTGCGGAATTATTGCTGAATTTGGACTAGCTTGTTGTTTATTTTCATATCTGATAAATAGTAGCGACTCACTGCGATCTAAGCCGTTAGTTATCTCAGATAGTTGGGTATTATCTATAGTAGCTTTGTCCCACAAAATTGAACCAACTAGATCAAGTGGATTTTTGGCAGCCAACTTATCAGTCAAAGACAAACTTTCTTGATTTTGCCAAACAGAAACCTTTTTAGCATAGTCTTTAATATCAGCTACTAGAATTAATTTTTGTTTGGCCCTGGTAAAACCAACGTATAAAATTCGCGCTTCTTCTTCCAGCAACTGCTTTTGCTGCTCAAAATTAACAGCAACTTTAACTAGCGAATCAGCTCGATATTGCGGACACCGGATAGTAAGTCCAACTGCATCACGTCCAAGATTATAGTTTCCTTGTAAATCGTTTTTTTGAAAATTGTGTTGTAATCCTAGATAAAAGACAATCGGAAACTCGAGCCCTTTCGAGCCATGAACGGTCATTAATCTAACCGCATCTCCAGCTTCCTTGGTTAAAAGTGGCTGCGCTAAATCTTTCTGACTGCGACGCATCCGCTCAATAAAGTTGATAAATGAATATAGCCCTTTAAAACCAGCACTTTCGTAAGAAGTTGCTCGTTCATACAATGATTCAAGATTAACCCGACGCTGCTCACCATTAGGCAAAGCAGTCATGATTTCTAATAGGTTAGTTTGCTCATAAATACTCCAAATTAATTCTGAAATTCGGTGATTAGTTGCAAATTGTCTCAGCTGCTCCAATTGATTTAAGAGGGACTTAACTCGCTGGCTCAGTTCATCGCTAACGACAACGTAAGCTGTCAAGGCATTATAAAAACTCGTATTTTTACTATGAATTCTAATCTTAGCAAAATCTGGTTCTTTAAAATTAAAGATCGGCGAACGCAAAACTGTTACCAATGGAATATCCTGATCTGGATTATCAATAATTTTCAGGTAATTCATGATTAATGTTAACTCAAACGTCTGAAAATAATTTTTGGCATCAGTCACAAAGATCGGAATATCATTTTCATTAAAAGCCTGCATAATCTTTAAATTATTACTACGGCTTCTAGTTAAAATGGCAATATCGCTATATTTAAATGGGCGAAGCTCAGGCTTTTCACCATTGGTATCATAAACTTGAAAGTGCTCACGCTTTAGTTGCTTAATTCGTTCAATTACCATCGTAATTTCAGTCGGATCAGTTTCTTCGCCGTCTTCGTCACTACGCTTGTCACTATTATCAGAATAAAGAATTTCACTGGCACTAGGCAAATTGTCAGGATAATATCGTGCACCAAAGATCAAATTGCCCTCTTTTGCATAATCGATTCCACCAAAATCACTACTTAATACCTGACTGAAAACTTGATTGACTAGTTTAATCACTGGTTTGGTAGACCGAAAATTATCTGCCAATAAAATCTGCTCCTGATCATGATTTTCTGTTTTTGCAGTCTCATGATATTTTTCCAAAAACAAACTTGGTTCAGCTTGACGAAACCCGTAAATTGATTGTTTAACATCCCCTACCATAAACAAATTATTCTGGCCAGTTTGTTTAATAAGCTGTAATAGTTTTTCCTGCAAGGGATTAATATCTTGATATTCATCGACCAGAATTTCTTTAAATTTATGCTGATAAAATTCACGGGCCATTTGGGATGCTGATGTCTGCTTACTCAAAATTTGATATGCTAGTTGCTCCATATCGCTGTAGTCTAATAAATTTTCCGATCGCTTTAATTGATTGAAACGATCAATTAAAGCAAGTTCAGCTTGGACAATTGCGCTCATAATCTGCTCACCGTTGGCTAGCAAAGTTACTTGATCACTTTGATCTGTAGCATAAAATGATGAAAATAGCTTAAAAATCACATTTTTGGCTTCTTTTTTTAAAGCTTGACATTCTTGATAACTGGCTTGTAAATCTTCATCCCATTTTGCTGATTTTCTATAACTACCTGTGAATACACAACTACGCAATAGACTACGCTGTTTATCGTAATCATCATCTTGCTTTACAGCTTGATAGAAGTTTTTTAAATTAGTCGCAAATAAGTTGAAACTCTCATTGACCTTACTTAACTCCTTAGTTGTCAATTGACTAGTACCTAATATCTGTTCAATCTTAGTTGCTAGATTTTCAACCATGGTAATTATTTGTGTCTTGATATTATGCTGCCATAAATTAGACGGTATTATTTCACTTATCTGGTATTGTTTTGGTAACTGCTTTAACCATTGCTGATAATCCGGCTTAGTTAGCGCCACATTATATAAGTCTAACAATAAATCTTGAGCAGTTTGATCATCACGGTCACCGGCAAAATTATCATAAAAAGCAATAAAGTCTGGATCAGCTTCGTCTAAATATTCGCCTTCAATTTCATGCAGAGCACGTTCTCTGAGTAAAGCAGCCTGAGTTTCGTCAGTCAAAACGCTGAAACTAGGATCAAGATCAATCACGTAATAAAACCGGTGAATCACATCTAAGCAAAAAGCATCAATTGTTGAGATATTAGCCGTATCAACTTGATTTAATTGTTTATGCAAATATCGTTTTTGCTCAGGGCCAGTGGCAAAAGCTAGACTTTGCTCTAAGCCTTGTTTAATCCGACTCTTCATTTCTTGGGCAGCAGCCTTAGTAAAAGTAACAATTAATAGTTGTTCAATATCTGTGCCAGCCAGCACTTCTGTTAGTACTCTCTTAGTTAATACCGAAGTTTTACCACTACCAGCTGAAGCTGAAACTAGAATATCAAGATTACGGTCATCAATTGCCTGCTGTTGCTTTTTAGTATATTTAGGCATTTTAGTCACTCTCCCCTAATTCTTCGCGGATCTTAGCAAGTAACGTTTTCTTGTCTAGCCTATCAATTTGGTGATACTGATTACCAAGCATTTTATCAAAAAAGAAAATTTCCCGATAATCCGAATATGTTAATGCATTATTATTTTCACCTACTTGATAAGGGTTGAGTTTAATTTTTCCCGTTAAGATTTGGCTAGCTGCAGCCTTAATTAACTCCTCATCATATTTAAGCAGGAGTTCGATTTCTTCGCGCGAGAAAGCAGTATCTTTAGGTAGTCTAAAACTACCATTCTTGTTGGCGGCAATACCCTTATATAAATCTGAAGAATTACCCGTTTGAGATAATAATGGTTCAGCCTGCAGCAATAGTTCTGGATCATTGTTAATTATCCCAGTATATTTCAGATTTTCTTTGCCTACTAGTTTGTCCTGCTTAAGTTCAAGACTAGGAGTAATCAGATTATCACTATTTAAGCGGTCAACTTTCCTAGTTACAGTTTGGTAAAAAGCTCCAAGTAAAGACAGTGGCTTATCTCCCACAAAAAAGTCTTGATTTTGTGCTAGAACATCGAGATAGGAAATCATCTGCAAGGAAATTCCTTGGTAAAATAATCCTAAATCAAACTTTTTCGCCGATGACTTATAATCAATTACCTGTGCTAAAAAAGCATTCTTATCAGCCAGTGGTGCTAAATCAACGCGATCCATCTTGCCTCGCAAATTAACTTGATGCTGACCGACAACATTGGGTACATTAAAGCTAAGTCCTGTAACCCTTTCTCCTAAACCAAAGCTAAGCTCTGAATAGTTGGCTCTAAGCGGCGTTTTTTGAAGCGCCTTACGCCAGCCAGTTGCTACATTACTGGTTGTTCTGTCCAAGCATTTAAATAAATACTGATTAAATGGATCATGGGCTAATTGTTGATACTTGGCTTCGTTTTTGATTTTTGTCCGCACTAATTCCAGTAACTGCTGTAACTCTAGCTCACCAATATCTGCCAAATCAAGTTTTTGCCGTTCCAATTCCTTAACTAAACGATCAAAAGTTTCATGAAAATAATTTCCAGCTTGAATTACATCAAATTCATTTTCAAAACGCTTATGTAGGTGTAAACCATAATTCAAAAAGTATTCATAAGAATTTTCATAAAAAGTTTCCAGTTGTGATACTGAAGCATTCAGGTCTGTACCATATAACTTAGTAGCTAACTCTGGACCTATATCCGTAGGCTGATTGTCAAATTGACTCGCTGTTAGAACCATTTCAGTTCTTTGAGGTTGATACAGTGCAGTTAAGTCAATCAAGGCTGCTGCATCAGCATCTGTAGCATGTTCTTGCTTAAAATAGGTTAAATAACCTAGGCTAGCTTGCGGATTAGTAATAAATGCAGCTAGATCTTGTTTACTCTGTGGCAAGCTATGCTGCTTAAACTCTGCTGGCGCTACATTCTCCAACCGTTCATAATAAACCGATGGTGTAAGTTCTTCATTAGCGGCATTAATAACTGGATATGACAAATAAACACGATCTTGCGCTAATGCCAATGAAATACCAAATTGATAATCTTGATCTAAGTTGTTTAGCTGTTGCTGATCTTCTATATAAGCATCTTCACTAAATGCTCCACTTAACTTGGCGAGATTTTCCTTATTTAAAAAGCCAGGATTATTTTGAATTGCTGGTAAATTGTTGCTAGTAGCACCAATAATGAATACCTGCTTATACCCGCTAGTCTGGATCATCCCCATCTCAGAAAGATTAACAGCGTCTAAAGTCGACGGTATTTGTGAAAAAGTTGCTTCTTTAAAGCCATTAGTCAAGACATAGAAAAAACTTTCCGTAACAAAATTGTCTGGATTGATTAACAAATAATCTTGCAATAATTTAATTAGTAAGTCCCAAACTTGCTCAGGTTGCGCGGCTTGTTGCAAGTCACCCTGCTCTTGAGCATCAGCCCGCCATTTTTCTAGCCTCTTTGCGACACCGTTTTGGGTTAAAAAATTAAAGAAAATGGTAATGGCCTTTTGACTGTCAGTTTGCTTTTGCAAATCAGCCAACAAAGTCGAAATTTGCTTAACAAAATATTGTTTAAGTTGCTCAAGCTTAGCAACTTCACTAGGATTTTTATCAAGTGTAGTTACTTCTGCTTTAACGTATTCGGTAAAGTCACGTTTCCATAACCCATGATTGATTCCGTGAGCTAATACAAAATTTTCCAGTTCATCAACATCATGCACATATTCTTCTTCAGTTTGGTATGTCTCAGGGATTAGTAAGCGAGTTTTCATAATAGCTAGTAAATTTTGGGTCTGCAAAGGTTTGGTCAATAACTGCGCGATGTTTTCAATCAAAACTACTAGTGGATGATACTTCATCTCTTGTTGTAAGTCATTAAAAAACGGAATTTCATTTTGCCGTAATATTGGAGTTAAGTACGTTTCATATTCCTGTAGATTAGGTGCCAAGACCAAAAAATCACGATAACGATAATTACTCAAAGCCACCTGCTGATAAATCGTATGTGCTACAAAATAAGCCTCAGCATAACGTGAATCTGCTCTAACTAATTGCACCTGTTTCAAGGTTTCAGGCTTAGTGATACTTTGCGTCCAATAAGCATTTAAGAGTTCACGTTCACTCTGTTTAGGTGCAATCGGTGTTTTTTCAACTTGATAGTCAAGCTGGCGTTCCTGCATAAAGTGAGTCAATTGACTAATCGTTTTTTGGATAACATAGTCATAGTTACCAGGTTCGGCTTGAGAATTAAGCTCGCCAACCTTAGTTTTAAACGCTAAGGTGACACTACCAGCATGCATTAATAATAATTTAATCGTTAAACATTCTTGCAAGGAAAAGTGAGAAAAATCAGTAAAATAAAAATCAGTTTGCGCAAGATCTTTTTTTTGAGCTAAGAATTCGTTTAACTGTAATTGCAATTCATTTTTTGTAGCAAATTTATCTGCAATTTCTAAGTTAAAGGCGTCATAAATAATTTTTAAATCCGCAATTTTATTTTTGGTTTCTAAGTCTAAATCATCATTCTCAATCTCATCCAAGTCGAGATTACCAGATTGTACCTGCAAGATCGTATTATATAGTTGTTTCACTAATCCGGAATTGACACTAACGTTTTTAAATAAATGTAGCTGCGAGCGATTTTGTTCAATAATTTTTGCGATTAGCATCGCCGCCGCGGCATCATCAAGTTGAGTAGGAATTGCGTGATCCTTTAAAAAGTACCAAGCTAATCTGGAAAACGATAAAACCTGCAAATTTTTAACTGACTGCTCAGTTTGATTTTGACTTACTGCTAGCTTATTTATCGCGTTAACTTCTGTGGTAAACTTAATATGATTAGGAACAATAATAAAAGTTTCATGTTCTGGCTGGCGTTGATAGTTTTCAACTGCTAGTTGCAGAATTTTTTCTTGTAAGGCATCCGTTTGGCGGCCAACGAGCATCTTGATCATTTGTTTTTCTCCTTAGCTATTATTTTAGCATAGGAGTAGTAGTTTTTTTCTAACATTAAGGATCTTAAATAAAATGAAATGTAGTTATTCAGCACATGGCAAAGTCATTCTGATTGGTGAGCATTCCGTAGTCTATGGCTATAACGCCTTAGCGCTGCCAATCACCTCACTACAAATTACAGCCACCGTTGAACCTAGCAAACAAGTTTGGTTATCAACTGGGAAATATCAGGGGCCATTTTTTGCTGCACCAGATGAATATAATGGCCTAAAGTTTGTGGTTAAAACGCTGCTAGCAAAGGCTATCAAGGAACCACCAGTCAAGATTACTTATACCGGAGAGATCCCGATTGAACGGGGATTGGGTTCCAGTGCAACAGTAGCCTTAGCCACTACGAAAGCTCTAGGAGAATATTTGACACTTAATTTAACTGAGTCAGACGTGATGGCTATCACCAACCAAGCAGAAATGATTAATCACGGCAAAGCCTCAGGTATTGACGCTGCTACCGTTAATTCTGATTTGCCAATCTTTTTTAATCCGCAAACTGGAGCGCATTCCCTGCCAGCTAAACTTAAGGCTACATTGTTAATTATGGATACAGGTGAACTGGGGAATACTAAACAAGCAGTAACCCAAGTACGTCAGCAGACTAACAAGTCCCAAACAGCTCAAGATAATATAAAGCTATTAGGACAATTAACAGATGTTGCCAAAGTCGCTTGGCTTAGACAGGACCAAACTAAGTTAGGGCAAGTCTTTAATGAGGCTCAGGCTATTTTGCATTCTTTTAATTTATCAACCAAAAAAATCGACAATCTAAATACCATTGCGCTAAATTCTCAAGCATTAGGCTTTAAACTATCTGGCAGTGGACTTGGAGGCATCGTGATTGCTCTCTGCCCAAATTCCGCAATTGCCCAAACAATCGCCTTAAAGAGTCAAGGCTTAATTACCAATTATTGGATCGAGGAAATTTAATGACTAAAACGATTCGTGCTCATACTAATATCGCGCTCATCAAGTATTGGGGTAAAGCTGATAGCCAATTACGATTACCATTAATGTCTAGCTTATCAATGACTTTAGATAAGTTTTATACTGATACGCAGATTACCAATAGTTCTACTACCAACGAGTTCTATCTTAACGGCAGCAAACAAACCGGTAACAGTGCTCAGCGTGTCTTTACCTACATAAAAAAATTACAAGCAAAATTCGGCGTTAGCGGAAATTTAATAGTTAAATCCACCAATCACGTTCCTACTGCGGCTGGTTTAGCCTCTTCTAGTTCCGCATTCGCGGCATTGGCCGGAGCTTTTTGTGAGCATTACCACATTAAAGTCAGTCAAACAGAACTATCACGGCTTGCACGGCTTGGCTCTGGATCTGCTAGTCGCTCAATTTTTGGTGGTTTTGCGATTTGGCAAAAAGGTACAACCGATGAGTCGTCTTACGCTTATGCCCTAACCGAAAAACCGAAAATGGATTTACAGTTGCTAGCAATTGAACTCAACCAATTGCCTAAAGACTTGCCATCAACTGCCGGAATGCAGCAAGCTCAGACGTCACCTTTTTTTAAGCCGTGGCTTGCTCGTAATGAAGCAGAACTAAATACGATGATCAACGCGATTAAAGCCAATGATTTTTCTAGCTTAGGTCAACAAGCAGAATTGAATGCAATGGAAATGCACGCCATTAATCTATCTGCCAATCCTGGTTTTACCTATTTTGAACCCAATACTCTGCGTGCAATTAAGCTAGTTCAACAATTGCGTAATTCGGGCATTGAATGTTACTGCACAATTGATGCTGGACCTAACGTAAAAGTGCTCTGTCAATTAAGAAATGTAAAAGAAATTACATCCCGGTTTATGTCTGAATTCCAGAATGTTAAGATAATACATGCGAGTTTTGGCACTGGTATTTCGTGCCTCAACTAATCAATATCGTTAAATTGGATTAGGAGATTAAATTCTTTTGATAACAGAACAAGCACCCGGAAAATTATATATCGCTGGTGAATATGCCGTCTTAGAACAAGACTGTCCCGCTATTTTAGTTGCGGTTAATCAATTTATTCGGGTTTCAATTACTAAAAGCAAGTCAACTACTGGAACCATTCATTCTAAGCAATACTCTCAAGACTCGATCCATTGGGTCAGACGTGGCGCTAAGATGGTCATCGATAATCGTGATAATCCATTTGAATATATTCTAGCTGCCATTTCATATACCGAAAGCTTCTGCTTAGAGCAGAACATTAACATGGAAGTCTATGATTTGCACATTAATTCTGACTTGGATTCACCTGATGGTAAAAAGTACGGTCTAGGATCGAGTGCAGCCGTTACAGTAGCAACAGTTAAAGCAATTTTACGATTTTATGGCGTCTCCTTTAGCAATGAATTAGTTTACAAACTTTCAGCAATTGCTCACTATTCAGTTCAGCAAAATGGTTCAGCTGGAGATATTGCCGCTAGCGTTTATGGGGGTTGGTTAGCTTACCAAACTTTTGATAGAGATTGGTTGGCTGAAGAACTGGCACATAAATCGTTATCCGCAGTATTGAGCGAAGCTTGGCCTGGCCTAAAAATCCAATTATTGACCCCACCACAAGGACTAAATTTAAAGATCGGTTGGAGTCATCAACCCGCATCTACTTCTCGTTTAGTTGATGCAACTAACGCTAATAAAGCTGATGTAAGTACCCAATATCAGCATTTCTTAACTGCTTCACGTGAGTGTGTTTTGCAAATGATTGCTGGTTTTGAGCATAATAATATCAATTTAATCAAGCAACAAATTCGGATTAATCGACAACTATTACAAAATTTTGCACAAATGACGCAAATCGCCATTGAAATCCCACGTTTATCCAAATTAATTAATATTGCCGAAGAATTTGGTGGTGCAGCCAAAACTTCCGGTGCTGGTAATGGTGATTGCGGAATTGTAATTGCCGATCCAGATACTGATGTGAATGCCCTAGAAGCTGCCTGGCGTCAAAATGGAATCTTGCCACTAAATTTTCATGTACATCAAGTAAAACTGGTACATTAAGGAATTAACTATGTCAATTAGATCTAACCGCAAAGAAGAGCATTTAGCTTTAGCACAAAAGTTTTTTGATGCAAAACAAAAAAATAGCTTTGATCAAATGCATCTTCTGCGTCCTGCCTTACCAGAAAGCAAAGCTGCCTTAGCTACTATTAAGACATCAATGTTTGGAAAATCAGTTAATGCTCCCTTTTTTATCAACGCAATGACGGGTGGTTCTCCTAAGTCACTAGCAATCAATCGTACTCTAGGTCAAATCGCTGGTAAAACTAAAATCGCTTTGGCACTTGGGTCTGCGAGTATCTTGGTTAAAGAACCAGATCAATTGGCTAGTTTTTACGTAGCTCGTGAAGCCAATCCTGATGGCGTAATAATCGTTAACGTTAATGCATTAACCAAACCACATGATGCTCAAAAAATAGTTACCGAATTAGCTGCTGATGCACTGCAAATTCATCTTAATACTGTTCAAGAAATTGCTATGCCTGAAGGTGACCGTGATTTTTACTGGTTAGACAATCTTAAACAAATTAGACAAACGGTAACTGTGCCAATTATTATTAAAGAAGTTGGCTTTGGCCTAGACGCGGCTAGCATTCGGCTACTTAAGGAGTCAGGCTTTAATTTGTTTGATTTAGCTGGTAGTGGTGGTACTAATTTTGCCCAAATTGAAAATGCTCGAAATAATCATGATGTGTCTTATTTAGCAGATATTGGCTTACCGACTGTTATAGCCACAATGATGGCAGCACGCGAAGAGACTGACTTTATCGTTTCCGGTGGCATCCGTAACCCATTAGATATTTTTAAAGGACTTTGCCTAGGTGGAAAATACGTGGGAATTGCTAATACATTCTTACAAGCAATGCAGGAACACGGCAGTCAATATTTGTTAGAACTGATTGAGGGTTGGCAAGAAGAATTAGCCAATCTCCTGGCAATCTATGGCCAACATGATCTTGAGCATTTGACCGAACTTAAGCAATACTATGACTTACCTTTAAAAAGTTTAATTGAGCAATTATTATGAAGACTAATCATCCAAAAACCGCAAGGGAAATTATTCCTTTGCGGTTTTTATGTGAATTACATTTTTAATGCAGAAGTTAATCATTTATGCCTTTCTTTTAAGCGATTATTTCTATAGACAATCAAAGCAATCGCAAATAGAACAATGCCGATTAGAGTTAAAACAACCCAAGCAGCGCCGATATTAAAATGATCTGAAATGTAACTATTGATAGCTAAAATAACTAAATAAACTGCGGCTTCAAGAGCATTATCAACAGAAATAATGGTAGCCCGACTTGCTTCTGTCTTAATATTTGTTTGCAAAAGGGTATTTTGCGCTAATAATCGCACATTATAGAATGTGATATGGAGCAAGAAAAATGCCACTGAAAAATAATAAAACTGCTTCAATGATACCGAAATCAAAATAGTAATCGCTGCTAATACAACAGAAAATATAATGATATTGAGCTGCTTAAATTTTTTATGATTAATTCTTTTATAAATAAACGAACCTAAAATCCCAACTAAATCGATTGCTACTAAAATAAAACCGGTCTTGACCTCTTTGCCCTGCTGAAAATATAATTGCCACTGCGTATATGGACTATAGGTAATAAAGTCTATTGGCAAAAACAATAAAATTAATTTAAAGGTACCCGATTCTTGACTTATTACACTTTTAACATCATTTATCAAGTTAAACTTTTTTAACTCTGCTTTAGCTACACCTATATCACGACTATCAAACTTCAGTAAAAAGATCAGTACAATAGCAGTTATTGCCAAAAGCAAAGCTCCCACAATTAGCGGATAGGCCAAATTAAGATTTCCTAACACGTTTGCACCGACAAAACCAACGGCCATACTTACTGGAGTTGATACTATATTATAATTTGAATAAATATCTCCTAGTTCAGCCTTTTTATTATTTACGGCTGCTTTATTGGCAATCCATGATTGCATAGTTCCAGACTGCAGTGAATCACCTAGGGCTGTCAGAATGCCACTTATTATTAATATAGGAATATTAGCAATCGGGATAATCAAGATCAATAAGCCTACTGCTCTAATAACCGCACTAAACTGAATGGTGTGCAGATAGCCAAAATGATCTGCAATGTAGCCTGATGGGATTTCTGCAACAAAAGTTATTATCCAAAAGATGGCTAAAAATAAATTGATTTCGCCATATGGATAGCCAACCTTATGCATAAACAAATAGATGGTGCCGCTCCACACCGTTACACCTGCATTGTACAGAATATTTATCAAATAATAGATATTTTTATATTGCTTCATTTACTCCACCCAGTTTTACTTACAGACTTGGGCAAAGATTGCAAAAAAAGAAGCTTTTCAACTAATTTACTCTATACAAAGTCAAGTGACTTCTTTACTTTACAATCTATCAATCCTTTAATAATTTCCAAATTTCTTTTTGCACAGCACTATCATTGCTTGAACCGATAATTTGATCAGCCGCCTGCTTAGCACTAGCCATTGCCGTACTGGTGGCAAAACTCCTGCCAGCATATTTCAGCATCCCAACATCATTGCCACTATCACCAAAAGCAACCATCTCTTTAGGGTTAATACCCAGCTTTTTACTCAAATATTCCAACCCAACCGCTTTATTCATTCCTTTAGTCGACATATCAATTGACTCGGCAGAACCAGCCACAAACCCTAATTCAGGATGCTTTTGTTTTAGTTCCACAAGCATATCTGGCAATTTGTCTGCTGCTACATCAAAAGTAACTTTAAAGATTTTATCGTCCAAATGGTCAAAGTCAGAAACAACCGTTAATTTTTCATAATATTTAGCCAATTCTTTGGCATATTCTGGACCATCTTTTGCTAATATATAAGCCCCTAATAAGCCAGAAACCGTTGCTTTTTCATCATATTCATGTGTTAAGCCTAGTAAAGTCTGCCAATCAGTAGTAGAAAGATTATCAACATGAATAACTTGCTTACCTTTGGCAACTAATGCGCCATTTTCAGCTATAAAATACAGCTGATCGACTACTTGGGGAAACCGAGTAACTAAATTTTCATATTGGTTACCACTGGCAACGACAAACTTAATATCACGCTCTTGCATAATCTTGAACTCCCGCAAAAAGAGTTCTTCATCATAGGTTTTCTCATCAGTTAGCCACGTGCCATCCATATCTGTTGCAATTAGTTTAATCATGTTAATTTAAATATCCTTTCTTAATCGTTCGCAGTCCTTTGGGATAAAAATTCTTTAAGATACCATTACCAGTCATTTTGCCAAAACTAAAAATTAATCCATGATAACTAATCAAAACAAAGCCACGTAATTTACTCTTACTTGCTATTGTTTCTCCATGTAAATAGCTGGCATACTCATCTTGATTCAAGTCAATTACCCGCTCTTGAGGCACCCCATTTAACACTTGGGCTAATTGTTGGCCTGGTTCGAAGCGCTTTTTCTTGAGAACACCTAATTCTAAACCATTCTTTAAAATCTTTAAACCTAAATTTTGGCCTTTGTATGCTGGCAGAAAAACGTGATCATTGCTAACCTGACATAAATTTTGCCAATTAGTCAAACATACTGGCAAATTGAATTGCTCAAGTATCTCAGCTACTAACTTATTGTCACCTTTAGACAATTCAGTTGGTTTATGTTTGTGTTGGCGCTTTTTAGGTTTATTTTCAGTTGTTGGCGTAACGTCGACCAGAGGTGCCCTGAGTTTGGCCACATATTGTCCTTCCCCTAAATTATCTTGTGGCCAAAACCGTAACGTACCCGCTAAGTCTGGTAATTGCTGACCCCACTCAGGTCGACCTGCCCGAGAACCTGCAACTATTTCAAGGGGCATAATCTTAAAATCAAATTGCTCAACTAACCAAGATACAACCTGTTCGTCTTCTTCCGGCGAAAAAGTGCACGTAGAATATATTAGTTGACCACCCGGCCTAAGCATTTTTACTGCTGCAGTCAAAATCTCTTGTTGCCGTTTTTGACAAGTTAAGACATATTCCGGTGACCAATAGTCCATTGCTGCTGAATTCTTGCGAAACATACCTTCCCCACTGCACGGGGCATCAACCACTATTTTATCAAAAAAGTGTGTAAATTTGCTAGCTAATTTTGCCGGACCCTCATTAGTAACTAATACATTTACTAAGCCCCAACGCTCGATATTTTCCCGCAAGGTTTTGGCTCTAGCTGTTGAAATTTCATTAGCAACCAATAATCCTTGATCTTGTAATTTTTCGCCTAAGAATAAGCTCTTACCACCTGGTGCAGCACACAGATCGAGCACACGTTCTCCAGCTTTAACATCAGCAATTTGACCAGGAAACATAGCCGCTGGTTCTTGTGAATAAACTAGACCGCTAATCCATTCAGGATCCTGACCACTAACTTGTCCATAGTATGCTTCTGTAATCCCTGGTACCGGTACCACTTGCGAATCAGTAAATTGTTTTGCAGTACTTTTTAAAGGATTAACCCGAAAGGCTTTTTTACTGGGACTTGCTATTGCAGTAAATAAAGCTGCTGCGTCGTTTTTCCCCAGCAATGCTTGATATTTACTAACGAACTTACTTGGTAATTCCCGCACGATGTTGGTCCTTTCTTAAAAGATAAACTAAACTTACGGCATAAATGGCAATAATAAACACCCAGCTAATCATAAGTAGCCAAACTAAAGCAAGCGGACGTGAATAAAAGGCTCGCCAATTAAGGAATAGGTTTGCTGCCAAGGTCACCAATAATTCCAGTAACATATTTCTGATACCACGATTTAATAGCCAGTTACGTAAGAGTTTTCCTGATAGACTTGTCTTTTTAACTAATTGCCAATCAAGTAGTGCTAGTAATAAATTACAACAAGCAGCAGCCAAACTAAAGAGCATAATCGCCACTAACTCTTTTAAAATTGAAAATTGGTGAATTTGATGTTTGCGTACAAAGACTGGTGTTTTAGCCTTAACTTGATAATGGTTAGCAATTTGCTTGATAACCTTAGGCGAACTGTCAATCATAATTTGATAGTTTTTTAATTTAAACTGTCCAGTTGGCTGATTTGAGCCTGTTGTTAAATAATAACCATCTTGCTTCATTTGCCGATAGTGCTTTAAAGTGCCTATTACTGAATAATATTGCTTGTGTAAGATAACGTATTGATTGCCCTGTGTTTTTAAAGTTGCAATTGGGCAATTTAACCCTAAAACAGCAAACGAAACCTGTCCTTTAAAGTTATCGAGTGTAAAATAACGCCCTGATTCAGTTGGTAAACTAACCACATTATGATTAGCCCAAACTAGTGTTTGATTTGACTGCTTATCTTGTTCAACCAGATGAACCTGGATTGCACTTCGCGGATGTTTCTTTTGTAAATAATCGATTAAATCACTAACTCTTTGCGAATTATTGATTTTAATAGTTCTTGTATTATTGCTTAGACCATAAGCTTCAAGCAATTGATCAGCTTCACGCGATTGAATATTAGACAGCATGCTGCCAATGCCTAAAAAAGACAAAAAAATGATAATAATTAATCCTGTTTTTTTAAATTTCATGTTCTATCTCAAATATTTGTTCATTAATAAAATCGTAGCTTAGAAAGGTTTGATTGATCAGCTTTAATTCTTGCGTTGAATTAAAGTTTTGCTTCTGCCAAAATTGCTTTGAATTAGTGACGCCGTTTTTTTCGCCAATAAAAAGCAAATGAGCGGATGGATTATACCTTTCCCATGCACGAACAGCCGCCAAATCTGCTTGATTAAAATTAGGCGCCCAAGAGCACAGAATCAAATCGACTCGATTAAACTGCTTAATTGCATTTGGCGCATTTAATTGTATCACCTTACTAAATGGCTGACTGCCAGTCGACGATGTCTTAGACCATTCTAAAGAATCAGTCGCAACTGTCGTTACACCTGCCTCACTTAGTGCTTTGGTCCAACACGCATTGCCTGCCATAATTTCTAAAGCCGAATGCACATTCAATTGCTGTTTAATTGCTGTAGCTGTTATTTTATTGGGCAGTGACCACAGCCCATAATTGATTGATAAGAATTGGCGCAAACTGTTTAACAGTTGGTTAATTATCTTTAATTGATCTGCTGGTGCTCCCTGCTCGCTTAAACCAGCTAATTCATCTGGTAAAAAACCTAAGGGTCGCGGAGCTGCCGGCAAAATTGCTCGTTGCTTAACAGTAGCAACTATCTTATTAAGTTCTTGAACTTGCGCATGTACCTCTTTTTGCTCAAGCATTGCATCTAGTTGGTTAATTTTGTTTAAAAAATTTGTCATACATATCTACCTGCATTAATTTTACCATTCAATTGGCAATATTTCAGTTATAATAGAGATAACATGATAAAGGAGATTTTTTTATGGCAAAAAAAGTAACAAATAAAAACAACGACGAAGAAGAAAGTCTAGGTAAATTTCTTCTAGATGTTGTTGTGATGATGGCTGTTATCTTAGGGATCTTTTACTTATTGTTTAATTTTGTGTTATCAAATGACAATGTTTCAGGACCATCAATGCAACCGACTTTTGAAAATAACGACCGTTTAATTTCTGTGCGACATTTTGAACCTAAACGTAACGATGTAGTCGTCTTACTCGCCCCCAAAGCTGCCCAAGACGTTCCTGGCGCATTGTATATTAAACGAATCATTGGTCTACCTGGTGATAAGATTGTCTCTAAAAATGACAAAATGTATGTTAATGGCAAGCGCTTCTCAGAACCTTATTTAAACAACAAATATCAAAAAGCGGCCAATGATGCAGGTCACACCTATACAACGAACTTCACCTATAAAGTTCCTAAAGGTTATTATTGGGTAATGGGTGATCATCGCGACATCTCAAAGGATTCACATATTTTTGGCCCAGTTAAGCGCAAGGAACTAGTTGCTAAAGTAGTAGTAAGATACTGGCCATTCAATAAGATTCAAACATTTTAATTAATTGTTTTACTTTGAATTTAAATAATTTTTCGCTAAAATAAAATTGTAAAGGAGAATTAACATGAAGCAGCAATTACAAGAATTATCCGATGCAATTATTGACTATCAGGTAAAGCATCATGCTAGTGATACTGATCTAGCTTTTGCTAGCCACCTTTCAGTCGAAAAAATTCACGCAATGAAAACCGGTGATGGAGAATTTACTCCTGAAGAGATTAATCAACTTTATGATTACTTTGCGGCCAACCATTAATTGATTTATTGCATAAAAAAGCCTTCAAGTCTGAGCTTGAAGGCTTTTAGTTTAGCTGAAACTTAGTTGTTCTGTTTAGCTTCAACAAATCTGTTAATTAAAAGCAAATTAAGTAACACAATAGCTAAATCCCAAATTGCCATCCGCAAATCTTCCTGCCAAAAAGTAATCGTAGTCATCTTATTAACCTGAAGCAAAAAGACACTAGAAAAAGCATTAAAGATATTACTTAACAGCCAAATTACCCCAACTAATATGACTAACCTGGTGACATTAAGCACTAGCCGATATGAATTTCTCGGCAGAAAAGCCGTAATTGCATGACTAAGAAAATTAATAAAACTCGTAATTAAATAAAAACTTGCCAGAGTCAAGATTAGTAAAATGACAAAGCCAGCAATCGCAGTAAGATCTGCGCTATTCACTCTTAAAGCGCCAGTCACCCTTAAATGTGCCCATTGTTGGCTTAC
This sequence comes from Lactobacillus sp. ESL0684, assembly GCF_029392675.1. Lineage (NCBI taxonomy): Bacteria > Bacillati > Bacillota > Bacilli > Lactobacillales > Lactobacillaceae > Lactobacillus > Lactobacillus sp. ESL0684. The sequence goes on along the minus strand of NZ_CP113941.1, from coordinate 918,109 downwards.
TTGAAATTTAAACTTACTATCAAACCCATAGCAAATTCCAAATAAACCCAAACTGGTTACTCCTTGTAAAATGACAAAGTAAATAAATGATGTAAAAGAACTTAAAATGTTACAAAGATAAATGTTAGTATCATTAAGTGGAACAAGTCGCAAGCTCTGTGTAAAGCTATACTTTTCATTTTGCCAAGTATTCACTAGTAAGTAAATTGCATCAAATAATAAAATTAATTCCAAATATGATACCAATGTCAATGGTAGAAAGTGATGAATAATATTGGGATTTTGACTAACAGTAGTATGTTTACTGAAAAAGCCAGTCATTGCCAATACAATTGCCGAAATTAGTTCGACTACAAGTATTCCATAAGCTGAGCGACTCTTTTTTCGCAAGAACTGTCTAAATAATTTAAAAAACATCAGTTACTTCCTCACTCTACTTATTTTGTTTAGCTTCAAAAAACTTACTAAAGATAAAGGTATTTACCATTAAAAAAACAACATCAATTATGAATAATAGCAAAATACCCAAAAATTCATCTAAACCAACGTTATTCATAAAGGTTAGTGGAGAAATTAAGTTCCAGGCTTTAGCCAAAGCCCAGATTAAAGCAACAATCAAAATTAGCCGAATTAAATTAATTGAAAACTTACTGGATATTCCTGGTAAAAAATCTAAGACAGCTTGGCTAACAAAATTCAAAAAGTTAGTTACTAAATAAACTAGCAAGCCTAGTATAATAATCATAGCTAATATACATAAAAAACGATAAATTGATGGAACAAATTGATAAGCATTATTCTGAATTTCAGGAATTAGTTTCTTAAAAGCTGCTAAGAATTCAGGGTTAAATAATAAGGTGGCAAGGAAGAGAATGCCTGTCCCAATGAGCTGCAAAATACCAAGATAAATGTAAGATACAAAAGAACTTAATGTATTATCTAGATAAAAGCTGACATCACTAACTGGTGCTAAACGCCAAGTTTGACTGCGATTAAGCTTTTCAGTTTCTGAACAAGAAATAATTAAATAAATTGGCAGAAAAAGAAAACTAATGGTAAAAAAGCACAGTGTTAATGTGAGCCAATCATCACCAAACTTACTTGGGTCAGTAGCATAAAACCAGCCAGAATCAATCACTAACATGAAGACAGTCAACGCAATTGCCGACACTAGTTGCAAGATAATTAATAAGTGTACTTTACGACTTTTTTTCTTAAACAATTCCGCAAATAAACGATTGAACGCTGACATCATTCTTCTCCCTCATATAGTTTTTCATAATAATCTTCAATACTTTCATGTTGCGAGCGAATTTCATCCGCCGACTTATGAGTGAAGACCGTTTTATCTTTGATAATAACTATTTCATCAAGAATTGAGGCGATCTCATTTACAAAATGATCAGAAATTAAAATCGTAGCTTGGTCAGCTTTCCAAAGAATAATTGAATTGATAATTTTCTTGCGAGCCATTGCATCAATTCCGGAAAACGGTTCGTCAAGTAAATATAAATCGGCTTTACGGGCAAAAGTTAAGGCGATAATTAGCTTTTCGCGCATACCGCGTGACAGCTGGCTCAAATGCATTTCTAAGTCCAATTTCATAAAAGTACGCAGCTGCTCAAACTGTTCTTTATCAAAGTCAGGATAAACTACTTCATAAAATTTGACTATTGCTTTAATCTTGGTTGTATCGCTAAAGCCAGTTAACCCATCGGTAAAAGAGAGATGCGCCTTTTTTTCATCATCATCTTCATACCCCATAATACTTACATCACCCCGATAGTTCTTAGCCATTGTGGCAATAATTCGCATTAACGTTGTTTTGCCAGCACCGTTTTCTCCTAATAAAGCAACGATTTTACCCGGTTGCAAAGTCAAATTAACATCCTTGAGAATGGTTTTTTGATTCTTTTTATACGTTAAATTTTTAATTTCTAAAATATCTTCCATGTTTATTCTCCCTTTGCTAGATATTTAGCCAAAATTGAGCCAATCTGCTCATCAGCAACCCCTAACTCATTCATGTTTTGGACAAACTTTTTTAATTCTGCGTTAAGTAAGTTTTGCTCGGTTTGTGCCAGTAATTCAGTATCTTCAGTCACGAAGTTGCCTTCACCTCGCTTGGTATAGAGAATTCCCTCATCATTCATCTGTTGCAGGGCCCTTTGAACAGTATTAACGTTAACAGTCAGTTGCAATGCTAGATTGCGCACTGACGGAATCCGTGCGCCTGGTTTTAACTTACCGATAATAATTTGTCGGTATAGATATTGTTTGATTTGCAAATAAATTGGAATATTATCCTTAAATTTCACTAGATCGCCTTCCATTCTTGGTGTATTATTTTCCTAGTACAATATAATAATAACTTATTTGAATGCTGTATGCAAATTTTTTAAAAATATTCAAATGTTACACATTTCGCTACTAGAAACTTTTTCAAATTAAAAAAGCCCATACATCCTGTTAATATCAGGAATTTTATGAGCTTTTTGTTTAACTTGGCTAGGTGTGCATAACTTTTGTAAGTTGTAAATTTTATCACTATTATTGCTAGAACAGTAATCTGATTCAACATAAACTTTTAATTAAGCTAAGTTTTTACACCAATTTTGTTTCACTATGGCTATTTAGCAGCATTGAGTTCAGCCATAGTCACCATCACATCAACCGCTTTGTACATTGATTCTAAAACTGTATATTCATATCGGCCGTGCATGTTTTCTTCTCCAGCAAATAAATTGGGACAAGGCAAACCCATATATGTTAATTGCGAACCATCAGTTCCGCCTCTGACTGGATCTTCATTAATTTCAAGTCCCTGTTTCTTATAGGCTTCACGGGCTAAATCAACAATTTCCATATGTTTGGCCAATTCATCCGCCATATTATAATATTGGTCGCTCATTTGTAATTTGATGCGATCACTACCAAATTGTTCGTTCATTTGTGCAACAATCGCTTTAACTAGGTTTTTACGCTCTTCTAATCCCTCACGTTCAAAATCCCGAATGATATAGTCTAAACGAGCATGATCTACTGTTCCTGTAAAGTTGGTTAAATGAAAGAATCCTGCTTTACCATCAGTTTTTTCTGGTACTTCAGCACCTGGCAATTGATTTTGAAAATCGATTCCGACTTGGATTGCATTAATCATCTGTCCCTTAGCAACGGCTGGATGCACGTTCACACCTTGGATTTCAAGACTAAATTGTGCAGCTGAAAATGTTCCCCAGTCAAGTTTGCCGGGAGCTTCACCATCAACAGTAAAGGCAAAGTCAGCTCCAAATTCAGCAACATCAAAATGTTCTGCTCCAGTACCAATCTCTTCGTCCGGTGTAAATGCCAAACGAATTTTACCATGTTTAATTTCAGGATGAGCTAGTAAATATTCTGCTAGAGTAACTAGTTCGGCTACACCACATTTATCATCGCCACCTAGCAAGGTATCTCCTGAGGCCGTAATAATAGTTTGTCCTTGATAATTCTGTAAATTTGGAAAGACAGCTGGATCCAAGAAAAATTCTGAGTCACCTAGCTGAATTTTAGACTTACCATCATAATTTTCATGAACTTGTGGCCTAATATTTTCTGCATTAAAATCAGCAGTATCACAATGCGCTAAAAAGCCCATCACTGGAACGTCATAATCAACAGTAGCCGGTATTTCTGCAATTACACAACCAGATTGTTGATTATAATGCACATCTCTTAGACCTAAATCCTCTAGATCCGGCATGATTACTTTTTTCTGGAAATTTTCAACTTTTTCAGTTGAGGGAAATCGGTCACTATGTTCATCTGAACGAGAATTAACCTGTACATATTTTAAAAAACGTGGTAATAAATTTTGATATTCCATTTTAACTCCTTAATTAAAATAAATCTTGAAATGGGTTAGTTGAAACTTGTGAGACACATAATTCAACCTGCCAATTATTTTCTTGAATCCATCGTGCTAATAGTTCGGCTACTTTAACCTTAAACAGTTGTTCCGTGTAATGCCCTGGGTCTACTACCGTCAATCCTGCTGAAATCATATCATGACCCGTATGATAATAAACATCACCAGTAATAAAGGCGTCAAGGTTATCTACTACAGCTTGCTGCCAATATTTTCCTCCATCACCGCAAATAAAACCAACAGTAGTAATTGGTTTTTGGTTATCGGCAGTAATTAAACGCACCATTTTTAAATCAAGTTTGTCTTTAACATAATAAGCGAATTCTTTTGCCGTCATCGTTTGCGGCAGCCTGCCTTTGCGACCGATGGCAATGCCATCGTCATCTAAGCAAAACGGTTCAACTTTAGTTAACCCTAATTCAGTAGCTTGCCAATCACTGGAACCATTGGCAGCTTTATCAGAATTAGTATGAATTGAATAAACCGTAATCCCATGCGCGATAATTTCGCCGTACATTTCATTTTGCGGATCAGCAAAATTTAAGTTGCGTGCTGGATGGAACATTAAGGGATGGTGACTAATAATCAAATCAACTCCAGCCCTAATTGCTTCTTCTACAACCTGCGGACGCACATCCAGTGTAGTCATGATTTTATTAACTGGACTGTCGCTTGAGCCAATCTGAATTCCTACTGGATCGCCCGAACTGGCGATTTCTTCTGGGAAAACAGCTTGCAATTTTTGAATAATATCTTTAACCTTCGTCATTTAGTTCACCTTTAATTAATGCAATTTCTTGTTCAATCTGCTCGATATGTCCTAAATCTTTATTGCGTGCTTTGTTTAAATTAACTAGTAGCTTTTGTTGATAGTATAGTTGTGAACGCCATTTTTGATAAAAGACTTCATTCTTAGCTTGCAAAATTAGGGGACCAAATAGCAACTGACGTGGAGTTAATTTAACCTCCTGCATAACCTTCTTAGCTTTAATCAGCTCATAAGTATGACCAGCTTCTGCCAATATTTCCTCAGCAACTATCTGATAACTGTGCTGAACCAGCCATTCACGCAAACCTGGTTCCCCAATATTGGGTTCCAAAATCAAAGTCGGAAATTGATAATGATTCCGCCAAGCGTCTGTTAGAATTTGCGTAATTAGTTTTCCGCCCATTCCAGCAATTACTACAGTGTCTATTCTGTCTTGCAGCGTAATCGTAGATAGACCTGAACCCAATCTAGTAGTAATTTTAGTTTGTAAACCAGCTTGGGTAATATTATCCTGGGCATTTTTAAGTGGACCTTGAGCAATATCGCTGGCAATAGCATAATCTACTTTATCCTCTAGTACCAGTTTAATTGGTAAATACGCATGATCTGTTCCGATATCTGCTATTCTAGCACTGCGATCGACCATTTCTGCCAAAGTATTCAATCGTAAGTTCATTTTTCCTAACCTCTCTTGTATTAAAATTTTAGCATATTCTGACCTAAAATTATGAAATTGATAAATTATTGTTTTCTTGTCAAACCTTGCTTATAATTTAAATATCAGCAAAGAAGGAATTTCAATATGGATAGAACAGAACGAGTAACTTTAACTAATATGTGCATGATTACCAATAACGAGCAAATCTTGGTTATTAACCGCAAGGATCCCGATTGGCCGGGGATGACCTTTCCCGGTGGTCATGTTGAAACTCACGAGTCATTTTATGAATCTGTCATTCGTGAAGTCAAAGAGGAAACTAACCTAACCATCACTAACCCACAATTAACTGGTATAAAACAGTTTTATGATAAAAATGACCATCGTTATATAGTCTTCTTTTATACTGCTACCGAATTTTGTGGTGACCTCAAAGCATCAGATGAAGGCGAACTAACCTGGATGACCAAGCAGGAATTACAAAGTCAGCAATTAGCCTATAATTTTGATCGTGATCTAAACGTTTATTTCAATAATCAACTTAGCGAACATATTCTAGACGGTAAGCGTGACGAACTTTTTTAGACAAAAAATAAAGGGGCTTTTGGCCCCTATTATTTTTAATTAATCCAAAAAGTCACGTAATTGATTAGAACGACTAGGATGACGCAACTTGCGTAAAGCCTTCGCTTCAATTTGACGAATTCGCTCACGAGTCACTCCAAAGACCTTACCAACCTCTTCTAATGTTCTAGTTCGACCATCATCAAGGCCAAAACGCAACCGTAGAACATTCTCCTCCCGATCAGTTAAAGTATCTAAGACCTCTTCAAGCTGTTCTTTAAGCATTTCATACGAAGCATGTTGTTCAGGACTAGTTGCATCTTTATCCTTGATAAAATCACCTAAGTGAGAATCATCTTCTTCACCAATCGGCGTTTCCAGTGAAACTGGTTCTTGGGCAATCTTCAAAATATCCCGAACTTTGGTCGTAGACATATCCATTTCTGCGCCAATTTCTTCAGGTGTTGCTTCACGTCCTAAATCTTGTAATAATTGCCGCTGAATTCGGATTAACTTGTTAATTGTTTCAACCATATGCACTGGAATTCGAATCGTGCGCGCTTGATCAGCAATTGCACGCGTAATTGCTTGCCTAATCCACCAAGTTGCATAAGTCGAAAACTTAAATCCTAGGCTGTAATCAAACTTATCAACTGCCTTCATTAGTCCCATGTTGCCTTCTTGAATCAAATCTAAGAAGGACATTCCACGACCAACATATCTTTTTGCAATTGAAACTACTAAACGCAGGTTAGCTTCCGCTAGTTCTTGTTTAGCCTCTTCATCGCCCTTTTCGATTCGCTTAGCCAAAGAAATTTCTTGCTCTGCATTAAGTAACGGAACTCGCCCAATTTCTTTCAGATACATCCGTACTGGATCATTCATCTTTACATTTGAAGGTGCCGACATATCCTTTAACTCAGCTTTTTCAACGTCCTTTTGTTTTCTTAAGGCTAATTTTGATGGCTCGCCCTTTTCATCAACAATACTAATGCCATTATCTTCAAACTCTTGAATTAACTGATCTACAGCTTTATTTTCCAGCTTATAAGGTTTAATCAAGCGTTTAGTAAACTCATCTTCAGTAATTGCTTTATCTTTTTTTACTTCTTTAACAATTTGCTTGACTACCTTATCTAAAGATGGTTTTTCTGATTTATCAGCTTTTGTTTGTTTTGCCACTAAAAAGTCCCCCTTTGTCCCTGAATTCTTTTTAATTGTAAAATTTTTTGAGTAATTGCGATGATTTCATCAGTATCAGCTTTTCTCTTAGCTTCTTGTAAATCATTTTCTAAACTAGTTAGCTTCGAAGTTACTTTACGCATTTCGAGTGCATGCAACTGCTCATCAATCTCACGATCGGAAAAATCCTGAGGCATATCTGTCATTTCAGTACTTATTATTATACCCTGAAGTTCATCAGGAATAAAATCTAAGAAACTATTAATTGTTGGATTTTCACGTTCCTCCATAAATTTTAGCCATAAATCTTCTAATTTAGCATATTCTGTATCTGGAAATAGAAAATTTTTTCCTATTAAATAATCGCGAGCATGCTCAGAATGCATAAATAAATATAGCAAGCGAGTTTGCACAGGATCCATTTGCAATTGTTGATTAGACTCTGATACCGGTGTTGAATCATCCTCTAGTAATGGATCTGTTATTTCTGGCATGCCCTTATGCCGCTTGGCTGCATTATTTTTACGCCGCTGACGTGATAAGTTCGCATTAAGTGAATCTTTAGATACGTGTTGCTTTTGAGCAATTTTTTCTATATATAAATCTTGTTCAACGGGATTGGACAACTGCGCAATTTCATTAACTGCTTCATCTAAATAGGCGATTTTTTCACGATCATTATCAAGATTATACTTTTGCGATAACCGCCTTAGAAAAAAGTCAGTAGGCGTTAACGCGCCGTTTATTTCATCTTGGTACTTGCTGGTGCCATATTTTTTAACATATTCATCTGGATCCAATTTTTCAGGTAAAACCACTATTCCTAAGTTAAAGCCACCTGCCTGATCAAATAATTTAGCAGCACGCTCTGCCGCATGAATTCCGGGATCATCACCATCATAATTAATAATTACATTTTTGCTAACTCGCCTCAACAAATAAACTTGCTGGTCAGTCAAGCTAGTACCCATCGAAGCAATTCCTGACTTAATTCCTGATTTATAAGCAGCAATTACATCCATATAACCTTCATATAAAATCAAGTGATCCTCACTGCGTGCAGCCTTTTTAGCTTCCGCAAAATGAAATAAGACATTGGATTTAGTAAAAATCTTGGTTTCTGGACTATTAATATACTTAGCTTCAGTTTTATCCGCAGATAATCTTCGTCCAGAAAAACCAATAACACTGCCACTTTCGTTAGTTAATGGAAACATTAGCCGATCGCGAAATCGATCAAACATCTGACCCGCTTTAGTCTGAACAAATAAACCGCTAGCAAGTAAATCGTCTTCTTGATAATGGCGCTCACGCAAATAGGTCAATAACAAATTATCTTGTTTAGGAGCATAACCGATTTGAAAATGCTTCAGCGTATCATCATCAAGTTGGCGCTGATGAGCATACTCCAATCCACGTTTGCCAGCATTAGTTGATACTAAAACGCGATAATAAAAATCAGCAGCATCCTGATGCAGTTTAATCAATGGATTAGCAGGTTGAGCATTACCTCGGCCAACTTCGCCTATATCAATTTGAGCAATCTCAGCCACTTTTTGGACACTCTCAGGAAAAGTTAGATCATCTTTTTCCATTAAAAATTTAAAAACATTGCCACCCTTACCACAACCAAAACATTTAAAAAATTGTTTCTGTTCACTAACGGTAAAGGAAGGGGTCTTTTCCTGGTGAAAAGGACATAAACCAATATAATCTTTGCCCTTTTTTTCAAGCGAAACATACTGACTGATAACATTAACGATATTGACGTTATCGCGTACTTTGGCAATAGTTTGCTCAGGTATTAATCCAGCCATCGCATCACCTATTCTATAAAAATTACTTAATTACTAACTTACTTAGATCACCCAAACGAGCTGCCAATCCCTGAATCGTTTGCAATTGCGTCAAGCGGTTATTTTTAACAGCATTATCCTTATCCAAAATCATATTAGTTTCAAAATAGCGATCAATTATTGGCTCAAGACTCACAAAACCGGCATATAATTCAGTTAAATCACTAGCTGTTTGCAATTGCGAAATGCCATCATACAGGTCTTGTTCACTATTATCAGTAAACAAAGCAGTATTTACTGAATCCTGTCCTGCAAATTTAGCTTTTTTCAGAATATTATTAATTCTGGTCAAACTTTCGACTACTAGCTTGAACTCTTCATCATCATGATGAGTCTGCAAAACCTTAGCAGCACTTAAAATTTGTAACGGATCCTGCTGATTAGAAGCAAGAGCTGCATCAATTACGTCATACTTGTAATTATTTTTTTGCAAATACTGCTTAATTCGATCACGAATAAAGTCAGCAATTTCTTTATCTTCATCAGCAGTCCTAGGTAGCTTGGCTGCAGTTTTATCAGTTAATAATTCAACAATTTCTGGTAAAACCTTATCAAAAGGCAATGACCATTTTTGATCAAGCAAAATTCGTACAATACCATATGCATACCGACGCAACGCATATGGATCGTTAGAAGATGTTGGGATCATACCTGCTGCAAAGAAGGTAATAATCGTGTCTAATTTATCAGCAACTGACAAGAGTGCACCCACAGTAGTTTGTGGCAAATCACCCTCGGCAGTATTGGGTAAGTAATGCTCTTTAATTGCTGCTGAAACTTGCTCATTTTCTCCAGCAAGCTCTGCATAATGCATTCCCATTACACCTTGCAATTCAGCAAACTCACCAACCATTTGGGTAACAAGATCAAATTTATATAGTTCACTTGCTCGATCAAAATCACTGACTGTCTGATCATCTAATTGCCATTTTTTAGCTAAAAAGTCACCAATAATTTTGACACGCTTAGTTTTTTCAGCCATCGAGCCAATCTTGTCATGAAAAGATACGTTGTCAAGACGCTTAACAAAGTGACTTAGTGGATATTTACGATCTTCATCATAGAAGAATTGGGCATCATCAAGTCGAGCAACTAATACTTTTTCGTTACCAGCAATTACGTTGGAAAGATAGTCTTTATTACCATTACGAACTGCGATAAAGTGATTGATTAATTTTCCTGCTTGATCGTAAACTTCAAAGTATCGTTGATTATCTTTCATGGAAGTAATCAAAACTTCTTGTGGCATTTCTAAGTACTTTTTAGCAAACGAGCCAGCAAAAACAGTTGGATATTCAACTAAATTAGTTACTTCTTCTAATAATCCCTGGTCTAACTTAATCTGCCAGCCATTTTGCTCAACCAAGTCATTCATTTGGCGAACAATCATTTCTTTACGCTCTTCGGCATCGGCAATTACAAATTGATCTTTTAGAGCATCTTCATAGTCATCAGCATTAGCTAGCACGACTGAATCACCTAAGAAGCGATGACCTTGAGTTTTACGACCAGCTGTAATATCCAAAATTTCTACTGGTACAACTTCACTGCCAAATAATGAAACTAGCCAATGAATCGGACGAACAAACTCAAAGTCATGTGAATCCCAACGCATTTTAGTTGGGAAAGTCATTGCCTTGACCACGTCGCTCATCCCTAGCAGAATATCACTAGCCTTTTCCCCCACTTTTTGAACATGGACATAGGCATATTCAGTACCTTTTAATTCGTCAAAATAGATATCGTCTGTCGACATTCCTTGCCCGCGAACAAATCCTTGTGCAGCTTTAGACCAATTACCATCGCTATCTTTAGCAATTTTCTTAGCTGGCCCCTTTTTGATTTCATCAATATCAGCTTGCTTTTCTGCTAGCTCCTCTACCAAAATAGTTAACCTGCGAGGTGTTGAATAAGTTTTGATTTCCTTAAATTTTAAGCCGTTCTCAGTTAGAAATTTTTCGGTCCGATTAGCCAATTGTTGCACACTGCGCGTAACCACATGTGCTGGCATTTCTTCCGTACCAATTTCAAATAAATAATTTTTAGTCATTTTCAATCCCCGCCTTCTTTTCTTGAGCATTTTTTAGCAGTGGAAAGCCTCGTTTTTCTCGTTCATTGACAAAAGTAACCGCCACTTCATGAGCTAAATTTCTAATTCTGGACAAATATCCAGCACGCTCAGTAACCGAAACTGCACCACGAGCATCAAGCAAATTAAATGTATGTGAACACTTTAGAATATAATCATAAGCTGGTTGCACCAGATTTTGGCTAAGCAAACGTTTAGCTGTTTTTTCATTTAAATCAAACGAATTTAATAGATTTTCTTGATTGGACTCTTCAAAAGCATATTTGGAATTTTCATATTCGGCTTCTTTAAAGATATCGCGATAAAGTACACCATTACCCCATTCCAAATCAAAAACGGAGTTAACATCTTGGATATACGAAGCCAGACGCTCTACACCATAAGTAATTTCACTCATTGTAGGCTTGACATCTAATTCACCAACTACCTGGAAGTAAGTAAATTGGCTAACTTCCATGCCATCTAACCAAACTTCCCAACCAACACCGGCACAACCCATCGACGGATTCTCCCAATTGTCTTCAACAAATCGAATATCATGCTCTAAGGGATTAATTCCTAGGACTTGCAAACTATCCAAATAATATTGCTGAATATCTTCAGGAGCTGGTTTAATAACTACTTGAAATTGATGGTGTTGAAATAAGCGATTAGGATTATCCCCATAGCGACCATCTGCTGGTCTTCTTGACGGTTCAACATAGCATGCTGCCCATGGTTCTGGTCCTACTGCCCGCAAAAAAGTATATGGGCTCATTGTACCCGCACCTTTTTCTACGTCATATGAGGGCATTACCATACAACCCTTAGAAGACCAAAATTCTTCCAATTTAAAAATCATTTCTTGAATTGTCAATTTATCTTTTGTCATCATAATACCTCCCTGCATTAGGCCATAAAAAAAGCCTATGCAAAACTTGCATAGGGACGAAAAATATTCGCGGTTCCACCCTAATTCAGAGAATATCTTCTCTGCTCTTAATTAATTGACTAGAGGTGCCGTTTCCCAGATGACCTTACACTATCTGCCATTCGCTTAACTGGTACTTTTATAATTCCTCATGTTCATCAAATTCTCTTGTTATTTTAACATAATAAAGCAAACCAGACCAAAGGATTAGTCAAGCAAATTTATTTCATCTAAAAACTTTTTGCTTTTTAAATTTAAATCAATGGTCTCTTGATATATCCGATCAATTGCTTTACGGGTTGCTTGTTTAATTGCGCGATTGACCTTAATCGTTCCTAAACGATTAAAAGGCACTAATCCAATTGTACGCAGTACAGCCGTTGCCTTAGCAGTTAAGTGTAAACGACTATTATCTCGATAAAAATGCTTACTACACAATATGCCACCTAACTTGATTGAGTAATCAAATTCTCCTTGCTGACAGCCACAGATTACACAATGCTTTAATTCTGGTTCAACACCATAAGCAGCTAAAAGCTGCATTTGTACCACCTGAGAGATCATTTCAGGATCAATTCCCTGATCGACCTTTTTTAAGGCAAATAAGGTTAAATCATAATATTTTCCTAAATTTTGATATTCGCTAAAAGCATGATCTACTAAATCTAAAATAAACGATGCATAGGCATTCTTGGTCAAATCAGCAAAGATACCCGAAAATTGCTTTACATCCTTATAAGTTCGTAAATTGCTTAGTCCCTGCCCACTAGTATAAATAACATATTGCCCAATAGAGAAATTAACCGTAGCCGCACCAAGCTTAGATTTTGGCTTCAAAGCACCACGAGCAATTAACGTAACAATGCCAAGTTCTTTGGTCATAATCTTAGCTAGTAAATCAGCTTCTTTATATTTTTGTCGTTTAAAAATAATTCCTTGAACTTCTTTAAGTTCACGTGGCATTAAGAAAGTTCCTTTTTATCGTAGCCAACCTGCTTTAAAAAACTAGGATCAGAACGCCAATTGCGTTGTACCTTTACCCACAAATGCAAATTGACTTTTTCACCTAACAAATTTTCAATTTGTTTACGAGCATTTATGCCAATTTGCTTGAGCATTTGGCCGCCTTTACCAATAATTATGCCTTTTTGACCACTTTTTTCAACATAAATAGTAGCTTCAATCTGCAATTTACCCTTTTGGTGTTCATTCATTCGCTCAACCCAAACGGCCGCAGCGTGCGGTACTTCCTCAGATGTCAACCGCAAAATTTGTTCACGAATCAGTTCAGCTACTAAAAAGTATTCAGGCCGATCAGTAATTTCGTCAGAATTATAATATTCAGGTCCTTCCGGTAAATATTGTCGCAATGTTGCTACTAAATCACTAATCCCAATTCCTTTAGTAGCAGAAATTGGTAATAGTTCTTTAAAGAGATCCAATTTTTGATAGCTATCAATAATTGGTAGTAACTCGTTAGGATTTACTTGATCAACCTTATTAATTACTAAAAAAACTGGTACATTAACTTGCTTGAGCAAGTTAACAATATAATTATCTCCACTATTGATTGCTTCTGGTTCAACTAAAAAAAGGACCAAATCAACATCGTTCAAACTCGAAAGACTAGCCTTGTCCATATAATCATCTAATTTTAGATGTGGCTTAAAAATTCCTGGTGTATCAACGAAAACTACTTGTAAATGGTCAGTAGTATAAATACCAGAAATTTTATCACGTGTAGTTTGCGGCTTGCTGGAAGTAATTGCCACTTTTTGGCCAACTAGGTTATTCATTAGTGTTGATTTACCAACGTTTGGCCTTCCAACTAATGCAACAAAACCAGACTTATTTTTCTTATGTTCGGACATTATTTTCCTCTGCCTTTATCTAATTGTTCAAGATGCAATGGCAATCCATAATCTTCCAAAACCTTGCCTTGGATGCCAAACATTTCTTTAGCTTCAACTGGATCAATATGATCATACCCATTCAAATGTAAAAAGCCATGAACTAAGGTATAACCAAATTCGCGTTTCCAGCCAGTGCCATATTCCTGACTATGACGCTTAATTACGCTCGGACACATAAAAAGATCACCAATATCTTCTTGAAAATCTGGATCACTGACAAACGTGGACAAATCAAGACCATTTTCACCATCTTCAATCGCAAACGAAATTACATCAGTTGGATGATCTTGGTCGCGATATTTATAATTAAGTTCTTGACTACGCTCCTCATTAACAAAATTGATACTCATTTCCAGATTATTGGACTTCGCAATCTCTTGTTTAGCTAATAACAGTAACCGAGTAATCCAATCTTGCCAATTAAGTTCCTGATTATCTAAAAAGCCTACTTCATCATGATAAGTTATCTCAAGTGACTGCATTAATTTTGTGTTCCTTCTTTTTCATATGCATCGATAATTTTAGCAACAACGGGATGGCGCACCACATCATTAGCAGAAAATTGCACGAATTTGATTTGATCAATTTGCTTTAGAATATGACGTGCATCAAGCAAACCGCTACGCTGACGTCCTGGTAAATCAACTTGAGTCATGTCGCCATTAACAATCATTTTGGAATTAAATCCTAAACGCGTCAAAAACATTTTCATTTGCGCATCAGTGGTATTCTGCGCTTCATCTAAAATTACAAACGCATCATCCAAAGTTCGACCTCGCATATAAGCTAGCGGTGCAACTTCAATTACACCACGTTCCATCAAACGATCAGTTGTATTAGTCCCTAAAATAGCATAAAGCGAATCATAAATTGGTCGTAAATATGGATCTACTTTTTCCTTCAAATCTCCTGGCAAAAATCCTAGTGATTCTCCGGCTTCGATTGCTGGCCTTGTCAAAACAATTCGAGAAACTTCGCCTTTTTTAAAAGCAGCAACTGCACAAACAACAGCCAAGAATGTCTTACCAGTACCAGCAGGTCCGATACCAAATACCACATCACTTTTTTGGATAGCTTCAACATACTTTTTCTGACCCATGTTCTTGACCCTAATCGGTTTGCCTTTAGCATCCCGAATTAAAATCTTCTTATATAAATCAGCAAAGTACTCAGTCGTTCCCTTATCAGCCATCTTCATTGCGCTAACTACATCTGGGGCACTGATAGTAACTCCAGTCTCTAGCACCTGATCTAGCGCCTTTAAAACATCAAGAACTTTCTTTACACTATTTGTTTCACCATCAATCACAATTTGATTGCCAATATCAACAACGCTAGTGTCATAGCCTTCTGCCAGCAGAGTCAGATTACGGTCATTGATACCAACTAATTTTTGGATATTTTCCGGATTTTTAGGTATAAAATTTGTTTGAACCAAATGACTTCTCTTCGCTTTCTTAACTTGTTCTTAAAAAAATTTCAGCTATCCAATAGGAAAGCCCCAATTAATCAATCAGCAAGCACTCACCACAGATACTTTAAACAGATACTTTAACTAAACCGGCTTTGAAATTAACTTCAACTAAAAAGCCTAACTAAATTATACCAAAAGAATAAAATTCTATCTCAGATATGTCTATTAAATTAACAATAAATTTACTATCTACAAAAAACGACCCCTATCAGCAGATAGAAGTCGTTTCTTAAGCTATTAATAATGTTTGCGTTTCCGTGCTGCTTCAGATTTAAGCTTTCTACGTACACTAGGTTTTTCGTAGAATTCGCGTTTACGGTATTCTTGTAAGGTACCACTTCTTGAAACGGAACGTTTGAAACGACGAAGAGCATCATCAATAGACTCGTTTTCGTGAACGACTGTCTTGGCCATGTGTGATCCCTCCTTCCATTTCTTGACGTCACCGCCACACTTAATAAGTAAATTATATCAAACCAGCGTGAGTGGTCAATACATTAACGCAATATTTTTTAAAAAGATTCATTTTCACATTATTATTTGAACAAAATCTTTTAATGCACTTTAGCAAATTGTATAATTATTACCAAAAAGGAGTACTCAATGGAAACAAACAATACTAAACAAGAAGTTAATATTATCATCATCTCAGACTCAGCTGGCGACACCGCTTTTAGTAATGCGACAGCTGCTGCTGCTCAATTTCCTACCGCCCAAATTAATTATCGGCGCTACCCGTTCATTGTAGATCATGAAAAATTAACAGCAACGTTAACTGAAATTGAACAATTTAGTAACTTAATAATTATTTATAGTTTAGTTAAAGATGAATTGCAAATCCCGGTAATTCGTTTTGGCCGCGAACACCACGCAAAAATCATCGACATTCTTTCACCAACAATTGAAGCACTTCAAAATACTACTGGTCTGCAACCAGTGAAAAAAATTGGTGCCCAACATAAAATGAATCAAAGATACTTTGATCGAATTTCAGCAATGGAATTTGCCGTAATGTATGATGATGGAAAAGATCCTAAAGGTTTCTTGGAAGCTGATGTGGTATTATTAGGCGTATCAAGGACTTCTAAAACACCGCTCTCTTTATTTTTAGCAAATAAAAATTTAAAAGTTGCCAACCTACCTCTAGTTCCAGATACCCATATTCCTAAGGAAATTTACAAAGTTGATCCCAATAAGATTATCGGCTTAACTAATGACTTATCTGTTTTAAATGAAATAAGACGTCAAAGAATGATTTCTTATGGTCTAAATCCAGACACAACTTACTCTAACACAGATGCTATCAAGGTTGAACTTGATTCTGCACAAAAGCTTTATCAAGAATTAGGATGCTACGTCGTTAACGTTGCCCACCGCTCAATTGAAGAAACAGCAGCTCTCATCATGCATCATCTTGGTTTTGAAGAGCAATAAGTCATATTCTAAGGACTGGGCTGACTTATCCGCTATAATTTATGGTATAAGGAGGCTAAAATTATGACTACTCAACAAAACAAACATTTTGATACCGCCATTTTTGCTGGCGGCTGCTTTTGGTGTATGGTTGAACCATTCGACACCTTGCCTGGGGTTGAAAAAGTCGTCTCAGGTTACACCGGTGGGCACGTTGCTAATCCAACTTATGAACAAGTTTCAGCTGGAACAACCGGACATACAGAAGCAGTTAAAATCACCTATGATCCTTCATTAATGTCTTATGAGCAACTTTTGCAATATTACTGGCAAGTAACCGATCCCACCGATGCAGCTGGCCAATTCCAAGACCGCGGTGACAATTATCGACCAGTAATCTTCTACAATTCTCCTACACAAAAAGCAGCGGCAGAAAAGTCTAAGGCTGCTTTAGCTCAAAGTGGAAAATTTAATAAACCAATCGTTACTAAAATTGAACCTGCTCAGCCTTTTTACCCAGCTGAGAATTACCATCAAGACTTTTATCGTAAGGATCCTAATCGATATGCCTTAGAAGAAGCTGGTGGTCGAGCAGACTTTATTAAGCAACATTGGCAAAAATAAAAAACGGCTTAAGCCGTTTTTTATTTACACAAAATTTTCTGAATTTGTTATTGGTTATTGACCTATCTTTTGTTACACTAATCTAGATTTATTTATTACTTTTTTCATAAAGGGACCTAACATAAAAATGGATCAGCTCGACACATTTAATCGGCGATATAACTTGCTTTCAAAAATTTCGGCTTCATTTTTCTATTCTTTAGCAGTTGCAGTTGCACTAAATTTCTTTTGGACTCCAGGTCATATGTACTCATCTGGTATGACCGGATTTGCACAATTGCTTAATACATTGAGCCAACGTTTTTTTCCGTTTACTCTCAGCACATCAATTTTATATTTTGTGTTAAATGTACCGTTGTTTTTATTAGCCTGGTTTAAAATAGGTCATAAATTCACCTTGTTTACCATTGTTACAGTCGTGCTAGGTTCAATCATGATGCACGTAATTCAACCAATCAATATGCACGTGGACCCACTAATTTGTGCATTATTTGGTGGTATAGTAAATGGTGTTGGCACCGGCTTCGCCTTAAAAAACGGCATTTCAACTGGTGGGATTGATATTATCGGGATAGTTATCAGACAAAAAACTGGTACCAGCTATGGTAAAGTCAGCATTTCGATTAACTTATTAATTATCCTCGCTGCAGGATTTGCTTTCGGTTGGACTCGAGCTCTTTATTCCGCATTAACTATCTTTGTTAACGGTCGTATGATTGATGCCGTTTATACCCAACATCAAAAATTGCAGGTAATTATCGTTACAGAATATCCCCAAGCCATCATTGATGGTATTCAAGAAAGAATGCATCGCGGGATCACTATCTTTCACGATGTTGAAGGTGCTTACAGCCATATTGAAAAAACGGCACTGCTAACTGTCATTGATCGCTATGATATGTATGATATTGTAGCAATTATTAAAAAATATGATCCATATGCTTTTATGAGCGTCAGTGAAATTGAAAAAGTTTATGGACGCTTTAAAGAACAAGAAATCGTTTAAAAAGCACTGCTTAATTCGGCAGTGCTTTTTTACTTTACATAAATAAAATTATTTAAACAAGCTTTGGTATTCACCATAGCCTTGTTGCGCTAACTCATTAGCAGGAATAAACTTGAGCGCTGAAGAATTAATACAATACCTTAGCCCGCCCTGCTCCTTGGGTCCATCATTAAAGACATGTCCTAAATGGGACTCAGCATCTGGACTTTTTACTTCTGTTCGCTCCATGTGATGTGATTGATCACGTCGATAAGTCAACTTTTTAATTGGTTTAGTAAAACTCGGCCACCCACAATTAGCATCATACTTATCCAAACTAGAAAATAGCGGCTCACCTGAGACAATGTCTACATAGATTCCTGGCTGATCAAAGTCATCATATTTACCAGAAAAGGGTGCGTCAGTTGCCGCATTTTGAGTTACTTCATATTGTTTTCGATTAAGTTCTTTTAATCTAGCAGCTTTTTTTGATTGATCCATGATAATCTGCCTCCTTACCCTAACTATAGCAAACTTTTCTTAAATAAATCGGTTAAGAGCTTATTAAATTTATTAAGTGAATGATTTACTATATTCTACAATAGTTTATACTTAATAAATATTACAAAATATTAGAAAGGATTTTATCATGCCACGTTTAGCAAAAAATCTCTCAGACAAAACCAATACTAGAATTAAAAGTTTACCTCAATCTAAAATCGATGCTTTCGCTAATGAAATTGCCCAAATACCAGATATCGTCAAATTAACGATTGGTGAACCTGATCTAGAAACTCCAGAACATATTAAGCAAGCTGCAATTGCAGATATCAAACGAAATGATTCACACTATGCTCCAGAAGCAGGTAAGCCGGAACTGTTAAACGCAATTAGTAACTATCTGAATAATAAACTAGGTGTACGTTACGATCCGCAAAGCGAAATTTGTGCAACAGTAGGCGTATCAGAGGCCCTCAATTTAACTTTTATGACTCTGCTGAATCCTGGAGATAAGGTTCTAGTACCAACCCCAGTTTGGGGCGTTTATTTTGGCATTATTGAGCTAGCAGGTGGAATTCCGATTGAAATTGATACTTCAGATGACCATTTTTTGTTAACTGCTAGCAAGCTAGAGCAAACATTGGCTGGTGAAGGCGGTGGTGCCAAAGCATTAATTTTAACAGATCCTTCTAATCCGACTGGACGAGTTTACACGAAAACTGAACTAATAGAAATAGCACAAGTAATTAGCGACCATGACCTATTCGCTATCACGGATGAAATTTACGCGGAACTGATTTATGGTCATAAAAAGCACTATTCTTTAACCCAAATTATTCCCGAGCGAACTATTTTACTGTCTGGCCTATCTAAAAGCGTGGCAATGACTGGCTGGCGTATCGGCTATATTGCTGGTCCACAAGAAATTATGCAAATGATCATTAAGATTAATCTGTATCTTGTTTGTTCGGTTACCGACAACGTACAAGCTGCAGCTACTGAAGCTTTAACCAATGGCGAGCAGGACTACATTGCAGCACGTGCAATTTATGAGAAACGCTTAAATATTTTACATACTGCATTAGTAGAAAGTGGCTTTACTTTAGCCGCACCTGAAGGTGCCTTTTACATTTTTGCTAAAATCCCTAAGAAATTTGGGACAGATGACGTCAAATTTGCTACTGACCTAGCTCATAAAGCCAAAGTTGGTGTAATGCCCGGCAGCTATTTTGGTGCTGGTGGTGCTGGCTTTGTAAGATTATCTTATGCTGCATCTGATACAGATATCCAAAAAGCAGCTAAGAGAATTAAAAATTACGTTAAACGGCTTCAATAATGGCTTAAGCGAGCTTTTAATTTGGTTTTAGTCCGAGTTTTAGTTAAACTCAAGAGTGTAACTAAATATTTACCATAGAATTTATTTGAAGGGATGATAAATTATGCAAATTACAATGAAAAATGCTCCTTTATCAACAAATGGTCAACCACCAGTAGTCGGGAATAAGTTGCCAGACTTTAAGGTGGAAAAAGCTGATGGTACTATCGTAAACATGGTTGAATTAATTACTAGACCAACCTTGATTAGCGTCGTGCCAAATATTAATACCAGTGTCTGCAGCATTTCAACTAAACGTTTTAATAGTGAAGTAGATAATTACTCAGGCATTAACTTTTACACTATCTCAACTAACACTAATACTGAACAAAAGAATTGGTGTGCAGCTGAAGGTGTTAAGCAGATGGAATTATTGTCGGATGCTCACCATGACTTTGGTGAGCAAATGGGCTTATTTGTTGAAGATGCTGGAATTGATGCCAGAAGTATTTGGATTGTTGATACTGACAAGAAAGTACTTTATCAAGAATTAATTCAAGAAATGACTGACGAACCTAATTATAATGCGGCATTAGAATTTTTAAATGAAATTACTAAATAGTCAAAATAATGAGATATAAAACATACTAACCTAGTAGTGGGTCAATATTCGACGGAATATTGATTCACTGCTTTTTCTTTGTTTTAAAATTGAAGCAGGGTTGAAGTTAATATGCCCTAGTTACTTTTGACGCTTGTACCTAGTACTTGACGCCCTAAATAAAACTGACAGCTTCATCAGTTAAACTTAAATCTCTTCGTAGTATGTTGGCACTTGATGTCCGGTATAGAAAATTAGATATAGTTTAGCTTGTAACTTCTACCCTGCACAATTAAGTTAGTTGGAGGTATTTGAAGATGAATAATTTAGTTGTAGTGGGAATTGACGTGAGCAGTCGTAAATCTGCTGTTTGTATCATGCTTAATAAGCAAGTCATTAAACAGTTTAATATCACCAATGATGCCATTGGTTTTCAGCAGCTACTTGATGAATTAGAATTTTATCACCAACAACCACAGATTGTCTTTGAAGCAACTGGGGTTTATTCTTGCAGATTGCAGGCTTTTCTTAACCAATATCATTATCGCTACACTATGCTTAACCCACTTAAAGCCAAACAGCAATTAGATCAATTTAGACGCAATAAAACTGATCGCCGCGATGCTAAAGATTTAGCTTACTCACAGTTTATTTATCATCGCGGACCAACTTATCTACAAGACCCTAACTATAAGCAGTTAGGTGCCATGAGTCGTTTTTATGAGCAATTAACTCATGATTTGGTTTCAGCTAAGAACCGGTTACACCGCGTATTACAGTTTACTTTTCCTGAGCTAGAAACCTTAACTAGTCATCCTGACGGTACGAATTATTGGCGCTATGTCCAAACTTTTACGCATCCACAAATCGTTAAAAATTTAGGTTACGAAGGAGTTATGCAGTATTTTTTAAGCTTCCATGGTATTGGTAAGCAGCGTGCAAATAAGTTGGCAACTAACTTACTTGAACTGGCTGACACAGCTTATCCAGCAGTTGATAAAGCTGCTTTTGAAGTTGAACAAGCTAGATATTATGCTCAACGACTAACCAAACTAACTAAAGAGCGTGAAAATGTCATTCAAAAGATGTCTGACTTAGCTAGTAAATTACCCAACCGTGATCTAAAAATTCTTGAAAGTATTCCAGGTATTTCACAAATTACCGCAGTTAGATTATTAGGTGAATTAGGCGATATCAGACGTTTTCGTAATCCTAATGCCTTAAATGCCTTTGTTGGTTTAGACTTACGTCATTACCAGTCGGGCGAAATGGAATTGACTGATCATATTAGTAAACGTGGCAATCCCATTGGTCGTAAGATTCTCTACCGTACGATTGGACAAATGGATTCAGTAAGATATTCTGAGCCTTGTCACATTGCCGATTATTACGAAAAAGAAAAAACGATCTTCTCAAAGTAGAAACTTCAAGAAGATCGCCATCGCAGCAGTCCACAAACTAACACGGACTGTCTACTATTTGATTGTGCATGATCAATTATATGATTATAGCGTAGTCAAAAATAAACAGGGCTTTAACTAAAACCAATTGATCATAAGATTACTATAACAGCTTAGTTCAAAAATGCAATTGGACTAAGCTTATTTGGGTTACAACATATTATCTAAGTTTAATCTACTTAAAGATAATTCTAATGACGGACTACAAGAATTATGATTTAATACCTTGATATACTTGACTTTGAGTAGAAAAAAACAATTGCAAATTTTGCAATTGTTTTTTTATATCTTACTGAAGTAATAAAGAATACTTATTCATCCCAACTAGTATTCTTAGCAGCATCTGCTTCAGCTTGCTTAGCCAAACTGGCTTCTGTATTAGCCACGCTATCATGATACTGTTCTTCCACTTCAATACCTAAATCAGCTAATTGTTGATCAGAAACTGGCGCCGGCGCATGCATCATTGGTTCTGAAGCGTTAGCGTTCTTTGGAAATGCTAAAACGTCACGAATGTTATCTTTTTCAGCTAATAGCATCGCAAAGCGATCTAAACCAATTGCTAACCCAGCATGTGGTGGAAAGCCCATGTCTAACGCGTCTAACAAGTAGCCAAACTGTTCATAAGCGCGCTTTTTGGTAAAACCAAGTGCCTTTAGCATCTTTTCTTGAATTGAACGTTGATGGATTCTGATGGAACCACCACCTAATTCATCACCATTCATTACAATGTCATAACTGCGAGCATGTGCCTTATGTGGATCGGTTTCAAGCAGTTTAATTCCCTCATCATCTGGCATTGTAAACGGATGGTGCGCAGCAATCCATCTGCCAAAACCTTCATCATATTCAAATAGTGGCCAATCAACTACCCAAACAAAGTCAAAAACGTGCTTAGGAATAATATCTGTCTCCTTAGCAAATTCACGGCGTAAATGATCAAGCGAATCGCAGCAGACTTGCCATTTATCAGCAACTAAGACTACCAGTTCTCCACCTTCAAGGTCGAATTCTTTTATTAGAGCAGCTTGATCATCATCTGTTAAGAAGCGGCTAATCGGGCCAGAAAAGGCCCCATCTTCATATTTAACCCAAGCTAGACCTTTAGCATGGTAGCGCTTAATGTAATCTTGTTTCTTTTCAATCTGTTTACGTGAATACTTCTGCGCACCGTTCTTAACAGCAATCCCTTTAACAAAGCCGCCTTCTTCAATTGCACCTGAGAAAACTTTAAAATCGCTATTCTTAAAAACATCACTCAGATCATGAATAAACATCTCAAATCTGGTGTCAGGTTTATCAGTTCCATATTTATTCATTGCTTCATCCCAAGAAATTCGTTTGATCGGGGTTTTCAGATCAATCCCCATCACGTCTTTCATGATTTTCTTCAATAAACCTTCAGTGTATTCTTGAACCTGCTGCTCATCAGTAAATGAAGTTTCCATGTCTATTTGTGTAAATTCTGGTTGCCGATCTCCACGCAAATCTTCATCACGAAAACATCTAGCCAATTGGTAATATTTATCAAAGCCAGCGCCCATTAATAATTGCTTGAATAGTTGTGGTGACTGTGGCAGTGCGTAAAAACTACCTGGATAAATTCGCGAAGGAACCAAATAATCCCGTGCTCCTTCAGGAGAAGATTTACCCATAATCGGTGTTTCAATATTAACAAAGCCGTTTTGATCAAAATATTCATGCGTTGCTTGTAAAATTTGCGAACGTAACCTGATTGCCTTTTGCAAGCTTGGTCTACGCAAATCAAGATATCGATATTTTAAACGAGTTTGTTCGCCAACTTCAACATCATCCTTAATTTCAAACGGAGGATTTTGCGACTTATTTAAAATAGAGATACTGCTTGCATCAACCTCAACCTGACCAGTTTTCATATCTGGGTTAGCACTTGTACGTTTAACAACTTTGCCCTTGACTTGAATAACATATTCGTTGCCTAAAGCAGCAACGGTATCCATTAAAGATTCACCCGAATCATGATTGACAACTATTTGGACAATCCCTTCACGATCCCGCAAATCAATAAAAACAAGATTACCTAAATTACGAACACGCTGCACCCAGCCGTATAAGTTCACTTCTTGTTCAAGATAATTCTCAGTAATATTCCCACAATAATCTGTTCTTTTTTCCATTAAATTAGTCCTTTAATTGTTCAATAATGTTCTGCATATTATCAACATCACTCAGCTGAAGATCGAGTGTCTTTGCATCCGATAATCGCTTAACATTAAGTGTACCTGCTTCTAGTTCTTTAGCACCTAACGTAATTACGAATTTTGCATTTACTCGATCTGCCTTTTTGAATTGCGCCTTCAGCTTCTTCTGATCAACATCGTATTGTACCTTGAAACCCTGCTCGCGCAAACTACGCGCAATTTCAACAGCTTTAAGAGCGGTGCCCTCACCAATATTAGTAATAAAGAAGTCAATCCCTTGATCAGCAAATAGCTGCGGATTTTGCTTTTGTAAAACTAACATCAACCGTTCTTCGCCAATCCCAAAACCAACTGCTGGTGTTTGGGGACCAGAAAATTCTTCAACTAGATGGTCATAGCGGCCACCGCCAAGAATGGTTGTGGCAGATTCCCATAGACTCTGATCTTCGACCATAAATTCAAAAATAATCCCGGTATAGTAATCAAGTCCGCGTACTAGGTCATTATCAATTACATATTCAATCCCCAATTGGTCAAGCATACTGGTAATTTGGTCAAAATTTGCTTTTGATTCTTGATCCAAGTAATCAATAATCTTCGGTGCATTAGGCAAAAATTGCTTATCCTGTTCATCCTTAGAATCTAAAATTCTAAGTGGATTATTAACTAGCCGACGTTTAGAATCATCTGATAGTTGCTCTTTTAGCGGTGTAAAGTAATTCACCAAAGCATCATGATAGTCTTGCCGCACCTGGGTATTGCCCAATGTGTTGATGTGCAGCTCATAATTCTTCACACCCAACTTTGCTAATAAATCATGAGCTAAAATAATTGTCTCAACATCAGCTAGTGAATTGCTAGAGCCAAAACTTTCTACTCCAATCTGATGAAATTCGCGCTGCCGTCCTGCTTGTGGTCTTTCATAACGGAACGTTGATTCAAGATAGTAAACATTAAATGGTTTGACGACTTCTGGAGCATACATTTTATCTTCAACATAGGCCCGCACTACACCAGCAGTACCTTCCGGACGCAAAGCAATATGACGTCCACCTTTATCGTTAAAATCGTACATTTCTTTTTCAACAACATCAGAAGTTTCACCACTTGACCGAGAAAAAACTTCATAATTTTCAAAACTGGGAGTTCTAATTTCACGATAATTTGCCTGCTTGAAAAAGTCACGCACAATTTGCTCTACTCTTTCCCATGAACCTGACTGCTCAGGCAAAATATCCACTGTTCCCTTAGGTCTTTGTACTTTCATTTACTCATCCTTTTAATAAAAAAGCGCCCTTGAATAAATCAAGGGCGCTAAGTGCACGGTACCACCTTTTGCTTGTGCTGCGAAATAACGCTCGCCACGCGTTTATTATCTGCTAAAGTGGTCACAGTTAGCTGTCCTATCCGTTCTTTCAGCTAATTGAACGGTCTCTGTTAATAGAACTGGCTAAACCTCAATCTTTGTCATTGATAATTCTTTTAAAGTATAACTCATGTTGGTCAAAAACTCAAAATCATTTTCTAGTTTCACTAAGCTACACAATTACCAATTGAGCTAGCTCAACTTATAAATCGAAAACTACAGTAAAAGGTCCGTCATTTTCTAAGCTAACTTGCATATCTGCACCAAATTCTCCAGTAGCCACCTGCAAACCAGCATTAACTAATTCATCGTTAAAGTTCTGCCACAATTCTTTTGATTTAGGCGGACGCATTGCTTTGGTAAAACTAGGACGATTGCCCTTTTTGGTATCGGCCAATAAGGTAAATTGGCTGACACTTAAAACTTGCCCGCCAACATCTTTAATTGCCAAATTTGTTTTACCATTTTCATCTTCAAAAATTCGCATTTTAGCAATTTTACTAGCTGCTTTTTGCACCATTGCCAAGTCATCGCCTTCTTTGATGCCAACTAGCAATAATAATCCTCGATCAATCCGGCCAATAACTTGTCCAGCAACCGCTACTTGTGCTTGATTAACTCTTTGAATTACGACCCGCATTAACTATCCGCCCTTCTGGTTTGATATACATCCGGAATATCCCTTAGTTTACTCAAAATATCATTTAACTGCTTAGAATTATTAACTGCTACTGTTGCATAAATATGCGCAATATTGTCATCGTTCACTTTACCAGAAATATTATTAATATTTTTGGTTAACGAATTTAACTTAGTCAAAACATCACTTAACAGACTATTGCGATTATAGCCAAAGACCTCTAGATTTGCATTAAAAGCTTGTTGGCTGCCTTCTTCAATATTCTCCCATTCAACTTCAATTAGTCGTCCTTGACTAGCTTTGTTATTAACAATATTGCGGCAATCAGCCCGATGGATAGTTACTCCGCGTCCTTTAGTAACATAACCAACAATTTGATCACCAGGAACAGGATTACAACACTTAGCCAAATGCAGCATGAGGTCACTCATGCCTTGAATCATGACCCCATTTTTGTGTCTAATCTTCATCGGCGTGGTCGAATTCTTGTTAGTAGTTTGCTCTTGCGGTGTCTTCTTTTGCCCAGAACTTAAGATTTCGGCTTCAAGTTCTTTTTGCTTTTGTTTTTTATTTTCACGGCGAACCGCAATAGTTAAACGATTAGCTACACTAACAGCAGATAAGTCACCAAAACCTATTGAAGCAAATAATTCGTCAGCCGTCTTATAATTAAATTGCTCTAAAGCTTCTTCAAGATGATTTTTATCCATAAAGTCTTTTGGTACTAGACCTTGCTCGCTTATTTTATCAGCAACTAGCTGGCGCCCTTGTTCAACACTATGATTCCTGTCAATATCACGAAAGTAGCGACGAATTTTATTTCGTGCTCGTGACGTCTTGACGATATCAACCCAATCACGCGATGGTTTGGAATTAGACTGGGTCATAATCTCAACTACATCACCATTTTTTAATTTGTAATCAAGTGGCACTAGCTTACCATTGACCTTAGCTCCAACCGCATGACTACCGACTTGAGTATGGATTTCATAAGCAAAGTCTAAAGTTACCGACCCTTTCGGTAATTCATATACCTCACCTTTTGGAGTGAACACATAGACCCGATCAGAAAAAATATCGCTTTTGACACTTTTCATAAATTCGTCAGCATCTTGGGTTTCGTCTTTTAACTCCAAAATTTCTCTGACCATATCCAATTTTTTATTAGAATTGGTTTGCTCAACCCCATTAAATTCACCGCGCTTATATGCCCAGTGAGCAGCCACACCGTATTCAGCCACTTCATGCATCTGTTCAGTTCGAATCTGAATTTCTAATGGCTTACCACCAGGTCCAATAATAGTGGTATGCAGAGACTGATAGCCATTTGCTTTAGGTACAGCAATATAATCTTTAAAACGACCCGGCATTGGCTTCCACTTGGTGTGGACTGCGCCTAAGACTGCATAACAATCTTTAACCGTTTTAACTAACACTCGTACTGCCGACAAATCATATATCTCATCGAAGTCTTTATGCTTATTAACCATTTTTTTATAGATAGAATAGATATGCTTAGGTCGACCATAGATGTCATACTTGATACCTAAACTATCTAAACTAGTTTCTAAGGTTTTAATTGCATCATTAATATATTCTTCCCTTTGACTACGTTTTAAGTCCATTAAGTTAACAATTTGATAATATGCTTCGGGATTTAAATAATGAAAACTGATGTCTTCTAATTCCCACTTAATTGACCCAATACCTAACCGATCAGCTAGTGGGGCATAAATATCCATGGTCTCTGAAGCAATTCGGCGTTGTTTGTCAGGACGTAAATGTTGCAAAGTATGCATGTTGTGCAACCGATCAGCTAGTTTAACCATAATAACTCGAATATCTTTAGCCATCGCAATTAGCATTTTACGGTGATTCTCTGCCAAAAATTCCTGATGAGATTTGTATTTATATTTATTAAGTTTAGTAACGCCATCAACAATAAATGCTACATCTTTACCAAACTTTTCCTTAATATCATCATTAGTAACCGGAGTATCCTCGACTGTATCATGCAAAAAACCAGCTGCTACTGTATCAGGATCCAATTTTAAGTTAGCCAGTGTACCAGCAACTTGCGTAGGATGCACAATATAGGGTTGCCCTGATGCTCTTTTTTGTTCTTTGTGCGCTTCATTAGCAAACTGATAAGCTTCTTCAACAAACGCAACTTGCTCCTGATTCATATATGCTTTACACGTGTTAATAACTTTATCGTGTGTCATTTCAATATATTTTGACATCTACTCACCCTTTCTGATTGTAAACATGCTTATCCATTAGCCCAAAAATTTCAAAAATCAAATAAATTAACCCAAATAGTAAATTATATTTAGCATATTTAAGTAAGATTATTATACAAAAAATACCAGGCAAAAAAAGTAACCAATAATGATTTAGCCGACGATGCTCAATTAATCTACCTAAATGATAACTAACTAAGGGATTCACTAGCATAAATAATAAGCCTACACGCCAGACAATTGGAATTTGTATTAAGCTAAACACTAATGGCAAAATACTAACTAGTATGCTCCACCAAATAACTGGCATCCAGCTATATTGATTCAACTTTTGAATCAATGAAATTCGTTTAATTCGATCAAAAACTTTATTAATCAATTTGGTATCCTTCTAAGTTAGTCTACTCTTGTCGCTCAATAATCAAGCCAACCCAACGTTCTTTTTTCAAACTTAATACTACCTTAAAACCGGCTTGGTCAAGAGCATCATGAACTTTTGATAACTGTAAATAATCAATTCCTGAAAAAATCACTTGCCCGCCAATATTCAAGTGTTCATCTAGTTGCGGAATAAGCTCAAGTAAAATATCTGCTAGAATATTGGCAACAATTACATCAAACTTTCCAGTAACCCCTGTTAACAAACTAGTTTTTTGAACGTTAATCTCAGACAACTTATTCAGTTTCATATTCTGATGAGTTGCACTGATTGCTTCATCTGAAATATCCGTAGCCGAAACTTGTTTTGCACCTAATAGTGTCGCCGCAATTGCTAAAATTCCCGAACCAGTTCCTACATCAATCACACTCTTGGGTTTAGCCATCACCAATTCAAGCCCAGTTAGTACCAATTGTGTGGTAATATGATTACCTGTTCCAAAGGCTAGTCCTGGATCAAGCTTAATTAACTTCTGATCTGCAAACGCTGGTTGATAATCTTCCCACTCTGGAACAATGGCTAAATGTCGTGAAAAATCGATCGGATGATAAAACTTTTGCCAAGCAGTATTCCAATCTTGATCAACCACATAGGCAGTTGTCAATTTTGCCTGCCCAATTGCCAGTCCGTAGCCTTGCAATTCTTGTAACTTGCTCTGATAGCTTTTAGTTAAGGCAGTAGCATCGGCTTCTTCATCAAAATATGCTATAAATTGCATATCCTCTGGCAAATCTTGAATTTCATCTAACTCAACCAAAGTTGAATCATGTCTGCGACTTGCATCTTGAAAGTCGGAACGCTTACGAGCTTGTGTCCCCAAAGCATGCAGATCATCCATACTGTATATGGTTAACGCATCTTCTACTTCGTGGCTAGTTTCAATTTTAATCATTAATAATTTCAATTTATACTACTCCCTTTTTACTTTTGGTTCTAGAATGCTATCATAGTTAACAAGGTGATAATTATGGCAAAGCAAAAAAATAAACTTGAAAAAACTTTAGTCGAAAAAATCTTGGATCGCAATAAAATTCCTTATCGACCAACTAAGTTTGCAACCCACCAAGATTCGGGTGGCGTCACAAAAATGGATACTTCTATTCTAAACGAGAATGAACATTTGGTCTACAAAACGCTGGTCTGTACTGGCAATAAAACTGGTTCTTTAGTCGGAGTAATTCCTGTAACAGAGCATCTAAGTCTCAAAAAACTAGCTAAAGTCTCTGGTAATAAAAAATGCGAAATGCTACCACTTAAAGATTTAGAAAAAACCACCGGCTACGTCCATGGTGCTAATACGCCCATTGGGATTTATTTTAAACATCATTTTCCAATTTATCTGGACAAAAGTATGACACGCGAAATAGAAATTGCTGTTTCCAGTGGTCAAGTCGGACGTAGCGTATTTTTAGCTCCACAAGATTTACAAAACTATTGTCAAGCAAGTTTTAGTGATTTACTAGAATAACTTTTTGATTTTACTAAGTTGAGCAGCGATTTAGCTGCTCTTTTTTACTGATTTTGGTAATATTACTACACAATTAAAAAATTAGAAGCTAATACTAACTTAAAAAATAATTTTGTAATATAATTTATTGCAACATCAAAAAATTAAGGAAGAAAAAATGACATTATTAACTGATGAAGAACTGGCAAATATTGCTCACGATTACTTTTTGAGTAAATTAAATATTGCCGACATCTCCAAAAAATATGATTTATCCCGCTATCTGATAACTAAGGCAATTGAGGAAGCTGAAGACAAGGGAATAGTCAAAATCAACATTTACCAAAGTCCTAAACGAGTAGAAAAACTTGAACGTGAATTTCAACGTCTCTTTCATTTAAAGGAAGTCTATATCCTTGAAGACTTAGAAACCAAAAATCAGGACAATGAAATGATCGTCAACTATGCTGCCAAGCAAATTCAAAACTATATTAAATCTTCTCACGTAGTCGGTCTAACCTGGGGAACCTTAATCCGGGACATTGTCAATAACTTTACTGAAGTTAACCGAGATGATTTAACCTTTATTCAACTGGTTGGTCAGGTGGTTAATACAAGCAAACGCAAAAACCAAGTGATTCAACAAGCAGCCAAAAAATTTAATGCAAAGTCACTTACTTTTCCTGCTCCATTATATGCACTTAATCCGCAATTAATTCAAGAAGTTAAACAAGAACCTTTCTATGAACAAATTGATAATTTTTATCCACGACTTGACTTAGTCTTTGCCAGTATTGGCACTGCTCAAGCAATCGAATCTGGACGGTTCTTTATGGAATATTATGCAGATAGTTTATTTACTGGAATTGATCGTAGTAAAATTGCTGGGACGGTCTTTGGTCGACCTTACGATATCGAAGGAAACTTCTTTGAAACAATTGAACCTCATATATGCGGGATTAGTCTATCAGAACTAATGCGAATTCCCAATCGCTTTGTAATCGTCAAAAACCGGTTTAAGGAAGAAGCCTTACTTGGAGCACTAAGAAGTGGTGTTGTTACTCATTTAGTTACCAGCAGCGGAATTGCAGAACGTGTCTTGCAAAAGCTAAACAATTAAGTTAGATTGTTTTCATAAACTTGGCTGAGATAAGCTTGTAATTGGTTGACAGAATGCCTTCTTGAACGTGCACACTCTTTAGCTGGTCTTTGACATAAAAAACAGGAACGTGCTTTTAATCCCATTTCAGTTCTTGATAAAGCAGCTTTGCTTGCTGAAGTTAACACATCGGCATCAAACAAACGACCTAATTCTGTTTGGTCCTCAAAATAAATCGCAGCTTGCTTAACTTTAAAAGCTTCATTATTACTCAGATAAAAATTTTCACAACCGGTGGGTCTATCCCAGCTAGCCTTTAGTGAGCACTGTAAATGGTTGTTGGTTAAAATTCGTTCCAAATCCTTAACACCAGCCACAAATAATTTACGTAAGTATTGATTATTCTTGATTGGTCCTGGTATATTGAGTTTAACATCTAATAAAGTCTTTGCTGAAGCAGCTTGTAATAGTTTAGTTTGCAATCTCACTCGTCTATCCTTATCAGCTAAAACTTGAACAATATCTTGCGGCTGACCTTCTTTAAAAATTGATTTAGTCATTTAATCATCCTTTTTATTTATTATAGCAAAAAAGCATGGAAATAAGTTACATCTTCTTTCCATGCTTTTTGTCAATATAATTACTTTAGTCTTTAACTTGCTTAATGGTATCAATGATCGTGCCATCACGATATTCTACCAAAGCAACAGTACGATCAGTATATTCCAGCGGTTTCGCTTGTCCAACTTGGCCTTGGGCTAGTTGTTGCAAGTCTTTAATGTCAACAATCTTTAACCCTGGAACTTTGCTCAAAGCAGCAATCAAGTCTTGACGCTTAGGATTAATGGCAATTCCGCGCTCAGTTACTAGAACATCAATTGAATCGCCCGGTGTAACAACCGTTTCAACTTTTGGCACTACCGTAGCATTACGCCCGCGAACAAGTGGAGCTGTAATGATAGTCATCTTGGCATTAGCAGCATCTTGATGTCCACCAATTGCCCCGCGGATAACTCCATCTGAGCCAGTCATCACATTAACATTAAAATCTGTATCAATTTGCAATGCAGATAAGATGGCTACATCAAGATTATTTACGACTGCACCTTTGTTATGCGGATCAGCATACCATGAAGCATCTATTTCTTGTTGATCACGATTCTTGGCCATTGATGCAGCTGCACCTTTATCAAAATCCTGGACATCCATGACTTTTTTTACTAAGCCCTCTTCAAGCAAATCAGTAGTTGGCTTAGTAATGCCACCTAAAGCAAATGAGGCTGTAATCTGATCATCAATCATTGATTGACGTAAATATCGCGTTACTGCTAAAGCAGCACCACCAGAACCTGTTTGGAATGAAAAACCTTGTTTATAATATGGTGAGTTAGTAATCACCTGATTAACATTTTGGGCGATTTTTAATTCTTTAGGATCTTTAGTAAATCGAGTAGCACCAGAACCAATCTTATCAGGGTCACCAATCTTATCAACTTTAACGACATAATCAACTTGATCCTGCTTAATTGAGGCTGGTGTATTCGGGTAATCAACCACGTTATCTGTTAGCAATACAACTTTATCGGCATATTGGGCATCGATTAAAGCATATCCTAATGAACCAAAAACTGCATTACCATCTTGGCCATTAGCATTACCTGCTGGATCAGAAACCGGAACACCTAAGAAAGCTACATCAATTTTAATGTCGCCCACTTCAATTGCTCGTGCCCGATTACCATGTGAACGAAAAATTACCGGATTTTTAAGACCGCCATGTGAAACAAATTCACCAAGGCTGCCACGCATTCCTGAGGAAGCAATATTAGTAATTACCCCCTTTTTAATTGCTTCAATTACCTTGTCGTTCATGACACCAGTCAGTGAAGATGGAGCCAGAGTTAAATCTTGATACCCCATTTTAATAATTTGATCCATGACTTTATTGAAAGCAAAATCACCATTTCTAAAGTGGTGGTGGAACGATATGGTCATCCCATCTTTAAGATTATTTTTAATAACCTCTTCTAAAGAATCAACTACTTTGTCTTCTCCGGCGCTTACCCTAACTTTAGGAGCAACCCGTTGAACTTCAGGATGACCGATTTTAGTTGATTCAAAGCCCTTTAAATTCATTTTAGTCATTAATTCATCTGGTAATTCGCGGTTAACTTTATTCTCCAATGTAATTACCCTCCTTATCAATCAAATTAGAAGCTTTCGCAGTTTCGAGTACTCGATTCGCTTTTTCAACAACTGGTTTATCAACCATCTTACCATTCATGGAGATAACACCTGAACCCTTGGCTTTAGCCTCACGAATTGCATTTTGCACATTCTTTGCATTTTCAATTTCTGCTTTAGTTGGGTTAAAGACTTCATTAACCATTGAAATTTGACGTGGGTTAACTAGTGATTTCCCGTCAAAGCCTAATTCATAAATATAATTCGTTTCTCGATAAAAACCTTCAGTATCCTGCATATTTGAAAAGACGGTATCAAATGCATAAACTCCAGCTGCCCGAGCAGATTGCAAGACCATATTGCGAGCAAATTCTAATTCCCGGCCATCTGGATAACGGTGCGTATGCATGTCAGCAGTGTAATCTTCACCTGAAACAGCTAAGCCCATCATTAAAGGTGTTGCCGTAGCAATTGTTGGTGAATTCAGCACGCCTTTAGCACTTTCAATCGCTGCCATCACACCAATTGAGCCCTTTGCAATGCCATATTCTTCTTCAGCTTTTTCCATATCTTTAACTAATTTTTGGATCATTTCTGCTGATTCAGTCTTAGGTAAACGAATAACATCTACACCGGCTAACACCATGGCCTTAACATCTTCATCATAAAAAGGCGTATCTTGACCATTAATTCTAACTACGATTTCAGCGCCACCAAAGTCGACAGTTTTAATCGCATTAAAAACTAGCATTCTAGCTGCATCTTTTTCAGTCAATGAAACAGCATCCTCTAAATCAAGCATGATTGAATCTGCACCGTAAATCCCAGCATCCTTAATCATTGCTGGATTATTACCGGGAACGAACATCATAGTTCGACGCAGACGATTTTTCACATAAGTCATTTTATTGCAATACCTCCAATTCTGGTTTATCTGAAGTTTCAGTTGCTCTTTGAGCTGCAGCTAATGTCCGAGCGACGATTACACAATCAAGTGCCCCCTTATCGGTCGCCTTAACCTTAGCATCGGTAATTCCATATTTTTGTAAAGTGTTAGTAATTGCTTGTTTAATTTGGTCACCATACGCCTTAATTACTTCAGAATCCAAATCAATTTGAATTCCATCTGTTCCTTTAGAAATCATGATTTGGATATCGGAAGACTCTAAAGTCCCTGCTACACCAATTGTTTTAATTTCCATTAATTTTCATTCCTTTCATAATTCTTGTTTGTAAAGCTTGATAATTATCTTGAATAAATTCCATCGTAGTTGCTGGCACAAGCTGCTTAATCGCTACCAAATTTCCGGTCTTAATTAACTGCCGGACTTGCGTTGCCGTGATTATTTTTTGATTACTACAAAAGCGTTGGACAATCTTAACGTCAATATTTGGACTAAGTATTTTAATTAAACTCTGGTTGTAGAAATTAGTTGTTCGAGAAAAGGGTTCTGTCCCAAGATAACGATATTTGATTGCAAGAGCTGGTGCAATAATATTTCGAAAAACTACAGCATCAATTTCAGTTTGAGTAGTGATTAAGTCATCCGGTGATTCTAAAAAATAAGCCGGAAAAGTTGCTGCTGAAACTAAATAATCACCACCGCTAACTACAATTACATTCTTTAAATCTGCAGTGCCTGCTTTGACCAATTGCATTCTTTCACTTGTTGTAAATAAAGAAGCATCTGTTGCAACCACGAAGACATAGACTAAATCATTTTCCCGACTTGCCAGTTCAACTAGTTTCCTATGTCCTAAGGTAAAAGGATTAGCATTCATGACAATCGCAGCTACCTCTTGCTGTTTTTGTGCTTTTGTGCGAGGTATTTGTGCAATAAAGTCATTAATATCAGGTGTGCCACTTTCTAAAAAAGCTGCTGTGTCAGTCTTAGCTAATTCACTAAATCCTAAGTGCTGAAAACTCGCTGAATATTTTACCTTAGTAAAAACAAAACTGTGAAAAATTTTTTGACTGAATAAATATTGTTGCAAGGCTGACACAATTTGGTTAAACCGAGTTCCAGGAACAACACCTTTATTGCAGACTGCGATGTATTTTAAAACATTACCAGCAATACTGCCTGTCCCAACCAATTTACCAGCATCATCAATTAGTCCAATCGTGTGATCAATCACAGCAACTTCGCGTGTACTAAAATTCTTCAAGTCTAATTTGCTTAAAAAATTCTTCCATTTTTCAAATGTCGCATGGTCATTTAAATACAGGTCAACTACTTTGTCCATTTAGTCACTTCCTTTATAACTATTTAAAAATCGCATAACTTCATCATACATCTCTCGTGGTTGCTCCGCCTGAATTAAATGACCACAATTAGCAATAATTTTTGCTTCAATCAACGGGCTCAATTCCTGCATTGCCAAGGCAAAGTGATAATCAAATAGCGGTGAGTTTTCGCCAGCTAAGACTAATAACGGGATATCGATGTCAATTAAGACATCCCGCCAATCTTGGTGTGCATGATCAATTAGACACAAGTAATTATCACTAGGTTGATATGGAAAATCGCGCGCTTCTTGGCGTGCTAAATCAAACATTTCTTCATCAATTCGTGCAAAAAAAGGATTCCCAAAATCAACTTTTAAATATTCCGGATAATTATGCCAAGTTAAATCTTTAAAACCGTAAGACCACGTTTCATCACGAATCATTTTAGGAGGCTGATCTAAATCAATCATCGCGCAAAAGCGCTTACTACCAAATAGCGATAAATATGACCACAAATTGGCAGCTCCCATTGAATTGCCAATTCCAATTACCTGTTGTAAATCTAACTTTTGCAATAACTCTGCTAAATCTAATGCATGACGGCTAATTCTTTGACCCTGATAGGTTCTCTCAGATTGACCTTGATTACGTGGATCAATTAAAATGAAGCGAAAATCTTTTTTAAAGAGTTGGGCAACTTTTAGCCACATTCGGCTATAACCGCCAATTCCAGGAATCGCAACGATTGGCTGCCCAGCAGTTTGTGTATCATAATAATGAATTTTTACACCGTCATTAGTGCGAAATTCCATTGGTAATTACCACATTCCAATTACTTTCATCCATAACGCACCAACACCGCCAAAGATTACCAAGTAAACCAAACCCAATACAAAGTTCAGTTTCCACCACTCGCCTTGTTTGACATAACCAGTCGTTGCCAAGATTGAAGCTGGTCCATTAGCATAATGAGTAGTTGAAGCATTAATCGCACCAGTAAAAGCAAGTAGCATTGCTGCTAATGGCAGAGGTGCACCTGTTGCAACGGCAACAGATAGAAAAGGCAGATATAGTGCTGTCATGTGGGCAGTTCCGCTAGCAAAGAAGTAGTGCGTATAGAACATTAACAGTACTAAAACTATTAAGACAATGCCCCAATTAATACCACTCAGACTAGATTGAATAGTCTTTGAGAACCAATCAATAAAGCCAAAAGCAATTAACTTGCTAGCCATAAAGACCAAGATCGAGAGCCAAATTAAGATATTCCAAGCACCTGTTTGCTTTAACACATCACTCATAGTTAAAACTCCTGTTATCAGTAATAATGCGACTGCTAAGAAAGCCACAAAAGTTGAATCTAACTGTGGAATATCAAATACCCCTGACAAAACCCATAATACAATTGCCAAAACAAAAACGGTAGCCATAATCTTTTCTGGCTTGGTTATCTTGCCCATTTCAGTTAAGTGATCATTAGCCCACTTTTCGGCATTAGGGGTCTCTTTAATCTCAGGAGGATAAATCTTGTAAATTACAATTGGAATAATGATCGTTGCTACTAATACTGGAACAATCGCAGCTACAAACCAACTAATCCAGGTCATTGAATAGCCCTTTTGTGCCGCCATTTGAACTGCGACCATATTAGGCGCAGCACCAGTAATAAACAATGCAGTCGATAAAACATTGGCATGAAAAGCTGTAAAGTCCAAATAAGCACCAATTTTTTTACGAGATGGATCGTTAGGATACGAATCATAGTCTTTAGAGATCGACTCAGTTACTGGCCAAACTACTCCACCAGTTCTCGCACTATTAGAAGGAATTAAGGCTCCTAAAATCAGTTCCAAACCAGTAATCGCATAACCAATACCAATTGACTTTTTCCCAAAACGCCTAATCATCCAGTAGGCGATTCGATTACCTAAGCCCGTTTTACTAATACCATATGCCATGATAAAGGCCATAGCAATCAGCCATGAAGCAGAATTACTAAAAGCACTCAAAATTCCTGTACTGGTAATAGCGCCAGTCTTAGGATCAACCACATCTTTAATTGGAGCTAGACCAACTAAAACAGTGGCAACTAAACCAACAATGGTAGTCCCACCAATTGGTAAGGGTTTAGTGATACAGCCAACAATAGTAGCAACAAAAATCGCAAACATTTGCCAAGCCTGTGCAGATAAACCTGCTGGCCGCCATGGTGTAATACACCACAGTACTATTCCAATTATTAAAGGCCAAACAAAGCCTTTATAATTCACTTTTTCTAGAGTTTTCATCTTAACCTCTTATTATTCAAGGGCGATAAACATCGTCGATAATCTTATATCCTTTTTCATCCAGTTCCTGGTCTAGCCAGTCTAAATTACTAGATCCGTCATGATAATGCGCCGCTTTTGCATCATCTTGCCTATGAAAGGCCTGCACTCTAGGTAATAGTTCTGCTGCGTTTTCATGAGCGACCTTCACTACTCCATCGCTATCACCTAAAATAATGTCACCAGGATTTACGCTGAGATTCCCACAAGAAACTGGCACATTTACTTCGCCAGGTCCTTCTTGATAAGGACCGTCTGGGGTGGTACTTACTGCGTAAATTGGTAGATCCCAGTCACGCAAACTATCAATATCCCTAATTGAACCATCGATTACCACTCCGGCAACGTGACGCTGATCACGCAACCAAGTCATCATTACCTCACCAATTACTGCACGAGTATTGTCTTCTTCGTTATCAATCACGATGACATCACCAGGATGACAATATTTCAATGCTGCATAAATCGTTAAATTATCGCCAGGTCGATTATGAACGGTAAATGCTGGACCACACATTTCCTGATGCGGCTTAGACATTAACTTAATTCTAGGTGACATCGCACCAGTCCGGTTCATGCAATCCGCTACATTTGAGGAAGGTAGTTTAGCATATGCTGCAATTAAATCTGCATCTGGCAAATCTCTTTTTAAAAATATTCGCTTGCCAACTTGCATTAACTTTCGCCTCTTTTTAATCAATCTAAAGTTACACCTGCTAAGACTTCTTGCATCTTATCCGCAGAGTTGCGCATTTTTTCTTGCTCAGCGCTGGATAATTTTGTTTCAATGACTTGGCTAATTCCAGTACCATCAACTACTGTTGGTGTACCTAAGTACAAGTCGTGTTTAATACCATATTCACCATTAATTGGTGCTGAAAGTGGTAAGACAATTGCTTGATTATCCAGAATTGCGCTAACCACTTTGGTCAACATCATAGCAATTCCATAAAAAGTAGCACCCTTATTTTCAATAATTTTGCCACCTTTTTCACGAATATCACTTTCAATTTCAGTTAAAGCTTGCTCACTGAGCTCAGAATATTCGACCAGTGGCTTATTGGCTACACTTGATTCGTCGAAGTTTTCAAACGAAGTATCACCATGTTCACCTAAAACCATTGAGTTAACACTAGCTACTGGCACATCCAACTTCTTTGCTAATTCAACTTGCAATCTTGCAGAATCAAGAGAGGTTCCAGTACCAATAACTTTGTTTTTAGGAAAACCAGACAACTTTTGCGTTAGCGTAGTTAAAATATCTACCGGATTAGCAGAAACCACAAAGATACCATTAAACCCTGAATCAACTACTGGTTGAATAATACTCTTTAAAATTCCCACATTTTTGTTTACTAAATCAAGTCTAGTTTCACCAGGCTTACGCGGAATCCCAGCAGTAATCACTACTACATCAGCATCTTTAGCATCTTCGTATTCACCAGGGTGAATGTTGCATTCGCCAGCAAAAGGTAAGATATCTTCAAGATCCATTGAATCTCCAACAGGACGTTTCTTAACTACGTCGGCAATTACTAATTCATCAACTCTAGTATGTTGCAGAAGATCATTGGCAAAAGTTGAGCCTACTGAACCATCGCCAACAAGTAATACTTTTCTAGTCATATAATTTTGTTCCTTTCAAAAAATGAAAAAACTTTGTACTTCTTTACACAAATTATTATATAGTCTACCGTTATTATTTTCAATATTTAAAATAAAATATTTTATTTTTTAATTTTTTAAAAATATGCTAAAACATATCGTCCAGCCTACTTAGAGCAGACAAAAGGCACTTAGTTTTTACTAAGTGCCTTAAATATTTCATTTTAAATTAATTATTTGCACGAACAAATTCTGTCATTTGAATTCCAGCTTGCCGACCAAACACAACTGTTTCAGCAATTGAATTGCCGCCAATCCGATTATTACCATGTAATCCACCAGAAACTTCACCGGCAGCGTACAAACCTTTAATTACTTTGCCATTTGTGTCCAAAACCTCGGTTTTTGGATTAATATGAATTCCGCCCATAGTATAGTGAATTGCTGGGTGAATGTGAATCGCATAATAAGGACCTTGATCAATACTGCGATCCATACCTGTGGTCCGACCAAATTCTGTATCATCTTTAGCTGCTACTGCCTTATTCCAAGTTGCGACTGTGGTTGCTAAATTATCAGCATCAGCGCCAATTTCATCAGCAAGTTCTGCTAAAGTAGCACCATGCTTCACTAGGCCAACATGATCATAAAAATCAACTGCAGCAAAATGATCGCGGATTCCCTGGTCTAGGATTAGGTACGCACCATCTTCATGCAAATTGGTAATGGCATCGGAAACAATTTTACGGGTATCAAGTTCATTAACAAATCGTTTACCCGACTTATTAACCAAAATTGCCCCTTCACCGCGGACACCTTCACCAATTAAATAAACATGGTCAGTATCTGTTTGGGCTGTCGGGTGGACCTGAATAAATTCCATTTGCTCAAGTTGCGCATTGACATCACTAGCTAGTTTTAAGCCATCGCCAGTTGCGCCCGGTTGATTAGTAGTCTTATATTCTGTTAAATCAGGGCGATACTTCTTGATTAATTCTTTTGAAGCTCCAAAACCACCTGAGGCTAGCATAACTACCTTAGCTCCAACTTTTTTGATACCACTAGTGGTCTCAACCTCAACACCATTAACCTTGCCAGTATTATCTTGTAATAACTTGCTAACTTTGGATTGATTAAAAACAGGTACTTGTTCTTTTTGAATTTCTTTTAAAGCTCCAGTAACCAAATAACTACCAACTGGTTCCATTGAAGCAGGCCGGTGCGCCCGCTTTTTGCTCATCCCGCCAGTAATTGTCAAATTAGTAAGTTCAATTCCGTGTTCCATTAACCAGCTAACAGCAATTGCTGAATGATCCACAAAATATTGCAATAAGTCTCGATCGTTTAACAAACCACCGCCTTGCAATGTTTCTTGATAAAAACTCGATTTATCATCAATGATACCTTCGTTAAGTTGAACTAAACTTTCAGAAGCATTCATTCCTGACGAAGCACGATTAGTATTACCACCAAGCTTTTCATCTTTTTCAAAAATTGCTACCTTGAGTCCCAATTCATGTGCTTGAATAGCAGCCGTCAGACCTGCTCCACCTGCTCCAACAATTACTGCATCGTAATTATCCGCGATTTGCGCACTATCATTTGGCGTAAAAACAAATTTTGCCATGTAATCTCCCTTTTTCTTTATTCTTCTGGACTTGTTTGATCAATATTAGTCATCTTCATATAATCCATCCACTCGTCGTATTGAGCTTCAGTCACTTCACCACTCTTTAAAGCAGCCTCCTTTAGAGTAGTCCCCTCTTTATCAGCTGTTTGAGCAATTGTAGCAGCAGCATGATAACCAATATGTGGCGAAAGTGCAGTAACTGTCATCAAGGAATCTTCTAGCAAATCATCCATTCTGGCTGAGTTAACACTTAGACCTGCAATCATTTTATCAGCAAAACCAGTGATTGTACCAGTTAAAATATCACAAGAATCTAGAAAGGCACTAATCATAACTGTCTTGAAGACATTCATTTCAAAATTCCCTTGTGAAGCCGCAAAGGTAATTGTGGTATCATTACCAAAAACCTTGGCAGCGGCCATTGTTACTGCTTCAGACTGGGTAGGATTAACTTTACCAGGCATGATTGATGAACCTGGTTCATTAGCTGGAATATTCAATTCATGATAACCAGCTCTAGGACCAGATGCTAAGAAACGCACGTCTTGAGCAATCTTAAACATATCTGCTGCCAAAGTTTTCAATGCTCCATGAATAACATTAATACCTGAGTGATGCGCCAAACCCCAAAATTTGTTGGTTTTAACTTTAAATTCATGACCATAAACTTCAGACAACTTACCAGCAATCTTTTCTGTCATACCAGGAGCTGCATTTAAGCCTGTACCAACAGCTGTTCCTCCGATCGCTAATTCATAAAGAGTCGGCTTTAATTCTTGTAAATAAGCCAAATCATGCTTTAGCGCAGAAATATAGCCTGAAAGTTCTTGCCCAAAAGTAACTGGTGTTGCATCTTGTAGATGAGTCCGACCAACTTTGACCGTCTTCCAATATTTATTTTGCTTAACCTTTAATTCAGCAATTAAATGCTCAATAGCTGGCTCCAATTTATCTAACGCTTCAACCGCCACAATATTCATTGCAGTAGGATAGGTATCGTTAGATGATTGTCCACGATTAACATCATCGTTAGGTAAAATATCCAATCCAGGATGAAGCTGATTAGCTAAGTTAGCTACCACTTCATTAACGTTCATGTTACTTTGCGTACCAGAACCTGTTTGCAGCACGTGCAACGGAAAGTCCTTACGTAGTTCTTCATCAGACAAACTAAGTAGCTGATCTACCGCGTCCTCAATTGCTGCTCCTTTTTCCTTTGGTTCATCACCAACTTCAACATTGGACTGGGCTGCTGCCTTTTTCAAATTTAGAAAAGCCCGGATAACTGCTAGGGGCATTAATTCACCACTAGGAAAATTGTTGCGGCTTCTTTCCGTTTGCGGACCCCACAAAGCATCTTTGGGAATTTTAACTGGACCAATCGTATCACTTTCAATTCGATATTCTTCTTCGCTCATTGTTTTCTCCTTACTATTATTTTACTAATTAACAATTATTTCTTATTTACAGCAACTATCCATATCAT
Source organism: Lactobacillus sp. ESL0684 (assembly GCF_029392675.1). NCBI lineage: Bacteria > Bacillati > Bacillota > Bacilli > Lactobacillales > Lactobacillaceae > Lactobacillus > Lactobacillus sp. ESL0684. Next base: position 875,012 of record NZ_CP113941.1, on the reverse strand, counting down.
ACATTTTCAGCTGTATTATTTCAATATTTTTAAAAATAAAGGTACAAATTTTAATTTTTTAAAATAAATAATGGTATATTTGCTTAAAGATAAATATTTACTACAAAAATCAGCAAAAAACAAACCAGCATCTTTAAGATAATGATGCTGGTTTGTTGTTAAAGTTTTAAAGTTTCGGCATTCAAGGCCACAATTACTGTTGACAGCGACATTAAAATTGCCCCTACAGCTGGATCAAGAATAATACCTAATGGTGCCAAAATCCCTGCGGCTAGCGGAATTGCCAGAATATTATAGCCAGCACCCCACCAAAGATTTTGGATAGTTTTTGCGTGAGTTTTTTGCGCCAAATTTAGAAAACTAATAATATCAGTTGGTTCACTATTAACTAGTACCACATCCGCAGAATCTACTGCCACATCAGTTCCAGCACCGATGGCTACCCCAATGTCTGCCTTAGCAAGGCTAGGAGCATCATTAATTCCATCGCCAACCATCATTACATGATTATCTTTTGCCTGTAATTTAGCAACGATATCTGCTTTATCTTCTGGCAGCAATTCAGCGTATACCTGCGTAATTCCCAACTCACTAGCAATACCTTTAGCAGCTTTTTGATTATCACCAGTTAGCATCACTGGGATAATATTAAATTTTTTGATTTGTTTAACCAACTTCTTTGCAGTCGATTTTATCTGATCACCAACGCTGATATAGCCAAGAACTTGATCGCCCTGAATTAAGTAACTCACTGTATCGTTACTAGTATCAACTTGTGGTAATGTGGTTACTTGTTCACGTGCTGCATGCTCACTGAATAATTGATATTTTTTACCATTTAAAATGCCACTAACACCCTTACCATTAAGATTGTTACTCTCGGTCACATTCTGCAATTTCACTTGCTTAGCCTTAGCAAATTGCAAAATACTTTGCGCAATTGGATGCGTGGAATTCTGCTCTATTGAAGCAATCAAAGTTAGCAATTCTTGTTTATCAAGCTGCTTATCGATTGGCTCATATTTGCGAACAGTAAATTTTCCTTCAGTCAATGTACCGGTTTTATCCATTAACAGATAATTTACTTTTGAACTGATATCAATTACATTTCGATTGCGAATTAACAAACCATTTTTTGCACCTAATGACATGCTCTTAGCATTCACCAGCGGAATCGCTAAGCCGAGAGCATGGGGACAAGCGATGACTAAAACTGTGACCATCCGCTGCAGCCCGTCAGCAATACCACTGATGCTTGTCCAAACAATAAGAGCAATAATTCCAAAAATTAGTGCTGCATAAAATAACCAGCCTGAAACTCGGTCAGCCAAGTTTTGTAGCTTCGATTTATCTTGCTGCGATGATTTAACCAATTTGTTAACATTCGCCAAAAAACCAGAATTTACCGCATTGGTAACTTTGATAGTCAATGTACCAGCACCGTTGATTGAGCCGCCAATCACTTTATCACCTTGTTTACGAGTAACAGACCGTGACTCCCCTGTTACTAGCGATTCATTGACATCACTAGTACCTGACAAAACCACACCATCAAGTGGCACACTTTCGCCTGCTTTAACAAGCACGTGTTCATCTTTATCAACTTGGTTAAGCGGACGATCTTTAACCTGATCACCTGATTTAACGTGAACTTGATCTGGTAATAGTTTGGCCAAATCATTAACTGAACTGCTAGCTTGCATCATAGAATTCATCTCAATCCAATGACCCAAAAGCATAATTAAAATTAATGTAGCCAGTTCCCAAAAGAAATCCATTACTTGTTCCTGGCTATGTAAGAGTTCGTTTTGTACAAAAGCATAGAGACTATAGAGATAGGCAGTTGAAATTCCAAGTGAAATTAGCGTCATCATTTCTGGCTGTTTGGCTTTGAGCTCTGAATACGCTCCTTTAAGAAAAGGCTGTCCACCATAAATGAATAGTATAGTTGCAAAAATAAGCACTACCCATTGTGAGCCAGGAAAAGAAAATTGGAACGGTAATTTGACCCCCATTGCTGGAGCCAAAAATAAAATCGGTAGCGCCAAGATTAGTGACACCCAAAATTTTTGCTTCAAATTGCCCATGTGCATCATCTGTCCGCCATGCATCATCATATCGTTGTCACTCATATCCATGTTCATTTGATGATCATGATCATTTTTTGAGTGATCCATCTGGTGATTATGACTCAAATCCATTTTGTCCATAACAGCACCTCCAGAAAACTTAACTAATTCATTGCCTATATTCAAAGTTTGCATTTGTAAACCAAAACTGTCAAACAAACTGCATTAAAAAAACCAGGACTAACCGTCCTGGTTACTTGATTTATGCTTTAACTATTTTAGTTTTATGATAAAAATGACAACATAAACCAATAATTAAGCCAATAAAAGTTGGTACAACCCAATCCATCCCAATTGCAGCAAATGGTAGTACTTTTAATTGGAAAGTTCTAATCTGCATTGCCCAAGCTGTTTGACTAATAACCGGAGGAAATGCAGCAATCATATCTAGAATTGCCGGAATCAATGTAAAGATTACTGTCCAAAAATAAACAATTGGATCATGATCAAATTTGGTCGCTGCAATTGATAAAATGATTAAGGCAATCGCGATCGGATAGATAAACATTAACATTGGTGTCGACCACGAAATAATAGTATCAAGGCCAAAATTAGCAGTTATAAATGAAGCAAAAGTCATAATCGCTAACCAAGTATGGTAGCTAACTTTACTAAAACTGCGATGAAAATCCTGGGCAAAAGCGGCAATTAAGCCAACTGCAGTTGTCAAACAAGTTAGCGTAACAATCGTTGCTAGCAATGCATGCCCAAAATCACCAAGATAATAGGTAACAATTTGATTAAAGGCTGTTCCACCTTCAGGCGAAATTTTAAAATGTTTAAGAGTGGTTGCTCCAAGCCAAATAAGTCCAATATAAATAATTCCAATCCCACTCGTAGCGATGACTCCGGCACGTGCTGTAACCTTAGCATTGCTCTTAGCAGACGTCTTCCCCAATTGTTTAACTGCAGAAACAATGGTATAACCAAAAGCCAGACCAGCTAATGCATCCATCGTATTATAGCCTTCTAAAAAGCCATTAAAAAATGGTGCTTGCTGATAAGCTGTTGTTACCTTTTGTGCATTTGCCTGACCCATCGGTGAAATAAAGCCAAATAAGAAAATTATGAATAACAGCAGTAAAAATAGTGGGTTTAAGATTTTGCCAATTCGTTCTAAAATGGCAGATTGGTTATACGAAATGATAAATGCCAATATAAAAAAGATTGCTGAAAAAATTAATAATCCTGGCTTAGCCCAGTTAGTTGGTAAAACTGGCTGCAAACCAACTGAAAAAGAAATACTCGCTGTTCTGGGAGTCGCAAATAATGGACCAAGCGTTAAATGGATCAGAACCATAAAGATGATGCCAAAATGTTTACCTAACGGTTTACCGATATCATAGACTCCTTTGGCATGGCTAGCACTAATAGCTAAGACAGCTAGCAGTGGTAATAAAACAGCTGTCACCAAAAATCCGACTGTCGCAATTCCCCAATTTGCACCAGCAATTTGACCTAGGTGAATTGGAAAAATCATATTCCCAGCACCAAAAAATAGTCCAAATAATAATGATGCCACCATCAGATACTGTTTCCACGTTAGCGGCTTAGTATTTAAATCTTGCTCAATTTCTTTCATATTTTTTACCTCCATTGCTTCAACTTTTTTAGTTACTTAATTCATTAAACTATGACACTTTCTTCCAACAGTTATCGCTCCTTACTGCATTTGAAAAGAAATTTTGGGTAAATAAAAACGCACCCCTGATTTATCATCAAGGGTGCGTTTAACACGGTACCACCTATCTTACTGATAATTACTCCAAGTGAATAACTATTCAGTCACTTCACGTACGGCATAATTGCGATACGCTAACACGATAATGGGTGTCACCAATATAAGCTACTAAAATTTCACTATATAGCTCAAAGTTACTTTCAGATTACGCTCATGGTTCATTTTCAGCAGTAGAACTCTCTATTAACACTACCTGTAATCTTACTATTCTTTTCATTGCTTTAAATATTAATAATATTCTAATTAAGACAACATTTTTTGTCAAGCTAAATTTCAAAATCTACGAAACTGAGAAGATTGAAATTAATTAACTGCAGCTTTTTTTCCTTTTACAAAATGACAAACCAATCCAATTGCTAAACCAACCAATGCTGGAATAATCCAATCCATCCCAATTTCTGCAAATGGTAAACAATTTAACTGAAATGATCTTAACGCTAATGCCCAAGAACTTTGGCTGACTACGGGTGGAAATGTTGCTACCATATCTAAAAGTGCGGGTAATAAAGTAAATAGAACTACCCAAAAGTAAACTACTGGATCACGATCAAATAATGAGGCCGAAATTGATAACAAGATTAGTACCATTGCAAATGGATAAATAAACATTAGCATTGGTGTTGACCATGAAATCAGTGTATCTAAACCAAAGTTAGCAGTTAAAAATGATACTAAGGTCATTAATCCTAACCAAGTATGATAACTGACTTTAGAAAAACTACGATGAAAATCCTGCGCAAAAGCGGCGATTAAACCAACTGCTGTTGTTAAACAGGTAACTGTGATTAAGGTAGCAAGCAAGACATGACCAAAACCACCTAAATAGTGAGTAACAATTTGATTGAAAGCTACACCGCCATCAGCAGATAACTTAAAATGACTTAAAGTCGTTGCACCTAACCAGATCAAACCAACATAAATTACACCAATAGCACCCGTTGCCAAAACTCCTGCTTTAGCTGTTACTTTAGCATTGCTTTTAGCAGTAGTCTTACCCATTTGCCGTACTGCAGTAACCACAGTGACTCCAAATGCTAACCCGGCTGGTGCGTCAATTGTGTTATAGCCTTCAATAAAGCCGTGTAGTAAAGGCGCTTGCTGATAAGCCGTTGTCGCCTTTTGCGCATTTGCCTGACCCATTGGCGAAAAGAAAGCTAATAAAAAAATTGCAAACAATAATAATAAAAATGCGGGATTAAGAATTTTGCCAATACTAGTTAAAATATTCGATTCCTTATAAGCAATTACAAATGCCAGTAAGAAAAATACAGCTGAGAAAAGCAACAGTCCTGTGTGCCAAAGGTTCTTAGGAAGAACTGGTTGCAGTCCAACAGTAAAAGAAACACTTGCTGTGCGCGGCGTTCCAAACAATGGTCCAATTATGAGATGGATCAGTACCATAAAGGTCAAGGCAAAAGTTTTACCTAATGGCAGGCCGACATCATAAACCCCTTTAGCATGCGTCGCGCTAATTGCTAGCACTGAAAGCAATGGCAATAAAACGGCCGTAATCAAGAAGCCGACTGTGGCAGGTATCCAATTTGCGCCCGACATTTGTCCTAAGTGAATCGGAAAAATTAGATTTCCCGCTCCAAAAAACAAACCAAATAATAATGATGCAATTACTAGATATTGCTTCCAAGTCAATGGTTTTTGATTAAGATCTTGTTCTAATTCATTCATTTTTTAACCTTCTTTACAATAATAAGTTAAAGATAGCAGCCGATATCACTCCAACAATAACAACGACAGATAAGTTTTTAGAAATTAATGCGGCAATTAGTGTCGGAATTGAGGCAAATAAATTTAGGTAGTTAATCGTTGGCAGTTTACCGAGATTAGCAGTAAACAAGTTTTGAACCCACATCGCTGCCAAAATAGTAACTGGTACAAAACTTAAAAAATCAGCTACTACCTGTGGTAAAGAAAATTTTTTCAATAACACAAATGGTAAGGTTCGTGACAGCCAAGTTACCAGTCCACAACACACAATTGTCAATAAAATAAAATTATTTGTGGGCATTTTTAATTAAAACTCCTAACATGCAGCCTAAAACAGTTATTACTAAAACCAAAATATTGGCTGGTATAAAGAATAAACCAAAATACGTACCCACCAACACAAAAACCACTAAACCCAATTGTAATCCGAGTTTGATTGACTTATCAGAAGTGATTTGTGAGTACAATAAGCCGATAAACATGGCCGTAATCGCAAAATCAAGCCCAAACTTAGCTGGATCCGTAATTAAAGATCCGAGGCCTGCTCCTAGCGCACTACTCAATATCCAAGTTAAATATGAAACCACATTAACCGTGTTAAACCAAGTAAAATTCAACTTTTGTTCAGTATAATTTAGTTTATTAACAGCTAACGCGAAACTTTCATCAGTCAATAAGGTACCTAACCAGATATTCTTCTTCATTGACTCATCTTTTAAAAATGGCGTTAGTGTGGTACTCATCAAAATCATACGGGCATTGACTAAAAAAACGGAAAACACAATTGCTGGTAGTGAGCTATGCGCCAAGAGCATTGATACCAAAACAAACTGCGCCGAACCTGCATAAACAAAAATCGAAATCAACGTTACAATCCAGATTGACAAGCCAGACGCTCGTCCGACAACGCCAAAGGCAATACCAATTCCTAAATAACCAAAAACAGTTGGTAAAGTTTCAACTATAGCTGATTTACTAGTTAAATTATTATCCATCACACCACTTCCTTTATCTTCTTTAACAATAAAAAAACACTCTTGAAAATTAATTCAAGGGTGCTTAACTTGGCACGGTACCACCTATTTTACTGAAAAATTATACTAATAAATAATAATCCAGTCACTTCACGTACGGCATAATGCGATACGCTAACGCGATAATGGGCGTCACCAATATTGGTTACTTAAATTCACCAAATAGCTCCAAGGGATTTTCTGCTGACACTTGTGCTTCCATCTCAATCACCGGAAGTCCCTGTACAACTTTGTGCAAACATACTTTTCTTTTCATTGCTTTTTTAGATATTAAAAGTATTCTAATTATTAACTTATTTTTTGTCAAGCGATTTTTGTGAATAAATCGAATTTACCACATGCCGATTACTTTGGTCCAGAGTAAACCTCCTCCAAGCCAAATTACATTTAGTACCAAGCCAATAATTGCACTCAACTTCCACCAATCTTTATTAGAAACATAACCAGTTGATGAAAGTAAGGCAGCTGGTCCAGCAGAGTAACTAGACGTCGATAAATATAGCGAACCGGCAAAGGCTAACATTAAAGCAGCCATGATGTGCGGTACTCCTGCACCAATTGCAATTGATAGAAATCCGGCATATAAGGCGGAAATTTGCGTAGAAACACTCGGGAATAAATAGTGTAAATAAAAGTAAGCAAGGTATAAAATCACTAAAACTAGTACCCAATTCATACCCTGAAGCGAACTACCTAGAGTTTTCGAAAACCACGGAAAGAATCCAAGCGTCATCAACTTCTGTGACATTAACATAATAATTGATAACCAAGTCAAAATATTCCAAGCAAAACTCTGGCCTAGCATATCTTTAACATTAATTACTCCCGTAATTAGAAGTAAGGCTACTGCAATAAAACTAACTTCGGTTGCATCAATTCCAAATTTAGAACCAATTAACCATAAAACAACAGCCAACACAAAAATAATCGCCATAATCTTTTCTGCAGCAGTCATTTTTCCTAACTCGTTCAGCTTGCCATCTGCCCATGCATGAGCATTGGGTGTTTCCTTGACTTTAGGTGGATAAATTTTGTATAAAATGAACGGCACGACAAGTAAAGAAATTAGTCCTGGCACGATGGCGGCAGCGAACCACTGCATCCATGAAATTGAAATATTTTGGGTTTTAGCAATTCCTAAAGCCACCATATTGCCAGCTAACCCTGTCAAAAACATCGTCGAAGTAACAATGTTAATTTCATATTCATTAAATACTAGAAAAGAGCCCATATTTCTTTGAGTTCCCTTTTCCGGATCTGAGCCCATTTCTTTTGAAAGGTTATCAATAATCGGATACATAATTCCGTTAACCCGTGCATTATTACTGGGAATCCCGATTGCTAAAATAGTTTCAACAAAAGATAACGCGTAAGCCAAGCCTAGAGTCTTTTTACCAAAAGTTTTAACAAAAAAGTAAGCTATTCGCTTCCCAAGACCTGATTTGATAAAACCAGCAGCGATGAACATACACATGGCAACCATCCAAGCAGTTGAATTACCAAAACCTGCAGCAACTTCATCCATCTTAAAAATTCCTGTCATTGTGGCAATTACCACTGCAATGAGAGTTGTAGCCATCATTGGTAGCGGCTTAGTAACGCATGCGATAATTGTTGCAATAAATATCGCAAATAGGTGCCAAGCAGTAACATTAATCGCATTCGGCTTTAACGGCGTTAATAGCCACAAAACAATTCCAATTCCAAGTGGCCAAATCCACTTTTTCCATTCAAATTTATCTAACATTTTTTCTCCCTTCCAAGTTTTTAGCTTTTTGAATTGCTGAATTTACAGCTTCTTGTATTGCATTAGTTGTTGTCGAAGCTCCAGAAATAGCATCAACTTTTGTAGAATTATGTTTGACAATCTCTTGCGGAATTTGCTTAATTGCCACTGCACCAATTCCTTCAGTTTCATGATTTTCAATGACTTCTACATTTTTAATTATTCCATCTTGGTAAGTTACCCGAACTAGAATCTTGCCACCAATCCCCTTTTCAGAAGAGCCCAAATACTGATTTTTGGCTAAGTATATTTGTTCATCATCTCCAGACAATAAATCATTAATGCGTGGCAGCTGATTAGCAATACCACTACTCTTTTTAGCTGGCATTTTTACAACATTTTCGCCGGCTATCTTACCAAAAATCAGACACTCTGCTAAATTGCCGCCACCTTGATAACGATTGGAACATATTCCACCTAATTCGCCAGCACTGTATAATCTAGCAATTGGTTGACCATTAGTATCTAAAACTCTTGCTTGATCATCTCGTTGTGGCCCACCTTGCGTATTTAACACGGCCGGTGCTAATTTTATACCGTAAATTGAATTAGACAAGTCAAATTCTTCAAGGCTAGCTGGAGAACGGCCAAATTCAGAATCTTTACCGAAACGAGCGTAATCATTAAAGTTCTTAATCGTTTCTAGGAGGTTTTGACTTGGAATTGACATTTGCTCAGCTAATTGACTAACAGTTTGACCACTAATTATTTTGGAAAATAAATTTTGATATTTTAATTTACCTTCACGTTGTTCTTGTACAAATTTTTCATATTGTTTCTGATCAAATACTAGCCAAGCATTATCATATGCATGCGGTAATATGTAATCGCCATGTTGATAGATATGACCATGCCGAAATTGAGCATCTTCGCGCATAAAGCGGGTTCCATCATTAGCAACCGCAAAGATTGAGCCAGATTTAATATTTTTCCAACCACTGATCTGATGACCACGCTGATTTGAACCTTCAGCAATTACATAACCTGAAATGATTCCTAAGGACTCATAATTAGACAAATGCCACATCTGCGCTCCAACTTCAGCAGCCATGTTGATACCATCACCTTTGTTATACAAGGTACCCAACGGCGTTAAATGATCAACATGCAAATAATCTTGTTGCATCCTATGATTATTTTCAAAACCACCGGTCGCTAAAACAATTCCTTTAGCTGCGTGTACAAAATATTCTTTATGATTACGTTCAATTTTTACACCTACTACTTCACCATTTTCATTTTGTAGCAAGTGTTTAGCACGAGAGTTCAACCAAATATCAATGTTTGCTTTTCGTTTTAAAACCTCTTTACGCAATACTTGCCACAAACTAGCATCAAAGTCACGATTATGCACTAATGCAAAATCAAAAGTAGTCGATCCATGATATTCAGGATATTCACATAACTTTTGCTTATTTGCCAAATGATCTTCTGGCTGATAATCACGCGACCAAATAAAGGGCTTCAGGCCAAAATACTTTTCAAAATATTTGGGCATTTCTACAAAACCATCTAAATAAGTAGATAAGAGGTTTTCATCAACCTGAAAAGGAGCCGCTAACTGCTGATAATATTCAGTAATTTGCTTTTTATCATGAGCCATTGCAACGTGTTGCGCAGAATATCGCGTATTGCCCCCTTCATGTCCAGATGGTGCAGCGTCTACTATTAGAACTTGCGCACCGTTATCGGCTGCAAATCTTGCAGCTGTAGCTCCTGCTCCACCAAAGCCTAAAACGATGACATCATATTCGGCACACCAACGCATATCTTTAGCTACCTTCATTTTTTACTCCCGTCTTTTTTAATATTTGCTAAAGCTTGCTGCACTGCTTGCATAAAAGCTGCACTCGTCGTACTAGCACCACTAACTGCATCTACTTCTGGTGATTGTTCTTCAAGCATCCTTTTGGTCAAAATTGGCATAGCCTTACCACCCAAATTCGGCGTTTCTTTTTGCTGAAGAGTTTCAATCTTAACAATTTTTGATCCAGTAACTGTAACTCGTACAACAATTGGAACATCATTAATCCCATTTTCACTAATGCCTATACCCTGGTTAGCACCTGCTACAAAATCGGTTAACGAATTATGAGCATCAGTTTTTAACTCAGCTTTTTGAGATGCACCACTAATAACATCGAAGTCCATTACCTTTCGCTTAGGCCAAGCCGCATTTTCGCCAGCAATTTTGCCAGAAATAAGCAAATCAGCAATACTATTAGCTCCAACATATTTACTAGCAAATATGTCGCCTAATTCACCTGCTTCATACAGATGCGGGATGACATTATTCTCTAAATCAAGCACTTCACACTTTTCATTACGACGACCGCCACCATGAGTATGTAAAATATTATGACGAATGGGGATTGCATAGTAAGGACCAGCAGCAAATGAACGCATAGTTTTTAACTCACGATTTAATATCAAATCACGCTTTTTCACATCAGTCAGATAGTTAAAATCTTCAACTGCTTGGACTAATTTAGGAGCAGCAATTTTAGCTGCTAATTCAGGAAGCGAATCTGCCTTAATTGCATAAGAAATAAGTTCTTTAATTTGCTCGGACTTATCCGTTTGATCATGTGCCAATTGATTATATTGCTTTTGGTCCATTACAATATGAGGATGATTTTGATTTGGTTGCATAATCCAATTTCCATGATTATATTTATAGCCATGCCGATCTTCCTCGTCTTCACGGTAATAGCGCGTTCCATCATCCCCTGCAACAAAAATGCTTCCGTTAAATAGACTCGACCAATTGATCATATAGGCAAACTTTTCACGCGATTTACCTTCATTTAGTGAAAAGCCATGTGAATCATAATTTGCCATATGCCATAATCTAGCACCAACCTCAACTGCTAAATCTATTCCTTTACCTTGGTTGTACAAAGTACCAATTGGGGCAAGTGAACCTTGATCTAAAAATGTTTGGACCATATCCGGATTATTCTCAAAACCACCACACGACATAACAATGCCATTTCTAGCGGCAACATTCCTAATTTGACCTTGATGCTTAATTTGGACACCTAGAACAGTCTTACTCTCGGGATCTTGAATTAAATGTTCCGCTGGACTAGAAAACCAAATATCAATTTTATCTAAGCGTTCATAAACTTTTTGTCGCAATAATTTCCAAAAACCGCCATTATACATTCCTTTGGTCATAGTCTGCGACCTCATTGTATCTGCATGTTGATATTCAGGATATTCGCCTTTTGGCCGTCTTCCAGTATATTGTGCCGTAATCCCAAAGTATTTCTGAGAATATTCCTTCATTTGCAAAACATTATCGACAAATGTATCCAAAGCCTTTGGATCATATTTAAACGGATAATACGTCTGTTTGTAATATTCACGTAAATCGTCAAAATTATCACTCCAGGCAAAAGCACCGCCTGCATAACGAGTATTGCCCCCCTCTTGTCCTTCTGGCGCCGCATCAATCAACAAAACTTTAGCATTTTTATCAGCCGCAAACCTAGCAGCTCCTGCTCCTGCTCCGCCAAAACCAATGACCACTACATCGTATATGGCGTCCCATTTGAGCGTTGAATCGTAAAGCAATTTTTTACCTCAACTTTCTTTTATAATTCTTACCAAAAAGAATATATCGCTTCCATAAATATAAATCTAATTTATTTTAGTCTTGAAAATTGCTCCACTAATTAACCTTTAGGCTTGATATATAAACAATTTTTGCTATTATTTAGCTGCTTTTATATAATGGAGAAGTATTCACTTATAAATAATTTTTATTATTTCGAGGTTCAGCTATAAATGAAAAAGACTTACTATATTTCTGTAAATTGATTGAAATTGGTAACTATACTTCAACTGCGGAGTTTTTTGATGTTACCCAGCCAACTATATCAATGGCTGTTAAAAGACTAGCAACCAAATTCGCAGATCCACTTATTATGCAAAAAAACCGCAAAAGTAAACTAAGTTTAACTAATGCGGGTGAACTACTTTACCAGAAAGCAAAAATATTATTGCAAGACATCGCTAGTATTGATTACGACGTTAAACATGCTAGTGACAAAAAAATTCGCCTAGCTTTTTCAGGAGAGGCTGGTAGTATTTATATACCAGACATTATCCAAGAATTTTATCAGGCTAATCTAACTCATTTACTGAATACCAATGTTGAGAGGTCCGCTGATGCGTTTGGTGATTTAACTGAGGGACAAGTTGATGTTGCTATCTATTCTTGGATGGTGCCAATTAACGATCCAGAATATTTCATTCATAATTTACAAAAAACCGAATTGGTAATTATTACCGGAATGAATGATCCATTAATTAATGCTCATGAAGTAAGCGCAGCCGAATTAAGAGAAAGAAATTTTATCGCAAGGTCGCGTGGTTTTTTAACTAGAGAATGCTTAGAACAGATCGGTAAGCTAGGTGACTTTACTCCACAAATCACCTACACAGCAACCACCATGAAGCTAATGTTTGATTTAGTCAAACGTAATGTTGGAATTAGTTTAGCAATGGAGAGTAGTTTGCAAGATGTCCAAGGAATCCATGTAGTTCGTCTTAAACCAGGACAAAAGCAATGGGCTTATATGCAAATTGCGATGCGCAAGAGCTTTATCCCTAATAAATACCAACGCGAAGGCATTGAAATTCTGCGCAATTTCAAACCAAAAAATATCTGATACTTTTAACAGTTAAGTATTAGCTATGATCTATTTATCATAAACTGTAATAACAGTTGATTAATTCAAATAATCAATTTAACAATTATAATCTACTACTCATTGAGCTCTTTATAATATGCAAAGTATAGCTATTTTAGCCATAATTATATCAGAGGTTTCAAACATGCTTTTACAAGAAAAAATGAAAAGTATTTCCTTTTCACAGTCAGAAAAAACTATTATCGATTTCATCCTAAATAAACAAGAAGCCATTGAATCATATTCTATAAATGATATTGCTCATCAAACTTACACGTCTGCTTCTACCCTAATAAGAATTGCCCACAAGCTTGGTTTTAAAGGATGGACTCAAATGAAGCAAGCTTTCTTGAACGAAGTTAAATACTTACAAAAAAACTTTAAAAATATTAACGCAAACCAACCTTTTTCAGCAACTGACTCAATTCACGATATTGCTTCTAAGATATTTCAAACAAAGAATGAAAGTCTATTGGATACATTGAGTTTATTGCAACAAGAACAGATTAAAAAAGCTATCAAAATTATGCAAGCAAAAACAAATATCAAGTTTTTCGCATTGGCTAATATCGTCTTTTTAGGTGAAGAATTTGTTTATAAGTTGAGACACATTGACAAAAATGCATCAACTTATCCCATTCAGAATACAATGTATCAAGAAGCATTACTATCTTCTAATAACGACTGCGCCATAATTCTATCCTATTCAGGAGAATCACCAGAATTATTACACATTGCCGAACTTTTATCTCAAAAACAAGTACCAGTAATTGCAATAACCAGTATTGGCAATAATCGACTTGAGAAATTGGCTGATATCACTTTACATATAACTACAAGAGAAAATTCATATACTAAAATTGCCGGATTCTCTTCTTTGGAATCAGCATCTTTTATACTGGATATTCTGTATTCAACGTACTTTTCATTAGACTATCAGAACAATTTTGCCACTAAAGTAAACTTATCAAAATTAACTGAAAAAAGAAGACTTGATAATACTATTTTGAATGATGATAATAACTTTACCTTATAACTATCACACCCCTATCTAAATAACTTTGGATACTTAATTTAATAGTATCTAATACAGAAAATTCTGGTGTATAATCGAGCAGTTCTCTAGCATTTTTGATACTATATTGTCCACTACGTGCGATATGGAGGTACGTTTTCTCTACTTTATCAGAATCATTAATTAATTTAGTCCATTGGTCCCAAGGTAAAAAATTAATCTTAGATTGCTTATCAAAATATCGATAAACAAATTTAGCATATCCATATAATGTAATCGATTCCGCTGAAACAGCATGAAAACTTTCGCCAATAGCCATATTACGATGCATAATTGCATCAACAAATAATTGTGCAACGTCAGAAGCATGTACATGATGTAATGTTTCCATTCCAAAATTTGGCAAATAAATTTCCGAACCATCTGCAATCTTTTGAAAAAGGGTATCATCTAAGTTACCTTGTGGATTAATAATCGACCATCCTGGTCCAGAAATCTGACCAGGCATAATAATTGTTGCTGGAAAATTATTATCTTTTATTTCTTGTTTTAAAAACTTTTCACACTCATATTTTTGTTTACCATATTCATCAATTGGACTTTTACCGCTATTAGGAGTAACTGGTAAAATTTCTGCTCTACCATATGACCAAATAGATGAACAAAATAAATAAAGTTTTAAGCTTGTTTTCTTAAGTTCTCTGACTATTTTTTTCATATCATTGAGATCAAAACAAATCAAATCAATGACAATATCTGCATTTAGTTTGGCGATTTTTTCATTAAAATTAATATCTTTACTTCTATCCATAAAAATTTGTTCAATATGATTCCAAACAGGATCCTGATAATATGGCTTATGTGAACCTCGACTTACTGAAATAACTTCAAAGCCTTTTTTAACCAGCTTTGGAATTAAATACGAACCAATATGGCCACTACCACCAATAACTACAACCTTCATAAAACATTTCCTCCTTTTTTATATTAGTTTATATGTTTATTGGGCATTGGCAATATGATGGACATATATTGAAATACTTTTCAGATAAAACTGTTGTTTTTTATTAAAAAATGTAAATTTTTTTACAAATCAAGGAGGTATTGAAAATCTGCGCAATTTTAGACCAAAAAAGTCCTATGCTTAACAACAAATCATAGGACTTTAATAATTTTTAGATTTTAATTACTTAATTTTATTTGGGCAAGACAATTTTACTGCCATGAAGTTGCTCAACTTTAAGTGTAGCTGCTATTTCTTGCGCATTAATGCTAGTAATGCCCCCACCAGGTAAAATTTCAATTTTTTCGGTTGCCCAAGTAATAATTTCATGTAAATGAGCAACAGTAGCAGTAATGGGTATATTCAACCTACCACCATGAGTTAATATTCGTTTAACTCCCTGGTCAGCAAGCCAATTTAGTGACTGCTCTTGTAAATTCTCTGGGATCTCATCAAAAGCCATATGCATTACTACTTCCAGACCTGAGGTTCGTGCCAACTCAATCAAGCGTTTCATAATCGGTTTAGCGATTGTTTTTTCTGCATTTAAACAACCAAAAGTAACCGCGTCTGCCCCAATCAAGGCTGCTAGTTGAATATCAGTTACCATCATCGCAATCTCCTGCTCGTTATAATTGAAATTACCACCACGTGGTCTGATCATCACTACCACTGGAATATTAAAATTATGGGCGTACAAAACCGCTTGTTGCAATACACCAAATGAAGGGGTTGTACCACCTACAGCCAGATTATTATTTAATTCAATTCGGTCAGCTCCTGCAGCAATCATGCGCGGAATATCAGTAAAGTTTTCTACACAAACTTCTTTAATCATGCTTATTAAATGGCTCCTATTAATCTATATTACTAAAATACTAGCATAACATGTTACTTGCCAAACGTAAAAAGTCCTATCTTTATTTAAAAGATCGGACTTTTTCTTTATATTAACACATTAAAGAGTAACGCTGCTAAACTTCCGCCAGCAAGCGGGCCTAAAATTGGTACCCAACTATATGCCCAATCAGAACCACCTTTATTAGCTATCGGCAATAATTGATGCGCTAATCTTGGTCCCAAATCACGGGCTGGATTAATTGCATATCCAGTTGGACCACCTAATGATAAACCAATTGCAGTGATTAACAAACCAGCAATTAATGGATTAAGCCCTGCTGTAAAGTCTCCTTTAGTAAAAGCAAGTAAACCATAGACTAGCACAAAAGTACCCATTAATTCTGTAAAAAAGTTCCAAAAATAATTTCTAATAGCTGGTTCAGTTGCGAAGACCGACAAAATTGTATCTGAATCTGTAGTTTCTTGCCAATGCGGATAATAAGTTAACCAAACCAAAATCCCACCAACAAACGCACCTGCAATCTGAGATGCAAAATATGGTAAGACAGAAGACCATGGCAATTTACCAGCAATTGCCATACCAAGAGTAACAGCAGGATTAAAGTGTCCTGGACTTAACCAACTGACACAATATACGCCAAAGGTTACAGCAAAACCCCAACCTAATGCAATTACTACCCAATCAGCACCGTTAGCCTTAGATTTCTTCAGATTAACGCCAGCACAGACACCATCACCCAATAAAATCAAAATAATTGTACCCAAAAACTCGCCGACCATCTGCATTGTTAAGCTATCATGCATTTTTGTTTCTCCTTATGTTAAGTTAATGAACAAATTTTAATCTTTAACTTTTAATGGTTGCAATTGGTTTTCAATTTCTGTCAAACCAACTCCTGCTTGAATTAAACTAGCAGCAGTATATGCACCCTCAATAAAGGCAGAATTATAAAGATGAACTACTTTATCAGTTAATTCTACTGCCATGTCTAAATTCATCTTAGCGCTACCTAAATCATAAAAAGCTAAAATTTCATCAGCCTGATTTTCTTTAAAAGCTGTCAAAATTTTTTCCATGTTAGTGCCAATATCATTTTCTTGTGTACCTGCAGCAATGGTAATTGGCACATCACTAGCCACCTGCGCTAATAATTGATTTAGCCCAGTTGCAATTTCAGGAACATGGGATACTAACGTAATTCCTAAACTCATAACAACCCTTTCGTTTCTAATAATGCTTCAAATAAATATCCACTTGATTGTGACCCTGGATCAACATGCCCCTTAGAACGTTCTCCTAAGTAGGATGCGCGACCTTTCTTAGCAACTAAGTCCTTAGTTGCCTCAACAGCAGCTGTAATTTTACTTTCAGTAAGATCATGAGACTTTACTGCAGGAACTAGAGCCGCCCAGACATCAACCATTGTCTTGTCTCCTGGCTTAGCACCACCACGTTTTTCAAGGCCAGCTAATCCAGCCTCCAATAATTCACCCAGATCATCAATTGTGTCGCTCTTTTTAGCCATTTCCAAAAAAGCTGTACCGTATAATGGTCCAGAAGCACCACCAACGGTAGAGATTAAAGTCATTGCAATTTGTTTCAAGGCAGCCATCAAGCTAGCTGGTTTTTCAGTTAACTTTTGGGTAACTGCCTGCATACCACGATTCATATTGAAGCCATGATCACCATCGCCGATTGGCGTATCTAGATCACTCAAGAATTGTTGATTAAGCTCAATTTTGGCCGTAAAATTATTCATCCATTCCGTTAAAGTATCAACTGTCAGTGTCATCTCTGTTCCTTTCTTAATTACCAGGCAATAGTTTTTGTAGGTGCCTGTAAATAATCCAACCATTGCGTATCTTGCAATTCAAACAAGGTTAACGAAATTCCTGCCATATCAAGAGAGGTCATATAGTTACCAATTTTCATAAATACAGGTTCAATCTGATATTCTTGTAGCTTATCCAGTAAATCGTTACTAAAAATATATTGCTCCATTAATGGTGTTGCTCCCATACCGTTAACTAAAACTGCATATTTTTTCTGTGCCGACAATTGCATTTGCTTATCCAATTGCTTAACTAATTCCGCAACCAGTTCTTTAGCAGGTTTGATAGTTTCCCTGCGATAACCAGGTTCAGAATGAATACCAACGCCAAATTCAATCTCATCATCTGATAAAACAAATCCTGGCTTGCCAGTTTCTGGATTAGTTGCTGCAGACAATGCTACCGCAATTGTCTTAATGCAAGGCAAAACTTTCTGAGCTAAAGTGGCAACTTCATCAAGACTAGCACCAGATTGCGCAGCAGCACCCAAAACTTTATGCATAAAGACTGTGCCAGCAACCCCGCGTCTTCCTTGAGTAAAAGTACTGTTTTCAACTGCAATATCATCGTCAACTACAATTGACTTAACCTTGATGCCATCCATTTGCGCTAAATCCTTAGCCATATCAAAGTTCATCACATCGCCAGAATAGTTTTTAACTACTAAAAAAACGCCTTGCCCTTGATCAACTGCTTTGATGGCAGCATAAATCTGATCTGGAGTTGGTGAAGTAAATACTTCACCGCACACCGCTGCACTTAGCATACCTTGCCCGACAAAACCCGCATGTGTCGGTTCATGACCAGAACCACCGCCGCTAACAATTCCTACTTTACCCGCCAAGGAATTCCGATCTGCTCGCATCACAGCATTAGTTTCTGGAATTTTAGTCAAATATTGCGGATATGATCGCACCATTCCAGCAACCATTTCTCTAACAACATTAACCGGATCATTAATAATTTTTTTCATTGCTTATTTCTCTTCCAATCATTAAAACTAACTGTTTATTCTAAAGTCATTATACCAAAAAGCGTTTTCATAAGCTATCAAAAAGAAAAGCCGCAGATTTTCTCTACGACTTTTAATCTGTTTTAGTCTATTTACGAATTACATGATAGCGATGACTGCGATCTTCAGTTGGAAATTCAGCAGAATGTCCGACTGCCACAATCACACAAGTTTCATAGCCAGGAGAACTTATCTGTTCTTGTAATTCAGGAACAGCATTAAGACCTGTGGCACCACTCATAGTATATATGGACCCTAAATCTAAACTAGTAGCTTCAATCATAATGTTTTCAGCTGCACACGAAGCATCACGTTGTCCGAAGCGGCGATCTTTTTTAACATTAATAACAAACAACAATGGTGCATCATAGCAAGCATTATCTGTTGCCCGCTCTATCTGCTGCAATAATTGGTCATCCTCAACCACGGTCAATTGCATAACATCAGTTTCGTGCATCCCACAAGGTGCAGCCTGAAAAGCAGCAATCATGTGATCTACTGCCTCTGAATCAACTTTTTCAGAAGTATATTTTCTGACTGCGACTCTTTTCAAAATTGGATTGGTCATTTAGCGACGCTCCTTTACTACTGACTGATAACTTTACCACTCTTGTGATTCAAATTTGCCCACTTAATATATTGAGTTTCAGTAATTCCAACATACTTTTTGCCTTTAATTGTTTTTACTTTGATTACTGGTACAAATTTACCTTTGGCAACATAGAGTCCCTTTTGTTGTACACCCTTGCTGTTGTAGACATAAGATTTCTTCTTAACCTTGTATCCAGCTGCTTTAAATGTCTTTACATTATTAGCCTTAATAAATTGATTCTTCTTATTATTTATTTGTAGAAATTCTTTACCCTTAACATTAGTGTAACCAGTAACTGTTACAATGGTATTTTTCTTTAAGGCTTTTTTATTAGTCTTCTTACCCTTTTTATTATAAATATAAGAATTTTGCTTTAACTTTACATTTCGATTAAGATATTCAATCGCACTATTTGACGATGAATTAGCGTTAGTATTATCACTACTTGCAGGTTTATTTTCATCAGTAATTGGTGAAGTTACTGCCGCATTATTATCAGCTGTTGTCTGACTGGTCGTATCAGCTGATTCATCAGCTGCGCTTACTTGTAATGGTAAATTTAAACTTGCAGAAAGCGAGAATACACCAATTAATCCAAGCAAAAATTTTTTGTTCATTAATGACACCTCTTAATAAGATTTAAATATAATGTATGTTATATTATACTACTTTGACTTAATAATTTCGTTAGTTAACAGAATTGTAACCTATTTTAAATTTTATTGCACTATTTGCAATCGTTTTTATACCAATATGTGAAATTATTATGCGATAATTAAGTGAAGAAATAATAATTACGCTGTTTAAAGATAGAAAGATTAACATGGAAGAGCAATGCAATCGTCCAATTGACATATTAGTTACCATTGACCAAAATTATATTAAGCCATTAGAAGTGATGCTGTATTCTCTAAGACTCAACAATTTACAAGCAAAATTACGGGTCTGGGTAATTTACGACAAAATCGAAACAACTATGCTTAAGTCACTGGAAAACTTTGCTACTAAAATTGAAATCAAAATTGAGGCTCTAGCCATGAACGCCGATTTTGACTTTCCAGATTCCTTACTTAACTTACACGACTATCCTCAGGAAATGTACTTTAGGTTGCTATCTGGTAAGATTTTACCCAAAAGTTTGCACCGAATAATTTACCTCGATCCAGATATCTTAGTAATTAACTCAATCGAGCCACTTTGGCAATTGGATCTACAAAATAAAATGTTTGCAGCAGCAGTGCATGAGGGCTTAACCGATATCATGAGTTCAATCAACAATCTTCGCCTTGGAACCAACAACGGATATTTTAATTCTGGGATTATGTTGATGGATTTAGACCAGATGCGTCAAAAAGTTAACCTTAAAGACATCACTGATGCAATTAATGAACACCACGAAACTTTGATTTTACCGGATCAAGATATTCTTAATTATCTTTACGGTGATCATATTATGAAAATTCCAGAAACCCACTGGAACTATGATGCTCGTGCTTATCACATGTACTTCACTAGAAGTACTGGAGAGATTAATCTTGAATGGATTATGAAAAATACCGCCATCTTGCATTTTTGCGGTAAGCCTAAACCCTGGCAAAAGGAAAACCATTCGAAATTTAAGACCCTGTATCTAAATTATCAACAAATGGCAAGTAAGCTAATAGAATAAATTATTGCTGCATTATGACTTTTTCTATTGAAGCTCAGCTGTTCTGTGCTAAAATAATTAAAGTCGGTAATGGTAAGCGGCACAACGAGTTAGATTAAACATGAGTAGTTTAGTTTACAAATTATGCCAATTACTTTAAGTTTTTAAAGAAGAGAGAAGATATATATGGCTTCAATTAATAAATCTGAACTTGCCAAGGAAGTTGCGGCAAAGAGTGACCTCAAAGCTAGCGAAGCAGAAGAGGTTATTGATATTGTAACTAGTTCAATTCAAGCTGATCTAGCTAAAGGTGAAAAAGTTCAAGTTATTGGTTTCGGTTCTTTTGAGGTTCGTCAACGTGCGCAAAGAAAGGGTCGCAATCCTCAGACTGGTGAAACTTTGACAATTCCTGCAACTCATGTACCTGCCTTTAAACCTGGTAAAGTTTTGAAAGATGCTATTAAATAGCTTTTCAATCATCTAAAAAAGGACCAACAAGCAATTTACTTGTTGGTTCTTTTTTAGTTCAAAATATGATTAACGACTTTGATGATTTAATTTTTTAGCAAAGAAATCACCAATAATCTGAACAATAAAAATCAAAATAATTACCAAGACAGTGGCGACTAACGTAACATCATTGTTAAAACGATTATAGCCATATGAAATAGCACTGTTACCCAGACCACCTGCACCGATAGCGCCTGCCATGGCCGTTAGGCCAATTAGACTAATAATTGTCACGGTTGACACTCTGCATAGTTCAGAACGTGCTTCATTAAGATAAACACTAAAAATTAAATCCCAAATAGTAGCACCTATACTTTGCGCCGCCTCAATTTTTCCTTGATCGACACTTTCAAGTGCGACCTGAACTTGCCTAGCATAAAATGGAAAGGTTCCCAAAGTTAGCGGTACTAGTGCAGCTTTCATCCCAATTTGAGTACCAACAATTTTTTGAGTAACCGGGGCAATAAAAGCCAATAAGATAATAAATGGAATGGCGCGAAAGATTGAAACTAACTTATCACAAAGATTAAACCAAAATTTATTAGGTCTAATACCATCATCTTTAGTTAAAACCAAAATTAGACCAAAAATAATCCCCAAAATTCCACCAAAAATTGCAGCCCAAAAAGTCATAAATAATGTCTGCATTATACTGGTACCCCAACCGGCATCACCACCCCAGCCTAATTGCACTACATTTGGAAAAACTTTACTAAACCAACTAATCATATGAATTCCCCTTTTCATCTAAACGTGTAACTGCTACCTGTTCTTTATGTAAAAAATCCTGTGTCTGTTTTTGTTGGGTCGCATTTCCTTTGACTAATACTAACAAAGTACCAATAGGCTCATCAGCTAATGATTCTACGTTGCCGTAAAGCATACTGACTTCAACCCCAATTTCACGATATAGATCGATAATAATTGACTTGGTTACATTTGCCACACTATATACAAGTTGATAAATTGCTTCGTCTGCATTTAACTTCTCTAAATGCAATGAATTAAGTGTATTAATCACATCAAGCGACCCACCAACGAAACTCTTGGTCAGTTCTTTTTTCGGATGCAGAACAATTTCGCGTAAGCTACCCTGTTCAATGATTTGACCCTGCTCCATGACAGCTACCTTATTGCAAATCTTTTTAACGGCTTCCATTTCGTGTGTAATTAAGACAATCGTTAAATTTAGCTCTCGCTGCAATTTTTTCAGTAAAGCTAAGATTTGCTGGGTATTTTGTGGATCCAGTGCACTAGTAGCTTCATCTGAAATTAGAATATCGGGATCATTGGCAAGTGCCCGCGCAATTGCAACTCGTTGCTGCTGCCCTCCGGATAATTGCACTGGATAAAAATCAGCTTTGTCCTTTAAGTCTACTAATTCAAGCAACTTGAGAGACTTGTCTTCAATTTCGTGATCCTTTAAGCCAGAATGCTTAAGGGCAAAGGCCACATTTTCGACTACTGAAATTTCATTTAATAGATTAAAGTTCTGAAAGATCATGCCAATTTTACGCCGCGCTAGTTGCAGCTTTTTATTAGAAATCACCTGCTTACCTGCTTTAACAAACTCAGTTCCATTAACTGAAATATCACCAGCAGTTGGTTTTTGCAATAAATTAATAGTACGCACCAGTGTTGATTTACCTGCACCAGAGAAGCCAACTACTCCATAAATATCGCCTTTTTCAACATTTAGACTAACATTGCGTACAGCTTGCACTAGTCGACCTTTTTTGTCAGGAAAATTAACATTAACCTGGTTTAACTCAATAATACTCATTATTATCATGTTCTTTCTACTTAAATTTGACATCCCAAACCGGAATTTGATCGTTACCGTAATATTTTTTATCTAGCTGTTTAGTTTTTGCAGTTTGGTAAGCCTTAACCACTGCCTGATAATCTTTGTTCTTAGCATCAGCTTTACGAGCACAGATTACATTGATCCATTGCCGAGTATCCTTATTAAATGGCTCAGTAAATATTTTCTCTTTATCACCTAATCCGGCAGGTCTAGCAAAATTACTGTTAACTACTGCCGCATCAACTGAATCAATCATCCGACCACACTGCTCTGCGCTAACTTCTTTAATTTTAAAATTATGCGGATTCTCAGTGATATCTGCTACTGTTACCAAATCCTTATCTTTGCCTAACCTAATTAGACCAGCATTTTTCAGAACAATTAATGAACGCGATCCATTAGTCGCATCATTGGGAATGGCAATTGTAGCACCTTTGGGCAGCTGACTTAACTTTTTATACTTCTTAGAATAGAGGCTAATCGGCTTGACCTCGGTGCGGCCAATTGGAACAATTCCACCGTGATTAGCCTTATTCCATGACTTTAAAAATGCTAAATGCTGAAAGGAGTTAAGATCAATATCGCCACTTTTTAAGGCTTTATTAGGCTGATTATAGTCGGTAAAATTTTTCACCTTAACGATAATGTTATTATCTCGCTTAGCTTTACTGGCAACTTCTTTCCAAATTGCCTCACTACCTTTATCTTCAGAAACTAAACCAACTGTCACTGTATGAGTTTCAGGTTTAGACTTGTTAAGTCCCGGACCTAAGCTAAACCAAGCTGCAACAATTACAACAAGTAAAGCAATAATGATAATAATGTTTCTACGCAGTTTTTTAGTCATCGTTTGTTACCTCATTTTAAAATTTAATATCCCATGCAGCCAATTCCTTATTACCATAATATTTCTTGATCAGTTTTTTAGTCGTAGCAGTTTGATAAGCATCGACTACATGTTGATAGTCTTTGTTCTTGGCATCAGCTTTGCGAGCACAAATGATATTAACCCACTGCAATGATTCTTTGTTCATCGGTTCAACATAAATAGTTTCTTTATCTCCCAAACCGGCAGGTGTGGCAAAATCATTATTAACCACTGCCGCATCGACTGAATCAATTACACGTCCGCATTGGTCACCACTAATCTCTTTAATCTTAATGTTGCGTGGATTTTTAACAACATCGGCAGCTGTCACTAAAGTCTTGCCCTTGCGTAAGGTAATCAAACCAGCGTTCTTTAATACCAGCAAAGCTCGCGACTCATTAGAAGCATCATTGGGAACCGCAATCGTCGCCCCCTTAGGCAACTCACTTAATTTGTGATATTTCTTTGAATATAGCCTAATTGGAGCAATCATAGTCCGACCAATCGCAACTACTCCGCCCTTATTAGCCTTATTCCAGGCTTTTAAAAATGCATAATGTTGAAAAGCATTTAAATCTAGGTCACCATTTTTTAACGCTTTATTTGGTTGATTATAATCAGTAAAATTCTTAATCTTGATGGTTAAACCGTATTTTTTCTTAGCCACTTTTGCGGCTTCATCCCAAATCGCCTGCTTGTGCTTGGTTTGACTAACTACTCCAACCGTTACTGTTCTAGTTTGGGGCTTAGTCTTGTTAATGCCTGGGCCCAGTCCAAACCAAGCAGCTGCAACTACAACAATTGCAATGATTCCCCAAATTAAAAACTTCTTTTGTTTTTTCTTACTCATAACTCTACCTCCAAAAATTTCCAACAAAAAAAGCACTCATCCTAATACAAGGACGAGTGCTCGCGTTACCACCTTTAAATTTGCTTATTACTCACGTAATAAGCCTCACTAGCTATCAATCAATAGCTTGTAATTATAACGGATACAACTCCGCCGCTAGCTGAATATCACTAGCAGTTATCATTTCAAGCCCATGTTCACCAGTTCCTTTCTGCTAACTCTCACCTAAACGTTAGCTCTCTTTATCGAAAAAAATAATGGTTACTCTGCTTTTCAAGATATATTAATTATTTAATTGTAAACTAATTTATCATGCTCAATACCGTATGTCAACAGTTAATTTTGCAAATAACAAAAAATTGTGATTAATAAGCGATAATGTCTTAAGTGTTATTAAGCAATAATGTCCCAAATTTTTATGTCATAATCTCCTTATTGGAGGTTATGGTCAAATTGAAAAGGATTGGATTAAATATGAACGCTGAAAGAAAATATCTTGTAATTAAAGAGTTACTTGATCATCACGGCAATAAGCATCGCGCTGCACTTACCTTAGGCATTACTATCAGACAGGTTAACCGACTACTTAAAAAATATCAGGAACAAGGAAAAGCGGCCTTCGTTCATGGGAACAAAGACCGCCATCCTGTTAACTCTCTCTCTACAAAGATTAACAAGCAAATTGTAACTCTTTATCAACAGAAATATCAAGGCTGTAACTTTAAGCACTACACCGAACTATTAGCCGCTCGTGAACAAATTAAGGTCTCTTACACTTTGGTTTATAATTTGCTTACTGCTGCTGATATCTACCCGCCTAAAACTTGGCGTAGAACTCGTAAACGGTTAGCTAAGCAGCGATATCGGGCTAAACACCCTCATGCTCAATCACAACAACTTGATGATGCTGTTAAGCATCTCGTTGCCTTAGAAGATGCTCACCCACGCCAAGCACGTTGTAAATACTTTGGCGAAGAAATCCAAATGGATGCTTCTGACATTGTTTGGTTCGGTACTAAAAAGGGCTTCCTTGCATCTAGCAATCGATAATGCCACTGGCAACCTCGTGGGCGCTTATTTTGATTGGCAAGAGACTTTAAACGGTTATTATCATGTTTTTGAACAAATTTTGAGGAATTATGGTATTCCTTACTGCTTCAAAACAGATAACCGCACCGTCTTTAACTATGAAACTGCCAAAACCAAGCTTGAACATAAAGACGTCTTAACGCAATTCGGTTATGCTTGTAAAACCTTGGGCACTAATCTGGTAACCACTAGTGTTTCGCAGGCCAAAGGTATGGTTGAACGTGCTAACCAAACTGTTCAAAGTCGTCTAAAGATGGAACTGCGCTTAGCAGGTATTAACTCACTGGCTGGTGCTAATCAATACCTCACAGAAACCTTCGTACCTGCTTTTAACCAGCTCTTTGGTCAAGATTATCACCAGTTTCCAACTGTCTTTGAAACAGCCCCTACACCTGAAAAAATTAACACTACCTTGGCAGTATTAGCTTCACGGATATTTGATAGTGGTGCCACAATTGCTTTTAAAAATAAGCACTATCAGGCCTTTGATACTGCTGGTAAATTGATCTGCTTTGTAAAAGGAACCAAAGGATTAGTCATCCAGGCTTTAGATGGACAGCTATTTATCGCAGTTGATGAGCAAGTTTATGCTTTAACACAGGTAATTAAGAATGTCATAGTATCGACGGAGATTGACTTGGCAGCTAAACCTGAAAAACCTAAAAAGAAGTACATTCCACCAATGAGTCATCCATGGAAACAAGCTTCATTTCTGGCTCAACAAAAACGAGCACATGAAAAGCATAAATACGTATAAAAATAGCGGGAAAATTTCCCGCTAATGTTTAACCATTTTTGGGACGTTTTCCCTTATTATTGACACAGTTAATTTTGCAAATAACAAAAAATCACTCTAGCCAACCTGCTAAAGTGATTCAAATAATTATATCAAAGTAATAGTCAAAAATACCGCTAACATTTCTATTATCATTTAAACGTTATAATTACTTTTTTCGTAAAAAAGTTAAAAAATCATACGAAAAATGATTATAGTCATCTGCTTGATTTGATATTTTCTTCACTAAAGTAAAATTTCGATAATCGATAGAAGTCATCATTGTATCGGCTTCAAAGGTTGCCTTTATCTTGGTTTCTTCAAGACAATCAACCTGGCTCTTTAACGCTTGAAAAACTGAATTGCCACCAATAACATAAATATTTTCATGTCTATGAGCAGATACCCAATTTTGCAAATCGGAAATGGAGAAAACAAACTCAGCTTGTGGATAGTCAGCATATTGCCTGGCTAAGTCATGATTTCTTGTTAAAACCAGATATGGTCGTCCAGATAAAATTTGTGGCAACCCATTAAAGGTTTTCCTCCCCATAATAATTGGATGTCCAATAGTCAATTCCTTAAAATGATGGAGATCTCCAGGTAAATTCCAAGGCAAATGACCATTTAAGCCAATTTGGTGACGTTCGTCTTCAGCCCAAATAAAAGTAAGCATTGTGTTTTCCCTCCAAATTAGTTATTACAAATAAATTTTACTGTTATACATTATGAGCAATTGCCCTAAATGTGCTATAGTTAATTCAATTAAATATTAAGGAGTAAATAGTAATGACGCAAGCACAAACCGATGCAGAAGAACAAAATTATAATAAACTCAAACAAACCGAAGCTAATCTAGTTCGAAATTTACAAGCTGCAGTTAAAGATCCAAGTAAGATTTCTGAACTAAGTCATGCAATTTTCCAAAATCATCAGGATTGGTTAAAAGTGATCATGCCCAATTATTCAGAAAAGATTCATTTAGGGATCATTAATGGTTATGAAACTGATGAACGATACCAATCATATTATGATGATAAAGCTGGTAAAGGCGCAACTAAAATACTAATTAAAGTAGTTAAAGACCATTTAGCAAAATAAAAAAGATGGGGTACTTCTCTTAATTATTGAGGAACCTCATCTTTTTTGTTTACAGCTAAATTATTAATGGAACCAATGAGTATGCTTATCAGTAAACGCTAATAAATCATTACTTAAATATAAGATATAAGTAAAGAATAAAGTTAAGTTAGCATCGCCCTGCATTGCAGTTATGCCCCATAAAATAATTGACATAACTCCTTGAATTGTCCAGAAATAATATTGTTCACGGAACCGTAAAGTACATAGTAATGAACCCGTAATACCAATAGAACCAGAAATTGCATCGATCCACGGACGCGGACTAATAAATACTTTTGTATCCATTAAGTAAAGCATGCCGGTAACTATAACAAAAAACGTCAAAGTCAACAACCACTTAGGAGCAGTTAAACCATGAATATGACTTTCTGCATCCTTTGACCAAGCTGGCATCAGTAATACTGGTAAATCTAATAAAAAGATATATGATGTTTGCAAAACTACATCCGCATAATTTCGCGCATTAATAGCAACCACAATATATATCAATGCCGATAATAATCCAAGCACTCCGTTTAATGGCTTAGCATTGGTAATAGCCAGAGTACAAGTGAAACCCAGCACTGCAGCAAGCATTGTTACAAAAGTCATTAACGTAATCGGTGCGGAAATTGTTGTCCCCACAATCACGCCAATGCCAAACATCAGCAATATATACGTTTTGAAGCTCCAGCCTCGCATTTGGTGAACATACCATGCAGGCTTGAAAACATCAGTATTTGGTTGTATTTTCATTTATTCTCCCCTATCTATGTTAACGATTTAAAAACCATTCACTATGATACCATTTGTTTTAGTTATTTTAAATTGCTTCTAATAAATTATTTTTGGAAAGAATAAATTAGCCTCATATCCGTGGGGAATACAGAATCCTCGCCAACCGCTTTTTTACCCTTATTGGATCACCCCACATACGTGGGGAATACACCAGATACCAAAAGACAGATACTGATATTACAGGATCACCCCCACATACGTGGGGAATAACAACGGCGTGCTTTCAAACGCCCAAGGGATCACGGGATCACCCCCACATACGTGGGGAATACAATAAGGCGCACCATTATAAATAGTGTTTACAAGGATCACCCCCACATACGTGGGGAATACTTAAGGTTTGCTAAGTCCTTATCATCGCTTGTAGGATCACCCCCACATACGTGGGGAATAACAACGGCGTGCTTTCAAACGCCCAAGGGATCACGGGATCACCCCCACATACGTGGGGAATACGCTTCGTCTTTCTGTTCCCATATCTTACTGATAGGATCACCCCCACATACGTGGGGAATACATTATAACCATCTTTTTCGTTATATTGATAAGTGGATCACCCCCACATACGTGGGGAATACAATAAGGCGCACCATTATAAATAGTGTTTACAAGGATCACCCCCACATACGTGGGGAATACTTAAGGTTTGCTAAGTCCTTATCATCGCTTGTAGGATCACCCCCACATACGTGGGGAATACCTATTGGAATTGGATTAACTGGCTATTTTAAAGGGATCACCCCCACATACGTGGGGAATACAGTAAAAGATTACCGTCATATCAACATTGCTAATCAAAGAGATACACAAAATTCATTAGTTTATACTTCACTGCTTATATTTTGCAAGATATTATCTATTTAAGCAAGTTAAACAAGCTTTTATTTTTAAATATAATATACAATTCTTTTTAGCTACTTTAACATCCTTTAACAAATTTCATTTTTACTTGACTATACTTTCAATTTCAGCCTTGGTTACTTCAAATGGCAACTGAAAAGCTTCATCGTATTCTGAACTGTTAAAATCAATATGCTTTTTGAATTCAGTTGGCTTAGGAAAGTTTTTTCTACCATCTAAAGCCAATATTAGTACATCTTTGCCATATTTGTATGCCTCAACAGGAGTTTCACCAAAAGTCATTGCTTCAGGAAAGTCATCAAATTTTACTTCCCAAACTTTATCTTCAACGTTATGTAATAGTGTGCCAAAATATTTATACGACATTTTAATACCTCTCCTGTTTTAAGAATATATCAAACAAAGCTGCTTTTTCAAAGCCCCTCAGGAATTCTCACAAGTGCATGAAACTATTACTTTGATGTGTTTAAAATAATTTGCGCTCTTTTGATATGTGCATTTTTATAATACTATTTTTCTAATTCTTTTCGTCTTGTAGCAATTAATTCTTCTAAATTATCTAAGTCAGCAACATTGGAATAATTTTAATAAAGCTTTTAGTTGTTGACCTATACGATACTGTTTTTGCTACTTTAGGATGTGTTTTCTTATATTTTGCATCTGCTTTTTGACGTGCCTTGCTTAAAACCACCCCCAAAAATCCTTCCCTATAACTAAAACAGCTAAAACAATTATTATCAAATTTAGAATAAAATTTACGATAGTCAAAATATTATTCAATTTTTTCATTTTGAAACCTCTCATAAATCTGCTATACTTATGACAAAAGGACAAGACTCAGCTTATCCCTTTGTCTATTACTACAAACCGAACAAATGAAGCAATAGACTTGCGATTCCCGCAAGGGTGAGCTTTTTTGCCTTGCGGTACTCTCGGCGAGTCATGAGGTTTCTCCTCCCCGTTTGTAGATTGCTGGTCTCTCAATCAATAAATATATCATACATGTTTAATCATGTATATTCGAAATTTAAATGAAAAATAATTTGATTTTTGTGATTAATAAGCAATAATATCCCAGATTTGGTGTAAAAATACTATTCTTATATTGCAAAAATATTAGGCCAAATCTTAGCCACTACCCAGGAAGCAAATATACTAATAGTGGCGGCAAAATTGATCTGTTGAACGATGTGTCGATTAATTGAGAGTTTCCCAATCTTTCGACAATACCATAATATACCTCCACCTGTTCTCTACTAAATCTCTAGCTTTTCTCAACCAAAAATCTACCTAAATTAAAAAGTGTCTGGGAAAAAACTAGACCCTTAAAAGCAAAAAATCCGTTAGAACCTTTGCGTTCTAGCGGATTTTTCATATACATTCTAGCCTAACCTTGTTATTATTAAATTACTACAAAAAACAAAAAAGGTGGGCTTTTCATGTATCAAAATTATATCACAGGTCAAACTGCTTTAACACTCAACTTTGACTTTTCTATTCCTAAAAATCATCTTGCTCAGGTTATCAGTGATTTTGTCGACTCGATTCCTGCCGATGTGCTGCTGGAAGACAATTCAAATACTGGTCGACCTGCCTATCACCCAGCAATGATGCTCAAAATACTACTCTTTGCCTACTCTAGACGCGTTTTCTCTGGTAGAAAAATTGAGCGGATGCTCACAGAAAACCTCCCGATGATGGTCATAGCTAGTGGTAAACATATTTCATATCATACGATCAATAACTTTAGAGCTAGTAGCCATACCAATCAGCTGATTAAACAAGCTTTTGTCTATTTTACTAATCTTTTGCAAGCAGAAGGGTTGCTTAGAGAAGATGCCATCTTTATTGATGGGACCAAAATTGAAGCTGATGCTAACAAGTATACTTTCGTTTGGAAAAGAGCTGTCGAAAAGTTTCATACTAAGTTAAAGGCTAATGCAGTTGAGCTTTATGACGAATTGATTCAAAAAGAAGTAATCCAAGCGATTACTGAAGAAGAAGCACAAACTAGTCAGGGTCTGGCAATCATGGCAGAACAAACAGAAACTGCCATCAAGCAACTAGATGAAGCAATCGCGGCTGAGCCGAAAGTAATTCCTGGAGGTTCAACTAAAAAACGCCAAAGGCGAGGCCTTAAAAAAGTCTTGCATAAGTTGCGTCAGGATTTTATCCCCAGAGCAGAAAAGTATGAACAGGCGCAAGCAACTTTTGGTGAGCGTAATAGCTACTCCAAGACTGATCATGATGCCACTTTTATGCATATGAAAGAAGATCATATGAGGAATGGTCAGCTCAAACCCGGATATAATATTCAAGTGGCAACTACCAACCAATATGTAGTAGATTATGCACTTTATCCTAATCCAACAGACTTCAAGACTTTAGAACCTTTCTTAAAGCAAATGACAATTTTAGACAAGTTCCAGAACATCGTTGCCGATGCCGGCTATGGCAGCGAATATAATTATTCTATGCTTGAAAATGAGTATGAGGATAAACAATATTTTATTCCATACAGTCTTTACGATAAGGAGCAGACTAGAAAGTATCAAAATGATCCGACCAAGCTGGCGAATTGGACCTATAATGAGCAAGCAGATTATTACCTTGACTGGCAAGGTGTGCGTTTTAATTTCAAACGTTATGGTAAGCGGAGGAATAAGAGTACGGGGTTAGTCTCTGATCTAAAAATATATGAAGCAGATGAGTTTCAATTAACCGCTGAATTGACTGAGCTAGCCAAAACTAAGAGCGGACGCCAAAGGCAGGTGCAATACAACCCCAATTGGCAATATTTAAAGGAAAAAGCTAAACAAACTCTTCAAAGTGACAAAGGCAAACGGATTTATGGTTATAGAAAAACGGACGTAGAGCCAGTCTTTGGACATATGAAGAACGTTTTTGGTGTGCGCAGAACACATTTGCGAGGGAAGAAAAAGGTCGAAACCGATGTAGGCTTGATGTTCATGATGATGAATTTGAGCAAATATTGGAGTAGAAGAGGTGGCGGAAAACTTCTTTTACAGGAAATAAGCAACAAAAAACAGATCAAGATTTTCTATTACGAAAACTTGGTCTGTTTTTAAGTCTGAAGAGTTAGTTTTTTCCCAGACACTTATTCTTTTACTTTGCTAATAACTGCTTTTCTAATGCTTCTGTCAAAGTCTTTGAAAAGTTAATCTGTTGTTCTTTACCTAGTTCAACCAGATACTCTGGTATCGAAATAGTCTTACGAATAGTTTTTTCGTTTAGCTTGCGATACTTATTCATATCAACTGAAGCAATTGTTTTAACTTCATTTTCCGATACATCAACTTCTTTGATAGGCGCTGGAGTAGGATAACTAGTTTCACTAACTAGCATGGCACCAAGAGCCTAGGTTCCTCCGCCAATATCTGGAATTTCTACGCTATAACCGACTTGCTCTTCTGGATACAAAATAATTGGATATGCTAAAACATTTTTATCTTTCAACATAATCCACCTTTAATCAAAAATTACATATAGAACATTGAGTATTGTCTAAATTTACATCTATCAAACGAATTAAAGCACAATTTAGATAATCACATTGTGAAAGGTTTATACTTACTTCAAAATCAACCCAGCTGTTAATTTAGCTGGGTTGTTTAGTCAAAATTTAGTCCATATATCATCAAAAACGTTGATAGCTTGGCGTGCGGTCTAGTCATAAAATGCTGCTACATAAGCATTTATCAGGATATATTTAAGGAGAGTACAGGATTTGAACCTGCGCGCCAAGGAAAACTTGGTTCGCCGGATTTCGAGTCCGGTGCATTACCACTCTGCCAACTCTCCAGAACATAAGAAATTATACTATAACTTAATCTTTTTTTCCAGCTAACTTTATAAAAAATCTAACTATCTATATAAAATTATTGCTATATAAATTATTTTAGTCTAATCCCAACATACAGAAAACAAATCATTCATGTTTTATCAATAGTGTCTGTTCTACTCGTAATAAATTCTCCACATCCGTGGGAAATACGAGAGAAAATTTTGATTCAAGTATCAATCGAAAGGATCACCCCCACTTGCGTGGGGAATACATATCAAGGTATACTGATATACTGTCTTTCAGGGGATCACCCCCACTTGCGTGGGAATACAGTAAAAAATCCTTGTTATAACAAGATTCTTAAAAAGAAAAACACTAATTTTTTATGAGTTCATATTTCAACGACTACATTATTCCGTATAATCAACGAAAAATCAAGCTTCTTTTTCTACCTCAGCGCCTTAAAAAATTCACTGTTTCTACTTGCAGGTCTATCCTAAAATATATTTTCCAAAAACTAGCTAAACTCCTGCCTTTCTTTTTATTGGTTAAGTACTATACAGCTAATATTCCTGATAAAACGCCACTATTCCAAGTTTATCAATATTTGTTAGTCCCTGCTTTTCATAAAACGCGCGTGTCTTAACCGTATTATCAGTTAGTAAAACAACCTGTCTAATTCCACTATTCCTTTTTAGAACTTGCTGAATTAGCTCTGTCCCCAAACCTTGATGTTGGTATTCAGGCTTCACTAGCAAATTTTCAATATACAGGATAGTTTCTTGATCGCCAATTGTTCGAATTAACCCTACCAATTCGGCTCGCAGCCAAACCGTGATCACTGCCTGTGAATTTGCAACAGCTCGTTGCAGTTTTGCCAAATCCTTAGTATAAGAGGTCCACCCAACTGAGTTATATAACATAAATAAATCAGCCTGTGTCAACTGGTTTTCTTGCTTAAATTGAAATTTCATTGCTATTTTCTTCCAATCCATCATTTAATTGATCCCAGTAATTTCTTAAATTTTGCTCAAGACCAGCTTTAAGCGATAACCGTATTTGCCTACATGCTGGTAAAATTAACTTAAATATTTATTTCTAGGTAGTGATTTGATTTTGTATGAAAATATTTGGCTAACCATAATATCGGCCACTATTTTATTTGTCTTGATTGTTAATATTAGAAATTCCCGGCGCTTTAATCTACTAGACCATTGGCTACACCACAAACTTATCGGAAGTTTGGATAGTTTTAATTGGAAGATAGTCGCCTTTATCAATGATCCAAAACTAATTGTCATCTGGGATATCTTACTAGCCAGCTTCTTAATTAATGAAGAAAGAAACCTTGCTGCCCTATGGGTCATTTTTACCCTAGGAATCACCGACTTTATTGGCATCTTCCTTAAAAAATGGATGCATCGTAAACGTCCAATTAGTCATTCTCATTTGGAAAATGGCTACAGTTTCCCCAGCGGCCATGTCTTAGGTACTACTAGCCTAAGCCTAATTACTTGGCGTTTGTTTGGTCACAAATTCGGTAGTGGGTTTGCGATCATGCTAGCCATAATGTGGCTAATGGTAGTTATCTCACGCCTTAGATTGAAAGCACATTATCCGTCCGACATCATCGGAGCAACTAGTTTAGCAATCTTTTGTTTTACTATTTCGCAACAAATCTTTTTGGCAATTGTTTAATTATCTGCAAAACCAATCATGATGCCACCCTTTTCTGCATAAAAAGTGCACAAACCACAAGTTGTCCGAATTTTAATATCTGCTTGAGGATATAGTGTCAAAATTTGCTCCTTTAAAGCATTTGCATCTGCCTCATTTTCACAATGATCAATAATAACTTGACCACCATGGTAATTTCTTTGTGCCATCTGCTTTAAAATTTCTTTTAAAGCTCGCTTCATGCCGCGCATTTTAGTGATTGGCTCAAGAGTCCCTTCTTGACTTACAGTTCCAACTAAATCAATCTTGAGCATTCCCGCAATTTTAGCAACTGCCGGGCTTACTCGACCATTTAAAGATAAATTATGTAGTGATTGTAATACAAACAATAAATGTGTGTGAGTCCTATACTGCACAATTTTTTGTTCTAAATCAACAAAGCGTGTTGGACTAGCGACTAGTCGCTGAATTTCTTGCAAAATCAGCGTCATTTCAGGACCAGCAGAAAGCGAATCAATCACAATCACTTGACTTTGTGGATGGTCTTTTTCATAAATTTCCTTAGCCTGAAAAGCCGAAGAAAAGCTACCACTTAGTCCGCTAGTAATCGTTAAGATAATTGCACGCTCACTGCCTTCAAGTGCTTCAAGCCATTCATTGATACTTGGACACGACGTCTTGCCTGCTTCAGAATTTTGTGCCATGCTAGTAATTAATTCACTGATGTTAAGTTGATCATCATCAATAAAATCATGACCAGCAATCGTAATTTTTAATGGTACAACTTCGATATTAGTTGTAGAGCTTAGATTGGCACTGGAGTCTACAATTAACTTTACTTTTTCCATTGGTTAAATACATCCTTATTTAAATCATAAATCTATTCACACTTTAAATTGTATAGTTAATGATAATCCAAAATCAACAAAAAAGCGATTAAATATTTTTTAATATTAGAAATCGTTTTCAAATGTTTACAGAATCACAAACTTCAGCTAAAATTATCTTGTAGAGCTGGGGG
Organism: Lactobacillus sp. ESL0684; assembly: GCF_029392675.1. Lineage (NCBI taxonomy): Bacteria > Bacillati > Bacillota > Bacilli > Lactobacillales > Lactobacillaceae > Lactobacillus > Lactobacillus sp. ESL0684. The sequence continues at coordinate 838,753 of NZ_CP113941.1, read as the reverse complement.
CAGTAATCCCCGCTAATGTATGTACAAACGTTTTTGTACAACATTTATTATTTAGGAGGTTTTTAGATGTTAAAATCAGTCATTGAAAATGTTCATGCACTGGAAATCTATGATTCACGTGGTAATCCAACCGTTGAAGCATTCGTTACTCTTTCAAATGGTGTCGTAGGAAAAGCTGAAGTTCCATCAGGTGCTTCAACTGGTGAAAACGAAGCTGTTGAATTACGTGATGGTGGCAACCGTGTTGGTGGTAAAGGTGTTGCTAAAGCCGTTAACAACGTTAACGATCAAATCGCTAAAGCCTTAAAGGGCTTAGATCCACACAACCAAGCTAATATCGACCAAGTAATGATCGACTTAGATGGTACCCCTAACAAAGCCAAGCTTGGTGCTAACGCAATCTTGGGCGTATCAATGGCTACTGCTGACGCAGCTGCTAAAGATAGTCACCAACCTTTGTACAGATATCTTGGTGGTACTGATCTTGAAATGCCACAAACATTCCACAATGTTATCAATGGTGGTGAACACGCTGATAACGGAATCGATGTACAAGAATTCATGATTACCCCTGTTAAGAAGACTTCATTCCGTGATGGCTTTGAAAAGATCGTTAACACTTACCATACTTTGAAGAAAGTTTTGGAAGACATGGGTTACGAAACTGGTCTTGGCGATGAAGGTGGTTTTGCACCTAACATGAAGAGTTCAGAAGAAGCCTTGAAGGCTTTGCATGAAGCAATTATCAAGGCTGGTTACAAGCCAGGTGAAGATATTGCTATCGCTTGTGACTGTGCAGCTTCATACTTCTACAACAAGGAAGACCACAAATACCACTTCGAGGGTAAAGTCTTCAATGATGATGAATTATCAGATTACTACGATAAGTTACTTGCCGAATTCCCTGAATTAATTTCAATCGAAGACCCATATGATGAAAATGACGTTGACGGTATGATTAAGTTTACTGAAACCCACAAGGATAGAATCCAAATCGTATTAGATGACTTTATTTGTACTAATCCTAAGCTTTTAACTAAGGCTATTAAGGAAGGTGCTGGTAATGCTTCATTAATCAAATTGAACCAAATCGGTACTGTAACTGAAACTTTGGAAACTATTCGTCTTTCACGTAAGAATGGTTACAACACTATGATTTCTCACCGTTCAGGTGAAACTGGTGACACCTTTATTGCTGACTTTGCTGTAGCAATCAACGGTGGTCAACTTAAGACTGGTGCTCCTGCCCGTTCAGAGCGTGTTGAAAAGTACAACCGCTTGCTTGAAATCGAAGAAGACCTTGGTGACGGTGAACGTCTTGCCTTCTTCCCAGACGATGTTGACAAGGACTAATTTTTAGGAAATGTTAACTAATAGATAAGCTTGCATTATTGTGCAAGCTTATTTTATTTGCTAGAAAAAAATCGCTAGTTATGCTAGTTTATTTATGATAGCAATTAGTCAAAGGAAGGAAAAATATGTCTGAAAAATTAAGTGGACTTTCGCAAGCAGAAGCTGATAAGCTGCTTAAACAAACAGGGTTAAATGAGGTCCCCGAACCTGAATTTAACTTTTTTAAAGAATTTTTATCTAAATTATGGAACTTATCAGCGTGGATTTTAGAAGCTGCCCTAGTTTTAGAATGTCTATTAGGCAAGTGGGTCCAATCATTATTTGTATTATTAATGCTATTATTTGCAGCATGGAATGGTGCTTCTAAGAAAAAGCAATCGCGCCGCGTCTTAAATAATATTTCTCATAAGCTGACCCCAACTGTTTCTGTTGAACGTGATGGATCTTGGCAAAATATTGATTCCAAATACTTAGTTCCAGGCGACTTAATCAGCCTGCAACCTGGTGATGTTTTAGCTGCCGATGCTGAACTAGTTCAAGGACAGCTCGCTCTTGACGAAAGTTCGATTACCGGAGAAGCTAACGCTGTCAAAAAAAGGATCAAAGATTATGCTTATGCCGGCACTACAGTAGTCGAAGGCAATGGATTAGCAAAAGTTACAGCGACTGGGGCAAATTCTCGTTCTGGTAAAACTATTAACTTAATTAACAATTCCGCTGCACCAGGACATCTGCAACAATTGTTAACTAAGATTATTTACTATTTATGTTTGCTTGATGGAATTTTAACCTTAGTAATTATCATCGCTTCATTTTTTAAAGGTGGCGACTTTCAAAACCTAATCAATATGCTGCCGTTTTTAGCGATGATGTTTATTGCTTCAATTCCAGTTGCCATGCCCTCCACTTTTGCCCTATCTAATTCATTTGAAGCAACCAGATTGAGCAAGGAAGGCGTCTTAACATCTGATTTGACTGGGATTCAGGATGCAGCCAATTTAAATTTGATTTTATTAGACAAAACTGGTACCATCACTGAAAACAAAACTGCGGTGGTCAGCTGGACTAACTTTAGCCAATTAGATGATAAAACAGTCTTACAACTAGCTAGTGCTGCAACCGATCAACGCAATACTAAAATCATTGATAGCGCCATTATTGACTATTTAACTAAACAAAATATCAAAATCCAAAGTAGTTCGGACTTTACTCCCTTTACTTCTGCTACTGGCTATTCAATGGCTAATTATGCAAATCATAACATTAAGTTGGGTTCATTTAAACAATTAGCTAAGATTGATCAAGCAGCCAATGATCAAGTCAAGAATATTGACTTCGGTGCTGGTCGCTCCTGTGCCTTATTGATTGACGACAAACTTGCTGGTGTCTTCATTTTGCAAGACCAAGTCCGCTCTGACTCTCAAGCTGCTCTAGCTGAACTTAAAAAACGTGGTGTTAAACCAATCATGTTAACTGGTGATAACCAAAAAACAGCTCTTGCAGTGGCTAAACAAGTTAAGCTAGATGGCAGAGTAATCTCTATCCATGACTTTAACGAAAATATTAATATCAATGAATTGGCCGGTATTGCTGATGTTCTACCTGAAGATAAATTAAAAATGGTAAAATTTTTCCAAGAAAAGGGATTTATTGTTGGTATGACTGGTGATGGCGTTAATGATTCACCTGCTTTAAAACAAGCAGAAGTCGGAATTGCCGTTGCTAATGCCGCTGACGTGGCCAAGCGTTCAGGTAAGATGGTTCTTCTGAATGATGGCTTGACTTCAATTGTTAAAATTTTGGATGCAGGGCATCGCGTTTATCAAAGAATGACAACTTGGTCATTAACTAAATTAGCAAGAACTGCTGAATTGACCATGCTACTAACCTTTGGTTACTTATTCTTTAATTACATTCCGATGGCGCTCAATGCGATGGTAATCTATACAATTATGAATAACATGGTTACGATGATGATTGGAACAGATCGCACTCATATTACTTACCAACCAGAAAATTGGAATATGGCTAAATTAGCTAAAATTGCTTTTTCACTAGCCTTTGGTTGGACATTAATTGGTATTTTAGGTATTAGTTATCTTAATACTCATGGCTTTAGTCATGGAACAATTTCAACCATGGTATATGTGTTCTTAGTATTAAGTGCAATGTTCATTATTTTAATTACCAGAACTAAGCGTTATTTCTGGCAAGATTATCCTTCTAAGTCTGTTGGTTTAACTCAGCTAGCGGATGTATTGATAACCATTATTTTGGCAATCTTCGGAATTGCTATGACTAAAATTAGTTGGCTTAACCTATTAATTACTTTTGTTGCTGCTTTATTTGCCGCAATAGTAATCGATTTAGTCTACCAACCAATCATGAAAAACAGATAATTATCATCAAAAAAGTGTCTGGGAAAAAACTAGACCCTTAAAAGCAAAAAATCCGTTAGAATCTTTGCGTTCTAGCGGATTTTTCATATACATTCTAGCCTAACCTTGTTATTATTAAATTACTACAAAAAACAAAAAAGGTGGGCTTTTCATGTATCAAAATTATATCACAGGTCAAACTGCTTTAACACTCAACTTTGACTTTTCTATTCCTAAAAATCATCTTGCTCAGGTTATCAGTGATTTTGTCGACTCGATTCCTGCCGATGTGTTGCTGGAAGACAATTCAAATACTGGTCGGCCTGCCTATCACCCAGCAATGATGCTCAAAATACTACTCTTTGCCTATTCTAGACGCGTTTTCTCTGGTAGAAAAATTGAGCGGATGCTCACAGAAAACCTCCCGATGATGGTCATAGCTGGTGGTAAACATATTTCATATCATACGATCAATAACTTTAGAGCTAGTAGCCATACCAATCAGCTGATTAAACAAGCTTTTGTCTATTTTACTAATCTTTTGCAAGCAGAAGGGTTGCTTAGAGAAGATGCTATCTTTATTGATGGGACTAAAATTGAAGCTGATGCTAACAAGTATACTTTCGTTTGGAAAAGAGCTGTCGAAAAGTTTCATACTAAGTTAAAGGCTAATGCAGTTGAGCTTTATGATGAATTAATTCAAAAAGAAGTAATCCAAGCGATTACTGAAGAAGAAGCACAAACTAGTCAGGGTCTGGCAATCATGGCAGAACAAACAGAAACTGTCATCAAGCAACTAGATGAAGCAATCGCGGCTGAGCCGAAAGTAATTCCTGGAGGTTCAACTAAAAAACGCCAAAGGCGAGGCCTTAAAAGAGTCTTGCATAAGTTGCGTCAGGATTTTATCCCCAGAGCAGAAAAGTATGAACAGGCGCAAGCAACTTTTGGTGAGCGTAATAGCTACTCAAAGACCGATCATGATGCCACTTTTATGCATATGAAAGAAGATCATATGAGGAATGGTCAGCTTAAACCCGGATATAATATTCAAGTGGCAACTACCAACCAATATGTAGTAGATTATGCACTTTACCCTAATCCAACAGACTTCAAGACTTTAGAACCTTTCTTAAAGCAAATGACAAATTTAGACAAGTTCCAGAACATCGTTGCCGATGCCGGCTATGGCAGCGAATATAATTATTCTATGCTTGAAAATGAGTATGAAGATAAACAATATTTTATTCCTTACAGCCTTTACGATAAGGAGCAGACTAGAAAGTATCAAAATGATCCCACCAAGCTGGCGAATTGGACTTATAATGAGCAAGAAGATTATTACCTTGACTGGCAAGGTGTGCGTTTTAATTTCAAACGGTATGGTAAGCGGAGGAATAAGAGTACGGGGTTAATCTCTGATCTAAAAATATATGAAGCAGATGAGTTTCAGTTAACAGCTGAATTAACTGAGCTAGCCAAAACTAAAAGCGGACGCCAAAGGCAGGTGCAATACAACCCCAATTGGCAATATTTAAAGGCAAAAGCTAAACAAACTCTTCAAAGTAGCGAAGGCAAACTGATCTATAGCTATAGAAAAACGGACGTAGAGCCAGTCTTTGGACATATGAAGAACGTTTTTGGTGTGCGCAGAACACACTTGCGAGGGAAGAAAAAGGTCGAAACCGATGTAGGCTTGATGTTCATGATGATGAATTTGAGCAAATATTGGAGTAGAAGAGGTGGCGGAAAACTTCTTTTACAGGAAATAAGCAATAAAAAACAGATCAAGATTTTCTTATTACGAAAACTTGGTCTGTTTTTAAGTCTGAAGAGTTAATTTTTCCCAGACACTTTTACTATTATTAAAATCTTTATTTGACTAATTCATAAACATAAGAAGTTTCATCTTGACGGTAGACACCATGCAGACTGCCAACTCGCTTAAAGCCCATCTTATCAATTAAATGTTGCATCGCTAAATTATCCTCATGAGTATCAATTCTAATTGAATCAATATCGGGACGATTGCGTTTGATACCATCAATCACAGCACTTAATAGCTTAGTTGCATAGCCTTTACCAGCGTGATTTGAATGAATTGCAACACGATGAATAACTACATAGCGATCACTTGGATTTAGCCAGTGACCGTCTAAGTTATCATAATCATGATCCGGAGCACTAACAATTGAAATTGCGCCAACAGTTTCTTGGTCATCTGACATTGCTAAAAAAGCCCAACCTTGCTTGATATCTTCCTTAATTTGATCTGGTGATGGATATTCTCCCTGCCATTGGTTAACACCACTTTCAGCTAATTGATTAGCACCATCTCGCAAAATCGTCATAATCTGGTCAAAGTCAGCCATAGTTGCTTTTCTTAATTCCAAACTACTCACCTTTCCTTTTATAAAAACACATCGAATATTATAACGATCTGTCATATCAATGTAAAAAGATAACACTTATCTTTATAACTAAAAAGACGGTTTTTCCTTTAACAAAGAAAAATCGTTTTTTTATTAATCTTATTTAAGCACCGTGATATTGAACTAATGAAAAGACATCTAGTCCTGGTAACTTTTCTTTACCCTTTAAATCAGGTAATTCGATATAAAAACCAGCACCAACTAATTCGCCGCCTAAATTTTCAATCAATTCTTTACATGCTCTTAGCGTTCCAGCAGTGGCTAACAAATCATCACAAACAACAACTCGCTGTCCGGGCTTAATCGCATCTTGATGCATTTCTAAGCTGTTTGAACCATATTCCAAATCATAAGAAGCACGTTCAACAGCCCGTGGCAACTTATGGGGCTTTCTAGCAGGTACAAAACCTAAATTTAATTCAGTTGCCACTGGACAACCAACAATAAATCCTCGTGCTTCTGGCCCAACGATTACATCTGCCTTTCTACTCTTAGCATACTCAGCAAGTTCATGGGTTGCTAACTTAAATAGTTTACCATCTTGCAAAATAGGAGTAATATCCCGAAAAGTGATTCCTTTATTGGGAAAGTCTTTCACATTTGCGATGTGTTCTTCAAAAATGTTTGCCATAAATAGCAAAACCTCCAAAACTTAATTGGTTATCTATATATAATCTAACCAATCTATTCTAACAGATTTTTAGCGAAAAACCAGTCTATCTAGCTAATTAATGTTATTTTAGACGTTGATTTACGTACATTAATAGTTCGGAACTTGGCATTTGGCGTAAAGTTTGAACAAATTCAATTTGTGATTGCGTAGCAGCCAGATATTTTGACGAACTTAACGGTTTTTGCGGTGGATTTTTAATACCAGTAATTTTCCCCTGATCAAATTTAACAAACTTAAGTTCAAAAAAGACCCGTAAAATAAATAAAATACTAGCATAATCTAACCCCAAAAATGACGCCACCTGTTCATAGTCATTGGTAGTCAAATTAGGATGCGCATAAACGTACTTTAAAACCTGTCCAAAACTAGCTTTATTCGGAATTTTTTTAACTGGTAATTGGTCAAGCAAAAATCGTAAATACAATTGCTGGTAACTATTAGTTAGTGCCTGATCAAATTCAGCTTGATTGTGGGGTACATCAAGTAAAACTGCCACTTCGCCACTTGCATGATAATCATTGACTAATGTAATCTTATCCGAAGCAATAGCAAAAGTATTGGCTGCCACAGTCAGATTTTTTTCATCAAACAATAAATATCTGTCGGCAAAACCCATAATATATTCTTCTTGGCGTAAATCCACTACTGGTGCGGGAACCGTCAACTGAGGTGTATCAAAAGTGATGCCAGCCATAATTCCCTGCAGCGTAGTCCGTCCGCGATAAGTATTTAACCCTAACTTAACAAAAACCTGCTTAATATAAGGCAACAGTGATTTCGTTAAAAATTCCTTGTTAAAGCCAACAACTGCTAACTTACCATCTGATTGATTAGCCTGAAAGCGGACGTGCTGCTTTTGATTGCCCATAACAGTATAGTTAGTGATTTTTGCCTGAGTAATACTAAATACTGGCTGTACATTATCTGTGCCAAATGGACCTACCTGTGCGATATCGGTCATTAAAGCTGGAGTTAAATCTGTGAATGGCAACTCACAATCATAATATTCTACTGCCAAGCTTCTTTCTACTTGAAAACTGTCCTCAAAAGCTGCTCTCAAGTCGGCAATCTTATCTACACTCATCGATAAGCCGCAAGCAAAGTCGTGCCCACCAAATTTTTGCAGTAAATCTTCTTTTAAGGGATTAAGTGCGTTAAATAGGTTAAAACCAGTAATTGAACGTCCTGAACCTTTAATGATACCAGCATCATTTTTAGTCAAAACAATTGTCGGTTTATGATATTTTTCAACTATTTTATTAGCAACCAAGCCCAAAACGCCTTCATGAAAATTGGAATCATAAATAACCAAAGTGTTCTTAGTTTGCCAATTATGCCGCTCGACTTGATTAATACATGCTGCAAACACACCATCAGTTAAAGCTTTGCGCTCATCATTTAGCTCTTCGACTTGAATTGCCAATTCTTCTGCCTCAGTCTCATCATCACATAGCAACAATTCCACTGCCAAGCTAGCATTTGCCAAACGCCCTACCGCATTTAATCGTGGTGCCAGATTAAAGCCAACATCGGTCTCATCAATTTGTCTCATTGTCAAACCTGCTTGCTTAATTAAAGCCCGCAAACCCGGTCTTTGGGTCTGATTAAGGATAGCTAAGCCCTGCTTAACCAGAATATGACCTTCACCTGAAACTTTGACCATATCACCAATTGTACCGATCATTGCTAAATCAAGTAGCTCAGACATCGAATCTTGCATTAATTCACGACAAATAGTATAGGCAACGCCAGCTCCGCAATAGTCATCAAAGGGATATGCTTGTCCAGGATAATTACAATGCACAATTGCATAACTATTTGGAACAACTTCTTGAATGGTATGGTGATCAGTAATAATCGTATCAACACCTTGGCTGTTGGCATAAGCCACTTCTTCAACCCCAGTTATTCCGTTATCAACTGTAATAATTAGCTTAGTTCCATCAGCAACAATTTTTTGATAAGCTGCTAAATTAGGACCATAGCCGTCACGAAATCGATCGGGGATAAAGTAATGTACATCTGCACCTAAAATTTGCAGAGTTTCCATCATAATCGTCGTAGCAGTAATTCCATCAGCATCATAATCACCATAGATCATGATTTTTTCGCCGCTGTCTACTGCTTGAGTGATACGTTCGACCGCTTTAGTCATATCATGCATCAACTTTGGATCCGCCAAATCATCTTCCGTAGCATTAAACCAAAATTCCAGCTGCTCATCAGTATTAATTCCACGCAAAGAAAACAACTTAGCCGTTAGAGGGCTAAGTTGATACTTTTCAACTAAATCTGCAGGTAATTCTGCACCACTACGTTTTTTCCATTCTATCATTCGGTTAAATTAACCTTCCATCAACTCTTACTTAGTATTTAAGTCGTCATCATTCATTTTCAAGACTGCCATAAATGCATCTTGGGGCACTTCTACTCGACCAACGGCTTTCATCCGTTTTTTACCCCGCTTTTGCTTAGCCAACAGTTTGGCACGTCTATCTGGATCACCAGTATGAATCTTCCAAGTAACATCTTTGCGATAAGGTTTGACTGTTGCCCGCGAGATAATTTTAGCACCAATTGCTCCTTGAATATCAACTTCGAAGTTTTGCCTTGGAATTAGCTTCTTAAGCATAGAAGTCATCTGGCGCGCCCGCTTTTGTGCTTCATCACGATGTGCAATAAAACTTAAAGCATCAACTGCTTCTTTATTTAATAGAATATCAATTTTAACTAAATCAGTTGCCCTGTAACCAGTAATCTCATAGTCTAATGAAGCATAACCTTTAGTTGATGACTTCAATTCATCAAAGAAATCATAGATAATTTCTGCTAATGGCATATTGTAAATAACATTGACTCTGTACTTATCGAGGTAGTCCATAGTGACAAATTCTCCCCGCTTTTTCTGACAAAGCTCCATCACAGGACCCACAAAATCGTTAGGTACCATTACTTCTGCCTTAACATAAGGCTCTTGAACCTCCTTATATTCACCAGCAGTTGGCAAATCAGCTGGATTATCAATTACCTTAGTTGAACCATCGTTCATAATTGCATGATAATCAACGGACGGCGCTGTCATAATTAGATCCAGATCAAATTCTTGCTCGATCCGTTCCTGAACCACATCCATATGTAATAATCCCAAAAAACCACAACGAAACCCGAAGCCCAAAGCAGTCGAAGTTTCTGGCTCGAATTCTAAGGCAGCATCATTTAACTGCAACTTTTGCAAAGCTTCTTTTAAATCATCATATTTGGAATTATCGACTGGATACATTCCTGAATAAACCATTGGTGGAATTTGTCGATAACCTGGTAGCGGCTCAGAAGTGGGATTAGCTGCTGAAGTTATCGTGTCACCAACACGCGTTTCTCGGACAGATTTAATATTAGCCGTTAAATAGCCAACATCACCGGCAATTAAAATATCTTTTTGAACTGGAGCAGGGCTTAAAACGCCAACCTCAGTTACCTCATATTTTTTACCAGTATTCATAATTTCGATTTCATCACCAGCCTTAACTGTTCCATCTTCAATGCGAACAGACAAGACAACTCCGCGATAATCATCATATTTGGAATCAAAAATTAAACTCTTGAGTGGTGCCGTTAAATCCCCAGCGGGAGCGGGAACTTTCTGGACAATTTGCTCTAGCATTTCAGCAATCCCCTGCCCCGTTTTACCTGAGACCTCAACTGCATCGCTAGCATCAAGACCAAGCATTTCCTCAATCTCTTCCTTAGCACGTTCTGGATCCGCAGAAGGCAAATCAATCTTGTTAATCACCGGCAAGATTTCTAAATCGTCATCAATCGCTAGATAGGTGTTGGCCAACGTTTGTGCCTGTACCCCTTGAGAAGCATCAACTACTAGTAATGCTCCCTCACAAGCAGCCAGCGACCGTGACACTTCATAAGAAAAATCCACATGTCCTGGTGTATCAATTAAGTGGAAAATATAATCTTCACCATCTTGGGCATGGTACTTAATTTGTACCGAGTTCATCTTAATCGTAATTCCGCGTTGCCGCTCAAGTGGCATATCATCTAGCATTTGATTTTTTAATTGCCGCTGCGATACTGTATCCGTTAATTCCAAAATACGATCAGCAATCGTTGACTTACCATGATCAATATGCGCCACAATCGAAAAATTACGAATGTGTCTTTGATAATCTTGTAATTCTTTAATATCCATAAATTATTTGCACCCTTTATTCTATTACCTTTATTATAGCAAATTCATTGAAGCAGAGAAAACCTATTAAGAATTTAATCATACAAAAAGCATTAAGGATTTACCCTAATGCTTTTAGATTATTTAATTTTGTCTTTTAGTCTTTCAAAGAACCCTTTTTCTTGGGGAGTAATCGAACCGCCACCAGCTTTAACAAAATCAACCAATGCCTGTTTTTGATCATCATTAATTGAAGTTGGAATCTGCACTTGAATAGTGGTGATTTGATCGCCCTTGCCATTACCACGCAAATATGGCACTCCATCACCCTTCAACGTGAACTTCTTATTTGGCTGAGTTCCAGCCGGAATTTTAAGTTTACTATCACCATGCACAGTCTTGACCGTAATTTCATCACCTAACGTTGCTTGAGCAAAAGAGATTGGAACAGTAGTATAAATTGTATTACCTTTTCGTTCAAAATCTTTAGACGGTTTAATACGGTAACTAATATACAAATCACCATAAGGTCCACCATTAGTACCGGCTTCTCCTTGGCCTTCATAGCGTAACTGTTGACCATTGTCGATGCCAGCTGGGATGTTAACTTCAATGGTATTTTTGCCATCAATCGTTCCTTGACCCTTACAAGTTTGACATGGATGTTCAATAATCACACCACGACCGCTACATTTATCACAGACTGTCTGACGCCGCACTACACCTAACATTGAGTTTTGAGTAACGGTCATATAACCAGAGCCATTACATTTATCACAGGTAATTGGGTGAGTACCTTTTTCTGCGCCGTTACCCTTGCAAGTTGGACAAACTTCACTACGAGTGTAGGAAACCTGCGTCTTTTTACCATTAATTGCATCCATAAAATCAATAGTCAAGGTATAATCAAGGTCTTGACCACGAGTTGGAGCAGTTGGATCAGCGCGCCGCTGGCTGCCGCCACCTCCGAAGAAATCATTAAAGATGTCGCCAAAGTCTCCGAAACCGCCAAAACCTTGACCAGCTCCCGCTCCTGCTCCACCAAAGCCGCCTTGACCGTTAACACCAGCAGAACCAAACTGATCATATTGCGCACGCTTATCCTTATCATGCAGAACTTCGTACGCTTCATTAACTTCTTTATACTTTTCTTCTGCCCCAGCCTCATGATTAAGATCTGGATGATACTTCTTTGCTAATTTCCGGTAAGCAGCATCAATTTCTTTGTCGCTGGCATTGCGATCAACACCTAGCACACCATAATAATCTTCTTGTGCCATTTAAAAACTCCTTACTTTCCAAAAGAAAAGAACTACTATTGCGGCAGTTCTTTTCTAATTTATTCAATTATAAACTCTTTACTTATCTGAGTCTACTTTGTGAAAGTCGCCATCACCAGCAGAACCATTATCTGAATTACCACCATTGGGATCTTGTGGCCCTTGGTTTGGATCAGCTTGGCCTTGAGCGGCTTGATCGCCGCCATTAGCCTGATATAGTTTTACAGCTAAATCTTGAGCAGCCTTAGATAAGTCATCCTTCTTAGACTTCATTGCATCTAAGTCGTTATCTTTTTGGGCTTTCTTCAAATCATCTAAAGCAGTTTGGACTTTCTTAGTATCATCTTCGGTGATCTTGTCATTGTCCTTAACATCTTTCAAAGTCTTTTCAGTTGAGAAGATTAATTGATCAACTTCATTGCGAAGGTCGACTTCTTCCTTCTTCTTTTTATCTTCTTCAGCATGTTCTTCGGCTTCTTTTTGCATCTTTTGAATTTCTTCATCGGATAAACCAGACGAACTCTTGATGGTAATCTTTTGTTCTTTACCAGTACCAGTATCCTTAGCAGAAACATTAACGATACCGTTCTTATCGATATCAAAAGTAACTTGGATTTGAGGTACACCACGAGGAGCTGCTGGAATATCAGTTAATTCAAATCGACCTAAAGTCTTGTCATCAGCTGCCATTGGACGTTCTCCTTGCAAAACATGAACATCAACGGCTGGTTGATTATCAGCTGCAGTTGAGAAAATTTGACTCTTAGAAGTTGGGATTGTCGTATTCTTATCAATCAACTTAGTGAAGACACCACCCATGGTTTCGATACCAAGTGAAAGTGGCGTAACATCAAGCAAAACAACATCCTTAACGTCACCTGAGATAACCCCACCTTGAACAGCAGCACCTAAAGCTACGGCTTCATCAGGGTTAATTGAGTGATCAGGTTCTTTTCCAGACCACTTCTTAACTGCATCTTGAACAGCAGGAATTCTAGTTGAACCACCATTTAAGATAACCTTGTCAATATCGTTAACAGTTAAATCAGCATCCTTTAAAGCATTATCAAACGGAACCTTAGTCCGATCAACTAAATCAGAAGTTAACTCATCAAACTTGGCACGAGTCAAATCAGCTTCAAGGTGCAATGGACCTGCGTCACCAGCAGAAATGAATGGTAATGAAATGTGGGTTGAAGATACACCAGACAAATCTTTCTTAGCCTTTTCTGCTGCATCCTTTAACCGTTGCAATGCCATCTTATCCTTAGAAAGATCAACATTGTTTTCTGATTTGAAGTTAGCAACTAACCAATCAATAATGGCATTATCAAAGTCATCCCCACCAAGATTAGTATCACCGTTAGTGGACAGTACTTGGAAGACGCCATCACCTAATTGCAAAACAGAAACATCAAAGGTACCACCACCAAGGTCGTAAACTAATACTTTTTCATCTTCTGAGTCTTTATCAAGACCATAAGCAAGTGATGAAGCAGTTGGTTCATTAATGATCCGTTTAACATCTAGACCAGCAATTTTACCAGCATCTTTAGTAGCTTGACGTTGTGCATCGTTAAAGTATGCAGGAACAGTAACAACTGCTTCAGTAACTTCTTCTCCTAAATAGTCTTCAGAGAATTTCTTGATGTATTGCAAAATCATTGCAGAAATTTCTTGTGGAGTATAAGCCTTATCACCAATTTTAACCTTGTAGCCATCTTCACCCATGTGACGCTTAATTGAGGAAATGGTATTTGGATTAGTAATCGCTTGACGCTTGGCAACTTCACCGACTTGTGTTTCACCATCTTTAAAGGCAACAACTGATGGTGTAGTCCGATTACCTTCCGGATTAGTTATAATCTTTGGTTCTTTACCTTCTAAAACAGCAACTGCAGAGTTAGTAGTTCCTAAATCAATCCCAATAACTTTTGACATTTATATTCTTCCTTTCAATTACTGTGCAACAACAACCATTGCTGGTCTAAGTGTACGGTCTTTATATTGATATCCTTTTTGCAAAACCTGCACGACATGATCTTTTTGATCATCGTTTTCAGCTGTAACTGTTTGAACAGCTTGATGCAACGTCGGATCAAATGGGCTATTCTCAGCTTCAATTTCACTAATACCATGATCTTTTAAGGCTTTAACTAGGGAATCCAAAGTCATTTGTACTCCCCTTTTAAGCTGCTGAGAAGCGTCATCATCTACCTTCGTAGCCAGAGCACGCTCTAAATTATCAACCGCTGGCAAAACATCCTTAGCCAACGATTGCGATTCATACTTAATTAGTTGCGTCCGTTCATTATTATAGCGCGTCTGCATATTTTGCATTTCTGCTTGACTACGCAAAAACTTATCTTCAAGTTCTTTATTTTGCGCCTGTAAATCTGTAATCTGTTTTTCTACCTTAGCAGTAGCATTGGTTTTTTTATCTGAGTTTTTACCCTCAGAATCGGCTTTAGCTGCAGATTTAGCTTTCGACTTACTTTTAGCAGTAGTCGCTTCTTTTTGTTTTAAATCCTCTTCACTAGGAAACTTTTCCTTGCTCACAGCTAACCTCCTTTATTGAAATCTACCATAATAGTCAAGTAGTTTCTTGGCTAATTCATTTCTAAAATATTCTAACAATCCCAACACCTGAGAATATGGCATATTAGTTGGACCTAGTAAAGCAATCATTCCTTTACCATGCGAACCAACACTATATTCTGCAGTTAACAAACTATAATCCTTTAGCAAATCACCGGGTAATTCAGATCCAAGCCTGACACGAACTGAACGACCACCAAGCTGCTGATCATCAGTAGTGTCTAACAATCTAGAAAGTAAGTCGTTACGATCAACTAAGTCATATAACGACCTGATATGCGATGAATCACCAATTGAGCTATTACTCAATAAGTTAATCTGCCCATCAACATACATCTGATCACTTGCAGCATCCTTAAGAACGTCCTCAACCAATGCAATCAGTTCATTTGCTTGCTGACTACTGGTATGCTTTCCTAAAGACTTAGCAAGTAAACTAGGTGTCACTTCATCTAAACTCTTACCTACCAATTTGTCATTGAGCAAGCGTACAGCTCGCTCAATCTCATCGCCACTAATGTGACGTGGCAAGTTATAGACCTGATTTTGGACATTACCATCGCTGGTAACTAGAATTGCCATAATTTGTCTATTAAATAGTGGTACGATTCTGAAACCCGTAATAGTTACGTTGCGACTCTCAGGACCTTCCGCAAAAGCTGTATAATTGGTCAAATCTGACAAAATCTTAGCTGCTTCCTGCACAATTTCATTAACCTGATGAAATGGTTGATCAAGCTGCTGCATAATATGCTGGTAAACATTCTCAGGCAACTGCAATGGTTCAACCAAATTATCTAGATAATAACGATAACCTGCAGTTGACGGAATTCGTCCACTAGATGAATGAGTCTTTTCGATTAAGCCCTTTTCTTCAAGCGCAGCCATTTCATTACGAATAGTAGCACTTGACACCTTAATCGGCAACTGACTCATTACGGTTTTTGAACCCACTGGATCATGAGTTTGTGTAAAATCATTGATGATTGTTTTTAAAATTAATTCTTGACGTTCGGTCAACATAAATATCGCCCTCACTTTTAGCACTCTTACATCTTTGGTGCTAACAATTATTATGATACTAGCTTTTAGCAGAATGTCAAGCCGAGTGCTAAAAATAATCCAATTTTTTTAATTAGCAAGCAAAAAAATAGTTTGAGTGCAATCTCAAACTATTTTTAGCATTAGTCAAACTAACTAAAGATTAGCAGCCTTTACATATCTGCCTTTACCAATGATCCAATATCTCGTACCTTGAAGAGAAACCCAATCACCATAAACCGTAATGGTTGAACCGCGTTTTAGTACCTTTTGATTAGCACGCCTACCATACTTGTTATAAACATAAGCATTATGGTTCAAAACAACCTCATCACCAGTAATATTACGTTTAGCAATGTAATAACCATTATCTAACTGGTAAAACTTCCGCGCACCGACGCGATGGATAGTCTTATCGACCTTTACCCGTGAACCTGCTTTTAATGTTACTTCATTTACTCGCTGTCCTTTTTCATCATATAAATAGGAACTATGCATTATTTGATCTTTTTGTGGATCAGCCTTTATCTGCTGTGCTGGCTTAATATTATGCTTAGCTTTCTTAAAGTTAGCTGCTTTAACATAGCGATTAGCACCGACAATATAATATTTTTGACCACGAATTTTGACTGGCTCACCATAAGTAGCTAGAACCTTACCTTTTTTGGTGGTAGTCTTACCTAGTCTCTTACCAAACTCATTATAAGTGTAAGCATTGTGAATTAATTTACGTTTCACGCTTTGAACATTGCCAGTAGCCAGATAATAATTATTATTTAAGATATAGAAATCACGGTCAGCAATTTGCTTCACGCCATAAGTATTAACAATTGAGCCAGTTTTTAGGATCAATTCATTAATCCGTTGCCCATTTGCATTATAAAGATAGGCGTTATGCCTTAGCGTCACCTGTTCGCTTTGCTTAGCCGTAATATTAAGAGTTACCGTAACCGCAATTGCATCGCCATTTGGATTAGTAACAATTACTGTACCAGTAATTGTCCCAACTTCTGAAGTATCAGGAACTTTCGCCCACTTATAAGTCGTACCAGTAGGCAATTGCGCATGATTGCTGATTGCCTGTTGGGCATAATCCGTGTCGTTGCTTAAATTGGTATCCTTGTCAACTGCAATTACTCCACCAATTGGAGTAACTTCGGTTGTTCCAGCTACTGAACTACCAGAATCCTTCGAATTTACTGTCAACGGCACCGCAACTATCTGATTAGTGCCATCCCCATAGTCAACTACAACATAGGCTGTCTTAGCACCTGTCTTACTAGTATCAACTTGACCGCTACCATCAGCCTGTGCTGCCCAACTAAACTCAGCTTTTGGATATTTAGCCTTAATCGCTGTTATACTCTCTGTTGTTAAGGCATTCTGTGCCTGCTCAGGTGTCAAATCAGTGCCTACTACAACCGTTGTCGGATCTGCTTGTGCTTGACCGCCTATAACATTTACTGGCAACGATAAGGACTTAGTCGAGGTACTGCCATCTTTATAGACAATCTTAATTCTACCATGAACTTGCTGTCCGATATCACTAGCCGAAATGTCTGGTGCTTCAGTTTTCCAAATTACTTTCTTAATTTTCTTGCTGGAATCTGCTTCGTTACCAAGCTTGATATTATCCTTAATCCAGTTTAAATCAGTAAATTCCTTAACTGGGACTGTTGCATCCTCATCACTAACAACATGCATCGTAATTGCCGCACCATCTGCTAGGCTAAGCTCATTATCATAGCTAGCAGCCTGACTAACAACCTGCAAATCTACCTTAACCGTTTGAAGAGTGCCATCTGGATAATTGACTACGACATAAGCATCCGGACTACCCTCTTGCCCAGTCTTAATTCGCCCTGTGCCATTAGGCTGGCTTGCCCAATCGTAAGTAACTCCTGGATACTTGGCTTCAATTTCTGCGACGCTTTCTGGTAATAAAGCAGCCTTAGCCTGCTCAGTCGTCAACTTTGAGCTAACGGCAATTTTCGTCGACTTGTTAGCACTTTGCGCTCCAATGACATTGACCTTAATGTCAAACGGATAACTAGCTGAACCATCTTCAAAGTGCGCCATTACTTTAGCTGTTTTATTATCACCAATCGCATCAGGTGCACCATCAACCCAATCAAGACCAGTTACCAAATCAGCAACTATTGTTCCTGCTGGCAAATCTGGTATCTCAATAAGACCACTGAATTTACTACTATCAGTAAATTCCGGTACTGCCACTTTGCCCTTATCAGCTTTGTGAATGGTAATTGACTCAGTGCCAGTTTCTGGATGATATTTACCAGCATCAGTTTTAGCTTCATTTACTTTCAAATCAACTTGCACGACTTGTTTGGTACCATCTGGATAAGTAATGACTACATACGGACTTTGCTCGCCAGCTTCGCTGGTAGAAACTGCGCCAGTGCCATCGGCATTAGCAGCCCAACTATACTTGATTCCTGGATATTGGGCATCTAGAGTATGAACGTCATCGGCATTTAGCGCAGCTTTAGCATGAGCTTGATCTAATTTCGCATTTTGCGTAATTGTAACTGACGTGCTTGCTTTTTTAGCACCTAAAACTTTCACCTCAACTGGCACTTGCTTGCTAGTACCATCATTAAAGGTAAGCTTAATGGTACCAGTAGCCTGATCATTTGCCTGACTAACCTCTGGTTGACCACCTTCAGCCCATTCTACCGTTGCTACATCGCCAGCACCTGGATCTGCCAAAAAAGTACTTGGATCAGTAAATTCAGTAACTGGTTGCGTTGACGTTCCTGATTCAACATGCAGCACAATTGGCGTAGTTTGCGTAATATCTTGATCCGCTTCATTACGGTCAACAGTTAGTACACCCGTCAAGAGCTTAGTTGAGCCATCATGGAAGTTAACCTTAATAATTTCTGGATATGTTCCTGCAGCAACCGTCTTACCATTTTCAATATTAATCGGTGACACAAAACTAGCAGTTGCATCCTTTGGCAAATTATCGACCATATCAGCTGCAGTAACTATCTCACCAATCTTTTTGTTCGTGGTCTTACCAGTAGCCGTATTAACTCGCTTTTCACCATCAGGCATAACCCGCAAATATCCGGTCACAATCTTAGTGGAACCATCGTCATAAGTCAATTTTACTTGTGATTGTTTTAGCCCCGGAGTCTTGGTTGCTTGCGTAGGGAAATTAGGATCGACCCACTCAGCTTTCGGATTACCCCGTAAATCGTTAAAGTTATCGATAATCTTTCTTGCAGCTGGCTTACTGCCTAATCCAACACGTAAAGTCTTCACATGTGGCCGACTCTTGTCAGCCTTGGAATCATCCGCACTATTCTTGGCATCAATAATTACTTGTACTGGAACCTCTTCATAAGAACCATCGTTATAAGTAACTTTAATAACATTAACAGATACGCCACTTTTATCAGTCGAAATCTGTTGTTCAACCTCATAACTTTTTACATCATGCAAATCAGCAACATTAGTAATCGCTGCTTGGGCTACATCTTCTGGCACAGTGCTGCCCTGTTCCAGACAGATATTCTGTGCACGCGGCCGCACGTTTTCTTTAGCATTGCTCGTGACATTAACAATAACTGGAACATCCTGAGTTGAATTATCAGGATAAGTTACGGTCACAATCGCAGGTTGCTCACCTAATTGATTTAAATCATTAACCACCGGTGCTTGCTTCCAAGCATAGCTGCTACCCTTAGGCATTGTATCAGCATTGGCAATTGCAGCTTCTGCATCATCAGCAGTAGCTGCTCCCATTGACGAGTAGTTTAAGTTTAGCAATTTTCCTTTCGGATCATGTTCACCTGTAATCTTGCCATCACCAACCTGAATCGGTACTACTACTGTATCGACAGAGCCATCCGCATAAGTTATTTTTACGGCATCAACCGTAATACCAGATTGAGACAGATCAGGTTCATAAAGCCACTCATATTGGGCATCCGCTGGTAATTGATCAATCTGCTTATTATCATCAGCAATTGATTTTTCAGCATTAGCAATTGCGGTTTTGGCATCTGGTGCAGCACCATTTTGTTCAGCAGTAGTCAGTTGCCCAACTGGAGTTGCTTTTTCAGCAGTATCATACACATTAATTAAGACTGGAACTAATTCAGAAGTACCATCGGGATAAGTAACTTTAACCGTAGCTTCCTTGTTACCAGTTGTAGTTGTATCTGCCGTTGTTCCCCAAGTATAAGTAGTGCCTTCTGGTAATTCTTCTGCTGAAAAGATTGCCGCTTTTGCCTGCTCATCAGTTAACTCAGTGCCTTTAGCCACACTGGTTCCCTGACCATTAGCACCAGACCCAGCTAAGTCATCATGATAAAGGTTGCTCTGCTTTTTGGTTAAGGTTAAATCAACCGGAACCGCTTGCTTGGCAACGACATTTTCTGGCGTATGCTCCTTGCCTTTAGCATAATAGGTTACCAATACCCAAGCGTCTTTGGTTTGTTGACCCGCATTACCTGTTCCAGAAAACCTCGTATAATCACTGGTCATCGGGGTTCCTTGCGCATCCTTTGCCCAAGCATAATCGGCTTCGTAACCAGCATCAGCGAGAGGCGACGTAAACTCAACGGCTTCTTCAGCTTGCGCTGTCGTTGGCACTGTGCCAACTGGCGTCTTAGTCGCATCCCCAGCTGCCTTTTGCGCACCAACTACATCAAACTTGACGCCAGGTACCTGCGCTGTTGAACCATCTTTGAAAGTAACTCTTAGAGTAGCGGTTTTATCCTGACCGATACTGTCAACTACTTCGTTGCCAGCTGTTTGATCAGCCCAATCAATTTGGGTTACATTAGATAAATCTCCCTTTAAAAAACTTTCCCATTGCTTTTGATCAGAAAAAGCTACTGGCTTAGTCACTGGGTCACCTACATTATTAACAGGAACTGTTATCTTCCCAGTACCAGCAGTTAAGCCTGCTTGATGTGCCTCATCCGGATCAATTGCCAATTTTACTGGAACAAACTGTTCACCATCACTAGAACCATCTGCGTTATGATACGAAACTTTAACATAAAAGTTCTTTACTGTATTCGCCTGATCAAGCTCAGCAGCCGTTAGTGGTTGCCTATCTTGATCATACCATTCATAAGTAACCTGCCAATCACCCTGGTCAGGTGAACCAGCAAAGGCAACTGCGGCTTGCGCTTGCGCTGTCGTTGGTAATTGCCCAGGATTAACATGCTGAATATCATCTGAAGGAATTGCAGAAACTTGTTTAACCTCGACTGGCACATCATCATAGGTGCCATCACCATAGGTTACCCTCATGACAGCATTACCTAGCAGATCCGCTTTAGTATCAGCGCCAGTAGCAATCGTACCATCACTATCGCTAACAACACCATTATCCACCAATTGACCACTAGCATCCATCGCTTTATTTGGTAGCCATTCAATGCTTTTAATGGTACCATTTGCCTGCAAATCTGTAATAGTCAGCACTTGCTGGTTGCTACTATCAATTATCGCTGAAGTCGTACCATTTGCAGCTAGTAACTGACTTGGTGAACCTAGTTTACTAGTTTGCCCTTCATGAACAGCTATTGGCTTACTGCTGGCATTATAGCGACCAGCATTAGTTTTTTCCCAGCTATCGTACAAAGTAGTTCCTAATTTGAAGCTGGCTGAACTATTAAAACCACCCTTATTTTCAATTACATCGAGAAAGTCGGCTTCATCACTTAAGTCTTTAAAGTTCTGATTGGCCTTACCTTTAGTTGGTATATCTTCCGGCAGGGATGGATTTTTCAGCAAAGTCATCGCATCTGGATTAAAGACCTTGTCCATAATATTGGCACCATCAGAAGTTTCGATAATCCACTTGTAATGGTCACTATACAGCCCCATTTTATCCCCAGAAATATCGGTAGTTGGAAAATTGAAGTTGGCACTGTCTTCATGATTAGTAACATTTATTTCAAATAGCTTTGGCGTGTCAGCAATTAGATGTAACTGATTATCCTTACCTTCAATAACTCCTTGATCATTAGCACTATTATTGATATGAGTCTCTGAACCCGGATCAACAATAAAGTCAATTGGTGGAATATCAGGATCAACCCGATATAAGAAGTTAACCGTGTCAGCAATATTTAACGTAAATTTAGAATTTTCACCAACTTCAACATAACCATTATCGCCATAAGTTCCTCTTAGCGCCGTTCTAGTATTCGAGATGTTAGCTTCAACCTCAGCATCTTGACCAATAGAAAAGACATCACAGATAAAATTAGTCGAATCACTTGACGGATTAAAATCAATCTTGACGTTAGCATTATCTTGAACAAATGCTTCGCTATAATCGCTAAAAATATTACCTTTGGTATCATAGCTAACAGTAGTGTTCCCTGCAAAAGTAATAATAGTGTCAAAACTAACATTTTCAACGTGAACATCCTGCAAAGTAACTGACGGGTCGTTATTAAAACCGAAGAAATTAAAACTATTTGGGTCATCATTAGGCTTACTGCCCTTGAGGGTACCCCCAATGACAGTTAGCGACCATTGATAATAATCATCCTGAATGGTATTAGACCCAATATCTAAAGTATGTCCATTAGTATTAATCGTTATATCAGTCGATGTGGTGTAGACCTGATTATCAGTGTCCGCTGTAATGTCGGTTGCTAAATTAATAGTTTTAGGTTCTTGGTTGCTATCAGTGGTAATTGCATCAGTAAAGCCCTGCCAATCGCTAACCTCTACTGTTTCATTATCAACCTTAGCATTCGCTTGAGCACCAGTAGTACCTAGCTGGTCAGCACTAGTTGGCTGATCGTTATTATTGGTGGTTGCAGTACTTGGCTTTGCCGTATTTGGAGATGAAGTTGGTGCCGCTTGGTTAGTTTGAGTTGCCTGATTTGGAGTCTTATCCTTAGCTGGCTGCTGCGGTTGAGGTTTAGCCGATTGAGCTTTTTCCGTAGTACTACCGCGTAAAAAGTCAGATAAGCCAGCATAAGTTTCCAAGTTAACTTTTGGCTTTGACTCATTAGTGGTTGAAGATTCAGTGGTAGTAGTTTTTGCCGTTGTTTGATCAGATTCACTAGTTGCAGCTTGCACTTCATGACTATTTACACCCATAAAGGTAAAGCCCAACAAAACAGAAGCCGCTCCAATTGTTAATTTACGAATTGAAAAACGGTCTCTTTTCGACTGTAAGGTCATCTTCCTTAGCTTTTCGTCAAAGTTGTTTTTTCCAAGCATAATTTTATCCTTTCATATCCAAAAACTTAAATAGCATTTATGCCATATTTAAGTTTATGGTAGTGCCAATCAGGTTTCATGTAAACGGTTACGCTTGAAAGATAACAGCATTGACAATATTTGCCTTGATAAATAAGTAATTTAGGTAATTAAATAACATATATTTGCATATCAATAATAAACCCGATGCAAACAAAAAATTCTCAAATTTAGTAACTCTAAATCTGAGAATTTTTATTAATGTATTTACTTTCTTTGAGCAAAATAGGTCTTAATCTGAACCTCATCCTGTGCCATTTGCTTTTTTAAGCCAGCTAAATCAGCAAATTTAATTTCTCCTCGAGTATATTTATACCATTTAATGACAATTTCTTGTCCATAAATTTCTTGGTCGAAATTAAAGAGATTTGACTCGATAAAAATTTGCTTTGAATCATTGATGGTTACATTATAACCGACACTAGTCATTGAATCATACCATTTACCAGCAACTTTAGTTTTGGTAGCATACACACCAACTTTAGGTATTACCTTGGAATCCTGCCATACCAAATTAACCGTGGGATAACCTAATTTATGACCATTGCGCAAGCCATGCCCAACAACTCCGCTCATAATATAATGCCAACCAAGCAATTTAGTGACTAGCTCCATTTGCCCACTTGTAATAGCTTTTTTGATTTCCGTGGAGCCAATCTTTTCACCATCATATGACTGTTTGGGAATTTCAATAATCTTAAACCGTCCTTTAGCATACTTGGGAAAATTTGCCATATTGGCAATCTTTTTGGGGCCATAAGTATAATCAAAACCTGCTACTACGGTTGTTGCCTGCAGCTTAACAATTATTTGATCAACAAATTCTTGCGCAGACAAGTTGCTAAAGCCAGCATTAAAATGAATTACTAGTAAGTAATCGACACCTAAATGAGCCATTTTATAAGCTTTTTCCGCCAAATTATCAATATATGTGACACTTGCATGTTGATAAACTTCTTTAGGATGACGGTCAAATGTCATTACGGCTAATGGCAAGTCTTGTGCTGCTGCAGCTTGCTTAGCAGTTTTAATCAATTGTTGGTGACCGCGATGAACACCATCAAAAAATCCTAGAGCCAAAACTATTTTACCAGGAATTAAATTTTCTGCGAGCGGATAAGTTAAATGGATAATTTGCAAAATAAGACCTTCATTCACTTATTTATTCTGTAAGAGCATCAAATATGGACGATACTCATTGGACTTTCTTTGATAAATCGCCTTAACCCTATTATTGTATCGTAATGCAACTTGATTTGCATCAATTTCCAAACTAATCGCTGCACCATTTTGGACTTTAAGCCACTGAGATTGCGTTAAATCAACTTGTTGGTAATCTTGGAAAAAGTGCTCAATTGGTTGGATCAAGTCATTAGCCAAACTGGGATCAGCAATAATATCGGCTAACTTGACAGCCTGACTAAGCTCAAAGCCTGAACTAGCACTGCGCCGCAAACTACTCATGACTGCTGGTACCCCTAATTTAGTTCCTAAATCATTAACTAGTGACCGCACATAAGTGCCCTTACTACATTCGATTGCAAATTCGAATCTTTCCTGGCCGCAATTATCTTCAAACTTTGGCTGTCCCAGCAAATCATATGAGACAACCTTAACGACTCGTTTAGGCCGCTCAACTTCAATTCCTGCTCGAGCATATTCATAAAGATGTTTGCCATTGACTCGAACCGCAGAATAAATTGGCGGTACTTGCTCAATTTCACCCACAAATGTTTGCATTTGCTGCTGAATTTTTGCTGCTGAAATCGGTTCAGCTAATTGCTTAGTAGTCAATGTTTTACCACTAATATCATAACTGTCAGTCGCAAAGCCGAAGATCCCAGTTCCTACGTACTGTTTATTTCGTTGATGCATCAACTCAATTAACTTGGTTGCTTGGCCGATCGCAATTGGCAATACACCTGTAACATCAGGGTCTAGTGTACCTGCATGACCGATTTTTTTAATATGTAATACCTTGCGCAATTGATAGACTACATCGGCACTAGTCATTCCTTTAGGCTTGTCAATTACCAATATTCCGTTAAGCATTTTTTACCTTTTCCATTAAAAAAGCGCCAACCGGCGCCTTTGTTAATCATTACGATCCGTGTCTTGTTTTTTTACCTCTGCAATTAAGCGATCGATCTTACTGCCATATTTAACAGAATTATCCCGCTTAAAGATAAGTTCAGGTACCTTGTAGACAGTCAGTACTTGGCCTAACAGATGCCGCATCATTCCCTTAGCTTTATCAAGGCCCGCCATAACTTCAGCTTCTTTTGTTTGATCATCAGAAAGAATACTGTAGTAAACAGTCGCATATGACAAATCATTAGTACATTCAACCGCAGTAATGGTAACATCACTAACGCGTGGATCACGAATATTCTTCCGCAGAATTTTGGTTAATTCGCGTAGGATTTCGCCTTCAACTCGACCGATTCTATGCTTCATCTTTTACCTCTAGTAAAATTACTTATTAGGCTTAACCTCTTGCTGCTCAACAGCCTCAAGTTGATCACCTATCTTAATATCATTATAACCCTCAATAGTCAAACCACAATCAAAACCTTGTTTAACTACCTTAGCATCATCCTTAAATCGCTTAAGTGAAGCTACCTTACCTGAGTAGATTACCACACCATCACGAATTAAGTTAATATCAGAATCACGAGTGACGTAACCCGAATCAACGAATGCACCAGCAATTGTACCAACTTTGGAAACTTTCCAAGTTTCGCGAACTGTCAAACTACCAATTACCTTATCTTCATAAGTTGGTTCAAGCATCCCTTGCATAGCAGCTTCAACATCATCAATTGCTTTATAAATAATACTGTATAGCCTAATATCAACGCCATCTGCTTCAGCCTGTGACTTAGCAGTAGCAGTTGGACGAACATTAAAGCCAATAATAAAGCCATTAGATGCACCTGCTAAAGTAACATCAGAGTCATTTACAGCACCAACACCTGCGTGAACGATATTAACCCGTACGCCTTCAACTTCAATCTTTTCAAGTGATTGTTGCAAAGCTTCAACAGATCCTTGCACATCTGCCTTTAAAACAACATCTACTTCCTTCATATTCTCTTTCTTCATAGTGTCAAAGAGATTATCTAAAGTGACATGTTGTGTATTTTCTCGTGATTGTTGTAAAGCTTGTTGAGCACGTTGCTCACCGACTGCTCTAGCAGTCTTTTCATCATCAAAGACAACTAACTTATCAGCAGATTCAGGTACGTCATTTAGACCCGTAATTTCTACCGGCATTGAAGGGGTAGCAGTTTTAACCTGTCGACCGCGATCATTGGTCATTACCCGAACTCGACCAAAGCGATTACCAACTACAATTGGATCACCAGTATGCAATGTTCCTTGTTGTACTAACAAGTCGGCTACCGGGCCACGACCTCTTGATAAACGAGCTTCAATTACAGTACCAATAGCTTTTTGATCAGAATTAGCTTTTAATTCCATCATATCAGCCTGTAATAGGATCATTTGCAATAAGTCATCAACATTTTCACCAGTTTTAGCAGATATCTTAACGAAAATTGTATCGCCACCATAATCTTCAGGAATCAAATTGTACTTCATCAATTGCTCAGTAACATGTTCCGGATTTGCTCCTGGTGCATCCATCTTGTTAATTGCCACAATTATTGGAACATTGGCACTTTTAGCATGATCAATTGCCTCGATCGTTTGCGGCATAACACCATCATCTGCTGCTACAACTAACACAACAATATCAGTTATTTCTGCTCCTCGTTCACGCATATTGGAGAAGGCAGCATGTCCTGGAGTATCTAAAAAGGTGATTGGCTTCTTATTAATTGATACTTGATAAGCACCAATCTTTTGCGTAATTCCTCCTGCTTCATGATCAGAAACATGAGTATGACGCAGCCGATCAAGCAAAGTCGTTTTACCATGATCAACGTGCCCCATAATAGTTACTACAGGTGGGCGCTTAACTAAATTACCTGATTCCTTAGCTGCGTCCATTCGCTTAGTATACAAAGTATCAATGTCAGAAATATCTTCATGAATTTTTTCTTCAGCATTAATCCCGTATTCTGCAGCAATTAATTCAATTGCATCCTTGTCAAGTGACTGATTTTGATTCGTCATAACGCCAAGCATGAATAACTTTTTCACGATTTCTGCAGGCTCACGGTGCAAAATTTTACCTAAATCTTGCGCATTCATCCCAACTTCATAAGTTAAAGTTTCTGGCAATGGCCGTTCTTTTCTTTGAGTTGGCTGCTTTTTAGGGATTTGTTCAAATTGACGCTTCTTACCCTTACGTTTACGTTTACCTGGACGATCAGTGTGACTACCAAATACCTGATTACGCCCCTTACGTCCTGGCTTACCAGTATTACGACTGTGACCATTACCTCGGCGTTTTTCATCCTTGTCAGGCTCTGCTGTATTTGCTGTAGGCTGACTTGAACTGGCCTTAACTATTTTAACCGTAGCCGCTGATTGATTTTGCTTCATTCTAGCTGGCGAAGGTTTAATAATTTTAGGTCCGCTAACCTTGGTTGTAGCAACTTTCTTTACTGAATCAGCCTTTTTTTCACTAGTCTGCTTTTCATCAGCCGCATTAGGATTTTTCAGGTGCTCATTATAAGCTGCCCTAGCTTGATCAGCCTGCTTATTAAGTGAAGATTGTTCTACACGTTGCTTCTCTTTTAGCTGTTTAAGCAGGTCCTGTGCTGCAGGCTTAGTTGGTTTAGTAGCTGAATTTGAATTGTTCCGCTGACTTCTGCGATCTTGATTGCGATCATTATTGTTGCCACGTCGATTATTGCGCCGTTTTTTATTATTACGATTGCTATTATTGCCTTCATCCGCCTTTTTTTCATTTTTACGGATTGATTTAACTGAAACTTTAATTTTACTGCCTTTCTGCTCAGGCTTCTCTTGCTTTTTAGCGGGAGCGGAGTTATGGAAACTGCCCTTTAATTGATTCACTTGTGAATTTTCTAGTGATGACATATGATTCTTGACATCAAAGCCGAGGTCCTTTGCTTTATTGACCACAACTTTATTATCGATGCCTAATTCTTTTGCGATTTCATAAATTCTTTTTTTAGCCATCCAATCACACTCCTTCATTAATCTTTTGTACTAATGCCCGACTAAAACCGCGATCAGTAAGACCTAATACCTTACGGTTTTTGCCAATTGCCTGTGATAGCTCCATGCTAGTAAAACTTGAAATAACATCCACCTGATTTTGGACAGCATTCCGCGTAATCTTTTCTCGAGTATCATCATGACTATCATTAGCCAAAATAACTATCTTTACCTGCTTTGCTGTTAAACCTGCACTGACCAAGTCAAATCCAGAAATAATTTTCCCAGCCTTTTGAGCAAGTCCTAGCAAGTTTAATGCTTGTTGTTTATTTTGCAAATTTATTGATCACCAAACAATTCTTTTCTAGCTTTTTGATGATCAACATAGGCATAAAGCTCTTCATAAAAAGCATCAGGTACCTTACTACCTAAACTTCGCTGCAAGATGTCTTTTTCTTGGGCAAACTTGATTTTTTCTGGATCAAGCGATACATATGCACCACGTCCTGGTTTTTTGCCCGTTGGATCAACAGAAATATTCTGTTCTTTGTCAATGACGACACGCACTAACGATTTTTTTGGTTGCATAGTGTCAGTCAACAGATCTTTACGCATCGGAATTTTTCTTTTTTTCAAAAGAATTCACCCCCAACTTATTCTTCGTTGATATCTTCACCTTCATCATTAGCAGACTCAGCCGTTTCTGCTTCTGAATCTCTCTGAACTGCTTCATCGTCAGTTGCTTCAACATCCTGCTCTTCAGGTTCAATAACTTCTGTCAGTTCAGTTGCTTCAGATTCTACTTCAGTATCACTGTCTGCATCATCCGGCTTAGTACCTTCATCAACAAATTCAACCTCTGACTCAGGTCTAATATCAATTTTATAATTTGTCAATCGAGCAGCTAAACGAACATTTTGACCTTTTTTACCGATTGCTAGTGATAATTGATAATCTGGCACAATTACCAAGGCATTCTTCTCATCTTCGTCATCACTAAATTGAACGGCAATGACTTCAGCAGGATTTAACGCATTAGCAATAAAATCAGAAGGATCTTCTTCATACTTAACTACATCGATATTTTCACCATCAAGTTCATTAACCACATTTTGTACTCGAGCACCGCGTTGACCGACACAAGTTCCAACTGGATCAATGTTAGGATCATTGGATTTAACCGCAATCTTAGTCCGATCACCTGCTTCACGAGCAATCGAAACAATTTCAACTGTACCATCAAAAATTTCAGGCACTTCTTGTTCAAATAGACGCCTTACCATATTGGGAGCACTACGAGAAACAGTTATTTGTGCACCTTTAGCGTCTGAGCCAACATGAGTTACCAACACGCGAATTTGATCCTGGGGATTATAAGTTTCATTTGGCATTTGATCATTGTGCGGCATGACAGCTTCAACATTACCAATTTTAACATAAACAAAGCGATTATCGCTGCGTTCAACTGTTCCAGTGATCAATTCATCCTCATATTGGGAATATTCATCAATAATATGATTACGTTCAGCCTCACGCAAATGTTGCATAATTACTTGCTTGGCGGTTTGGGCAGCAATTCGACCAAAGTTTTTTGGTGCAACCTCGAATTTGATTTCATCGCCAATTTCGTAAGCTTTATTAATCTCTAATGCATCTTTGAGACTGTATTCAAGGCGATCATCATGAACCTCTTCAACAACAGTTTTAACTGCCAACAGTTTAAAATTGCCTCGACGTTCATCAAATTCAACATCCACATTTTGTGCTTGATTATAATTCTTTTTATATGCAGCAACTAGTGCTGCTTCAATAGCTTCAACAATAACGTCTTGTTTGATGCCCTTGGTTTTTTCTAAAGTAGCAAACGCTTCTAGCATTTCTTTAGACATTAGTTTCATCAGCCTTTCTAAAATTCGATTGCAAAACGAATATTTGCAATCAACTTGCGAGGAATAGTCAACAGTTTTTTTCTTGTTTTAATCTTAATTTCCAACTCTATTTCATCATCATTATAAGATTTTAAAGTGCCTTCATAATTTTTTTCGCCAGCAATTTTTTGGTAAAGACCAACGTGAATATAATCGTCAAGTGCTTTATGCCAGTCTTGCGCGTTCTTTATTGGCCGCTCAACTCCTGGTGAGGAAACCTCTAAAACATAAGGATCAGGTAAAGGGTCTGGATCAAGTTGATCAAGCTTAGCAGATATTAACTCACTAAGTGCCACAATTTCATCCATATCAATACCTTTGTCATGGTCAACATATATTCTTAAATAATGCTGACCTTTTTCTTCTACATATTCAATCTCAACAAATTCATCATTGCGAGCTTCAATGATCGGTTTGATTTCAATCAGAACAAGATCTGTAACTTTTGCCAAATATTTTCCTCCGTAATAAAAAGAGTGAGCATGATAGCTCACTCGAATTACATATTCGAACTTCTTAATAATTATACCACAATTATATGAATACTGCCAAATTTAAAATAAGGAAAGTTGGTTTTGGTCAGGCATCCCTTCCAAAACACCATTTTCATCCAAGTAATCCATAATTGTCTGTGAAACCTTGCCCCGAGTTGCTAAATCCTCTTTAGATAAGAAAGCTTGCTCGGCTCTGGCCGCAACAATTTGCTTGGCTGCGTTATTCCCTAATCCAGGAACCGCATTGAATGGCGCTAAAATAGTATGCTGATCAATAATCTTGAAATTAGTAGCTTCCGATTGATTAAGATCAACCATTTTTATTTTGATGCCTCGTTCCAAACATTCATTAGCAATTTCCAAAACTGTCAATAAGCCCTTATCCTTAGCAGAAGCATCATTGCCTAACTTTTGCAAATCAGCCATTGCCTTTTTGACGGTATTTTTACCATGACTCATTGCTACTAAGTCAAATAAGCTTGCCCGCACAGAAAAATAGGCAGTGTAATAAATTTCTGGATAGTAAACTTTAAACCAAGCAATTCTTAGTGCCATCAAAATATAGGCTGTCGCGTGAGCCTTAGGAAACATATATTTAATCTTCAAACATGAATCAATATACCAATCAGGAATTTGATCATTTTTAGCTAAAACAGCCATGTCATCATCACTAATTCCGCGGCCATGACGCACAGATTCCATTGTTGAAAAAGCCACCTCTGGCTTAACACCCCAGTGAATTAAGTCCATCATAATATTATCACGACAACCAATTACATCTTTTAATTTGCAAGTTCCATTATCAATTAATTCTTCCGCATTTCCTAGCCAAACGTCGGTTCCATGTGATAGTCCAGAAATCTGTAACAATTCAGAAAAAGTAGTTGGCTTAGTTTCCTCAAGCATCCCCCTAACAAACCTAGTTCCAAATTCCGGCACACCAAGTGTACCAGTCTTAGATTGAATCTGTTCAGGAGTGACTCCTAAAATTTTAGGACTAGAAAATAAGGACATTACTCCTGGATCATCTGGCGGGATCGTTAAAGGATCAACTCCAGATAGGTCTTGCAGCATACGAATCATGGTCGGATCATCATGCCCCAAAATATCAAACTTAAGAATATTATCATGAATCGAATGGAAATCAAAGTGGGTCGTTTGCCAAGCTGCATTCACATCATCAGCTGGATATTGGACAGGCGTAAAGTCGTAAATATCCATATCATCAGGAACCACCACAATTCCAGCAGGATGCTGTCCCGTGGTGCGTTTTACCCCACTAACTCCAGCTGCTAACCGGTCAAGCTCAGCACCACGCAAATTTAATTCTTTTTCCTCATCATAATGCTTAGCGTAACCATATGCAGTCTTGTCGGCAACAGTCGCAATTGTTCCTGCTCGATAGGAATTGTCTGGACCAAACATTACACGGATAAAGTTATGAGCAACAGGTTGATAGTCCCCTGAAAAGTTCAAATCAATATCTGGAACTTTATCCCCATGAAACCCTAAAAAAGTTGCAAAAGGAATATCTTGACCATCTTTAACTAGCTCAGTACCACATTCAGGACACTTTTGATCAGGTAAATCATATCCAGAACCATACTCACCATTTTCAAAGAACTTAGAATACTTACATTTTGGACAGCGATAATGTGGAGCCAGTGGATTTACCTCAGTAATCCCTGACATTGTAGCCACTAAACTTGAACCAACTGAACCACGCGAACCGACTAAATAACCATCTTTATTCGACTTAGCAACTAATCTTTGTGAAATCAGATAAATGACAGCATAGCCATTGGAAATAATCGAATTCAATTCCATTTCCAGTCGATCTTGCACAATTTTAGGTAGCGGATTGCCATATAGCGCGTAAGCCTCATCATAAGTCAGCTGTTTCATTTCTTCATCGGCATTGTCAATATGCGGTGGATAAAGGCCATCCTTAATCGGCGCAAGTTCCTCTACACTAGCAGCAATTTTATTTGGATTAGTAATGACAATTTCTTTAGCAATTTCTTCTCCTAAAAAGCTAAATTCGTCCAGCATCTCTTGTGTACTATAAAAATGTTGATCAGGTTGCGGATCATTACGGGCTGGATTACTTCTTTGAGCTGAAATTAAGATTTTCCGATAAATTGCGTCATGCTCTTCAACATAATGAGCATCCCCAGTTGCCACTACTGGCTTATGCAACTCTTGACCTAATTTATAAATATTAGTCAAAATCTCTTGTAGCTCAGCCTCATCAGTAATTAAGTGATCTTCAATTAGTTGAGCATAGCTCTTAGGAGGTTGGACTTCCAAATAATCATAAAAACGAGCTTTCTTGCGAGCTTCGTCGTATCCCTTTTGCATCATAGCTACAAAAACGTCGCCCTCGCTGCAACCTGAACCATACAATAATCCTTCATGATACTTAGCTAGCTCAGATTTAGGCGTACGAGGAATCCGATAAAAGTTAGTCGTGTTCGCAATTGATACCAAACGATACATATTTTTAAGTCCAGCCTGCGTTTTAGCTAAAATTGTCATATGCGTTGGTCTTGCACGCTTATAGACTTGTCCTTGAACAGCGTAATCATTCATTTTGCCCAAATCATCTTCATTGAATCTTTTGGTAAAGGCTTCTAGCAACTTAAACATTAAATAACCCGTTGCCTCAGCATCTTGGTTAGCACGGTGATGATGTTCCAGCACAACATTGTATTTTTTAGCTAAGGAATCCAAAGTATGCCTCGTTTGCTCCGGATGTAATAAACGTGAAACTTCCAGCGTATCGACCACTGGTTGGGTAATTTCAGATAAACTTGCCCGCCTAAGCGCAGCATTAACAAAGCCAACATCAAATTGAACATTATGACCGCATAAAGGACGATCGCCATAAAAATCTTGAAATTGTTTAATTACTACAGCCTCATCGTCAGCAGCTGTGACCATTTCATCAGTAATAGAAGTCAGATTAATAGTCTGTTCACTCAAGGGATGGTGCGGATTAATAAACTTGTCAAAGCGCTCAAGCACTTCACCGTTCTTCATTTTAACTGCACCAATTTCGATCATAGTATCGTACACAGAGGATAGTCCTGTTGTTTCCACATCAAAAATTACAAATTCTTGATCACGATATGTCATTGAAGCAGGATTGAGCACTAATAATGCGTGATCATCAATCATATTTGCCTCAACACCATAAACGATTTTAATATCGTTCTTTTTACCGGCTTCATAGGCTTCCGGGAAGGCTTGAACATCGGCATGATCCGTAATTGCAATTGCTTTTTGACCAAATTTTTTAGCCGTCAGAATAAAATCAGTTGCGTTATTAGTTGCGTCTAACTGACTCATATTAGTATGCAAATGTAGCTCCGCACGTTTTTTTTCGCCAGTGTATTCTTCCTTACGTCCAACATGCTCAACGATTTCAAAACTACTGATATTAAAAACCAAATCATGGCTCCACTGATCATCAGCTACTGAGCCTTGCATCTTTGCCCAAGTTCCTGACTTTAAGTCACTGATACTAGCAATCTGATCTTTATTAGCAACAAACTTCTTAAATGCAACAGAATTGGTATAGTCAGTGATTTCTCCTGTGAAAATAATCGCTCCAGACTTCAATTCACGCATATCTGTATTAAAGATATTTCCTTCAATAACCACGTTTCTAGCGCCATCTGCGATATCATCAATTTGGGTAATCGGCAAACTTTGATCTAATTTTCGACTGCCATAACGCGTCTTTTTGGTTGGATAAGACTGTGCCTGTGGTTTTTTTGGAGGGGTAGCATTATAAGCCTCCTGCATGGTTTGCTCATGTGCTTCTTGCAACTGCTGCAAACTCTCCAAATTACTTTGAGAATTATTTTCATCCATCTGAGTAACAAACTTCAGGTTAAAAAAGCCAAAATCACGCATTTTCTCAGCTAGCTGATCAAGCATCTTCTGCTCAATCAGACCGTCAACTACTAAATTATCTACCGGAATAATCCAACGTTCCTGCTCTTTTTTAGGTTGATGTGAAGCAATAAATTCCCGAGCAACGGTTTGTAAAAATTCAGCATTTTGCACAGCATAATGCCAGTAAGAAGTTAAATAATCATCCGCACCATCTTGAGACCGGACAAAAAGCTGAGTATCAACAAATGAAGCAAAACTAGTCGTAATTGCTTCATTTAAAGCTTGATAGGTTTCAAATTTTAAGGGTGTAGCAAAAAGAACATGGATATCCCACCTATGTTCTTTAGCATATACATCCACGTTCTCGATTTCGCCTTGTTGCAAGATTTCATTATCGGCAAACTGCTTAGGAAAATGAATCTGTTCTAAAAGACGTAAAAAAAGCTTATTTTTATTAGTCACAAAAAATTATCCTAACTCTTTAGTTACTAAACTATCCAAATCTGCGATTGACATTTCAACAGCACGATCATCAGTTGACCGTTTAACCTCAACAATTCCAGCATCAGCTTTTTTACCAATCGTAATCCTTATAGGCGCACCAACTAAATCTGCATCTGCAAATTTAACTCCTGCACGTTCGTTTCGATCATCATAGAGAACATCATACTTACCACTGTATTTCTGTTCAAGCTGTTCAGCTAATGCAGTTTGTGCCGCATCTTTCATCTTCATTTGTACAATATGCACAGCAAAAGGCGCAATTTCTTTAGGCCAAGCGATACCATTATCAGTATAATGCTGTTCGACAACCGCTGATAACATTCTAGTAACCCCAATACCGTAAGAACCCATGATTACTGGCTGGGCCTTACCATTTTGATCTAAAAAGCTCGCTCCCATATTTTCTGTGTAATAGGTTCCTAATTTAAAAATGTGTCCAACTTCAATTGATTTGGTAAATTTAAGGGGCAAATGATCAATTGGATCTGGCTCACCCTCGTTAGCAACACGCAAATCACCAAACTGGTCAACTTTAAAATCACGACCAAGATTGGCATTTTTAAATTGAAAACCAGTTTTGTTAGCACCAACAATAACATTGAACAGGTCTTTAACGGTGTCATCGGCAACGATTTTATCTGCCCAAATAGCATTAATTGGGCCAATCCCACCTTTTTGCGAACCTGTCAGAGTTTCTAGTTCAGCATCTGTTAAAAGACGCAGTGAATCAGCATTCAACAAATGGGTAAGTTTAACTTCATTAATTTCCTTATCGCCGCGAATTAAAACTAAAACATAATCTTTTTCATCGACTAGGTAAAGAACGCTTTTAACTATTCGTGTTGCTGGTACTTGTAAAAAGTCAACTAGATCAGCAATTGTTTCTTGATTGGGAGTAGCAACTTCAGTCAATTCATCAGCTGGCTCCTCATCCTGCTTAAAAGTGTCGACACTAACGGCCATTTCTAAATTGGCAGAATAAGTTCCAGTCTCATTGGTAGCAATTACATCTTCACCAATTGCGGCTGGAGCTTGAAATTCAGTTGAATTTTTACCACCCATAGTTCCCGAATCGGCAATTACTGGACTAACTTGCACACCACAGCGTTGATAAATTGCTTCAAAAGCCCGCTTTTCATCTTCAAATTGCTCATCCAATTGCTGCTTAGTAGCAGCAAAACTATATGCATCAAGCATCACAAATTCACGACCACGTAACAAACCAAACCGAGGACGATTTTCATCACGAAATTTAGTCTGAATTTGATATAGTGCGATCGGCATTTGCTTGTAGCTTTTTAAGTTTTTAGCGACAATTTCGGTAAAAGTTTCTTCATGAGTTGGCCCTAGTAAGCTATCTCGGCCATG
This sequence comes from Lactobacillus sp. ESL0684, assembly GCF_029392675.1. Taxonomy (NCBI): domain Bacteria; kingdom Bacillati; phylum Bacillota; class Bacilli; order Lactobacillales; family Lactobacillaceae; genus Lactobacillus; species Lactobacillus sp. ESL0684. The sequence continues at coordinate 802,261 of NZ_CP113941.1, read as the reverse complement.
GCGATCCTTTAAACTGAACATTTCAGGACCATATTTATGCAAACGACCAGAATCTTCCCACAATGAAGCAGGCAATAAATGTGGCATAGTTACTTCTGGCACATTTATTTTGTCCATTTCTTCTTCCATAATTTTTTCCGCCTTGCGCAACACACGATAACCCAAAGGCAGGTATGCGTAAACACCAGCTGTTACTTGGCGGATATAACCTCCACGCAACATTAACTTATGACTCTGTGCAACCGCATCAGCTGGCGCTTCCTTTAGCGTTGGCATGAAAAATTTTGATTGACGCATAAACTTCTCCCTAGAATTTTTTCTAATTCTTACTTAATAAAGTAACGATAAATGTCATTACCAGTAACTGCAATGATTAAAACTAATAATAACCCAAAGCCAATTAGTTCTATCATTTCTTCATGATTCTCAGCAATTGGCTTACCACGGAAAATTTCAATTATATTTAAGAAAAACTTCCCACCATCTAAACCTGGTACCGGAATTAAATTGACAATTCCCAAATTAATCGAGATCATTGCTAAAAACGATAAAATATAAGAAAAACCCATTTGTGAAACTTGAGACGTCTCCGAATAGATTCCAACTGGCCCAGATAACTTATTTAAACTAAAATTCTTAAACAAACCGCCAACAGCAGTGAAAATCATTCCTGTAGTTGAAACTGCAGTATCCCATCCACGCTTTAATTTTGCGCCGTAACTGTTATCACTTTTAGCTTGTATACCAATTTGATAAACTGTTTTGCCTTGAACCTTTTTAGCCTTAGGCTGTAATTTAACTTTTCTTTGTTGACCATGTTCTGCTAGAACAACATCTAAAGACTTTCCTTTGCTAGCATCAATTTGCTGTGCTACATCATCAAAGTTTTTTATCTGGTGATCAGCAATTGACACAAACCTTTCGCCAGTCTTAATCTGTGCAGCAGCTGCTGGTGAATTGTTTGCAACATGACCAACCGTAGTAGTAGCAGGACCAGCAACCGTAAAAGTCCAAATTAAAAAAACCACAAAACCTAAAATAATATTCATCAGTGGTCCTGCAATATTAGTAGCTAGCTTTTGCCAGACATTAGCATTTTGAAACTGAGTATCGCGCGGTGCAATAACTAATTCGGTCTTTGAATCATCGATGACAGTTGCATCATGATTTACGCGAAAAGTAACTAATTGGTCCTCATCAGCATTTTCATAACCAGTAATTGTTAGTTTATCAACTAAATCAGCCTTAGTGACTTGAACTGGAATTCCTTCAATTGGAATATCAGAGCCTGAAGCATCAATTCTAGTTACTTCATTTTGCTCATTCAACTGTAAAATTACTGTCATTCCAGCTGGTAACTCTGCAATTTCATCTTTGCTGGCTAAGCGAACGTAGCCACCAAGTGGCAACCAGCGAATTGTATATGTAGTTGGGTTACGCCTAACTTGAAAAAGTTTTGGACCCATACCAATTGAAAATTCGCGTACTAAAATACCACATTTTTTAGCTACAACGAAATGACCAAATTCATGCACAAAGACTAAAATACCAAAGACTACTAAAAAGATTAGTATACCTTTCAATCGAGCTCCTCCTAATGGATCACGCCTAATAAAGCCGTAACAACAGGCAATACAAACAGCATACTATCAAAACGATCCAATATTCCGCCATGTCCAGGTAAAATCTTACCTGAATCCTTAACTCCATAGTATCGCTTATAGGCTGATTCAACTAGATCTCCTAATTGACCTACAATTGACAATACAATCGCCAACATAATTAGCTCAGTTTGTGAGTAGCCTGTCGCCACACAATAAACATATACCGCAGCACAAGCAACTGCGCAAACAGTACCACCGATTGAGCCTTCCCAAGTTTTATTAGGACTAATTACTGGCCAAAGTTTATGTTTACCAATCACGCGGCCTATCATGTATGCACCGGTATCGGTCAACCAAACAACCACGAATACATAGCCCAGCAACGCTAAACCGTTGCTACTGTTTCTAATTGCTGCCATACAATGAAAACCGATGCCAATATAAAGTGACGCTAGTGTATACACCCCAACATCATCAAAATTAGTTTTATTTTTTGATAAAACTGTCCAAGTAAGCATTAGCAATACTAATGCAAAGTAAATACCATATCTCGACCAGTTAGCAGGCAAGCCACTAAAGAAATTATCAGGTGCAGCCAATGTCATTGTTGCCAGCAACGCTAACACAAAGTTAATCGAAATCAAGATTTGCTTCTTCATTAAAAAGACTTCGCTGATTCCGACCGCCGCCAGAGCAATGACCAACCAATCAATCCACAAACCACCCATTAAAACTATGGGAATAAATAAAATTAAGGCAATAATTGCCGTAGTAACTCGTTGTTTCATATAATTAACCTAACTATCCGATTCATCCACTTTGCCATAACGGCGATTTCGCCCAGCAAAATCAGTTACAAATGCTTTTAAATCATCTTCATTAAAATCTGGCCAATTTTTAGGGCTAAAAGCTAACTCAGAATAAGCTAGCTGCCACAATAAAAAATTAGAAATTCGCTGTTCTCCAGAAGTTCTAATTAGTAAGTCTGGATCACGATATTCACCAAATTTAGCTGTCATTAAATGTTTGGAGAGCATTTCCTCATCAATTTGTTCACTAGTTAATTGACCAGCTTCAATCTGAGTCCCAATTTCCTTAACCGCCGTAATAATTTCACTTCTGGAACCATAATTAAAGGCAAAATTTAAGACTAAGCCGGTATTATTAGCGGTTTCAGTCATTGCCCTTTCAACAACATCATGCGTTTTCCGTGGTAACTCATCTAGATAACCCATGATATTAACTTTGACATTATTCTTTTGCAGAGTGGGCATAAACTTACTAAAAAAGCGAACCGGCAAGTTCATCAAATAGGCAACTTCTTCTTTTGGACGAGCCCAATTTTCTGTTGAAAAAGCATATAGTGATAAGACTTTGATCCCTAACTTATCAGCTGCTAAGGTGATCCGTTCAACATTGTTCATGCCTTCGTAGTGTCCAGCAATCCGCGGCTTACCCTGTTTTGTCGCCCATCGACCGTTACCATCCATAATAATTGCAAGGTGATTTAATTCATTATTTTTAGGCATTGTCTAACCTTTAGTAATTTCAGAACGCTTTTGATCAGCAAGTTCATCAATCTTTTTAGTGGCATTATCAGTAATTTTTTGAACTTGCTTTTCTAAACTTCGTTGCTCATCTTCAGTAATTTCATCATCTTTAGCCTGTTTTTTAAGCCCATTCATGGCATCGCGGCGAACATTACGCACAGCTATCTTAGCCTCTTCAGCAGTCTTATTAACTTGCTTGGCGATTTCTTGACGGCGCTCCCCGGTTAGCTGTGGGATAACTAATCTAATAACTTTACCATCATTAGCTGGAGTTAAGCCTAAGTTCGAGGCTAACAATGCGTGCTCGATATTGTCAAGACTGTTTTGATCATAAGGAGTAATCATTAACACTCGAGGTTCCGGAATCGTAACACTTGATAATTGTGTCAGCGGAGTTGGTGCACCATAATAATCAACTTGAACACCATTAAGTAAAGCAGCGTTAGCTACACCAGCTCGAATTGCAGACAAATTTTTTTGAAAAACAGTAATCGATTTGTCCATATTGTCTTGTGCTTTTTTGACGATTTCGTTATTCATTATTTACCACCCTCGATAACAGTACCAATTTTTTCACCTTGGACTACGCGTTTAATATTGCCTTCAGTATTTACGTTAAAGACAATCAATGGAATGTTAGTATCCATTGACAGTGAACTAGCAGTGCGATCCATTACTTGCAAGTTTTGTGAGATTAGATCAAGTTGAGTCAATTCATTATACTTAGTTGCTTTGGGATCAACTTTTGGATCAGCAGAATAGACACCATCAACGCCATTTTTAGCCATTAAAATAACATCTGCATTAATCTCAGCAGCTCTCAAAGCTGCAGTTGTATCGGTTGAAAAGTAAGGATTACCAGTACCTCCACCCATGATAACTACACGACCTTTTTCTAAATGGCGAATTGCCTTTCGCCTGATATAAGGTTCAGCAACTTGTCTCATTTCAATTGAAGTTTGTAATCTAGTAGGAACGCCAATATGCTCCAAACCATCTTGTAATGCAAGACCATTCATAATAGTTGCCAGCATTCCCATATAGTCAGCTTGTGAACGTTCCATTCCTAGCTTAGCACCAGTTTCGCCACGCCACATATTGCCACCACCACAAACGATGCCAATATCAACACCTAAGTCATGCACGGATTTAATTTCTTGAGCTAAATGACTAATAACGGTCGGATTAATTCCACTACCTTCATCACCAGCAAGTGCTTCACCGGAAATTTTTAAAACAATTCGCTTATATTTAACTTTAGTCATGACGACCTCCCTATTAGCTTTAACCATTTTACCATATAAATTAATTGATTGTGTGCCCAACTAAATAAAACAGTGCAATTTTATCTAGAAAAAAAGAGAGGTATAACCCTCTCTTCTAAGCGATCAACAAATTACTTCATTTGTTCCTGTACTTCAGCAGCAAAATCTTCTTGTTTCTTCTCGATACCTTCTCCAACTTCGTAACGAGTAAAACCAACGACTTCACTACCAGTTGATTTTGCATATTCAGCAACTGTTTGATCAGAATCTTTAACGTAAGGTTGATCAACTAAACAAATTTCACTTAAGTATTTGTTTACTCGACCCTGAACAATCTTAGGTACAATCTTTGCAGGTTTACCCTCATTTTCAGTCTCTTTAGTAAAGATTTCTTTTTGACGTTCCAAATCTGCTTCTGGAACAGATTCTCTATTCAAGTATTCTGGATTAATTGCGGCTACGTGCATTGCTACATTCTTAGCAGCTTCTTCACTATCGCCCTTTAAAGTTGCAACAGCAGCAATAGCACCACCATTATGCTTATAAGCACCAAAAACTTCATCATCATTCTTAGTAATAAGATCAAAACGTCTTAAAGTGATCTTTTCACCAATAACAGCAGTCAAATTAGTAATTTCCTTACCAATCGTTGATTCACCCATTGGAGCTTCCAAGGCTTCTTCAACATTAGCTGGCTTTGCAGCTAAAATTGCCTTAGTAACATCATCAACTAATTTTACAAACTTATCATTAGATGAAACAAAGTCAGTTTCTGAATTAATCTCAACTAAGACTGCATCATTGCCTGCAAAAGCAAACTCAGCTAAACCTTCAGCAGCAATTCGACCACTCTTCTTAGCGGCTTTAGCAACACCTTTTTCTTTTAAGATGTCAATTGCCTTCTCAATGTCACCATCTGATTCAACTAAAGCCTTCTTGGAGTCCATCATACCTGCACCGGTACGATCACGTAACTCCTTAACTTGTTTAGCAGTAATCTGTGCCATAACGTGTCCTCCTAATCAAAAACTATCTGTAAAAACTAATCTTCGTTTGATTCTGTAACAGTTTCAGTAACTTCTACATCCTCGGTTTCGCCTTCAGCGTTAGTCATTTCTGCTTCTACGCTTTCGGTATCATCTTGACCCTGCTTGCCTTCAATAACAGCATCAGCCATCGCACCAGAAATCAAGCGAATAGCCCGGATTGCGTCATCATTAGATGGAATCACAACATCAACTGGATCTGGATCAGTATTAGTATCAACCATAGCAACGACTGGAATACCGAGAATGTTAGCTTCGTGAACTGCAATCTTTTCTTTCTTAGGGTCAACTACGAACAAAACATCTGGAATTCTAGGCATATCTTCGATACCACCTAAAAATCTTTCAAGTTTATCCTTTTCTTTAGTTAGCAGTGAAGCTTCCTTCTTTGGTAGCACATCAAAAGTACCATCTTCTGCCATCTTCTTTAAATCTTTTAATCTTTGCACTCTGCTTTGGATTGTCTTCCAGTTAGTCAAAGTACCACCTAACCAACGTTGATTAATGTAGTATTGACCTGCACGAGTTGCTTCTTCAGCAATAGAATCTTGGGCCTGTTTTTTAGTACCAACAAAGAGAATAACGCCACCATCTTGAGCGATTGCTCTCATGAATGAATATGCGTCATCGAGCATCTTGATGGTCTTTTGCAAATCAATAATGTAAATGCCGTTTCTTTGAGTGAAAATGTAAGGAGCCATCTTAGGATCCCATCTTCTAGTTTGGTGACCAAAATGAACACCGGCTTCAAGTAATTGTTTCATTGAAACTACTGACATAATAACTTCCTCCTATGGTTTTAATCTTCTCAGACGATCATTTCAATACTTCGCCAAAATATTGGCACCAAAATATTGATTACGACTGATGTCTTCTAAGCTATGCTACTTTTGCAGCATACTATAAAATGATACTAAACTTTTGCTTACGATGCAAGATTAAAATTCAACATGATGATCACGTAAAAACTGCTCCTTCCAAGCTCTTGAATGGTGTTTAAACCAATATTCCCTTTTTAAAGCTAAACTTTTATCAGCAAATTTTTCATGATAAATCATTTTAACCGGTCTACGAGCCCTAGTATACTTTGCTCCCTTGCCTGCATTATGAGCATTAAGCCTTTTTTGCAAATTATCGGTAAAGCCGCCATAAAAGCTACCATCATGACACAAAAGTACATAAAAGTAATAATCTTTAGTTGAATTAAGTTTGCTAGTAGGCTGCTCATGAATAATTTGCTCAATTGCCGGTAAATAATTGCCTGCTTGATCATGGACCTCAACAGCATCTTTTAATACTAAGCCGTCACTTGCCGTATGTTTCACCGCTTCAACAATAATTAAATTACTATCTTCACCGCGATGAGCAACATAGGGCTGAACCATTTTGATGCTTAAGTCATGCTTAAGACAAAAATAGGTAATCTCATTAAGTCGCTCAGGTCGATGTACCATGAATAACTTACCTTTCATCTTAAGTAAACCACTAGCAACACTGATAATTTCTTCTAGATTAATCAAGATTTCGTGGCGAGCAATTGCCTTTTTGGGATCAGGATTAACTTCATGCCCAGTAGGAACCTTAAAATAAGGAGGATTAACGACCACAACATCATAGGAGTCCTTACGCAAAAAGTTAGTGGCATCTTTAACATCAGCTTCGTAAACAGTAATTCGGTTTTCTAAATGATTAAGTTCTACTGAACGTTTGGCTTGAGAAGCAGCTGCTGGTTGAATCTCAATTGCATCGTAGTTTGCCCGATTAAACTGAGACATGTATAGACTAGCTGCACAATTACCTGCACATAAATCTACCACTTTAAAACGATCGCGAATTGCTACTTTGGCACTTGCAGCCAATAATAGTGTATCTAATGAAAAACTAAACGCAGTTTTGTCTTGAATTATTTTCAGGTTATCGCTGTACATATAATCGATCCGTTCATTTTCTTTTAAAATTGCCATAAAAATTTTGTCCTTCCCACCTGCTTTGCTATAATATTTTACAACAAATGGAGGGAAATATTTTGTTTTATCGTTTTATTCGTCCAGTCGCTCGATTTGTTGTCTGGATTCTAAATGGCCACTTACACGTTTTCCATCAGGATAGAATTCCTGATGGAAATTATATCTTAGCTGCACCACATCGAACCTGGTGGGAGCCAATCTTATTTGCACTTGCAGCTAGTCCTAAGGAATTTATGTTTATGGCTAAAATTGAATTATTCAAAAATCCAATTTTGCGTTTTATTCTAAATCATGCTCATGCTTTTGCTGTTGATCGCAAACATCCTGGTCCTTCAACGCTCAAAATTCCAATTAAGGGCCTAAAGCAAGGTAATTACTCCTTGATCATTTTTCCCTCTGGAACTCGGCATTCAAATGATCTAAAAGGTGGTACTTTAGCCATTGCCAAATTATCTGGTAAGCCAATCGTACCAGTCGTTTATCAAGGTCCTCTCACATTTAGTGGTCTGCTTAAAAGACAATCACTTAATGTTTGTTTTGGTAAACCAATCCATGTTGACCACAAAATGAAACTAAATCATGATAATGAAGCCAAATTTGGTCAACAGTTACAAGCCGCTTGGGACCAAATTGACCACGAGCAAAATCCAAATTTTCATTACGAAGCTAAATAAAAAAGATGGGTACCACTTATCATAGTACTCATCTTTTTATTTAGCTTTACATTTTAAAAATCTTACCAGGATTCAAAATATGGTTTGGATCAAACAGATTCTTAACTTTACGTAATAGCTCAGTATATTCATGACCATAAAAGTCTTCAAAGTTATCTGCTCGTGCATAACCGATACCATGCTCACCAGACATATTACCATCAAGTGCTTTAGCAGTGCGATACAACTCTTTAATTACCTGATCTTTGACTTCAGCATATTCAGCTTCGGACATTTTGTCTGAACAAAGATAAATATGCAAATTACCATCACCAGCATGACCAAAGTTAGGAATGCGAATTTTTAATTCTTGTTCAAGCTGTTCGATCCGATTCAGCACATCAGGAATATGATTAATTGGCACACAAATATCAATTTCATCCATTTGTGGTGTTGATTTTTGAATAGCTAACAATAGCTCTTCACGACATTGCCAAATCTTTTTTGCTTCGTCTGAATCTGCATCCAAAACAACCGCACTTTGTGCCTTAAAACGTTTAACAGTTTCTAAAGTTTGGTTTAGTTCCGCTTGTAATTCTCCATCAGTAAAAGCGTCAAGTCCAACAATGATAAAGCCGTTTCCATGTTCAAGTGGGAACTTATCTCCAGAATATTTTTCCCATAAGTCGATTACTTTGCGTCCCATAAATTCAACTGTAGTTGGTACTACGCCTGACTCTAAAATCGCTGGTACCGACTTAATTGCGTCCGTTAAAGTTGGATACGGAATGATCGCGTTGATCGATTTACGTGGTTTCGGATACAAACGTACAGTTACTTCAGTTACTACTCCCAAAGTACCCTCAGCACCGACAATTAAATCTCTAAGCGAATAACCAGATGATGATTTGACGGCTTTAGAACCAAACTTGTAGAGTTTTCCATTAGGCAAAACAACTTTTAGTTCACGAATATGTTCTCTTGTTACTCCATACTTAATTGCTTTTAAACCACCAGCATTAGTTGAAACATTTCCACCAATTGTAGCCCAATGCATTGCTGGTGCTGGCATATAAGTAAATGGCTTATCACTTAAATATTCTTCAATATCTTTTAACCTAGTCCCAGCTTGAACTGTCATTGTCAAACTTTCATTATCGTAATCCAGAATTCGATTCATTTTGACCATATCAAGTGAAATACCACCATCAACGGACAAGTTGGCTCCCATTAATCCAGTTGAGTTTCCGCGAGGAACTAGTGGAATATGATGCTCATCAGCATACTGCACAACCCGCATAACTTCATCATTGTCAACAGGCTGGATAACTACATCTGGCATAGCTTTAACAGTGCCAAATTGGTCATGATCCCAATGTTTAGTCGGCTTGTCGATAAAGCGCTCTGGTTCTGCAACCAATTTACTAAGATTTTCACGGTCTGTTTGATCGATTTTATGATATTCCATTATCAATTCTTCTTTCACATCTAAAATAATAAAATAGGGTTTAATTATATTATCAAACTTAGCATCTATTTGCAAACGCTGTCAAGATTTTTAAGAAACAAAAACACAAGTTTAACCATAACTTGTGTTTACTTACTTATTTACCACTATTTTGCATATTATACAGATTATAATAGTATCCCTTTTGTTTAAGCAATTCTTCATGATTGCCGCGTTCAATAATTCGACCACCATCTAAAACAATAATTTGATCGGCATCAACGATCGTCGACAAGCGGTGTGCAATCGCTAAAGTGGTTCTGCCTTGACGCAAACGTGCTAAGCCTTGCTGAATTAGCGTTTCAGTTTCAGTATCGACATTAGCTGTTGCTTCATCTAAAACCAAAATTTTGGGATCCGTTACTAGTGTCCGTGCAAAAGAGATTAACTGCCGCTGCCCTTGGCTAAATTCACTACCGCCTTCACCAACCTTGGCCTCATATTTTCCTGGTAGTTTTTCAATGAAATCATCAGCTTGTACAGTTTTTGCCGCGGCGACAATATGCTCATCAGTAATTTGTTGATTATATAATCTGATATTAGAATTAATATCACCATAAAACATAAATGGATCTTGCAATACCAGTCCCAACTTGCGCCGCAGTTCCTCTTTAGGATATTTTTTAATATCTACATCATCAATCAGAATTTCTCCTTCATGAAAATCATAAAAACGCATCATCACGTTGATAATTGAGCTTTTACCAGAACCAGTATGACCAACTATTCCCAGAGTTTGTCCTGGATTAACCGTAAAGGAAATATCATGCAAAATTTCATTTTCACCATCATAAGAAAAACTGACGTGTCTAAACTCTATTTTACCTTCAGTAATCGTTAATCCTGTTTCTGCATCTTGCTCGGGCTCATAATTAGTATCATCCAGGATACGAAAAATTCGCTTACCAGCAACTATCCCGTCTTGAAAGAAGGTCATTTGATCCATCATATTAGAAATCGGATTAAAAAATTGCGAAATATATTGTGAAAATGCATAAACAATTCCGGCAGGCACAAAAGTCTGTCGCATTGGAAAGCCAAAGTACATCAAAGTAGCAGCTACTGCTAATGAATATAGCAAATTGGTTAATGGCGATAGCAAAAACGAATTGAGATTGATCATACTAAATCTAGTTTTAAGCAAGGTTTCATTTTCATGCTCGAAATTATTGGTCATCCGCTCTTCTTGCTTAAACTGTTGAATCAAGGAAACCCCCTCGATTGATTCGTTCAAATTAGTATTAATCCGACTAAGACGTTCACGGTAATTGCGATACAACTTGGAACTTCGCTTAGAATATTGCCAAATAACCACTAGCAAAATTGGTAAAAATGCAAGCACTATCCAAGCTGCAACTTGATTAGTAGAAAACATTGCTACCAATGCCGAAACAATTGAAAAAAATGAAATAACCACACTCGACAAAACCGTTAAGAAATTACTTAATGTCATCGTATCATTGGTCACCCGTGACACGATTGAGCCGGCTGGCGTCTGATCGAAATACCGCATTCCTAAGGTATGCAATTTTTGATACAGTTCTTTTCTTAATCCCTCAAGTGTTTTTTCTGAACCTAGAGCAAAAAAATACTCATAAATAAACTGTAAAGTGCCTTTAACTACAGTTCCAACTGCATACAATAATCCGGCATATAAAATTACTTGGGTAGGAACGTTGAGCTTCACCAGGTAATTATCCAAGAAATATTGCAAGCCATACGGTAACAGCATATTGATAACACTAACTAAGAATGCACCAATTCCCGCAATAATCATTTCATTCTTAAAATGTAGTACAAACTTAACTAATCGTTTAAAAATACTAAGCTGTTCTTTGACTGGAATCTCTTTTGACCAGACTGATTCATTATTATTTTGTGAATCCAAATTAATCACCTACCTTTTGCGCAAATTCCTGTCTGCGCCACATTTCTGCATACCAACCATCTGCAGCTAATAGTTGTTCATGGGTGCCACGCTCAATAATCTGGCCATCTTTTAAGACCAAAATTAAATCGGCATTCATAACCGAGGTTAATCTGTGTGTGGCAATTAATGTCGTTTTACCCTGTCGTTCTTTACTTAAGGACTTCAAAATCGCTTGTTCAGTTCTAGCATCAACTGCTGATAATGCATCATCCAATACCAAGATTTGGCTCTGCTTAAGCAATGCCCTAGCAATTGCCAAGCGCTGCTTTTGCCCACCAGACAAGGAAATCCCATTTTCACCGACCAAGGTTTGATAGCCATGCGGCATTTGCAAAATATCCTCATTCAAATCACTTTTTTGGGCAGCCAAAGTAACTTCAGAATCTGCGGCATCAATTTGAGAAAAAGCAATATTCTTTTGAATACTAGTTGAAAACAAGTAATTATCTTGTGGGACATAAGCAATTTGTCTTAATAAAGTATTCAATGGAATTTGCCGAATATCATGACCATTTAGAGTGATTTGACCATCATATTGATCAAATTCACGCAGCAGTAGCTGAATAATCGTTGTTTTACCTGCTCCAACCTTGCCAACCAAACCTAAAGTTTGTCCAGTCTTTAGTGTGAAATCAATGTCATGTAGTACTGGCAATTGCGGTTCATCAGGATAGGCAAATGTCTTAATTTGATATTTCAAGTCACCAGCAATGGCGACTTCATCCAAATCCTGGTCGGCATGTTGATCCGTAATTTGCGGCTGCTCATCCAGTAACTTTTCTATGCGATCATAACTAGCACTGCCACGTTCTAAAATGTTAAATAGATAGCCAATCGCAAACATTGGCCAAACCATGTTGCCAATGTAAGCAATAAAGGAAACCAATTGACCGATTGACAGAACTTTATTGGTTACTAATAGACCACCATAAATAATCGTAATGGTGTAAGTTAGCCCGATAATAATTGTACCTAAAGGGTCAAACAATGAATCCCACTTAAAAACCTTTTTATTAATCTTGATAGTATCGTCAACCAATTGTCCAAATGTGGCAGTATCTTCCTTACCCTGACCAAAGGTCTTAAGTACTTTCATTCCCGAAACTGACTCTTGAGTCTTATTATTTAGCCATGAAAAAGCCGCCTGTGATTCATCAAACGCATCATGCAGATGAAGCCCTAATTTCCAAGCGCCCCAAGCCAAAAATGGTAGTGGCAAGATCGCTACTAACGTCAAGCGCCAATCAACAAATACGACCATTGCTACTATTGTCGACAATCCCATGATCAGCGAATCTACCAAAGTTAAAACGCCTTCACCAGCTACATCTTGAACTGCCGAAACATCATTAGTAGCATGCGCCATTAAATCACCTGTGCGATGACGTTGGTAAAAAGTGCGATCCATCACCATAAAGTGCTGGAATAATTTTGACCGTAATTGGCGTTCAAGCTCTGCTGCGCCGCCCCAAATTTGCTTACGCCAAAAATAGCGGAAAACATATAACAAAATTGATGCGACAATAATTGCCAAAATCAATCCTGCATATTTTGACCAAGTAATAAAGCCTCGATTCAATTGATCAGACATCAATCCTAAAATACGGGGCGGTACTAAATTGGCCACAGACGTCAAAGCCAAAAAAGTAATCCCGACTATGTAGCGCCTTTTTTCCTTCTTAAAAAACCAACCTAATTTAAAAAATATACCCATTTTTATCCCAAAATTCTAAATAAAAAAGACGGAGATAACCCCCGTCTTTTGCCCACATCCAGCAAGTTTAGTTGTTTTGATGCTTCATCATGTTCATCACCTGGTTAACCTTCTTAGCTGAAGGTTTTTGTCCCATTTGCGACATCATAGCAACAATCATGTCCTCACTGATTGGCGGATTATCTTTAAAATACTTCTTCATATATGATCGCGCACCATAAAAGCCACCAATTAGTCCTACTAATAAGGCAACGATAATTAATACGATTGCTAATGCCAAATTCATAAAAATATACACCTCAATTTTTCTCAATATCTCTATTCTACCTAAACTCTGTGCAAAGTTAAAGACAAAATTAATCTTTTCTTAAACCTTTTGCCCGTTGCGCTTTTTTCGCCTTCTCAGAAGTAACTTCATGACCATCTTTATCGACGATAACCAAATCTTCAACTTCTTGCTTAAATCCTGCCCGAAAGTTTTTAATAAATTGCTGGTGTAAACTTTGGCGTTCCTGCTCTTCTGCTTGAGTCAATCCTTGAGTCTTTTTCTTATGATATAATTCGTTGATACGTGCAGTTATTGCCTGTTCGTTTTGCTTAGTCATCTTAATCGCATCCTTTCTTAAAAAGTCTACCGTATTTACTTACAGAAAAAAAGGTAAAACACTCAGAACATTCGTTTGTGCTAGCATTCTTTTTTTGTTAAAATAAATTTAGTAAATGTTCCATTTAGATATTGGAGGTTAACAAATGCCAAACGCAAACGAAACGGACCATCAACATGATCGCAGGTACAAAGATTACCGCCAACTAGAAATCTTACAGTATATTTATCAAACCATTCAGGATCGCGGTTTTGCCCCAACAGTGCGTGAAATTTGCGCAGCAATGAGCCTTTCTTCAACCTCAACGGTTCATGCTCACCTATCTCATCTTGAACAAAAGGGCTTAATTACTAAGGATGCTAGTAAACCGCGAACCCTTGAAGTTACGACCTTAGGGAAAGAAAAATTGGGCATTAAGCCAACTGAAATTCCAGTTGTTGGTGAAGTGACTGCTGGGCAACCAATTCTAGCGGTCGAAACCATCGATGATTACTTTCCTTTGCCGCCCGATTTAGAAAGTGATGCTGGCGATTTATTCATGCTTAGGGTCAAAGGCGAAAGTATGATTAATGTTGGTATATTAGACGGCGACAATATCATTGTTCGTAAACAAAGTACTGCCATTAATGGTGAAATTGTCGTCGCAATGACTGAAGATGAAGAAGCAACAGTCAAACGATTTTATAAAGAAAAAGATCATTACCGCTTGCAACCAGAAAATGATAATATGGCGCCAATTATTTTGCCAAAGGTTAAAATTCTCGGTAAGGTTGTCGGCTTATATCGCAACAAAATTAATTAGATTTCATCATAAAATGACTAGAATAAAAAAATATTCTAGTCATTTTTTAGTATATTAAGATAATAAACTTGATTAACTTTAACTTGATTACTAATTGGGTTCTCAGTTAATTTTTCTTTCCACATTTATTAAGCTTATGCAGTTCACAAACTTTTCTATGTTATTTTGTGATAAAAGCCGGCTTAGCAACAATAATATTTAATTTTGTGAATTATGCTATCGTTTCACGTAGGTTTCACAGTCATATTTTTCACAAGGTTTAATTTACAATTCACGTAAGATGTTAGCTGCTAGTGTTAGCGAATTTCCATGTGCCATTCGTCCCCAATTACGATCATCGTGTTGCTCAAGATTGGCTAGCGAATCAGCGGTAAATAAGATTTGTGCAAAATCAACTTCTCGAAAGCGTGCACAAGCCGCTAATGCAGCGCACTCCATTTCTACGCACGCCGCACCAAGCTTTTTTACTTGCTGTACTTTATCCTTAGTTTCCCGAAAGAAACCATCAGTTGTCCAAGTTATGACTTCTTTTACTTTTAAACCATTTTGAATCATTAATTGTTCAACTCGCGTTAAATACTTGGAGCGCAAATCAATCATGTTAGCTGCTGGTTGATAGTGAAAAGAAGTTCCCTCATCTCTAATGGCTTTAACTGGCACCATAAAATAGTTTTCGGGCAAATTAGTTAACGCTCCTGCTGAACCAATTGCCAAAACTTGCTTGACACCGTAACTAATTAGCCAGTCAAGCAGTTCTACAGCCGCCGACGCACCAATCTTTGCCTGACAAAAGGTAACTTTTTCATTCTCAAGTTGCACTTCATAAATTGGAGTTTCCCCTTCAAAACAGTCAAAATGTCCGATTTTTTGATGCGAATAATTATTTAAAAATTGCGCAATTGCTTCATTAGTAATAAAAGCGAATAGTAATTTAGCAGGAAACTGGTAATTTTGTTCTGCCACTTCGTGATCCGGTTCAAGAATTGCACTCTGACTAGCATCAAAATCTAGTAAAAAAAGTTTATCCATATTATTGACCTCATATAATTTTGTATTGCCAATAAGTTTACCATAAACCACAAAAAAAGAACCATCCGCTTACGGATGATTCTTTTTCATACTTCGAATTAACGACGTCTTTCTGCAATTCTAGCAGATTTACCATGACGATCACGCAAGTAGTATAGCTTGGCACGACGTACACGACCGTGACGTACGACTTCAACCTTGGCTACTCGTGGGTCGTTTACCGGGAAGGTACGTTCAACACCAACACCAGAAGCAATCTTACGTACTGTATAAGTTGCAGCAATTCCTGCACCCTTACGCTTGATTACTACTCCCTCAAACAACTGAATACGTTCATGGGTACCTTCAAGAACACGCACGTGAACTCTAACAGTATCACCTGCACGAAAATCAGGAATGTCATCACGAATTTGATCTTTAGTCAACTCTTGAATTAATGGATTCATTATAGCTTCTCCTTCTGCGGTGTTCATTAGCGCAACCTGCACCAGCGGAACACCCCTTATTCATTGTGCGATGAAAATCACACTTTAAATATTTTAGCAAATTAACTAAAGTAAATCAAGAACATCAACTATCCGTAAATAATCAAATTTTTAACTAATTCGTTTCCTCTTCTTTAATTTCTGCAAGCATTGTTGTTTCTTCCTTATTTAGCTGATAATTCGCTAGCATGTCTGGTCGTCGCAAATAAGTGGCACGCAAAGCCTCTTTGCGGCGCCAACGATCAATTTTTTGATGATTACCAGAAGTCAGCACGCTTGGTACTTTCATGCCATTAAATTCTTCTGGTCGGGTATACTGCGGATATTCTAGTAAGCCTTGAGCAAAACTCTCATCAACTGGAGAAGCCGCATTGCCCAGAATCCCTGGTAACAGACGAACTGTTGCATCAATCATGCTCATTGTCGGCAATTCACCACCAGTTAACACATAATCACCAATTGACACTACTTCATCAGCCAACTGATAAATACGTTCATCAAAACCTTCATAATGGCCACAAATAAACGTTAAAGTTTCTTCTTTAGACCAAGATTGTGCAGTTTGCTGAGTAAACGTTTTTCCCTGAGGAGCAGTAATAATCACCCTGCCCTTATTTTTTAGTGAATCCAGTGCCTTTTGGATCGGCATAATTTGCAAGACCATCCCCGCACCACCACCATATGGTGTATCGTCGACATGATGATGAAAATCAGTGGTAAAATCGCGAAAATTGATCAAGTTCAAATCCCACTTACCATCTTCAAGGCCACGTCCTAGCATTGAAGTCTGCAAAGGGGTAAACATATCAGGAAAGAGCGTTAAGACATTAATTTTCATCTCGCAACCCCTCCATTAATTCTACGTAGACGCGTTTATTTGCAACATCAACTTTTTTTACCACGTCAGCAATATATGGAATCAAGTATTCCTTGCCTGATTCTTCAGTTACCTGCCAAACATCGTTGGCTCCTGGGGATTCAATTTCTGTGATGCTTCCTAACAGTTCTCCAGTCTGATTATCTAAAACCTGACAACCTAGAATATCACGATAATAGTAAGTGCCAGCTGGCAATTCATGTTGATCTGCTTGGCTAACAACCAAAGTTTGACCCTTGAGAGCCTCAGCTGCCGAAATTTCAGTAATTTCAACAAATTTTACCAACCAAAATTGCTTAAAAGGCCGACTACTTTCAACCGTTAATACTTGAGTCTCATCGTCTTTTAAAGCCAACTTACTGCCCTGTGCAAAACGCAACTCCGGAAAGTCTGTAATCAGCGCTACCTTTACTTCGCCTTGTAAGCCATGCGTCGACAGGACTTTAGCTACATCATAAAATTGCATTGCTACTCCTAAATTTAAGTATGAAAAAAGTTTGAAGCAATCAACTTCAAACTTTTACTAACAAATCAATTATTTGTTGTTTTTTGAATCGTGCAACTTCTTCATCAAGCCAGCACCTGAAAGAAGTGATCTAACAGTGTCTGAAGGTTGTGCACCCTTTTGTAGCCAATCAAAAATCTTGTCTTCATCTAATTTCAATTCCTTAGGATTTGAAACTGGATTGTAGTAACCAACTTCTTCAATCACACGACCATCACGTGGCATTCTTGAATCTGCAACTACTATTCTGTAGAAAGGTCTTCTCTTGGCACCCATGCGGCGCATCCGAATTTTTACTGCCATAAATTTATCCTCCTAAATTTTTACAATAACTAATATAGCATTAATTTTTTCTGGTGTAAAGTGTTTTTACTTAACAGCAATTATGAATGATAACGTTTGACCTTCATTCGCTTCTTCTTGTTTTTCTTAAATTTCTTCCCCATATGGTGCATGGCAATTCGGCCCATTTTGGAATCCATCCCTGGCAAATTATCTAAACCTTTCAAATTGCCTTTAGTTACCTTACTCATCATGTCGCGAGCTTGCTTAAACTGCTTAATCATGCGGTTAACTTCAATAACTGGACGACCAGATCCTGCCGCAATTCTTCTACGCCGACTTGGATTGAGTAACTCTGGATCCTCTCGTTCTGCTTCAGTCATTGAAGAGACAATCGCCTTAATATGCAAAATTTGTTTTTTATCTATATTAATATCTTTAAGTTGAGGATTATTAGCCATACCTGGGATCATTTTCATGACCTGGTCAAGTGGCCCCATCTTTTCAACCTGATCTAATTGATCAATAAAGTCGTTGAAATCGAAGGTATTTTCCTTCATTTTTTCTGCAACTTCTTCGGCCTTTTTAGCATCATAGTCAGTCTGCGCTTTTTCAATCAGCGTTAACATGTCGCCCATGCCTAGGATTCTTGAAGCCATACGATCAGGATGGAATTGCTCAAGATCAGTTAACTTTTCACCTTGACCAGTATAAATAATTGGCTTACCAGTTACTGCTCTAATCGATAACGCAGCACCACCACGGGTATCACCATCAAGCTTAGTTAGAATAACTCCAGTAACATCTAAACGACTATCAAAGCCTTTAGCAACATCTGTTGCAGCCTGACCAGTCATTGCATCAACTACGAGCAAGATATTATCAGGCTTGGCAACTTCTTTAACCTGTTCTAACTCTTGCATCAGTGGTTCATCAATTTCAAGCCGACCAGCAGTATCGATAATTACATAATCATTTTTATTTTCTGTTGCTTGGTCTAGCCCATTTTGCACAATCTTCGCAACATTTTTTTCACCCTGTTCACTATAAACTGGCACAGCTAAATCCTGACCAATCTGCTGCAACTGTTCAATGGCTGCTGGACGATAAATATCGCCGGCAATTAATAGTGGTCTAGCCTTTTTTTGGTCCATGAGCCGCTTTGCTAATTTGCCAACAGTAGTCGTCTTACCAGTCCCTTGCAGTCCAACCATCATAATAATTGTTGGAATATGCTTGGACTTATTCAAGCCAACGGCACTTTGGCCCATCATCTTAGTTAATTCATCATTAACAATTTTGATAACCTGCTGACCAGGATTCAGACTCTCTTGAACTTCTTTACCAAGAGCCTGCTCCTTAATTTTTTTGATGAAATCTTTAACAACCTTAAAGTTAACATCAGCTTCTAATAAAGCTAACCGAATTTCACGACTGGCAGTATTAATATCTTCTTCAGAAATTTTCCCTTTACCAGTTAAATTGCGTAATGCCTTTTGGAGTCTTTCACTCAAATTTTCAAAAGCCATGAATTATTCCCCTCTAATTTTACTTAATATTTCGTTAATTTCTTGTAATGCTTGCTTAGCTTGTTGCTGCTCAATCGCACTAGCAGCGACAGTCAACTTATGTTCTATTTGTTGATAATCTTTATTTAAATGCAGTTTAGCTTCATAATTATTTAGCAACTTGCGACAACGGCGCAAATTATCATAAACAGCTTGGCGTGACACATGATAATTAGTCGCAATCTCACCTAAAGACAAATCATTATAATAATAGTCTTCAAAATAAGCTTGCTGTCCTTTAGTTAGTAGTTGGCCATAATAGGCATAAAGATCACCTAAAAATTCATTTTTATCGAGTTCATCCATTACTTTCACCTTGAATCAGTATAGCAAAAAAGCCAGCAATTGACGATCTGAAAAATTAGTATTTAACAAATAAAATAAAAATTACATTTTTGAATAAGTAAACCTTCTAGCCTTTTATTATCAATAAAATACTTTATAATAGGCTGTTGTATCTATTTAACAAAGGAGAATTCAAATTGAATTTTTGGCAAAAGATAAATCGCAAAGAAGATCCACATGTCTATGAACAAAAAGATGGTCAATTAGTACGTTCATTGACTGTGAAAGACTTTTTGGCGCTAGGAGTTGGAACAATCGTTTCCACCTCAATTTTCACTTTACCAGGAGAGGTGGCCGCCTTGCATACTGGACCAGCTGTAGCTATTGCCTGCATTTTAGCTGCCATCGTAGCCGGTGTCGTAGCCTTTGCCTATGCTGAAATGGCGGCTGCTATGCCGTTTGCAGGGTCTGCATATTCATGGATTAACGTTGTCTTCGGTGAAATCTGGGGCTGGATTGCTGGTTGGGCATTGCTTGCTGAATACTTTATTGCAATGTCATTTATTGGCTCAGGAATTTCGGCTAACTTTCGGGCATTAATAGCACCCTTAGGATTGAAACTCCCTGCCGAACTAGCCAATCCTTTCGGAATTAACGGGGGCGTTGTCGACATTATCTCAATTGTGTCAATTTTATTGGTTACTCTTTTAATCAGTCACGGTGTTTCAGAGGCTTCACGGGTTGAAAACGCACTAGTTATTCTAAAGGTAATCGCCATTCTCTTATTTGTGATAGTTGGCTTAACAGCAATTAAAAAAGCCAATTTTACGCCGTTTATTCCACCATATAAAGAAACTACTCACGGTCCATTTGGTGGCTGGCAAGGAATCTATGCTGGAATTTCAATGATTTTTGTTTCTTATTTAGGATTCGATGCGATTGCTGCTAATTCTGCTGAAGCCGTTAATCCAGAAAAAACCATGCCGCGTGGAATTGTCGGTTCCTTGCTAATAGCCGTTATCTTATTTGTTTCCGTTAGTTTGGTGTTAATCGGTGACGTTCCTTACCAAAAATACCTAAATTCTGCTGAACCTGTTGGCTTAGCTCTAAGGTCAATTGGTCATGGGACCATTGCAACTCTCGTTCAAACTATCGCCGTCTTTGGAATGTTCACAGCTTTAATCGGTCTATGTATGTCAAGTTCAAGGCTAGTCTACTCTTTTGGTCGTGACGGCATGTTGCCCAAAAAATTAGGCAAACTAAATACTGACAAACGTCCTAACAATGCATTGTGGACCATCAGTATTGTGGCTATTTTAATCAGTGCGTTTTTACCATTTTCATTTTTGACTCAACTGGTATCAGCTGGAACATTGATTGCCTTCATGTTTGTTTCCTTAGGAATTTACCGACTGCGCCCTAGAGAGGGAGTTGACATCGCAAATCCGGGTTTCAAAATGCCCTTTTATCCAGTCTTACCATTTTTGGCCTTTCTCGGATCCTTAATTGTCTTTCTGGGATTAGATCAGCAAGCCAAAATCTATGCTGGTATTTGGTTTATTATTGGCCTAATCATCTATTTCTGTTATGGTCTAAAACATTCGACCATGAACACCAAATAGTTCATTTAACTAAAAAGGTGACTAGCATTACAGCTAGTCACCTTTTTGCTTGTTAATTATAGATTAGCATCCATATTAAAAGTTAATTTAGACATATTAATCGCATCAATCATCATTTGACCCCAGAACTTTTCAGACTTTTCTCGTGTATGAGCTACTGTTGCTTGATTAGCGTCAGTCAAATACTCCGTTAATTCATCACCAGTTTTTTCACCAGCATTTGTAGTCACTTCAGCAACTCTAGCGCGATAATATTGATTCAAATCTTTTAAATAATCCGTATCAAGTTGAACAAATTGTGCATAATGACTCTCAACTAGCGCTGCCACTGATTTATAATACCACCATGCATCACTTAAATTGTAGTCCATTGAAGTATTATTATATGATGGATCGGTATCGTTCATATTAGCAAAAAATGGCACAAATGGTGTAAAAGTAGGTCCACCAATACATAGCCACATAATTGCTGCTTTATCAGCTGGAACATCGTTACGAATTTGTAAAATATGCGCATTCTGCGTTCTATTTAAGCCAATTGGCCGAAAACGATGCTTTTCTTCCTCAGTTCCCTTGCCAAATGGATCATAAAGTGTGTCTTGATAATGACTTCCCAACACAAATTCAATATCTTCAGGCGTAATCTTGCGTGTAGCACGCCGCGTAAACGGTAAATCACCATCAGTTGGATCCTGCTCAATTTCAGGATTGAAGTACTTTTGTCCATACCAAACTCGGCAAGTGTTGTAATGGCGATCTTGCTCAGTATAAGTGCCAAAAATATGCCGAAAGTTCCAGCCTTCATAATCTGGATTCAAATGATGCTGGGCCACAAATTCTCGGATTCCCTCACTCCATTTAAAATTAGCTGGATCAGTAAAATTAACTTGTGCAATCGAAACGCGGTTCGCCGCAATTGCATAGGCATCATCTGGAATTCTTTGCGCTACCCAATGGTGACCGGTCACAATTTCCATGTACCAAATTTCATTTTGATCGCTAAATAGAACTGAATTGCCAGCAGGTGACCCGTATTTGGCAATCAATTTACCCAAATAATCCACGCCATCTATAGCCGAATGAATATAAGGTAACACGACCGACTCCATACAATCTTCATCCAAACCATCTTTAACCAATGGATCAAAGGCCAAAGCTCGCTCATTACCATAGGTTGATTCCGTGCAGGACATTGCAACATTTTCTTGATTAATACCACTTTCGTCATAATAGCCGAGATGTTGATAATCAACATTGGGCACAGCTGAAACAGCTTGCGCATTTTCGGGTAGATCAAGTTCAAACTTATTCAACCAAGACTTAATCTTACGTCCCTTTTCATTCTTAACAGCAGGTTTAACAATGAACTTTTGCGGCGTAATCGGACTAAATGTATCATCATTACGCGCAATCATTGTTGAACCATCAATTGAGGCCTTTTTACCAACTAAAATAGTAGTACAAGCAGAATATTCTTTCATTTTTGTTCCTTTATTAAATTAAATCATGAAACAAACCAACAGCATAATTAGCAGCGTCAAAGTCAGCTAGGTCTTCAGCAGCCTCTCCTAGACCCACTAATTTTACTGGCAACTTCATTTCATTGCGAATTGCTAAGACGACGCCACCTTTAGAAGAACCATCTAATTTAGTCAAAACCAGGCCAGTTAATTTAGTAGTTTTATCAAAGTCTTTAGCTTGCAACAATGCGTTTTGACCAGTTGAACCATCCAAGACCAACAAAGTTTCTGTAGGTTCATCTGGCGCCAATTTTTTAATGGTACGCTCAATTTTTTCTAGTTCGGCCATTAAATTCTTTTTATTTTGCAGACGGCCTGCAGTATCAACTAGCAAATAGTCCGCGTGTTCACTTATCGCTTGTTTAGTGGCATCAAAAACCACGGAAGCCGGATCGGCCTGCTCTTTACCCGTTACAACTGGGACATCAACCCGCTTACCCCACTCAACTAACTGTTCAACCGCACCAGCTCTAAAAGTATCAGCTGCGGCCATGATTACCTTCTTACCTTGATCATGATACCGCTTGGCCAATTTTCCAATGGTAGTTGTCTTCCCTGCACCATTAACACCTACAAATAAATAAATATTTGGCTGGTCATCAGCATGGAATGCCAACTTTTCACTGTCTGCGTCTGCATTTTGATCGTACAAGTCAACTAACTTCTCAACAATCACTTGCTTGAGTTCATCACGCGATTTGGCTTTTTGCAACTTAGCTTCATCCCGTAATTGGGTTGTTAACTCTTCAGCCGTTTCATAGCCAACATCTGATTCAATCAACAATTCTTCTAAGTCATCAAAAAAGTCTTCATCAACAGATCTGAACTGTGCGAAAAATTGATTCAGCCTAGCTCCAAAGCCCTTATTAGTTTTCTCTAAGCCCTTTTCATATAATTGCGTTTGCTTCTCAGATTCTGATTCCGCAATCGGCTTATCCGTACCAACTTTTTCAGTTGTAGTTGCAAAATTTTCTGACTGTTTGTCCTCATCTGTCTGTTCAGCAGGTTCATTCGGTTCATTAGCAACTTCTTCTGATTCAGGCTGCTGACTAGCAGCTTTAGTAGCCTGGTCTTCTTGTGCTGATTCTTGTGTTTTATCTTGGTTATCAGCTTCAGTCTCTTTTTGCTCGTCTTCTTGTTTACCAAATAATGACTTTTTTATTTTATCAAATAAACCCAATCTTAATTCTCCTTACTTTTTAATTCTTTTAGCGAAACTGATAATACCTGAGAAACACCAGATTCTTGCATTACTACACCATATAATTGATCGGCTTTCTCCATCGTACCTCGGCGGTGAGTGATAACAATGAATTGGGTATGCAAGTCATACTTTTCCAAAAATTGGGCAAATCGGGTGACATTGGCATCATCAAGCGCCGCCTCAACCTCATCTAGCACACAAAATGGCACAGGTTTAACTTGTAACATCGCAAACAACAAAGTAATTGCTGTCAATGCCCGCTCACCACCAGAAAGTAGACTCAAGCGTTGCTGTTTTTTACCCGGTGGCTGCGCCACAATTTCAATTCCAGTCGCTAGTAAATCATTGGGATCAGTCAAGACTAATTTAGCATTACCACCACCAAAAACCACTGGAAAAAGCGATTTAAAGCTATAGGCTACCTGCTTAAAAGTTTTACTAAATCTGCTGCTAACTTCTTGATCCAATTCGGTCATCGATTCATGAAGGTTATCACGTGCTTTTAATAAATCACTCTGCTGATTAGACAAGAAGTCATAGCGCTGCTTAACATTCTCATATTCTTCAATCGATTTCAAATTAACAGGTCCAATATCTTCTAGTGACATTCGGTGCAATTTAACACTTTTTTGTAATTCTTGTCGCGCCTGTTCATCGTTATCTCCAGTAGTTTGCTTCAATGCTGCTTCGTAAGTTAAACCATAATCCTCACGTAAACTAGTTAAACGCTGGTCAATCTGACCGCTCAACTTCGCTAGCTGCACTGAAAAAGTTTCTTGCTCACTAGCCGCATCTTTACGTAAATCATAATTACGGCTAGCAACCTGATCTAATTGATTAATCTGTGCATCGGCTTGCCCTAGGTCACTGCTCAACTGATTTAACTTCTGCTCCAGCTCAGTCTTTTGCTTAGTTTTCAACTCACTCTGACTAAGCAATTGCGTTTTTTTGTGTTGATCTAATTCACCAGCTTGAGATAACTGAGATAACTTTTCCTGCAAAGTTTGAATTTGCGTTTTAGCAGTTGTTAACTCATGCTCTTTGCCCTTTTCCTGACTTGCTAAATTTTCCAACTTATTGGTAAAAACCGCTAGCTGTGGATCAAGTTCAGCTAGCTGTTCCTGTACATGCTGATTAAGGGACGTAAAATTAGCTATTCTTTCTTGCATATCAGCAATTGTCTGTTTTTGCACAGTAATCTTCTGCAACAATGCTTGTTTTTGGTCATTTGCTGACTCTATTTTTTGATTTAACTCCGCAATTTGCTTAGTTTTTTCCTGTTCACGCGATTCAAATAGCTGATTGGCTTCCTTAAGACGATTTACTTCCTTAGACTGATTTTGAAAAGATAAGGTTGCCTCACCTAAATCACGATTAATGTGCTGCAGCTTTTCCTGATTATCAGTCAACTGTTTATCTAGATCTGCATCAACTTCCAGCAACTCGTCGAATTGAGCTTGATCCTGATGGAGTTGACCTTGCAATTGCTTAATTTGTTGCTTAAGTTTGGTTAGTTCCGCCGTTGTCTGTAATGGTGAGTTATTCTTATGGGCACGTTGTCCGCCGCTCATTGACCCACCTGGTGAAATTACATCCCCATCAAGAGTAACAATTCGGTAACGTCCAACTCGCTTAGCTATTTTCAAAGCATGATCGATATCATCAACAATAATCGTACTACCTAACAAATAATTAATTGCCGCACTAATATCCTCATCTGTAGTACTTTTTACTAATTCACTTGCAATTCCTTGAAAACCAGCAAATGATTGCAAAATGCGCACCGTAGACTGCGGAATTGCATATTGCCTTAATGCGTCCAGCGGCAAAAACGTCGCCCGACCAGCATGACTTCGTTTAAGCTGATTAATGGCATCACGGGCACTAGTCCGATTAACTGCAACTAGATCCTGCACTCCAGAACCTAAAGCAGTAGAAATCGCTGCTTCCAGATCGCTTGGAAATGAAATCAATTCACCAATTACCCCAATAATTCCCGGATAATTAGCTAAATTATTTAAGACGTTCTTAACACCATAATAGTAGCCCTCATGGCGCTGCTGAATATTCGCCAGCGCTTCATAACGTGCTTTTAGCTGATTCAAATGCTGACTATTATCATTAACTAGTTGACGTAAATTAGTCAATTGTTCTTGCTGTTGCTCTTTTTGCTCAGTTAAAGTCTGCACACTAGCAGTTGCTGTCTGCCTTTTTTTAGTTAACTTTTTGCCTTGCTGACGCAAATCCTCTAATTCAGCGGTAGCTACCTGTAATTGCTTAGTAACATCATTATTTTGGTAGCTGTGATCATCACGAGTCCGCTTCAATTCAGAATTCAAATAAACAATTTCATTATTATTAGAAGTTTGATCCTGCAATAACTGAATATAATCATTGCGTAAGTCTTCTAATTTTTGATTTAATTGGTCCGGATCTTCATCAAGCTTAGTAGTTAATTCTTGTCTTTTAACTTGTAATTGCTGCTGCTGCTTAGTTAACTGTGCATGTTGCTGCTTAAGCAGTTCGCAATCCTTAGTTAGTGTTTCAGCTTGTTTTTTTAAATCAGCTAATTCAGCTTGGTACTCTTTTTTAGTTGCAGCACTATACTGTTGACTTTGCCCAGCAACCTGTAAGTCAGTATTCAAATCAGATAGTTTCTTTGTCAAAGCCAGCAATTCAGCCTGAGTTTGCTCACGTTGCTTCCTTATTTGTTGGTACTCATCACGCTTAGTCGCGACTGCTTGTTGTGATTCTTTTACTTCACGGTCAAGCTTTGACAAAAGAACTTGATTTTGATCAGCTTTAGTCTGGGTCTGCTCCTTTTGTTTAGCTAAATCCTCAATTTCAAAGGCCAATAAAGATTTCAAATCTTGATCTAGACCTGCTTTCTGAAATTGATATTCTTTAGCAAGCGAGCTTTGTTCATGTAATGGCTCAATTCGCTGTTCTAATTCTTTAACCAAATCATTAATTCGGATTAAATTATCCGTTGTTTGTTCAAGTTGCAGACTCGCAGCTTCTTTTTGCTTTTTAAAATGCAGTACTCCTGCAGCTTCTTCAAATAGTACTCGGCGATCCTGCGGTCTTGAATTTAAAATTTGATCTACGCGTCCCTGGGAAATAATTGCTAAACTATCTTGAGAAATACCCGAATCCATAAACAAGGTCCGTACATCACGTTGACGCACCGAACGCTTGTTAATGAAGTATTCATTATCACCAGAGCGTAAAATTCGCCGTGTTACACTGACCTCATCCGCATTAAAATCCAATTCGCGCTTGTGATTATCAAAAACAATGGTAACTTCCGCATGACTAGCAGCCTTACGAAAATCACTTCCGGCAAAGATAACATCCTTCATGTTCGAGCCACGCAACGATTTAGCACTGGACTCACCCATTACCCAGCGGATTGCTTCGGTAATGTTACTCTTACCACTACCATTAGGACCAACTATCCCTGTAATTCCATGATCAAATTCAATCTTAGTTTTTTGTGCAAAAGATTTAAATCCATCAATAATAAGTTCAGTTAATGGCACATTAGTCTCCTAGTCTAGCTTAGCCAAAGCAGTTTTAGCAGCTTCTTGCTCAGCTGCCTTTTTATTATGACCTTCGCCTTGCGACAGCACTTGATCATTAACTTGTAATTGTACCAAGAAATGTGATGGCAACTGCGATTCTTCTAATACTTGATACTCAATCTTCACCGGACCATCTTGCTGCAATAATTCTTGCAAATCAGTTTTATAATCACGTGAGGCACTAAATTGACCAGCATCAATCAGTGGATAAACAGTCGCTTGCAAAAAACGCTCGACCGCTTCTAAACCTTGATCTAAAAACACAGCTCCGTTAAAAGCTTCAAAGACATCTTCTAATAATGTCTTACGCGAGCGTGCACCCGCCTTTTCTTCACCATTGCCTAATTGAATTTCACTAGAAAAATCAAACTTCTCTGCAAATTCTGAAAAGCCTTCAGTATCAACGATATTGGACCGCATTCGGGTTAATTCACCTTCATTTAAATTAGCAAAATGACGATATAAATAATCCGAAATAGTAAACTCGAGCACCGCATCACCTAAAAATTCTAACTTTTCATAATTACGCAAATGCTGATGAGGATGCTCATTGACATATGAGGAATGCGTGAATGCTTCCTCTAATAACTTAGGATTGTTAAATTCAATCCCATACTTAGTCTTTAATTGTGTCGTGAATTTAGTACTAACCATTAATCTGCCTCCTTACTCTGTCTTGATTATACCAGTTTTTTAGTTATAAAATGAAAAATTACAGTCGGTATTTTTGCCTAGCAAAAAAACTTGAGAACTTAATCCCAAGTTTTTTTAAGATCAACTATTTAGCATAACCAACTTGATACCATAATTGGTGTCCGTTGTTATTCTTTGATGGCTTAGTTGAGTAGCCGGTAATCTTATCATTAACTGCATCAACTTGATAAGAGTTATCAATCGGAATTACAAAGGCTTCATCATTCATGTACTTTTGCCATTCATGGAATTTTTGAACCCGATATTTATGATCAAAGGCTTTTTGTGAATCCATTTCTGCCAATAATTTGTTGTTCTTTGGCGTAACAAAACGCTCATAGTTGGACATCGTACCTTCGCTGTACATCTGGACTTGTGAAGGTTCACTTGATAATGTCCAACCAGCATCAAACATATCGATATTTGGATCGTCATGTTGAACTTTATCATAGAATGAATTGAGTTCTGTTAAACGATCACCAACCAACTTAACATTTAAGCCAATCTTCTTCCATTGCTGAATGTAATTTTGAGTAATCGATTCTTTAGTCGCACCCTTATTAGCATCAGTCTTAGACAAGTAGTTAATTACTAACGGCTTACCATTAGGTTGTGTGCGCCACTTGCCCTTCTTTTTATAGCCTGCTTTATCAAGAATTTCATTGGCCTTTTTAAGGTTGTAAGTGTAACCCTTAACGTCCTTGTTATGATAATCGCCAAATTCTTTTGGAATTAAAGTTGGAATTTGGAAACTCAAGCCATCAGTATAGCGCTTGTCAACTGCCTGAGTATTCATCGCATAACCAATTGCTTGCCGCAGTGGCTTGGTCATCTTCGGGTTCTTGTCCATAACGTTCTTAGATTGCTTACTATCCCATTTACCAACTTTAAATCCAAGATAGTAATATGCTAGTGGAACTTCAGCAACAAAGTTAACACCCTTAGTATCTTTAACTTGTTTCCATTGTGAATTAATAACTCGAGTAACATCAAACTTCTTGTTTTTGATAGCTTGTGAAGCAGAATTTGGTGAAACCACTTGGTAAATAATCTTATCTAATTTTGGTTTACCACGCCAATAATACTTGTTTGGTACCCAAGTAACAGATTGACCACGAACGAGCTTATCTAACTTATATGGACCAAAATACAGTGGCTTCTTTCTAACCTGATCAGAAGATTGCAGCTTCTTAAATGGGATATCTTTGAGATAGTGATATGGCGCTGCCATTTCCCAAATATAGCCATTACCACTGTTGGTCATGCCTGGTTTAAGCTCTGAACAATGCAATACAGCTACTCGACCATTCTCACCATCAGGCATTTCAATTCCTGAAATGGTCTTTGCCTTGCCTTCATGATATTCCTTCATACCATTGATAATATTAAATTGACTGGAATATCTTTGCGACTTAGTTTCCTTATTGGCAATAATCTCATAAGCATATTCCACATCTTTAGCAGTTACCTGCTTACCGTCAGACCACTTAACACCTTTTTTGATAGTAATGGTAGCTGTCTTAGCTTTGCGGTCAAGCTTTAATGTGGCTGGACCTTTGTCATTAATCTTATAATTATCATCAGTGTCAAACAAAGATTCTTGACCAGGACCAGCAATATCGCTGTCCACTTGACTCATTTGCAGTTCTTCATTAAAGATTCCCGTAAATGGCGTATCAGTTTCTTCAGCAACTTTTAAAGTTCCACCTTGCTTGGCCGTCTTAACTGGTGAAGCACTTGGAAATTTGGTACTTGGCTTAGTATCCTTAGTATTGTTGCTCTTACCACAGGCTACTAAAGTTAAAGCAGCAGCAGAAACAAGTCCTACTGAACTTAAAAATTTTCCTTTTTTCATAATTGGGTTTCTCCTCCTAGGTAATAAAGCGCGAAGATTTTGAAACAAGTTAGTAAACTAATAATAGCATATTATAAACGATATAGAAAATACTTTATTGCTAATAATAACCTAATTTAAATATATCATTGGGCAAAAGAAAAACATTTCGGATTAACCCGAAATGTTTTTAAAACTCTATTTTACTTAGTATATGCAACATTAAAGTATTTACTATTACTATCCGAAGGCTTAAGTGAATAGCCCGTTACTTTATCATTGACTGCAGATACCTCATATGCATTATCCATTGGAATTACATAAGCTTCTCTATCCATGTATTTTTGCCATTCATGGAATTTTTGAACCCGATATTTATGATCAAAGGCTTTTTCGGAATCCATTTCTGCCAGTAATTTATTATTTTCTTTAGAAACAAAGCGGCTATAGTTAAATGGCGCTTTTTCATTATACAGATCATTTGGTGATGGCTCACTTGAAAGTCCCCAAACACCATTGAACATATCTACTCCTGAAGCATCATTTTGCAGTTTATCGTAGAAACTATTGCCTTCAGTCAGACGTCCGCCTACCAACTTAACATTTAAGCCGACTTTCTTCCATTGTTGCAAAAAGTTTTGAATAATCGGTTCTTGAACTGAGGTACCTTGCATTGCTAAAAAGTTAATGGTTAATGGCTTACCATTTGGCTGAGTACGCCACTTACCCTTCTTCTTGTAACCAGCTTTGTCTAAAATTTGATTGGCCTTTTTGAGATTATAAGTATAACCTTTAATATCCTTATCAAAGTAATCGCCAAATTCTTTAGGAATTAAAGTTGGAATTTGAAATTTGATTCCTTTAGTATATCGCTTATCAACTTGATCAACATTCATGGCATAACCAATAGCTTGGCGCAGCGGCTTAGTCATTTTCGGATTTTTGTCCATGACATTTTTGCCTTTTTTGGCATCCCATTTTCCAACCTTAAAGCCCATATAAGCATACGACAACGGAACATTAGCAACAAAATTAACTTTTTTAGTGTTTTTAACCTGAGTCCACTGATTTGACTTTATTTTTAAAATATCAAATCTATGACTCTTAACTGCTTGCGAAGCAGAATCAGGACTTAGAATTGAAAGAACAATTTTATCAAGTTTAGGTGTCCCACGCCAATAATATTTATTTGGTACCCAAGTGGTTGATTGACCACGAACGGTCTTGCTCATTCTGTATGGTCCAAAGAAAAGCGGACTTTTTCTAACCTTATCACTTGATTCCAACTTATCAAACGGAACATCTTTTAAGTAATGATATGGTTCTGCGTATTCCCAGAAATAACCATTACCTGAGTTATACATACCTGGTTTCATTTGTTTAAAGTGTAATACAACTTTACGGCCACTTTCACCATCCGGCATCTCAATACCAGAAATATCTTTTGCTTTGCCGTTATGATAGTCAGCTAAACCTTCAATGTTAGCCAAACTGTCAGTATATCTTTGTGACTTAGTCTTCTTATTAGCTATAATTTCATATGGATATTCAACATCCTTAGCAACAACTTGTTTGCCATCAGACCATTTAACGCCTTTCTTAACTTCAATCGTAACAGTTTTAGCTTTACGATCCAATTTGAAAGTAGCTGGACCCTTATTATTAATCTTATATTGATCGTTTGTATCAAACAAGGATTCAATTCCAGGTTGCATCATTTCTAAGTCTGTTTGAATAGTATACAATTCTGGTGCAAATATGCCAGTAGCAGGTGAAGCAGACAGAACAGCCTGTTTCAAAGTACCACCTTTTTTAGTAGTCTTAACTGGTGTTTCCTCTGGGAACTTGTTAGCCTTTTTACCTTCATTTGCATCATCGTTATTTCCACTTTTACCACAAGCAGCTAAAGTCAAAGCTGCGGCAGTAATGATTCCTAATGAACCGAATAATTTTGTTTTACCCATCGCTTTTACTCCTATCCATAAAATACGTATTACTATCTTTGAAACAAGTCATAGTTAAATGGTACCATACAAAATTAGTTTTTTAAATAATATACTTAATAGCTATTTAATATACCAAATCACAATAACAAAAAAGAGTTCATCTCGCGATGAACTCTTTTAAACTTAATTTTCTCGTTGTCTAGCGTCGCCTGCCCGTTGCAGTGCTCGACCAACATAATTAATACTCAACGAAATAGCCAACAGCAAAATAGTTGCCGGTAACCATAACCACGGCCGATTAACCACGTTAACTGGGTCGTTGGCAAAACCGATTAAGGTACCAAGCGACGGTGTCGTCGGCGGTAAGCCGTAGCCGATAAAGGACAACGTTGTCTCAATACCGATATTTGACGCAATGTTTAACACTACATCAATAATAATCATCGAGGTAATATTAGGCAGCACTTCACGGAACATGATTTTTAAGTCTGATGAACCCGACGTCTTAGACGCCAGCACATAGTCCCGCTCTCGCTGGGATAGAATAAACGCCCGATAATATCGCACTTCACTAGTCCAGCCAAATAGCGAAATAATCATCACTAATGTTGCCGGAGTATAGTTAGGAATAACTGAAACCAGAACAATTTCAATCGGCAATACTGGTAGCACTTGAACGAAGTCCACGATTCGCATGATAATCATGTCCACAGTACCACCATAGTACCCAGCAACTAGCCCAATAACCAGTCCAACAGTTAAACAAATGACAGTTACCGCTAGTCCAATGGTAATCGAATTACGACCACCCATGATAAGCAGCTTCAAAATGTCACGACCACCATCATCGGTACCAAGCAGATGGCCATTTTCACCCCAGCCATAATAGGCATCCATGATATTAATTTCAGTAACTTGCTCACGATTCAAGAACATTGAGCCCACAAATGTAATCAATAAGAGCAAAATAATTAACAAGACGGCAGTTCTAGCTACCTTATCACGCCAAATCTCGTGCACAACTACTCTAAAACCCGAAGGACGAGAAGAAACTTTTACTTCTTCATCAGCAGTATTTTCTTTTTTATTAGACAATTTCTTCCCCTCCTCTATTTAACTCTAATTCGTGGATCAACAATACTCATGATAATATCTGATAGCAAGTTACCTAATAAAGTTAAAATACCAAAGATCAAAATCAAAGCTGTTAAAGTCGTGTAATCACGTTGCCCAATTGAATCTAGGAACAATTTACCCATTCCTGGATAACTGAAGACCGATTCAACCACCATGGATCCACTAAGTAATCCAGTAATTGTCGTTCCAAATGACGATGCAATTGGCAATAATGAGTTACGCAGAATATGTTTATTGAAGACGACATTTTCCGGAACACCCTTACTATGAGCAGTCCGGACATAGTCTTCAACCTTATTATCAACAATTCCAGTTCTAAGGTATTGTACAATTGAGGTTGTTGAAATCAGCGCAACTAAAATTGCAGGCAATAACATGTGATAGAATTGGCTACCAACAGTACCCCAGAACCCTGATGCATTTGCAGCAACAGAACCAGAGATTGGAAACCAGCCTAAAGTAAAACCGAATAACCAAATTGCTAAAATATAGAACACAAATGGTGGAATGGCTAAAGTCAAATAATTAAAAATTTGCACAGTTTGATCTTGCCATTCATCTTGGTGGCGACCAGCAGAGATTCCCATTGGAATAGCAATTATGTAAGTTAAAATAGTGGTTAATAGGGCTAACCAAAAAGTATTAACGGCACGATCGGCAATTAATGAAACAACTGGCACGTGTTGAATATAGCTAGTCCCTAAATCGCCATGGAACAGGTTATTAACCCAGCGACCGTACTGAACAGGTATAGGATCATATAGCCCAGCTGCACGCTTCAGCGCCTCTAATTGTTTAGGGTCAGTATTAGGGTTAATTTGTCCAGTAAATGGATCACCTGGCATCATTTTAGCCAAAACAAAGACTAAAAAACTCAAGATAATAATTTGCGGAATCATAACCAAAAAACGTCTAAGAATTGTTTTCCACATTTTTAGTCACTCTCCTTTGCTTGATTTACTTGTTCTGGCGGCAGCGCAACATAGTGCTTACCTGAAACTAATTGCAGCGGATAAACGCGACCATTCTGGTCATACCACTTACTTTGATCATTACGAAACTCTTGTTCAACGCGATTACGCTCTTTTTTATGTACTTCTCGTTCTTCAACATTCACCTTGGGGATTGCTGACAAGAGCCTTTTAGTATAAATATGCATTGGGTGATTATAAATATCTTCCCTTGTACCAATTTCGACTAAACGACCACGGTGCATAATGGCTAAGTTTTCAGACATATGCTTAACCACACCTAAATCATGTGAAATGAACAGATAAGCAATATTATATTGCTGCTGAATATGCTTCATAAAGTTTAGAACCTGTGCTTGAACTGATAAGTCTAACGCACTAGTCGGTTCATCAGCCACAATCAACTTAGGATTAGTTGCAACAGCACGCGCAACCCCAATTCTTTGTCTTTGACCACCTGAAAACTCATGAGGATATTTGTAAATTGCATCACTTGGCATCCCAACAATATCAAGTAGTTCTTGTACTCGATCGCGTTCTTGGTCAGTGGTTAAATTTTCAAAATTGCGGATTGGCTCCGCAATAATATCTTCAATTCGCTTACGCGGATTCATACTGGACATCGAATCCTGGAAAATCATTTGGACGTCCTTATTGTAATTAAGTCGTCTTCTATTCTTGGACTTAGTAATATCAACGCCCTTGTAAATAATTTCACCACTAGTTACAGGTTCAACACCTACGATAGCTTTACCTGTAGTTGATTTACCAGAACCAGACTCACCAATTAAGCCGTAAGTTTCACCCTCGTTGATCGTAATGCTGACATCGTCAACTGCGCGCACAGCACCAGTTACCCGATTCCAAAAACCAGACCTAATTGGGTAATGAACCTTCAGATTCTTAATTTGAATTATTTCTTTCGTCATAAATTCTACTCCCCACTTGCTACTGCATCTTGGTCTTGAAAGTGGAACGTCTTCCAGCAAGTACATCTTACCCAATGACCAGGTTCGACTTCGTGCATGACTGGATCTTTTTCGTGACTACTTTCAGGAATCCACGGAATTCTAGATGCAAACCGATCACCTTCACGCGGCATCTTTTGCAATGATGGCACAGTCCCTTGAATTACGTGCAAATCTTCGTCTTCATCATCAGACTGCGGCATGGAATTGAGCAGAGAACGCGTATATGGATGCAGCGGATTTGCAAAAATAGTCTTGACATCAGCCTTTTCAACTACTTGTCCTGCATACATAACTGCAACTTCGTCAGCTGTTTCAGCTACTACGCCTAAATCGTGAGTAATTAAAATAATTCCAGAGTGTGTCTGCTGCTGGATATCTTCTAATAGGTCTAAAATCTGAGCTTGAATCGTAACGTCTAAGGCAGTAGTTGGCTCATCTGCAATAATAATTTCTGGTTTACATGCAATTGCCATCGCAATAACGACCCGCTGCCGCAATCCACCGGATAATTCATGAGGATACATCGCAAACATTTCTTCTGGTTGCGGCATTCCAACTTGATTAAATAATTCAATTACCCGACTATGACGCTCTTTTTCATTCATATCTGTATGATAATAGAGTGTTTCAGCAACTTGATCACCAACTCGCATTAATGGGTTTAAACTTGCAAGAGGATCTTGGAAGATCATACCAATCTTATTACCGCGAATTTTATCAAACAAAGACTCATTCAAGCCTACCAAGTTCAATTCATTATATAAAATATCACCGGTTACTTTTGTATTTTTATGGTCGTACAAGCCAATAATGCTTGCAGCAATTGTACTCTTACCACAGCCAGATTCACCTACAACTGATAAAATCTCATCACGCTTCAGAGTAATATTGATATCATCTGCGGCATCATAAAACTTACCTTGTAAACGATATGCAGTATGCATATGCTGGATATCTAGTAAGAGATCACTTTGTTTTTCCAAAGTTCATTTCCCCTCTCAAATTTTCCAATAATTCATTAAAGATATTTAATAAATTTATTTAAATTATAATTATAAACATCTATTAGGCTCCATGCAAACCTTAAAATGATTTTTTGGCAAAATTACTGTTGGTGTGCGGTAACATAACTGACTGCATCACCAACGGTTTTAATCTTTTCAGCATCCTCATCTGGAATTTCAGCACCGAATTCATCTTCTAATTGCAAAATAAATTCTACCAAGTCAATTGAATCAGCATCCAAATCGCTGGTAAAGTTAGTTTCATTGGTAATCTTGCTTGCATCAACTTCAAAATTATCTGCTAAGATATCCCTAATTTTTGTAAAAATTTCTGTTTCACTCATTGTATATTTCTCCTCTATTTATTTTTTTGTTGCAAATTCTGCTTTAAAATCATCAATAATCTTTTCTGATAAAATCTTATCAACTTGTTTAAGCGTGTAATAAATTGCCCGCTGATCAGAGCGGCCATGCGTTTTCACAATTGGCGCATTAACTCCCAATAATACAGCACCGCCATATTTAGAAGTATCAAATTTTGAAATTAAACCTTTGAGCGCCTTCTTGATTAGCAGAGCACCTAATTTAGTAAACAAACCATTATTTAGCAAACTATCTTTAAGCATGTGAATTAAAACACTGGAAGTACCTTCAATATTCTTTAAAATTGCATTCCCAGTAAAGCCGTCTGTGGCAACCACATCGGCTTTTCCCTCCAGCAATTCATTACCCTCGATATTGCCAATAAAGTTCAAATCACTATCTAGCAGCAATTGATAAGCTTGTTGGTGAATATCATCACCTTTATCACTTTCAGCACCATTATTAAGTAAGGCAACTCGCGGATTTGACACACCCCGAATTTTTTCAGCATAGTAGACTGCCATTTGTGCCCAATTAAGAATATACTCAGGTTTACTCTTGGCATTAGCCCCAACATCAATCATATTGAAGCCATCATCTGAGTTTTTAACTGGCAACGTCGGCATTAGGCCTGGGCGAGCTACCCCCTTAATGCGACCAATAATAAAAATTCCGCAAGACAACAATGCCCCGGTATTACCTAGTGACAACAATGCATCAGCCTTACCCGCTTTAACATATTGAGCTGCAACCACCAAGGATGAATCCTTCTTATTGCGAATCGCTTTAACTGGTTCATCTTCGTCATTGATAACCTCAGTAGTCCCTACTACTTCTACTCGCTCCGTATCCGAATCTAGCAACCGCTTGATTTTAGTTTCATCACCAAACAAAATAAAGTTGGTTTGCGTTAATTCTGTTTTGACTTGCAAAACCGCCTTAACGATTGCTTCTGGTGCATTTTCGCCGCCCATGGCATCGATCGCAATTGTTCTCATTTTAATTATCCAATTCCTCCTAAGTCCTGCCTTGTTGCAACTTTTTATATTCTAACACTTCTTTTAAAACTTGATGATCATTTCGTGTAAGAGTCGGGTCTTGGGCAATTAAATTCTGTGCAACCTTTTGAGCAACTACCAGAGTTTCATAATCATTAACCACATTACCAACTTGAAATTCTGGCAATCCTGATTGCGCCTTGCCAAATAGATCGCCCTCGCCACGCAGTTTAAGATCTTCCTTAGCCAATTTAAAACCATCAGTTGTGTCTGCAACAACTTTCATCCGACTTTTACCAGCCTGCGTTTTCGGATCAGCAACAAAGACACAATAACTTTGCGTTGTACCACGTCCAATTCGTCCGCGCAATTGATGCAGTTGACTTAGACCAAAGCGATCCGCATCATAGATCACCATCATATTAGCATTAGCTACATCAACTCCGACTTCAATGACACTAGTCGCCACTAAAATATCAATTTCACCAGCTGCAAAGGTCGTCATTATCTCATCTTTTTTAATACCTGGCATTTGTCCGTGCAGTAATACAACTTTTTGCTGCGGAAAATCATGACTAAGTTTAGTCAAGAGTTCTTCAGCATTTTTTAAATCAATTGCCTCGGATTCTGAAATTAACGGAGTAACTGCATAAATCTGAAATCCTTGATCAAGTTGATGCTGCATTAGCCGGTAGACTTCATCTAACTGGCTACTTGTTTTCCAAGCTGATTTAATTTGCTTGCGCCCAGCAGGCAAATGACGAATTTCAGAAACAGTCGTCTGACCATAAACCGTTAGCGCTAGTGTCCGCGGAATCGGCGTGGCTGTCATCGTCAAAACGTCAGGATGATTCCCTTTATTAATTAAAGCCTGCCGCTGATTTACGCCAAAGCGATGTTGCTCATCAATAATCACTAAGCCCAGCTGCTTAAAAATCACTTTATCCTGAATTAGCGCATGTGTGCCAATCACTACATTAATTGTACCATCCGTTAATTCTTGGTAAATTTCTCGACGCTCTAAAGTTTTGGTTGTTCCGGTAAGCAAAGCAACTCTTACCCCGAGTGGCCGCAACAATTCATCAATTTTTCTAAAGTGCTGAGTAGCCAAGATTTCAGTTGGTACCATTAACGCAACTTGAAAACCAGCTGTAATTGCCGCAAAAATCGCATAGACTGCTACAACAGTTTTACCTGAACCAACATCACCCTGCAAAAGCCGCTGCATTTGCTTATCAGAATGTAAATCAGCAAAAATTTCATTGATCACCTGTTTTTGATCTTTCGACAATTCAAATGGCAATGAAGCAGTTAATTTAGCCACCTGAGCCAAATCATACTTTTTTGCACTACCTTGCTTTTGCTGGTTTCCATGTGTTAGCTGAGCCAGCTCTGTTTGAAAAATAAAAAATTCCCGAAAAGTAGCACTGCGCTTAGCCTGTTTTACTTCATATCCATTTTTGGGATGGTGCATCTTCGAAATGATTTCTTGCTCAGGCAGTAAACGATACTTTTGCCGAACTTCAACTGGTACAATATCTTCCACTTGCTCCAAAAAATCCGTTAAAGCCAAATTAATCAGATCAACTAACTTTTTTTGTTTAATATGCTGATTAACCGGATAAATTGGCGCCATCCCACTATCATTTTCTTTAGCAGCGACAAATTTAAAGGCCGATAGACTCTGTTTGGCTGCATTATACTTGCCATATATCGCAACTTCTTGAGCAACTTCTACCTTATCTTTAAGCCATGGCTGATTAAAAAAATTGACCATGACAACATCATGGTCAATTCTTAATTTAAAACTGAGCCGACTCTTTTTGTAGCCAAAACGACTAACAAAAGGTGCAGTAGCAACAATTCCTTTAAGCATTACTTTTTGACCATCCATGATCTGATCAAGCGGCATCGTCTGCAATTCATCATAGCGAAAAGGAAAATAAAATAATAAATCATAAATACTATAAATTCCCAGATTACCCAAAGCTGCAGCTGTCTTAGTACCAACACCCTTTAAATCAGTCACAGGAGCAAATAATGTTGTATTCATTAGCTATTCAACGGAAACCAAGAAATCGTAAACTGGTTGGCCGCCATCATGAACTTCGAATTCGAAATCAGCATACTGCTGTTTAAGAGCAGCTATTACTTGTTCTGCCTGCTTCTGATTAGCGTCTCGACCATAAATAATGGTAATGATTTCCGAATCCTCATCTACCATCTTTTCAACCATTTTAACAGTTGCTGGAATTAACTCAGATTCTGCAACTTGAATATCACCATCAACAATTCCAAGGTAATCGTTTTGATGAATTTCAACCTCGTTGATAACTGTATCCCGGTTAGCTTTAGTTACTTCTCCCGAAACAACCATCTCAAGCTCAGCAGTCATGTTTTCAACATTTTCATCTAAAGAAGCATCAGCATCAAAAGATAACATTGCCGTCAAGCCTTGTGAAATTGTCTTAGATGGAACAATACCAACAGGAATATCGCTAACCTCAGCCGCCTGCTTAGCCGCCATCACAATATTACCGTTATTAGGCAGAACGATTGCTTTTTGTGCGCCAGACTTCTTAATTGCATCGATAATGTCCTGAGTCGATGGGTTCATCGTTTGCCCACCAGAAATGATACGATTGACGCCTTCACTTTCAAAGAGTTTCCGAACACCATTACCTGAAGCAACCGCAATTACAGCAAAATCAACATCTGCTTGCTTATGCTCACTATCATTGACAATTGTTTCATGCTGAATTCGCATATTGTCAATCTTGATTTTACCTAATTGTCCAAACTGGCTACCATAAGCGAAAACTTGACCTGGATACTCTGTATGAACATGAACTTTAGCAACTTCATTATCAGAAACGGCCAAAAGCGAATCACCAAGCTCTGATAAATGGCTGCGAAATTCTTCTAAATCAAATGGCTTTTTATTAGGAACATCGGCAGTTAAATCAACCATAATTTCTGTACAATAACCATTAGCAATATCTTGCGTAGCTAACTGAGATTGCACTGATTGGTGATGCATGGCATTGATCATTTCATCCATTTCACCTTTATCAGGTTGATATTTATCAGCAAAATTCTCGCCAAGCAGCCCTTCTAAGAAGCCCTCATATATAAAGAGCAAGCCCTGACCACCTGAGTCAACGACGCCAACTTGTTTAAGAACAGGCAATAAATCTGGCGTTGTCTTTAAAGATTCTTTGGCACCATTAACAATAGCAGCCATTACTTCTTCAACATCATCAGTTTCATTAGCCTTGTTAGCACCCTCCTGGGCAGCAACTCTAGCAACTGTCAGGATTGTTCCTTCAACAGGCTTCATCACTGCCTTATAAGCGGTAGCCACTCCATTAGAAAAAGCATTAGCTAGCTCTTGTGCGTTCAAAGTCTGCATACCTTGGGTAGCCTTATAAATTCCACGGAAAAGTTGCGAGGAGATAACACCACTATTGCCGCGAGCGCCCATTAACATGCCCTTAGCCAAACTTTCAGTTAAATCACCAACACTTGCACTAGTATTCTGGGCAACAGCTTTAGCACCACTTTCAATAGTTAAATTCATGTTAGTCCCTGTATCACCGTCTGGAACCGGAAAAACATTCAATGAATCAACGAATTCAGCGTTTTGACTCATTCTATGAGTCGCTACCCGCACCATATCTCGAAATTTTTTGCTATCTATTTCCTTTAAAACCAATATTCTTAACCTCCGACTTGATTATTCATCAAGTACTTTAACACTCTGAACAATCACATTAACAGCCTTGGTATCAATCCCCAGCTGATTCTTCAAGTTGAATTTAACGCTGTCTTGAACATTACGACTAACTTCAGAAATCTTCAAGCCATAACCAACGACAATATAGACATCAACTGTAATTTCATTATCTTCTGATTGGACAACAACACCACGCCGATAATTTGCTCGATTAAGAATACCATCGAAACCATCGCGAATGGCATTTTTTGAGGCCATGCCAACTACACCATAATTTGAAGTAGCTGCACTACCCACGACGGTTGCAATTACACCGTTTGAAATATCAATCAAACCTGTTTTTGTTTTGATTTTAACAGCCATTGTTTATCCTCCATCTCATTAATTTTGATATATAAATCTATTTTATCATAGTAATCGCCGATAAACTTAAAAATCCTTTGATGTAAAAAAATACTTTTGCGGTTGCAATGCCTTTTGAGTTATGCTATCTTAGATTAGTATGAAAACACAATAAAGGAGGTTTAGCAAATGGCAAAAGATTATATTACAGGTAAGAAGACTGCTTTTGGTAACACCCGTTCTCACTCATTGAATTCAAGTCGGCGTACTTGGAAGCCAAACCTTCAAAAAGTTCGTATTCTTGTTGACGGTAAGCCAAAGCGTGTATGGGTTTCAACTAAAACTTTGAAATCTGGTAAAGTTACCCGCGCATAATTAAAAAAGCTAACAGTATTTTCTGTTAGCTTTTTTGTTAATAATAGTTTAACTAAAAAGCTGATGAAGTAACATACTCTTCATCAGCTTTTTAATTGTTAAATATTTTGAAATCGGTCTAGGTCTTTGGCCTGAATGACTGCCACCACTCCCTTAGCAAAGGAAAGCTCAAAATCATCACTAGCTGGCAAAAACTCGTTGGAACTAAATGAGACCGGATAATCACGACAATAATGTTCTAAATCATATCTAGCATGTTTAATGTTCAAATCGGTCACTGCCGTTAATGTGGCAACGCCAAAATAAGAGTACCCCGCTAATCGCTGCACTTGGTGTTGACCAGGATTATAAAAACTAATTGCATTTTGTTCATCAATTAACACCATCTTTTCAGCAAAAGGTCTCATTTGTGGATGCAAACACATCAAAAAATTATTTAAAAAATGGTCAATTCTGCCACCAGTTGCGCCATACATTGTTAATGAATCAACCTGATAATCTTCAAAAGCATATCTAATCATTAATTCGGTATCCGTAAAATCCTTAGCAGCTGCCGAATACCGAATATCGCTAACATTAGCCTCAATTTGAGCCAATTCTTTTGGTTTGAGCGAATCAAAGTCACCAACTGCTAAGTCGGGAACAAACCCTAGTTCTTCTAACAAGATACTGCCTCGATCAACTCCGATTAATAAAACCTGCTTTTTTCGAGCTAGCAATAACTGCTGCTTAAGGTCTGCTGGCCACTTATTCTCTGGACCACCTAATAAAGCGATTGCCTTCATTGCAATATCTCCGTTAACTCAGCTATCTGATCAGTAATAGTTCCGGTTTGAAAAATATAAGACCCAGCGACAAAAATATCGGCACCTGCTTGTTTAGCAATTTGTGCAGTTTGTGCATTAATCCCACCATCTACTTCAATTGAAACTTTATCTGGAACAATTTGCCTAACAGCTTGAATTCTGTCACTGGATTTAGGCAAAAACTTTTGTCCACCAAAACCAGGATAAACTGTCATCACTAGTACTTGATCAATTTTGTCAACAAATTTAGTTAAGACTTCTACCGAGGTATCTGGACTAAGCACGATTCCCGTCTTAACGCCATGGTCAAGCAGATAATTTAGCCAATGGTCAAGCTCTTCTTCACTCATAGCTTCATAATGTAATTCAACCAAATCTGCTTTGGCTTGCACAAAAGCAGGTACTAAAGTTTGCGGTTGGTCACTCATTAAATGAATTTCAGAAGTAATTTGCGGAAATTTTTCCTTAAAATCGCTAATCAGTTGCGGACCAAAAGACAAGTTAGGCACAAAGTGACCATCCATAATATCAATATGAAAGCGGCTAACTCCAGCTTTGATAGCAGTTGTTAATTCTGACTGCAAATTTAAATTATCGGCATTTAAAATTGATGGTGCAATTAGCATTTTATCTCCTTTACTTTAAATATTCAGGTAATTTATCGTGTTCAATTTCAGAACGAATTGTGAGGTAATCATTATATCGGCTTTGCTTAATCTGACCACTTTCAACTAATTTCTTAACTTCACAACCAGGTTCTTTTAGATGTTGGCAGCTACGAAACTTACACTTAGAACTAGCTTTTTTAAACTCTAAAAAATATTTTCCTACTTCATTAACCTTAATCGGTGTTAAGTCAATCGCAGAAAATCCTGGCGTGTCAGCTAAAAAGCCTTGGCCCAAACTAAATAATTGGACGGTTCTCGTCGTGTGCTTTCCCCGATTTAAACTAGTAGAAATGGCAGCTGTTTCCTGTTGCAATCCTTGCTTAAGATGATTAATCAAAGTAGATTTACCTGCTCCAGACTGACCTGCTAACGTCCAAATCTGCTCAGGAGCAATCATAGTTGGTAACTTTTGTTCCAAAGTCTGCCAATCAGTAAAAAATGGATACCCAATTTGTTCATAATAGGTTAAATCTGCCATAATTTTCGTTAGCAGTTGCTCATTAGCCAAATCACTTTTTGATAAATATAAACTAACAGTCACATCTTGCCAAGCAAAAAAGGTTAGAAAGCGATCTAACAAAACCAATGAAAAATCAGGTTCTATTGCAGAAATGACTAGCAAGACATGATTAACATTAGCAACAGCAGGCCGGCCAATTAAATTTAATCGCGGCAAAATTTCAACTAAATAGCTCATCCCATGCTCATCAACCTGAATTTTAACTCGGTCGCCAACAGTAGGTTTCTGCTTTTTCTGTCGAAAAACTCCACGCGCCCTTGTCCGTACTAATCCACTATCAGTTTGCACATCATAAAAACCAGCGATCAATCCAACAACTATGCCCTCAGCTTGCCTAATCATTTATTCA
Source organism: Lactobacillus sp. ESL0684 (assembly GCF_029392675.1). Taxonomy (NCBI): domain Bacteria; kingdom Bacillati; phylum Bacillota; class Bacilli; order Lactobacillales; family Lactobacillaceae; genus Lactobacillus; species Lactobacillus sp. ESL0684. The sequence continues at coordinate 757,944 of NZ_CP113941.1, read as the reverse complement.
CCTTTTCATTTAAAATTGTTTGTCCATCGCGCACAACTCGCAACTGGCCGGCACCATCTTTAAGTGAAAATGGAATTGAAAAATTGGTATCACGTTTAATATAAAGATCACGATAAATATTACTTGATGAATGGTTGTCGTCAGCAATGTAAATTTGGACATGATTTCCTCGTTTATTGTCGTCGTCATCATCATTTTTTTCTTCATAATTAACAGTAAACGTCTTAATTGCCGCGGCGCCTTTATCCTCTTTAGGTCCCTGTGATACACTAACCGTTATTGTATTACCACGCTGAACTTCAGTTCCTGCAGCCGGGCTCATCGAAATAATTAATCCTTTTTTAACCTTGTCAGAGTAAGTAGATGTTACCTGCAATGTTAAACCATGTTGACTAGCATACGCTTGTGCGGATTTAAGCGTATAATTTTTCAAGTTTTTCAGCTTAATAGTATTATGAACTTCTTCGCTGCGACCTTTAGAAACACTGAGTGTAATCGTCGTTTGCGCTGGTTTAACTTCTACATCAGCCGCAATACTCTGTGCGATGACATGGTCGTCTGGTACACTAGCAGAATATTGATTTTCGCGAATAACTTCAAAACCCAGTTTTTCTAATTTTGCAACTGCATCATCATAGTCCATACCAGTAACATCAGGCACCCGCGCCATCCCAGCACCATCAGACACGTACAAATCAATATAGCGACCACGTTTTATTTCGGCACCAGCTGGCGGAGAGGTTTTTATTATTTTGCCCTTAGTAATTGTGTCAGAATTTTTATGCTTAATTTGACCGATCTTTAAACCTGACTTTTCAATTCGTTTACGCGCCATTTTAGTAGTTAGGTTAGTCACGTCAGGAATGCGCACCTCACGCGGCTGGTTATTATTGAGTGCAAACACCATCATCACGACAACCACGATTGCCGCTAACCCAACAAATAGCCACCACCATTTATGATTGCGCAAATTTTGTAAAAATCCTGGTTTAGGAACTTTTGTCTGATCAGATTTAGATTCTGTGGTTTCATCTTGAGTGTCAGTTTGCCTTTGTTTAAAATTAGGCAGAACAATAGTTTCGTCATTGCTAAATCCATGAGTCGGGATAAAAACAGCTTCATGCGCACGCGTAGGACTTAAACTTGTATCTAAATCTGCTTGCATTTCTTGTGCTGTATGGTATCGGTCTCTTGGATCCTTAGCTGTTGCCCTTAGAACAACATTTTCCAACGCTTGGGGCACGCTACCAGTACCCTGGGCCTTAATTTCTGGTATCGGTTCTTGAGCATGCTTAAGCGCAATCGCTACCGCAGTATCCCCATTAAAGGGAACAGAACCAGTAATCAATTCATAAAGGATAATCCCTAGCGAATAAATATCGGACTGTTTGGTAACTAATCCGCCACGAGTTTGCTCGGGGGACATATAATGCACCGAGCCAATTGCAGAATTAGTTTGAGTAATTGAATTTTGATTTAGCGCAACTGCAATGCCAAAATCAGCAATTTTAATGTTGCCATGTTGATCCATTAAAATATTCTGTGGCTTAAGGTCACGGTGAATCACATCATGTTTATGCGCCAAGATCATTGCGCTCAAAATTTGGTCCATAATACTAATGACATCATGCAAATCCAGTGGTGAGTTACGACGAATATAATCTTTTAGATCTGGGCCATCAACATATTCCATCACCATATAAGGCAACCCTTGATCACTGCCCACATCCAGTACCATGACAATATTAGGATGACTGAGCTCACTAGTAGCCAATGCCTCACGTTGAAATCGAGCAATTGTTTGTGGCTCTTTTTGTAAGTCAAGACGTAAAATTTTTACTGCAACTTTGCGCTGCAAGATAATATCTTCAGCTAAATAAACATTAGCCATTCCGCCTTCGCCTAAGGTATCCAGAATGCGATAACGATCTCCAAGCATGTAGCCCTTATTGATCACGCTTCATCACCACCTTCGCTGGCAATGAGGCAAACAGTAATGTTATCACCACCACCCAAACGATTTGCTTCATTAATTAACTTATAACAACGTTCTTTTAAAGACAAATCCTTAGTTGCCAGAATTTGTTGAATTTGGGGATCATCCAGCGAATTAGTTAAACCGTCAGTACATAGCAAGATAATATCACCATCATGTAATTTGAGTTGACGATATTCTGGATCAATGGTACTAGAAACTCCTAATGCCTGCGTAATAATATTTTTTTGAGGATGATCTTTTGCCTGTTGCTTGGTAATTTGACCAATCTTAACTAATTCATTAACTAACGAATGGTCTTCAACTAATTGAGTAAAATTCCCCGCTACATAGCTATAAGCGCGCGAGTCACCCAGATGAGCAATAAGTACTTCGTCATCAAAAAATGCCGCTAAAACAATCGTCGTTCCCATGCCATTTAAATCGGGAAAACGATCCGCAGTTTTTAAAATAGTTTCATTTTCATAGTTTAGTTGCACTTCCAGCCATTTACGACTTTTGGCACAATCATTAAAATCGGTGGTAGTAAAACTGTGTCCTAAATGGCGCACAGCCATTGTAGAAGCAACATCTCCGCCTTGATGTCCCCCCATGCCATCACATACGATAGCCAAGGTAGCACCACTTTTATTTTTAAAAACTTGTACAAAATCTTGATTGCTTTTTCGTATCCGTCCGATACTTGAAGCGAAAGCTGTTTTGATCAAAACTTAACCTCGCATTACAAACTTAGCGATGAAAAAACCATCACTATTATAACTATCTGGCAGAATCTTTAATTCTCCCGTAGGTGCCGCAATTTTTCCTGTATTAAAAGGCTGTAGTCTAAATTGGGAATGCTGCGCTAAAAAAGCTGCAACTACCTGCTCATCTTCTTCTAACGCAATGCTACAAGTTGAGTAGACCAATTCGCCACCTATTTTTAATAAGGAACTAACCTGGTCAAGAATATCTAACTGGATCTTTTGCAAATTTGTCAAATCAGCTAACTTTTTAGTATAACGGATTTCCGGTTTACGCCGCAGTAGTCCTAGGCCAGAACAAGGCGCATCAACTAAAATTTTATCAAATTGTCCATATTGAAATTCTTCTTGTGCTTTGCGAGCATCAATTGCCTTGACAGTTACTTTATCTGCAACATGCATTCTAGCAGCAGTTTCTTGAACCAAACGTAATTTTTTAGCATGAATATCAAGAGCCGTTACGTTGCCAGTTGTTAATTGCTGCGCGATTTGGACAGTCTTACCACCTGGAGCACTGCAACTATCCAGTACTGCTTCTTTGCCAGTAAAATTGAAAGCACTTACTGCCAAACTAGCAGCTTCGTCTTGAATTGTCAATTTTCCGTCTTTAAATAAGCTAGTTTCACTAACTCCACCATGACTCAAAATTAGCTCAGAAGCACTCAGATCAGATTCTACTGGTGCAAAACCTAATTTTTGCAGCTCAATTGTTGTAGCTGCGCCAGCATTGGGCGATAGACGCACTGTATTTTTAGCCGGTAAATTAATACTAGCAAGCATACTACTAGTACGCTCTATTCCCCAATTCTTAATGAAATATTTAACCAGCCATTCCGGTACGCTTTCCTTGATACTTAGATAAGCAATATGGTCAGTTTTAGCTGGTAGCACTTCTCCGCGACGAATTAAAGATCTTAAAATGCCATTAACAATTTTAAAACCTGCCGAATGCGATTTTCCAAACTGCTTAGCCAGGATATTAGCTTCGTTTAAAGTTGCTCGATTAGGAACCTTATCAAGTAACATAATTTGGTAAGCAGACATCAGCAATAATGGCCAAAGATAATCTTCTCTAAGTTTAGTTTTAACTAAATCATGCAATTGATATTCCAAATAAATTTTGTTTTGAATCGTCCCATAAACTAGCCGGGTTACCAAATTACGATCCGCTTGTGATAGCTGTGCTTCATGCAAGCTGTTATTTAAGCTAATGTTGGAATATGAATTTGTTTTAAAAACCCGTATCAAAGTCTCTAAAGCAACTGCTCGCGCCGTCTTAGTCATCAATAATCTGCATCCCTACTTTAAACTTACTACCTTGACCATTTAAAAAGGCAGCAATTGGCATTTTTTTCTTACCTGCTGGTTGCACTTCTAGTAAGTCTAACACAGTCTGATTGGCAAAACTAAGAGCAAAGCGACTATCATTAGCCACTAAACTTCCTTGAGGCAGATCAGTTTTTTCTGCACTAACTGCCCCACGCCAAACTTTAACCCGTTTGCCCGCTAGCATGAGATATGCACCGGGATTAGGATTAAGAGCACGGATCAAGTTATTAGCTTGTGCAGCGGTCATCTCCGACTTAATCTGTTCCTGCTGCTTACTGATATTAGGTGAAAAAATCACTTCATCACTATTCTGGGGTTGCTTCTTTTTAGGGTCAGCGATAATCTGCGGTAAAGTTTCAAGGAGCAAGTCACGCCCAATCAGTGAAAGCTTGTTAAAAATGCTACCAGTAGTATCATCTTCAGCAATCTCAATTTCTGCTTGAGAATAAATATCACCCGCATCCATCTGCTTGACCATTTCCATAATTGTGATGCCAGTCTTTTGGTCACCATTCATGATTGCATATTGCACTGGTGCGCCACCACGATACTTAGGCAGCAGTGAACCATGAACATTAACAGCTGCAATCTTAACTGAATTTAAAAATTTGCTAGGCAAAAATTGGCCATACGCTGCTGTCACAATTAAATCAGCATGCATTGCAATTAATTCTGCAACCTCGGGTGAACCAGATAATTTTACTGGTTGATAAACTGGTAATTTTAATTCTTCAGCTAATCGTTTAACTGGTGTCTTAGTGATTTTTTGCTTGCGACCAACCTTTTTATCTGGCTGAGTAACAACTGCCTTAACTTGGTAATCATTATCAACCAATCCTTTTAAAATTGGTACGGAAAATTCCGGTGTTCCCATAAAAATAACTGATGTCATTAACATTACTCCTTTACATAATTCGTTCTGGCTCATTGTCAATATAGATGTTTAAGCCATATTTTTTTACTTCTTGCGCAGAATCTTGAATCTGATGCAAAAGTACATTTAGGTTATCTGCTCTTTTATATTTTACCAGTATTTGGTAATAATATTGATTTTTTAGACGAGAAATTGCACTCGGAGTTGGTCCTAAAATAATTACTTCCTGTGATAACTGATTTTGTAATTTGCGCTTGATTTTAAAAGCCTCCCGAGCAGCATTTTGCTCTTTTTTGGCAGCAATCGAAATTAAAATTGTATAAAAATACGGTGGATAGTTGCCTGCATGCCGCATACGCATCTCATAAGCATAAAAGCGTTCATAATCTTGAGTTTGTGCCAATTTTATTGCGTAATGATCAGGATTAAAAGTCTGCACAATAACTTCTCCTGGCTTTTCTGCACGACCAGATCGCCCAGCTACCTGAGTTAATAATTCAAATGTCCGCTCTGCAGCATTATAATCTGGTACCCACAGCCCCGTATCAGCATTAATCACACCAACCAAGGTCACATCAGGAAAGTCTAATCCCTTAGCAATCATCTGCGTTCCTAGTAAAATATCTGCTTCGTGATTGCCAAAAGCATCTAGAATTTTTTTAAACGAACCCTTACGTCTAGTAGTATCAACATCCATGCGTAAGATGCGACTTTGAGGAAGCAGCGACATTAGTTCTTCTTGGACCTTCTGAGTCCCAGTACCCATAAACCGAATTTTTTTACTTTGACAATTGGGACATTGGTTTGGAATGGCCGTCTGATAGCCACAATAATGACACTGCATTTGATTAGTATCTTTATGCATTGTTAGCGAAAGGTCACAGTTCGGGCACTGCATCACATAGCCACATTCTCGGCACAGCATGAAATTAGCAAATCCTCGCCGATTGAGCAACAAAATTACCTGTTCTTTATTAGCTATGCGAGTCTTAATCGCCTCAAGCAATTCAAGTGATAAATCAAATTGATTATCAGTAAAGGCTGCTTTTCGCAAATCTAGCACTTTAACCTCTGGAAGTTGCTTTTGATTAGCTCGTTTGTTCAATTTCAACAAGTGATAAACCCCTTTTTGAGCACGGGCACGACTGGCAAGTGAAGGCGTTGCACTACCTAACAGCAAGGGACAATGATGGTATTGACTGCGCCAAAGTGCAACATCCCGAGCATGGTAACGCGGATTGTCCTCTTGCTTATAGGAAGCCTCATGTTCTTCATCAATCACAATCAGTCCAATATTGGTTAGCGGGGCAAAAACCGCACTACGAGCACCAACCACTACCCGTACACTGCCGCGGCGAATTCTACGCCATTCATCGTATGATTCACCATCTGATAAGCCACTATGTAAAACAGCTACTTGATTGCCAAACCGCGCCTTTACCTGTGCCACCATTTGCGGTGTTAAAGAGATTTCCGGTACAAGCATTAATGCATTGCGTCCATTATCTAGCGTCTCACTAATCGCATGTAAATAAACTTCGGTCTTACCGCTACCCGTGATCCCCTCTAACAAAAAAGTTTGTGCTTGTTGCTGCCTAATTACTGGATTAATTTGTTTAAGTGCAGCCGTCTGGTCTGCATTTAATTCGATTTGAGCTTTTTTACTATCTTCTTGGGTAAAAGCAGCCAAAGGATCACGATAAACTTCAATTGCAGATCGCTTCAACCAACCTTTTTTAACCGCAGTCGTTACAGTTGTAGTATCAACTTGCGCAGTAGCTGCAATTTGAGCTTGAGTTTTGGGGTAATCTCCATAATTAGTAATAATATCCATTAACAGCTGCTGCTGCTTCACCGCATTTTTACGCAATTGTTCGTAGAGCTCAACATATTCTGCTTTAGACAATGCTAAAGAATACTGATTTTGAGTTTTAACCTTAGCCTTATTTTCAACTAAATATTCAATTTTAACATCATCCGTACGCAATAATTGGCGAATAGTCGCAATTTCTTGAGGATCGCTGACCTGCGACAAGTCCAGTACCTGGTCATGAAAAAGCGGCAATTCTTTGGCTGCTTGCGAAATTGGTATTAGAATTTTGCGGTAATTAGCCCGCATAACCCGTGGTAACATGGCCTTAAGGATTGTGATTCGATATGTAAAGATTTGCTTAGCCAATGTTTGTGACAATTCTACTAGCTCAGGTGTTAGCGGAGGCATTTCATCAACCACTAGTAATAAATCCTTCAGCTTTCCTTGAAAATTACTCGTCTGACTTAACCCAACGACGAAACCTTGCAGCTTTCGCTTACCAAATGGCACAACAACCCGTGAACCAATTTCAACTTCACCAATTGCAGCAGGCACTTGATATTCAAAAATACGATCAGTTTGTTTGGCTGCAATGTCTACAATAACTTGAGCAATCATTTAATCACCTTGCAAAAAATGACCTCCATCACTCGTGGATGGAAGTCATCAACTTTGATCACTTACTGATCAACATCACTATTTTTTGAAGAAACTTTAACTTTACCAGCTTCAATTTCTTCCAGTGCTTTGCCAACTGGCTTCTGCGACTTGTAGTGCTTTAAAGCTTCTGGATCACCAGCCTCTAATTCGTGTGCTCGTTTAGCAGCTAAAACTGATAATGAATAGCGCGAATCAACCTGTGCTAATAATTTATCAATTGATGGATACGTAACTCTCATCTTTAGTCCTCCCTTACCATTTTGCGGTAAGTATCAATTACTCGCTTGACACTAACGTGTTCTGCTTCAACAATACATTTAATATGATCAACCGCATTAGCCACTGTGTCATTAACTACTGCATAATCATAATCTTGCATGACCAAGATTTCCTGCCGTGCCTGCTTAATGCGGCCATTAATCACATCTTCAGGTTCAGTGCCTCGATTTTCCAAACGGAGATGTAAAGTATGTAAATCCGGTGGGGTTAAAAAAATGTAAACCCCATCAGGCATTTTTTCACGTACTTTGCGCGCCCCATTAACATCAATCTCTAGTAAAACATCTTTACCTTGATCCAGCATCTTATTAACTGGCTTTAAAGGTGTTCCATAATAGTGGTCAACATACTTATTATACTCCAGCAACTCGCCTTGGTGAATTGCCTTTTCAAAACGCTCATTACTTACAAAATAATAGTCTTTACCATCAACTTCACCTGGTCGCGGCTTACGAGTAGTCATCGAAACCGAATATTCAAATGGAAAAACCTTATTTTCAACAATTGCACTTTTAACAGTTCCCTTACCAACTCCCGAAGGACCTGAAAGGACAAGTAATAAACCTTTATCTGCCATGCCATACTCCCCTATAAAAAGCTAATAAGTCTAGTTTGCACTAAATGCACCATATTTTCAAGTTCAGACAATTTTTTAGGAAATATCGACCGGTGAATTTCAAATAAGCTTAATATTTTTTTCAGTAATAAGGCCATTTTCTAACGTTACCCGTAATTTAGCTGTCTTCGAATCTGGCAATTCAAGAATAATTAAGGCATGACCATGATAAGTGCGGCTCTTTTCCTGATTAAAAGATATATCAGGTTTAGGATCACCGCTGCCGACAACCATGATTTGCACATTGTCTTCAATTGCTTGGACAGTAAAGGCATGATCATCGTCAGTTATAATTCGATTGTCTTTATCACACAAATCAACATCAATATAAGCTAAGTTATGACTTTCATGAAAATCTTTGCAATTATACTTTGTTTCCGCTGTTAAAGCTATTTTAGCAACTTTACTTGCAGAAACTAACTCAGTTTGACTAATAACTGCTCCATGCTCGTAAGTTATGGCAGTTAGGGTTCCAGGCACATAGCCAACTTCAAATAGCGTCCGATAATTAACTGCTGAACCAGCCAGCTTTTTCCCTTGGCTTCGACCATTTAACAGCAATTCAACTTCATCGCCCCCACTATATACCTCAACAATGGTCTTGGCATTTTCAGGCAAGTTCCATGACCAACTACTAACAGTATCGCTCATCACCCACGGCGTTAAATCAACCTGCTGACCATAATGATGTGGATTTTGGACTGCTAAATATGGCTGTTTACGTAGTCCAAACACAATCTCACGATAATACGACAATGGTCTTCTAAATCCGGTAATATCAATATCTCCCACATCGCTGGTTAACGCTGGATACTGGGCACCAAATCCGCCATCACCTGGTTGATAGCTAGGAATTCCTACTCCACTTTCTCCTAAGTAATCCCAGCCAGTCCAAGTAAAATCACCGATAACTTGCGGTAACTTTTCAACTAGCTGCCAATTGCGAGCAATTTCTGGCGGATAAGTTTCTGAGCCAACAATTATTCGTTCCGGATGCTCTTTAGTATCTTTTAGATATCGCGCAGTCATATAGTTATAGCCAATTAAATCAGTCTGAGCTGCCACCTTGGTTAGCTGCTCAGAAATCGCCGAATTAGTCACAATTTGATCTAAATATTTGTCCATATAGGTCATCAATTGATTAATATTTTGCTGACCGACATCTTTAGCTTCATTTGCCTTAGTTACTTCAGCAATAATCTTGGTTAAATCACTACCAACAGTATAAAGTCCATTAACTGCAGCTAGCGAAAACCGTGTATCATCTAATTCACCAATCAGAGTGCAAATTTGATTGCAGAGTTGCAACCCTTGATCCGTTGCAATTTCTGGGATTTCATTACCAATCGAATACAGAATTACAGATGGATGATTATAGTCTTTCCTAACCATTGCGCTAACAACTTCACGCCAATTACTCTTAAACGTTAAGCTGTAATCATAATCTGACTTACTCCTATTCCACATATCAAAAGTTTCGTCCAAAACGTACATTCCTAATTCATCACATGCATGCAGTAGTGCCGGGGCAGCTGGTTGATGAGCCATTCTAATAGCATTAAAACCAGCCTGTTTTAATAAATCAATTTGGCGGTAAACATTTTTTTCAGTTGTCATTGCTCCAAGTAAGCCGCTATCATGATGAATGCCGGCACCACGCAATTTAATAGCTTGGCCGTTAACCATCAAGCCATTAACTGGATCTAAACTTAATTTTCTAATACCAATCTTTGTTTTACTACTGTCAACCAAGGTTTTATTTTGGAATAATTCAAACGTTACCAAATATTGGTGAGGATGTTCGGCATCCCAAAGCTGGGGGTGCTTCAAGTAGATTCTTTGCTTAACCTTTCTGGTTTCATTAGCAAATAGAGTAATCGGCGCTTGCGTTTTGGCAAGTAATTTCTGTTGGTCATCAAACAAATTAATTCGCAAATTGTAGTCACTTTTAGCGATACTATTAACTAGTTCTACTTCGGCTTGTAAGGTGGCTAGATCACGATTACACTCAACTGTCTTGACTGATACTCTATCAGGACTAATATATGCGCAGCCACCAACTAGCAAGTAGACGTCGCGATAAATCCCCGAACCTGAATACCACCGACTGTTAGGAACCGCATCATTCTTAACCTGCACCCGAATTTCATTCTCATCACCATATTTAAGAAAGTCATTTAATGGAACATAAAAGGTTGAATAGCCATCATCGTTTCCTCCAGCTAATTGACCATTAACAAAGACACGCGCATTTTTATAGACGCCGTCAAATTCAAGCTGAAAATTTTGGCTTACTTGTGAACTGGCAACGTACAAAGACTTGGTATAAACAAAACTGCCTCCATCATAAAAACCGGTATTACTACCATTCTTGCTATGTGGGTTACGTTGCTGTTCAATCATGGCGTCATGCGGCAAAGTCACCTCACGAGCATTTTTGGGTGTTGTCCAAATTAATTGAAAAGAATTTTCTTCAATCCAAAAACGCCAATTTTTATTCCAATTTTCTTTTTTCATAATTATCCATTCTTTGATTCTGATTAGCAAAAAAGTGCGCCAAATAGCACGCTTCATTTACTTATTTTTCTGCTAAATTTAAAGGAAATCGCTTGGTTAGCCACTTGGCACATAAATGAGTCCACTCACTAACTGCTGGTTTGATTTGACTTTTTACCTGACTAGTTGCCTGCGACGCTAAGCTCAAGCCATGCTCTCCCTCACCAAAAACATGAATTTCATAAGGTATGTTGGCTTCTGCTAAAGCACTAGCTAAATTAAGCGAATGGACTGCCGAAACCAGTTGATCAGTTGCAGTGGTCCAAATGAAAAATGGCGGAGTTTGTGAATCAACATGATCGACAGGACTAACAGCAGCTTCTAATTCATAATCAGGAATTTCTTTACCTAAATATGCCACATTTGAAGCTCTCATAAACGCTGCACCCATATCAGATGTTTGCTTTGCTAAATCGCGGTCCAATAAATGGTAATCAGTTAATGCATAACCAGTAATTGCAAAAGCAGGTCGCAGTTGTTGTGCAGCGACTTGAAAATAATCTGTCAGAACTGCTTCATTATAACAAGTAGCATATAACGCAGCAACATTCCCACCAGCTGAAAAGCCGCAAACACCAACTTGATCAGGATCAACATGCCAATCACTTGCATTTTGCTTAATTAATAACATCGCTAGGCCTAATTCGCGAATTTGCCTAGGATATAGTGATGCCTCTTTTACTGGCAGTGGCTTAGACAAATCAGGCATCGTTAGTTCACCCGTTTGATAAGTTGAATAACGCAGAACAAAAGCATGATAGCCTTGACTTGCAAAATACATTGCCACTGGTTCAGCTTCTCGATCCGAACAATTAAAATAGCCACCACCAGGACAAATAATAATTGCCGGACGAGCTTTACCAGCAAGCATTTCCGGTGAATCAGCTAGCAAATATGTTGTTAGCGTGACCTCAGGATTATCTTTTACTAAGTTTATTTTTTTGATTTTCATAATTAGACTCCATGTGTGCTGAATTATTACGTAAATTTATTTTTACTTCTATGTAAATATATACTGGTTATTCCTTAGATAATTGTACCTAAGTTAATCATATTAAACAAACAACTTCTTTATTAAACCGGATCCCAAATAAAAAATAGTTAGGTATGCTAAGTTAAACTTGCAATATCTAGCTATCTTTTAATTAAATAGAAATTAACTTGTTATTAAGCAATTTTTCGATATAAATCAACTAGCTCTTTAGCTAAATCAATAAACGTAATTGCCGTCATTAAATGATCTTGTGAGTGCACCATCAATAATGAGATTTCTGTATGGTTGCCTTGCGCTTCTTCAGTCAACATCTTAGTTTGTACATTATGTGCTTCATTCAGGGCTGTTTGAGCTTCATCAAGTTTAGTATCAGCCGTTGCAAATTCCTGATTTTTTGCAGCACTAATAGCTTCCATTGCACATGACTTAGCATTACCAGCATTAATAATCAGTTGCATAGTTGTCTGCATTTGTTCTTCTGCCATCTAAATTCACCTACTATTTAGCCATTAGTTCTGTTGCTTGTTGCAAAACTTTTTCGCCATCCATCATGCCATAAGACTGCATATCAATAACTCCTAATGCAATATCCGTTTCAGCTAATTTACTTTCAAATTCAGCTTCCATATAGCGAACTTGTGGTCCAAGCAAAATGCAGTCAATTGGTTGCTGTGCTATTTTATTATCAGCTTCAGAGGCAGGAGCAGCAAAAATTTCTACATCCATATTTTGTGCTTGGGCTGCCTTTTGCATCTTAGTCACTAACAAACTAGTACTCATTCCTGCTGAACAACACAGCATAATTGTTTTCTTTGCCATTATTTTCTCCTAATTATCAATTTCTCTTTGTGTAACATTTTTAGCGTTAGTCCTAATTACTTCCTGATAAAAATAATAACTATCTTTAGGATAACGCTTCAGCTCTTTAGCAGATTCATTGTCGCGATCAACAAAAACCAACCCATAACGTTTACTGATTCCATCATTAACACTAAGTAAATCAAGAAATGACCATGGATTAAATGAAATCACGTTAACGCCATCTTCAATTGCTTGACGCAATTCGTAAATATGACCATTTAAGTATTTAATCCGCTTTTGATCGTGTACCTTACCATCTACTAATTCTTCACGCTCTGGCCAGCCACACTCCGTTATAATAATAGGAATATTAGGGAAGCGATCATTAACTTTCTGCAACGCAAATCTTAATCCAACCGGATCATAAGAAAAGTCCCATTCAGAGTTCATTAAACGATCATCTGATACTTTTTCGACATTTGAAATCACACCATCCAGCATCTTAGGACTTTCATCATCACTTAACTTAAAAATCGAGGTCGAATACCAATTCAAGCCCAAGTAATTTGCTCGTCCAGACTGCAAGATTTTAGCATCACCTTCCTGAATATCCAATTGTAATCCAGAATCCTTAAGATATCTTAAATAATAATCTGGTAGTTGGCCACGCAATGCTACGTCCATATCAATGAAGGAAATCATATCTTCCATTGATTTGCTCTTTAACGCATTAGCAGAAGTATGATCATATGGAAAGTTTGTCATATAAGATACAGCCGGACCTATTTTAGCTTCAGGATACATTTGATGGCATAGTTTATACACTTTAGCCTGTGCTAAAAACATATAATAATTAGAGTTTTCACCTTTTTCACGTAAGCGTGTTCTGTTTGAATCACTGATTCCATTCATTGATGGCACATTAGCAAGCAGAGATTGTTCATTAATCGTTAACCAATAGTTAACTCGATCACCGAATAATTCCAAAACCGTTTTGGCATAATGATAATAATCATCGATTGCTTGACGATTAGCCCAGCCACCATATTGTTCAACCAACGATTGTGGACAATCAAAGTGAAATAAAGTAACAATTGGCTCTATTCCAGCTTTGACTAACTCATTAATCAATTGATTATAAAAATCCACTCCTAATTGGTTAGGCTCTGGATCATTACCGTGTGGAAAAATTCTTGCCCATGAAATCGAAAATCGGTAACTCTTTAATCCCAAGTCTGCCATCAATTGAACATCTTCTACAACATGGTGATAATGATCTACTGATACGGATGTATCAAGATACTTACTTTTTTGCGAACGTAAATCGGCAATTGTTACTCCTTTGCCATCTTCATTGGCCGCACCTTCAACTTGAAAAGCCGATGTGCTAGCTCCCCACAAAAAGTTTTTTGGGAAATCATCAGGTAACGTCCTAAAATTATTCATCTTCACTATTTTCCTCCTCAAGCGCTTGTTTATCGGCTACTTTAAAGAATGGTAAATAAATTAGCATCATTAATAAAAAGTTGACTACCCAGACAGCAACACCTTGCCAGCCCATAACCATTCCATCAGAAATCACTTTAGGCATTGTCCATGGCATTCCCATTCCTAGGCTCGGATTATAATTAGTAATAAAGCCAATCTTGACTGCTAATAAAGCAACTCCACTTGATACAAAGGTAGACAAGATAAATGGGATAAACATAATTGGATTTAAGACAACCGGCATCCCAAAAATAATCGGTTCATTAATATTAAACAGGTTAGGTAAACTAGAAATCTTGAAGAATTCTTTATAACGCTTTGATTTAGCAAAAATTAGAGCTACCAATACCAAGCTTAGTGTCGCACCAGCAGCATCATTATTAGCAAATGCGAAAACAACCAGGTTATTTAAATATGGAATTGTTTTACCTGCCTGAAAAGCTGGCGTGCTACTGACCATCATTGAAATAACCAATGGAATAATGACTGACTGAATTGCAGCTGGATGAATCCCAAAAGTAAATAGCAGATTTGAAAGCGCAAATACCAAAATCAAAGTAATTGGCGAACCGCCTACGTGCAATAGTGGTGTAGTGATTAACTTATTAACAAAATCAAACACATTACCAAATGGTGAATAATCAAAAATAGCTCTGACTACAAAAACTGTGATAAATATGATAATTCCAATAATTAATGGTTCAATTGAAGAGCTAACCATACTTGGTACAGAATCAGGTAACTTAATCGTTAACTTCTTATTTTTACTTAACTTAACGTAAAATATTCCAATTAAAATTGACAGAATAATCGCAACAATAATTCCTTCACTACCTAAGTAAGAAATCTGAAAGGCATTAACTGGCTTTTTACCAGGAATAACTTGTGGTGTCAAAATAAAGAAACTGGCTAAACTAAACAAACCAGCTACTACTCCATTAGCCTTACTTTTTTGTGCATAATTATAAGCAATAGTAAAAGCAATAAAAACAGCCAAAATATTCATTGTACCATTAACAATGGCTGTCATTGATGGTGTAATGCCAATTGAAGCAAACCAATCTGCTACACCTTTAATTGGAAAACTAGCAAAAATCGAAAAGACAGAAGCTCCAATTGTTACCGGCAAAGTCATCACCATTCCAGATGAAATACTTTGCAAAACTTTATTTTGTCCCAACTTATTCGAAAACGGCACTAGAGTTTTTTCTAGCCATGCTTGAAAATTTTTCATTTTTCGCGCTCCTTAAGATATCAATCGCTTTCATTCAACGCATTAAGTATATGATTATCTCAATTAGTGAGCCATATGCAAAAGCCAGACAAATTATGTCGATTTCACAGATTAGCTAACTATAATTCAGTTTAAGCTAACTATAATTTTATCTCGTATTTACCCGATATTGCGCAGGTGAAACCCCAAAGCATTGCTTGAAAATTTTATAAAAATATGAAGAATTTTCATAACCAACTCTATTAGCTATTTTTTCAACAGAAACAGTAGTGTACGTCAAATATTCAGCTGCTACATTGAGCCTTTGTAACTGTACTAATTTAATAAATGATAATCCAGTTTCACTCTTCAAATAATCAGACAAATAGTTAGGATTAAAGCCAAAATGATCAGCCATTTGCTCTAATGTAATCTTTGAATAATTTTTTTCAATGTAGAGTAACAACGATAATAAATTATTAGTTTGCTTCTTTGAGTCAGTAACTTTGATATCTAAATAGTATGTCTTACGAATCAAGAGGGAAAAAAGTGTCAAAATTTCTAGCTTAATAATCTGGTCAGATTGAATCTGCGAAGAGTAATATTCACCAATAATATCGTAAACTAAGTTAACGATTTTAGAGTCATGACCTGTTTTAAATAAGCTATATCTGCCTTCACCATGTTCTTCATCAGACAACAATGAAAACAACAAATTGGAAATCGACATACCATTTTCTTTTGCCTGCAAAAAATTGAGTTCATTTAGTGAAAAAGCCGAAGATCGCAACTCAATATTAATTACTACACCATCTTCCGCTATTGGTTTAACCTTATGCGGTGTTTTCATTCCAATAAAAATCATATCATCTTGGTCTACGTTAATTCTTTCGTGCTCAGTTTCAACGACACAACTACCTACTAGGGGAATATTGATTTCAACATAGTCATGTAAATGATAGGGAATAAACGACTTAACTGGTTGAACCGAAATAGTAATTGAACTACTATTCAAGACTAAATTATCAGAATATGTGTCGAAAAACTCATACACAGGTTCATCATTAATATGACGAATAACCTTCAATTTTGTACCTTTAGACTTGAAATTAGCCAAAATTTCGTTCCAATCTTGAAAGCCATTATTTTTACGCAAGGTTTGTAAAATTTGCTGCTGCAACTGCTATTTCCTTCCTATAATAAAATCTGTGAAATAAACATAATATTAATGCTTTTTAGCAATAGTTTGCTTCTTAACAATAAGTTAAAATGAACACCAAATCAATCAGAACATATTTTGTGGAGGGGAAAATACATGACAGATTTAACTAAAAAGCCCTATAACTTATCATCAGAAGAAATTACCTTTGTGCGGCAAAAGGTTGCAAGTATGAATATCAATGAAAAGATTGGGCAACTCTTTTTTGTGATTGGACAAGATGAAGACGAAACTGATTTAAAGGAATTTATTCAAAAATATCAGCCTGGTGGTATGATGTATCGCCCGGATAAATCAAGCAAACTGCAACATGAAATCCATAATGTCCAAACAGAAAGTAAAATTCCTCTCTTCATCTCAGCTAACTTAGAAGCCGGGGGCAACGGCCTACTTAGCGATGGGACTTGGTTAGGTCGTCCAATGCAAATTGCCGCTACCGGTAATTCTGAGAATGCCTATGAACTTGGTAATGTGTCTGGATATGAAGCTAAACAAGTTGGGGCTAATATGGCCTTTTCGCCAATTGTTGATCTAGACCTTAATTTTCGTAATCCAATTATGAATACCAGAACTTTTGGTAGTGATCAAAAGACGGTAATTGAAATGGCTGACGCTGAAATTGCTGGGCTGATTGCTAACCAGATTATTCCTGTTGCCAAACACTTTCCTGGTGATGGTGTTGACGAACGTGACCAACACTTATTAAGTTCAATCAACTCGCTTTCTGCAGATGAGTGGATGAACTCTTATGGTCAAATTTATCAACATTTAATTGCTAATGGCCTGCCTAGCATCATGATTGCCCATATCATGCAACCAGCTTGGGAAAGAAAACTGCAACCAGGAATTGCAGATGAAGATTTACGCCCGGCTACAACTTCGAAATTATTAATTGAAGGTCTATTACGAGACAAGCTAAACTTCAATGGTTTGACTATTACCGATGCTACTCCAATGATTGGCTATAATGCAATCTTGCCACGTGAAGAAGCATTGCCAACAACTATCAATGCTGGTATCGATATGATCCTTTTCAATAAAAACATCGATGAAGATTATCAATACATCACCAATGCAGTTAATGCTGGCACTATTTCTAGCCAGCGACTTGATGAAGCCGTTACTAGAATTATCGCGACTAAAGTTGCACAAGGTGTTATGAATATCAATAATCAATCAGCAACTCACCGTCTGCCAAAGCTTGATTTAAAACTAGCTGAACACGAAAAAATAGCAACTAGAATTGCCAAACAATCAGTTACCTTAGTTAAAGACCGTGATCAATTATTGCCAATTACTCCAAAAAAGTACCCGAAAATTCGCCTAGTTGTCTTAGGCGATACAGATGATGGCGGCTTTAAAGAGGGTGGCCACGTTAGTGATAAGTTCAAGGGCAAACTAACAGAAATGGGTTTCAAAGTAAGTGTCTATGATCACCAAAATCTAGATTTTTATGAAGTTTTTGAAGGTGGTCTGCAATACGAAAAAGAGCAGTTCGATCTTGCCCTTTACGTAGCCAATATTGAAACGGCAAGTAATCAAACCACTACGAGAATTGATTGGCTCCATTTAATGGCTGCTGATGCACCCTGGTTTATGCGCAGTATTCCAACTATTTTTGTATCAACTTGCAATCCGTACCATCTATTTGACGTCCCAACGGTTTCAACTTATATCAACGCCTATACTGGTAACGAAGCTACCATTGACGCTACTTTAAGAAAAATGGCTGGTCAAGAAGAGTTCTTGGGCCAGAGTCCGGTGGATCCATTTTGCGGTCATTTTGAAACTAAGTTATAGAAGAGATAGTTATGAAGATTACTAATATTTTAATTAATCAAATGGTTGAACCCATCGGGTTTGACTTAGGCGATAGCATTCGTATTGAATTCAGTGTCCAAACTAAAGCTGATTTTGCAGATGTGCAAAAACGGCTAACAATTACTGGTTCCGAACTAGATTTTGACTCTAATTGGCGTGAATATGACAACAATGTTTTTGATGAACACGTACCATTGTTACCACGGACTCGTTATACTGTTAGGGTGCAATTGCGTAATCAGAAACAACAAACCGAGCAGATTTCATTTTTTGAAACTGGAAAAATGACAGAACCATATACAGCAGAATGGATTGGCAATCCCAACCAGGATTTGCAAAATACACTGTTACGCAAAGAATTCGCTTTACCCCAAAAAGTTAAAACAGCACGTTTATATATCACAGGGCTTGGGCTTTATGAAGCATATCTTAACAAGCGAAAAATTGGTACAGAATTTCTTAGTCCTGGGGTCACGGCTTATGATAAGTTAGTCCAAGTACAAACTTATGATGTTAGCCAAATGTTTACTGACCAACAACAGCAGGAATTAGTTATTTCACTAGCAGATGGCTGGTATAAAGGTAATTTTGGTTTCGAAGGCGGTCAAGAAAATATTTACGGTAATCGGCAAATCGCTTTAGCCGAACTACATCTGGAATTTATTGACAGCTCACAGATGGTTATCAAAACGGATAATACTTGGCAAACTACTAGCGGCAAAGTTACCAAATCCGCTATTTACTATGGTGAAGACTATGACGACACGATCAAGGTCACTAACTGGCAACCAGCCGAGCTAGTCAACCACCCTACGAATATTTTACGTGATCGCTTAAGCCTACCCATTAAAATTAAAGAGCAATTGCCAGTCCAACAAATAATCCAAACACCAAACGGTGAAACAGTGCTAGATTTCGGACAAAATCATGCTGGTTGGCCAGAATTTTATAATCAAGAAAAACTAGGCAATACCATCAAGTTAGAAATGGGTGAACTCTTGCAAGATGGTAACTTTTACCGTGATAACTTGCGTGAAGCTAGAGCAGCCTTTGAATATACTTCCGATGGGCAAAATAAGTGGATCCGCCCGCATTTCACCTATTATGGTTATCGCTATATTAGAGTATCTGGATTCAAACAACAAATTAATGCAGCTAATTTTCATTCATGTGTGTTATATTCTGATTTAAAAACAATCGGAAAAATTGAAACAGAAAATTCCAAAGTTAATCGCCTCTTGCAAAATGTTTTGTGGGGCCAAAAAAGTAATTTCGTTGACGTGCCAACGGATTGTCCGCAGCGTGATGAGCGACTTGGCTGGTCTGGTGATGCTGATATATTCTCCGAAACCGCATTGTTAAACATGAATTCATATCCTTTTTTCAAAAAATACGCCAATGACATGTTAATTGAACAAAAACAACATCATGGCATGTTAACAATGTATGCACCCGCAATGGGTAATGAAGAAGGCGGCGCTGCTATCTGGGGAGACGCAGCCACGATTATTCCATGGAATGCTTATCAAGCAACTGGTGATCCAGCAATTTTACGACAAAATTTCCAAGGAATGCAGGCATGGGTTGATTGGATTAGTCAAAGCACAACGACACCTAATCTCTGGACCGGCCGCTTTCAATTTGGCGATTGGTTAGCACTGGATGGCGAAAATCCTGCCTTGCCAACTGGTAAAACCGATGAAGATTTTATTGCTTCTACTTATTACTACTATTCCAGTACCATTGTTGCTAAAACAGCAACTATTTTAGGTAAAGATAAAGATGCTCAAAAGTATACTAAGCAAGCTAATGCGATCAAACAAGCCATCAAAAATGAATATATCACTAATAATGGTCGCCTGGCACTTGATACCCAAACAGGGTATGCTTTAGCACTTTATTTTGACTTAGTACCGTCATCACAAAAAGAACGCGTTGTCAGTGACTTAGTTAGCCGCCTAGCTAAAGACCAAAATCATCTCAAAACTGGTTTTGTTGGCACTCCTCTAATCTGTCAGGTATTGTCTGACAATGGCCATCATGAATTAGCAATGCAATTATTCTTAAACGAAGATTTTCCTAGTTGGTTATATGCAGTTAACCTTGGTGCAACAACTATCTGGGAAAGATGGGATTCAATCCTAGCTGATGGCACTATTAATCCTGAGGGGATGAATTCGCTAAATCATTACTCAGTTGGAGCAATTATGAGTTGGGTTTATCAGCATATCCTTGGTCTTAAGCACCTGGATAGTGGCTATCAAGAAGTGCTATTTGCCCCACAGTTTGACTATCGGCTAAAGCAAGTTAATGGTCATTATGAGAGTTCCTATGGCGATTTAAAATTAGCATACCAATTAGAAACAGATGAACAGCATACTATTAAATTAGCCATCACAGTACCATTTGGTCAAGTTGTCCATGTTAGTTTACCTCGTTCAAGCGGTACCAAGATTTTCGTCAACGGTCAATTTGCTGACCAACCTCTCACTTTGACCAACGGTAAGTTTTCAATCAGCTATCAACCAAACAAAAGCTACATTGAATATTATCAATTGGAAACACCTGTCAAAATAATTATGGCAGATCAATTCTTAGTTAAGCAATTGCAGAAGGTTAATCCAGTGTTTGACTTCTTATCAGCAGATGATAATCTTCAAAATTTTGGTGCTTTGTCGTTAACTAAGCTCAATGAAACCTTACCGTTTGTCAATATTTCTAATTCAGAACTCAAACAAATTAAACAAATCCTGCAACAAACCCCACTAGCAAGTGAAAGGAAATTTTTAAATGAACGGCGTACTATTTGATCTAGACGGTGTCATTGCCGACACCTCAGTATTTCATTTTAAGGCGTGGCGCAAACTCATCCAAGACCATTTTAAACAAGATTTACCACCTGAACTAGAAAGCCAAACTAAGGGCGTTAGTCGGCAAGATTCCTTAACCGCAATACTAAATTATTTACAAATTACCGTCAGTCAGGCTGACTTTGCTAATTTATGTAACGAGAAAAATACCTATTATCGTAAATTACTAACTGATTTGTCATCTGCTGACATCTTACCGGGAATCAGTGAGTTGATTAACCAGCTTAAAAAGCATCATTTTAAATTAGCACTAGCATCTGCCAGTTTGAATGGACCATTAATTTTAGATAAATTAAGCTTAAGTAATTCGTTTGACGCGATTGCCGATCCGCAACAAGTTACTTTGGGAAAGCCTGCACCTGACATTTTTCTAGCTGCTGCTTCAGCCATTAACGTTAAGGTAACAGATTGTATCGGGATTGAAGATTCAATTGCCGGTATTCAAGCAATTAACTCAGCTGGTGCCTTTTCCATTGGAATTGGAAGCCAAGCTGAGTTAAGTCAGGCCAAATTCATTGTGCCTAATACCGCTGAACTAACTTTTGCTAAAATGGTTACTGCTTATCAAAATAACTAATATTAACAGTTTTTTTAAATTGAGCTGCCCCGAATATTTTCGGGGTTTTATTATGACTAAATTAGCTACACAAGCTAAAGATTTATGTATGAGTTGCTTCATTTATTTTCATTTCTTAAAGGTATAAAAGTAATTACTTATTAGAAATGAGATAATAATTCTAGGGATGAACAAGATGAGAACGGTAAAAACTAGAAAACAAGGAAATGCAGTAATGTTGTCTATTCCAAAAAGTTTTGGAGTTAAAGAAGGGATAACTACTATTCCTCGTTTAACTGATAATGGCATTTTCTATGAATTCGTTGATAATGATAATTTCTTTGATTTTAACGCTGATATCCTTAAAGAGTTAGTCAGCCAGAACTATTCAGGTCAAGAATTGATTGATAAATTTTTGGAAAAGAAAAAAGCAATACCACAAGCTTTTGATAAGCTATCTGAAGAAGGCGCCAAAGAGCCAATTATGACTCAAGAGGAGTTTGAAAAAGAAATTGGTTTATAACATAAGACTGACTAATCAAGTAAAAAAATTGCTAAAAAGCTTAAAGACAAAAGACTAAAGCAAAAATTAAGCAATGTAATTTATCAGCAAATTGCCATAGATCCACATGTAGAAGTGAGTAAAACCGGAGATCTTACCGGTATTCGTACAATCGAGTTTAAATATGCAAAGACTAGCTATCGAGTTGCTTATAAAATCTTAGAAGATGAAACAGTTGTGATAGTATTACTGGCTGGTTCTCATGAAGGATTCTATCAAAAATTGAAGAATTTAATTTAAAGAGCGTTATCGCTCTTTTTGTTTGAATTAATAAAATTGGGTAAGCACCATGCTAATTTCGTCACTGTTTTTTACATTTATTTTTATACAAGCCGCTCCCCCCCACTCTATCAACCAATCATCATTGCTACCCAGCTTAAAGGCCATTAAAGTTAATCAGCAGTTTGTGGCAAAATTAACTAATTAGCTAATTTTTCATTGCTACCGTAATTAATTGACAAGTTTTTTCTTATGAGAGTTTGGATTATAAAATCTTAAATAAGCGAACTAAGAGTATCTATTTTTTGGTTAAACTATACCAAGTTTTTTACTTAAAAAGTTCAATTTTAGGTAAATTTTTTGCTAAATTTAAAACAGCTTTCTTAAGTAAAAACTTGATATATCAGCATTTATTTCCATGACAATTAAATTTCTTAACTGCAAACTTAGATTAATTAATTATACGTAGATAGAACTTTTTTGAAACAAATTTTGAGTAAAAAAGCCCCTTGAAAAAAATAAAAAATTTTTTTGCTAAAATTTAACCTATATCGTTTAAAAAATAATCGTATACTTGTAATACTTTTATTTTGCTAATAAATAAGAACTTAATCTAATATAAAAAACAAAAATCACGAAACCTAAGTTTCGTGATTTTTAATTTGCTTTGATTTTTACAACAATTTAATAATCGAATAATAACAATAAATCTTGCCAAGTTAAGCATTATATAACATATAAGGTGCTGGTGAGAACATTGTATCCGCTTCATACAAAATTTTGCGCATATCTAGCTGACGCAGGATCGCCATGCCCTCTGTAACACCTTTTTCAGCATTTTCTTCATCAAAATGTAAAAAGATAGTTAAAAAAGTCCTAGTTGAATAGTCGGCAATTTTTTTCGCGTCTAAGGATAGCTTTGCATGCTTGAAATAAATCTTGCTCAAGCCAGCTGTCACAAAGGTAATCCCAGCAGAAATTTCAGACTGACTGGCTTTTAAATTGGAAAACCAATTATTCTCTTCTAGCCAGTCCAGTAACAGATTTTCCCAAGCATCAGAAAATTCATGGCTCGACAAAACTTCAGAAATAATCAAACTCATGTTGGTATTAGTAATCCCAAAACTACATGCCATGTAGATAAACGCATATACCATTGATCCCATCTGATAGCCATCATGCACAAACTTATTTAAATGCCCACCAACGACGTTTAAGAACTGCTTAATAACGTCATCATTTAGGTCACGCTTATAAGGATAATATGCCTGCAACAATGATTTGGAAATACCAGCTTCATTAGCAATCATTTGCGTTGATACGCCGCTTACGCCATAAACCTTGAACAGTCTGTAGGCAACTTCTAATATTTGTCTTCTTTGCTCTAAATTTCTCTTTCTAGTCATTTGAGTCCCTCTATAACATTTTACTTTAGCACTTATCTATTACTTATGATAACACTAACTTTATCTACTTGTTAGAAATAAGCCTATGCATGAATATGATTATAGCATATTTATTTTATTTATTAATGATTATTAATTATAAATTTAAATACTTTTTGTACTAAGCTTTGCTTTAATATAAGCATTTTTAAGTAATTATGCAAGTGATCACTTCGTAATAATGTCCAAGAATATCTTTAATATAAAGTGTCAAAATAAAAGCTAAATATTTTACTTTATGCACCTTCGAGACGTAAACTTGCTTTTATCAAATTTGAAAAACAAAAAATCACTTGAAAGGATCGATAAAAATGAAAAGAGCAAGTTTAAAAAATGGAATGGTTAAAGTAATCTGTGGCGCAGCATTATCAGTTATTGCAATCGGATATCACCAAAATGTGCAGCAGCCTCAAACAGTTCAAGCTGCATCTGTAAGCCAAGTTAGTGTCAGCAACTGGCAAGAACTGGCAACAGCTTTGAGTAACAAATCTGTCGGCAAAATTACTTTAACTAGTTCAATCAGTGGACCGCAAGAAGAAAACCCGACTTGGATTACTGTTAACGGGAATAAAGAAATTAATGGTAGTGGCAATTCAATCAACCTTAACGAACACTACCTACTTGGCGATGATAGTACTGCGACAATCACTTTGAAGAATTTAACAATTGTTGGTTCCAAAACTGATGACCTATCAATGGGCTTTTTTAAGCAGATTAATCTAGTAAATACTAAAGCTGAGGATCTGGCTTTTTCATCACCTGTGAGTCTTTCTGGCACGACTAGCGTCAGTTATCAAGCATCCGGTGTGCCATTTAGAAGTGCACTCAAAGTCGCTGATAATGCCCACGTAACAGTCAACGACAAGCCAACCGGTGGCAGTGGCCATGATTACTTCTTCAACAATCGCTTAACTATTGGTGATGATGCATCATTAAATCTTGATGTAGACGGTGTTGCCCGCATTTTTGACAAAACTGATGACTATAAGAGCCCACAAGTTAAGGCTGGTAACAACTCTGACATCGAAATTACTGCCAGCAATAATCTCGATCCAGACACTCTGCCACAATTCACCCATACAAAATACGTTGTCAACTTTACTTTAGGCAAGGGAACTGGATTAAAGGTTAACGAAGATTTCAAGGATAATAGCCTATCAGCAGTTAAGGTTAAGGCGCAAAGTCCTAAATTGGTTAAACTGAGCAGTGCCAAGACTGACAGTACCAGTAAACCTGCACAAAATGATGATGACGACACTTTTGACATTGAAATACCAGCCGGTGCTGATAAAGTCATCCCTAGCCGCGACACGGACGTTTATGACGCTCAAGGTCAATTAGTCTCTGGCATGTATGTTGAAGGCGGACAACCTGTCGCTGTTACTGGCAAAACCACTATCAATGGCCAGGAATTCTACGAAACTGCCGACGACGGTGACGAAAAGATGTATCTTAAGGCAGAAGACATTGACGGCATTAGCCGCAAGAGTAACTGTAACGCAGCTTACTACAATAAATCAGGTCGTAAATTAAATAAAGCCAAAATTAGTAAAGGTACTCGCGTTAGAAGCTATGGCAAACCTGTAACTATTAACGGTAAAAAGTACTACTGGATCGCTGCTAACCAATATGTCAGAGCAAGTGACTTTGATTAGTTGTCGTATAGAAATTATTTTGCATCACAAAAAAGCACTTAGTCACGTTGACTAAGTGCTTTTTGCTATTTTTGTTATTCAATTTTTGTAAAAACTTCACAAACTACTTTAGTATCTTCCGTAAAGTCGCCAAAGCCCTCTGCCTGACACTCTTTAGTAAAGAAATTCCAGTGTTCTTTACACCAAGTTTCATAATCACGATTGCCTTCACCTTCATGATAGGCATGCTCTTGAGAAACTTGCTTAAAAGGCATCACTTCGACAACCTTATTTTGTATCACGCAGACTGGCTGCCCGGACCCATCTAGAATAATAGAGTACTGACCAACTGGAGCAACTGGTTCTCGCTCATCATAGATACTGGTCGTGGCTGTTTTAATACCACGATTGACCAAATCAGCTAATTGATTTGCCATTTCAACATTGTCGCCAAATGCATACGCCTCATCCAATTTATTTGAATCAATTCCACGCTGCTGACAAAAATCGTGCCAATATTTATTAAGTTCTTTATTCATGCTTTAACTCTTTCAAATAGACCACTTCAGTTTTGATTTCAAAGCCAGCATTTTGATAAGCTCGAATTGCTGGTAAGTTATCCCTATCAACATCCAAAACAAACTCTTGGACACCTTTTACTTGTAATAGACTCATTGCTTGCTTAATCATAAACGTTGCAAATCCTTGTCCACAGTATACTGGTGCAACACATAAACCAAAGAAATACGCATAATCACCTAAATCAACGCAGCAATAACCAACAATTTCTTTTTGATAAATCAAATTGAAACTCAGACAACTTTCGTCCGCCAAACTTTGCCTGATATATTGCATAGAAGTAGAAAAACTTTCATTAAATGCTGCAGAATGCATCAGTGCTACTTGCTCAACATCCGATTCAGACATTGTTTTAACCGCAAGACTATCAACTAATTTATCCGATATAGCAATTTTAGTAGGCTTTAAAGTTCTCATATGATATTCCCTATCAACGATTTCTAAAGCATTTTTCGTCAAAAAGGCTGGATTTTTTTGTAGAAAACTCATTTCTGATACAAAGTTATAATCAGAATAGCTATATTTAGCCAGAATCTGATAAGTCTGTTCAAGCAGTCGCTTCGCAATACCTTGTTTGCGAAACTCAGGAGCAACTTCTACATGCAAATCTACCTCACTGTCAGGTTCTTCATCTGCATAAATCATAACCAAGCCAACTAACTGGTCAGCTTCATAAGCTAAAACAAAAGTTGGCATATCCGGAAAATAATTATATTGGTTACTTAGATAGGGATCTGAATAGGTCTGGTCAGCTTCATGAATTTGCTTAATTAATTGGCCAGCTGCTGCTTGTTCACACTCACTTAACGTCACTTTATTAACTAATTTCACTTTTTCTGCTTAAAACTCCTCATTAAATCAGCCGCATTCTGCTTAGCTGCCTCAGTTACATCACTACCAGCCATCATTTCAGCAATAGCGGTAATCGTTTCTTCCTGTGTTAGCGGACCAATTTGGGTGTAAGTTGCACCATCTTTGACCTGCTTAGCTACCAAATATTTTTGATCTCCTGCTGCAGCCACTTGAGGTGAGTGAGTGATCGCAATTACTTGCTTATGTTCACCAATTGAATGCAGTTTTTGGCCAATCGCAGCTGATACTCGACCCGAGACACCAGTATCAATCTCGTCAAAAATCATGGTGCCAACTGGTTCTACCTGACTAAAAATTGCCTTCAAAGCCAGGATCAGTCTTGATTGTTCACCACCA
Organism: Lactobacillus sp. ESL0684; assembly: GCF_029392675.1. Taxonomy (NCBI): domain Bacteria; kingdom Bacillati; phylum Bacillota; class Bacilli; order Lactobacillales; family Lactobacillaceae; genus Lactobacillus; species Lactobacillus sp. ESL0684. The sequence continues at coordinate 730,468 of NZ_CP113941.1, read as the reverse complement.
GAAACAATTTTAACTAGTGGCATTAATTCTTCACCCGGATTTGGAGCAATTAAGAAAACAATATTATCAGTTCCTTTATTGGTAAAACTATCAGCCTTAGTAATCTCTATCTCAAACCGTGCTTTAGACATATATAAGTCAGCTAGCTCATGCTTGATCTTTTCTTCAAGTGACCGTGCCACTTTTTCTCGAATTTGATGTAACTCATTAGCTTCTTTAGTCAAACGTTGCTCAAGAGCAGTAACTTGTTTTTGTAGTTCTTCTTCATCTAGGCCACCAGTTGCAAACTGACTCAGTTCTTGTTGGACTTGCTCATAAAATTTAAAAACATCTGCTAAAGTTGGACCATATTTTTTCTTTAGCGAATTAAGAGTATCTAACCGATTAGCAACATACTGATATCTTTCTTCATCAAAATCCATTTCATCAAGAATATTCGATAATTCACTGCGAGCATCAGTTAGCGCATAAACACCATCATCAATTGTCTTAGCAATTTCTTTAAACTTACTACCATAAGTAGCTAGTTCTCCGGCGGCTATTTGTGCATCCCCGATTAAAGTTTCAATTCCATGCTCATCATCGTCATATAGCTGCAACAAATAATTAGCCGTATCAACGATCTTTTGATAATTATTTAGCTCGTTGTATTCTTCTTCAAGCTGCTCATCTTCATTATCATCACTTAAAGCAGCTGCAGTTAGCTCATCATTTTGAAATTGCAAAATATCTTGCTTTTGAGCTAACTCCTGTGCATCTTTACGCAAATGACTCAGTTTAGACTTGCTTTCTTGCCAAGCAGCAAAATCAGTCTGATATTGTTCAAGCTTACTTTTAAAGTCTGCAGGTGCATAATTATCAACTAAATCAATTTGCCGATCCTGATCCATTAGAATTTGTTGATCGTTTTGACCATGAATATCAACCAAATATTGACCCAATTCGCGTAAGACATTAATTGTTGTCAATTGACCATTAATTCGCACAACATTGCGGCCTTTAACAGCTAATTCACGACTAATGACCAGTTGACCATCCGAATCGGGTAACCCATATTTTTCGCAAAGCTCGCCAATTCGCTTAGAACCATTACTAATTTCAAACAAGCCGCTAACAACAGCCTTCTTTTCGCCGCTGCGCACCATTTCTTTTTGGCCACGTCCACCCATTAATAATGAAACAGCATCAATGATGATAGACTTTCCGGCACCAGTTTCACCAATTAGTACCGTCATATTTTCTTGAAAGCGAACCTTCAATGATTTAATGATTGCAAAATTCTTGATGTCCAGTTCAACTAACATTTTTTAACCTCTAAAGTTCACTTATTGCTCGAGCTACTAATGCTTGCGATGTATCTTGCCAAAGATTCTGTCCGCCATGGTATAGCCTTTTTTGTAAATGAATTAAAAACTCAATATTACCTTTGCCACCTTTAATTGGTGAATAATCAACAGCTAACACGTTAAAACCAATGGCTAACGCCTGATTAATCGTATGTTCGATAACTTGGCAGTGAACATCATGATCATGGACAATGCCATGCTTACCAACGTTTTCTGGTCCGGCTTCAAATTGCGGCTTTATTAAGCAAACAGCATCACAGTTATCTTGTAAAATTTCATACATTGGCGGCATAATCAAATCCAATGAAATAAAAGAAACATCTGTCATCGCAAAGTCTGGCAATCCTTGAGTAAAATCAGTTGGCTTGCTAAATCGAAAGTTTTGCTTTTCCATCACTACAACCCGGTTGTCGTCACGTAATTGCCAAGCAAGTTGATTGTAACCAACATCAAGAGCATAGACTAACTTTGCACCATTTTGCAAAGCAACATCGGTAAAGCCACCAGTAGAAGCACCAATATCTAAACAAGTTTTATCTTGCAAATTAATTTGAAATGATTTTAAGGCTTTCTCAAGCTTAAAACCACCACGCGAAACATATTTTTTTCCATCGTCCTTGATATAAAACTGTTCCTCTGCTGGGAAACTGGTGCCACTTTTATCAATTCGTTGGTGATTATGATCGCAAACTAGTCCGGCCATAATCGCACGTTGTGCTTGCGTACGTGAATGAAATAACCCTTTTTTAGTAAGCAGTACATCTGCCCGTTCTTTGCCCATTTATAGCACCTTCTGATATAAGCCAAGGAAGCCCGCTAAAATCTCACTTGATAAACCTTGCAAATTCATCTTAGCTCGATCAATCAATTCGGTTAATTCCTGACGACTTTTTTCAACGCCAAGGATAGTCAAGGTATTATTCTTGCCTTCAGCTTCATCCTTATGGGTCGCTTTACCTGCCTCAGTGCTAGTCTGCACTACATCAACTAAATCATCATAAATTTGATACGACCGACCAAAACATTCAGCAAACGCAATTAATTTATCCTTACTTGCTACATCTGCCTTAGCATATTCAGCACCCATAGCAACACATGCTCTGATTAAGCACCCGGTTTTAAGCCACTCCATCCGATTAGCAAAAGCTAAATCATCTGCCACCTCAGCATTATTAGTTGAATCAATATCCAAATATTGACCACCAACCATGCCATTAGGCCCTACTTCTTTAGTAATAATTTTGATAAGATCGATTGAATTACTCCCCTCAGCAATCCATTCAATCCCCATTGTAAGCAGCGCATCCCCAGCTAAGATCGCTTCCGCTTCACCCCATTTTTTATGGCTAGTTAAGCGTCCTCGACGATAGTCATCATTATCCATCGCTGGCAAATCATCATGAATTAGTGAATAAGTATGGATTAGCTCAATACCACTAGCAATTTCAATTTCACGTTCACCAATTTCATGATTTAGCGTGTTTAAAGTTGCCAAAAATAAAAGTGGTCTTAACCTTTTACCACCTGCCATGACTGAATAAGTCATAATCAGACTAACCTTAGCATCATCGATATTTAACGCCAAATGTTCATTTAAGTAGTCATCAATTACTGGGGTCCATTTTTTTCTAAATTCTTTAAACTTCATGATTATTCCTCTGGCGATGCCGCATTATTAGGATCCAATTGATGCTCCGAACCATCTTGATCAATCAATTTTGCCACCGTTTTTTCCGCATCAGTCAATTTTTGGTTCAAATCACGACTAAGTTTGACTCCTGTTTGAAACTCTGCTAACGCATCTTCAAGTGGAACGTTACCATTCTCCAAATTAGTAACAATTTTTTGTAAATCATTTAATTCTGTTTCGAAATTATTCTTCTTTGTCGTCATGTTTATTTCTCCTGATTGTGTTAATAACTGCTGTTGCCTGACCATCTTTAAAATGTAACTGAAGTTTATCAGCAACATTAACCTGTGTAACTGAAGTTACGGTAGTTTTTTGTACATTAGTGGCATAAATAAAACCGCGATCCATTGTCTTAAGCGGACTATAATCATCCAATTGTTGGCTAACTTGCGCTAACTGATGACGCTGATTACGTAGCAACGCCTGCATACTCGTCAGTAATTTTTGACTGTAAAAATTCTGTTGTTGCTGCATTTGCGCAATTCTTTGTCCAGGATTAACTGCCCGTAATTGCTGATACAGCAACTGATAATTTTGGCGATCACGTTCAAGTTTATGTAACATGCTATTTTTCAAACGTGTCTGTAACAGATCAAGTGTTTGCACCTGTTCATCATACAACCTAGTTGGCTCACGCATAATCACTGAACTATTAATTCGATTAAGCTCATCACGGCGTGACTTAATCAGGTTTTGCATGCTTGCAAGCAAGCTGCTACGCAATTGCTGAATATTGGTTAATTCGTCAGTCAAATTTGGGGTAGCATATTCTGCCGCCGCAGTTGGAGTAGCGGCCCGCACATCAGCAACCAAATCGCAAAGGGTTGTATCTGTTTCGTGACCAACTGAAGAGATAACCGGCATTGGCATCGCATAAACTTGTCGTACCACTGCTTCCTCATTAAATGGCCAAAGATCTTCTAAAGATCCACCTCCACGCCCAATGATCATAACATCGTACTTGTCCTTAGCTAGCTTAATCTGCTGCATTGCGGCAATTAATGAATCCGCCGCGCGGTCTCCTTGAACTTGCGCAGGAAACAAATCTACTTGAGCATGTGGAAAGCGGCGATTGGCAGTCACCAAAATATCATGGATAACCGCACCCGACGCACTAGTGACCACTGCAATACGATCAGGAAAGTGCGGCAATGGACGCTTGTGCTCTGTATTAAATAAGCCTTCTTTAGCCAGCTTTGCTTGCAGTTGCTGCAGCTGTTCATATAAAGCACCAAGACCAGCAGGCTCCATTGACTCCGCATAAAATTGATACGTACCTTGTGGTCCATAGACATTGACATATCCAGTTAGATAGACTTGCATTCCCTCTTCAGGTTTAAAATTTACCTTATCAAAATGCGAACGAAACATTACCACATTAATTTTCGCTTTTTCATCTTTCAATGAAAAATACTGGTGTGAATTACGCCGAAAACGAAAATTAGATAATTCACCTTGTAAAAAAACCTTGTGTAAGTATGGATCATTTTTAAATTTTTGCGTTATATAATAATTTAAATCCGTAACACTAAGATACTTATTATCGGCCATCTTTTCTCCTTGCTAATTTAACGACTTGCTCCATCAAAGACTCGACAGTTAGTGGGCCAATTCCTCCCGGAACTGGTGTAATGTAACTCGCCTTTGGTGCAACACTAGCAAAATCAACATCACCAACTACCTGTTTACCAAGACGATTAATCCCTACGTCAATGATCACCGCACCAGGTTTAATCATAGCGGCAGTGACTAGCTTAGCTTGTCCTGCTGCTGAAACAATAATATCTGCCCTCTTAGTATATTCAAAAAGGTTACTAGTCTGCAAGTGTAAAATTGAAACGGTTGCATCGCGTTCAAGCATTAATGCCGCCAATGGCTTACCGACAATACTGCTTCTACCAATAATTACCACATTTTTACCACGCAAATTAATTCGATAATGGTCTAATAGCGCTAGAATCCCATGTGCAGTAGCTGGCTCAACAAAATGATCTCCACGCCAAAGTCGTCCAACATTACTTGGCGTGAGGCAATCAACATCTTTAGCAGGATCAATTTGCTCTAATGCCTCATTTAAGTTTATTTGCTCAGGAACGGGCAACTGCATCATGATACCATGTACCTTGTCATCCCTATTTAATTTAGCAATTAGTGCTAAAAGCTCGACCTGACTAACATCTGCCTTTAATTGATAAACTTTTTGACCAATGCCAATTTCAGCTGCTCGTCTCTTTTTAGTTTTTAAATAAATCTTACTGCTCGGATCCTCACCGATATTAATTACACAAAAGCAGGGCCTTGTACCTTGCTTTCGCAATTTTTTTACTGTTAGCTTCAGCTTAACTGCTTTAAAATCAGCTAGCGCCTTACCATCAAGGATTTGCCCCAACTTAATTATTTCCTTTTCTATACTATAAAAATAGCCGGCTTTAACTAGCCGACTATTAGTTATTCTTCAACAAAATTTGCCAAAACTCCGTTAACAAACGGTTTCGTTTTAGGATCAGCAAATTCATCACATAAGTTTAATGCCTCGTTCACTGCTGCTCGCGGCTCGATCTGATCACTGTACTTAATCTCGTATAAGGCAACTTCTAAAATTGCCAGAGTGATTTGATTAACTCGATTAATCCGCCAATTCTTCTTCAAGTGACTAGCAATCTCACCCTTTAATTCATCACGTTTGGTAATTACTCCAGCAATGATCGTTTTTGAATACGCAGGCAACTCCTTCAAATCAAGTGTTGCAACTGTTTTAGCTTGAATATCCTCAGGAGTATCATTTAGCTCATTGTTAGCTAAATATACCGCCTGCATTGCAACTCTACGACTCTCGTGTTGATTCATTTTTACTCTTTTCATCAATGTCAGCAAACAGCTTTGATGTCCCACTTTCTTCTTGGACTTCGTCTTCTGGGAAAACTAACCCATTAACATGGACGTTGATTTCCTTAAAAGTCAAATCTGTCATTTGTTTTACCTGTGCTTGCAGAGAATTTTGTAAATCCATGGCAATTTTAGGAACATAGCCACCAGCCTCAATACTAATATAAATATCGGCAATCAAGTTATGCTCATCATCAAGTGTAACATTTACACCCTTACTACGACTTTCGCGTCCTAAAACACGATTAATCCCTGATTTAACACTGCCTTGCATCTTAGCAATCCCATCAACTTTTTCGGCAGCTATTCCCATAATAACTTCAAGCACACTAGGATCAATTTCGATTTCTTCACCGTTATTTTTATCATCTAAGACAATCTTTGAACTATCTGCCATTTTATTTACCTCTAAAAATTACTTATTTGCACGAGATACATAGCTACCATCAACAGTATTAATAGTTAAGACATCCCCTTCATTAATGAAGAAAGGCACATTAACCACTAATCCGGTTTCCATTGTTGCTGGTTTACCGCCACCTGAAGATGTATCACCCTTAATATTGGGCTCAGTCTTAGCAACTGCTAAATCAACAGTATTAGGTAACTGAACCCCAAGAGTCTTACCCTCATGCATAATTACACTAACATCCATATTTTCTTTTAAAAACTTAGCTTCATCAGTAATTTGCTCATTAGGAATTGAAAGCTGATCATATGTAGTTGTATCCATGAAAACATAACTAGCACCATCATTGTACAAGTATTGCATACCCTTAGTTTCAATTTCCGCAGTTTCTACCTTAGCAGTCGAACGAAAGGTATATTCCTGAACTGCACCAGTATTCAAACTCTTGAGCTTTGAACGAACAAAGGCACTGCCCTTACCTGGCTTAACATGTTGAAATTCAACAATCCGCCACAAATCATTATTATATTTAATGGTTAGACCGTTCTTAAACTCGTTAACTGAAATCATCGTCATTTTATAAGTACCTCATCTTTATATTTTACCAATTTAGGCGTGATTTTACTATCAATAATATTTAATTTTATAAGAAAATCAACTCATCTTTAGGAAGGGTCGATAACGTTTCTGGAGTTTGATTATGGACTAGAATATCATCTTCAATTCTAACTCCACCTTTATTAGGCAAATAAATCCCTGGCTCAACAGTATGAACCATATTATTTACCAGTTCCTGCTTACCAAACGGCAAGGCAGGCTGACACAGCTCATGAATCTCCAATCCAATTCCATGACCGATTCCGTGACCAAAATATTGGCCATAACCTTGTTCATTTATATAATCACGTGCAGCCTTGTCAACATCAGCACCGTGGTTGCCTGTTACCGCGGCTGTGATTCCGCGGCGCTGTGCTTCATGAACAATTTGATAAATCTGTTCAAGTTCAGGGTCAACTTGGCCAACAGCCACCGTGCGTGTAATATCAGCAGTATAGCCATGATAAAATGCCCCAAAATCAATTACAACCAGATCCCCCGATTCAATTTCTTTATCACTAGCAACACCATGAGCCCAAGAAGAGCGCACGCCCGAAGCAATAATTGTTTCAAATCCAGGACCATCGCCACCATTAACCTTGAACAGGTAATCTAATTTAGCACCAATCTCACGTTCAATTGCCCCTGGCTTAATCATTGATAAAATACCATTGAAACTATCCATTGAAATCTGAACCGCTTGTCTTAAAGTAGCCAGTTCTAGCTCGTCTTTGACATTGCGAACACGCTCAACCAATTCCTGACACAGCTCTAATTCTAGTTGTGGATTTAACGCTTGTAAATTGCTAAATTCGGTTGCAGAAACAAATTCCCCTTCAACTAAAACCTTGTGCAAATTTGCTTGTTTGAGTTCACGACTAATTTCTGCATCTTGGTCGCCTTGCTTCATGATAACCGTTAATTCACCCGGAGCTTGAGCCTTAATTTGACCAGCAAAACGAGAATCAGATAATAATATCCTATCGCCATTAGCAGTCAAAATTAATTGAGCTTCTTCACCAGTAAAATTGGTAAGATACCGATAATTTGCTTGATTAAAAATCAGCAAACCATCAGCACCTTTTTGTTTGATTAGCTCAACTACCGCAGAAATTCGACGATTCAGCAGTGTTAATAGCTCTTCTTGTTCGTTCATTTCAAGCTCCTTTATCAAGTAATAACTTTATTTTACCGCTAAATGCAGCCCAGTCCTAGTAATTTTAAATAATAAATATTATGAAATTAAAAACCACATAAAAAAAACGAGAAGCACGCGCTTTTCGTCTTTTTTTAAAAACTAAATTACTTAGCTTCTTCTTCAACTGGAATAACAGAAACTTGTCTTCTGTATTTATCCATTCGTTCAAACTTAACAACTCCATTTACTAAAGCAAATAAAGTGTCATCTCCACCCTGACCAACATTCTTGCCTGGGTGAATCTTAGTACCACGTTGACGATAAATAATCGTACCTGCATGGATAGTTTGACCATCAGCAGCCTTGGCGCCTAAACGACGACCAGCTGAATCACGACCATTGGCAGTAGAACCGCCACCCTTATGGTGGGCAAATAGTTTAAGACCTAAAATATTCATTCTCATTTCACCTCTAGCTTAATTCAATCTTTTCAACTGTAACCTTAGTGTAAGGTTGACGGTGACCATATTTTGAATGTGAGTGCTTCTTTGGCTTATACTTGAAAGTTACAACTTTCTTTTCTTTGCCTTGTTTTTCAACTTTAGCAGTTACTTTGGCACCCTTAACTAATGGTGTACCAACTTTAACGTCTTTGCCATCAGAAGTAAGAATAACTTCATCAAAAGTGATTTCTTTACCTTCTTCAACATCAAGTTTTTCTACAAAAACACTATCGCCTTCAGCAACTTTGTATTGCTTACCACCGGTTTTAATAATTGCGTACATTTCTGCACCTCCAAAAAATACTTAGACTCGCCAATCGGGGTGTTTTTTTCAAAAAACTTCTAACCCCGAAATGTGCGGTTGCAGATGTGAAGGTCTCCACAAATACAACTACTTGATTATACTACCTTGACCGTGACTTAGCAAGTAAGATAAGGCTTTTAAGAAAATATTTTCACTTATTTCATGGCTATACCCTATTATTAAAATAATATATTTTAGCACTTCCATATTAAAAATTACTTATTAATGATTTTTACCATACCAGCGACCACCATGAACCTTAGCCACATCTTCAGTCACAATAAAGGCATCATCGTCAATATCCCGGATCTTGGCAATTAGGGCACCATACTCATTAGTGTCGACTACAATCAATAATTGTTGTTTATGCTGCTCGCTGTAACCGCCAACCACGTTATAAACAGTTAGACCATCGTAATCCTCTTGTAGCATTTCTTGAATTTCCGTAATTTTTTCATTACTCATAATCTGTAACTGGTACTTCTTATCAAAACCAGTTTCAGTATACCGCATCGTAATTGTCGTCAATATCTGTGACAGGGTCGCAAGCAAGAATGCCTCCATTCCATCAACAAAAATATTTAAAACAATGATTACCATATCAATGATTAGTAAGGACGTTGCCGGATCAATATAGAAATATTTTTTTAAAATTAATGGTGGAATCGTGGTACCGCCACTAGAGGAATCGATTCGATACAGTAACGAAATTCCAACTCCCATGATTACTCCGCCATAGATTACAGCCAGCAAATCATTATTAGTTAGTTTAAAACTAGGATTTATCTCCATTAGAATGGGTAATAATAAACTACCTATTGCAACTTTTTTTAGTGTTTCTTTTCCTAAAAAAATTGTCGCTAAAATCAACATCAAGATATTGACAATCAATACTGTAACCGACCGATTCACTCCCCAAACGGCATCGACTAAAATAGCAATTCCGGTTGAATCACCGGCTGCAATATTGATTGGCGCATAGAAGAAATTAATTGATATTGCAATTAATTCTAATCCAGTAATAAAGTATATCCAATACTTTAATGAATGTTTTCTTTTATTCTTTTGCATCTCATCATTCTTTCTATATTAAAATTTAATGATATTATTATACATAAATTACAAGACGCTTGCAAATAAAAAACCTTACTAAATTCCCAAAATCGTAAGTTTACTTTAAACAAAATATTAAAAAAGCCACACCAATTTCTATTCAGAAATTGATACAGCTAGCCAATCAAAATTTTAATTATTAATTGGTTCTACCAGCGACCACCATGAACCTTAGCCACATCTTCAGTAACAATAAAAGCATCTGGATCAAGATCACGAATTTTCGCAATTAGCGCCCCATATTCATTAGTATCAACCACAATCAATAATTGCTGCTTCTTTTGCTCACTGTAACCGCCAACTACATTATAAACAGTCAGTCCCTCATAATCATCTTGGAGCATGGCTTGAATTTCAGCAATATTACCATTGCTCATGATCCGCACCTGGTACTTTTTATCAAAACCAGTCTCGCTATATTGCATAGTTAGGGTCGTGATCACCTCAGAAAAAGCGGCCAACAAAAAGGCCTCCATCCCATCAACAAAGATATTTAATATAATAATAATCATATCAATTAGCATCAACCCAATTGCGGAATCAAGATAAAAATATTTCTTGAAAATTAATGGTGGAATCGTAGTCCCACCTGCAGAAGCATCAATCTGATAGAGCATCGAAATTCCGATTCCCATCAAAACGCCACCATAAATAACTGCCAACAAATCATTCTTAGTGATTTGCATACTTGGCGTTATCTGCATTAAAATAGGTAATAAAATACTTCCAAGTGCTACTTTTTTTAACGTTTTCTTTCCTAAAAAAATCGCTGCCAACACAATCATTACTATATTAAAAATAAAGACGGTAATTGAACGATTGACACCCCAGACAGCGTCAATTAAGATGGCAACTCCTGTAGCTCCTCCTGCCGCGATATTAATCGGGGCATAAAATAAGTTAATTGCAACTGCAATTATTTCTAAACCACCAATAAAAAATAACCAATACTTTAAAGAATGCGCACGTTTTTGCTTTGTCATCCACTCTTCCTTCCACATTAAAAAGATAACAGTTTTGCAAATTAGTATAACAAAAAATAAACCTGGACTTCAAACAGCCATCACAGTATTAACCGCTTTTTAAGCAATCATCAGCAAAAGGAACAAAATTATGATTAATGAATTAGAACAATTATTACAGGCACCGACTGCATCATTTCAAATTAGAGAAAATCAATTAAACTTTATGTTAGCTAATCTTAGCAACCCAGATTCGCATTTGCGTGATGACCTAATTTATACTTTATTTGCTAGGGCAATGGCAGAAGATGCCTTCACACCTAACCAAATTAAAAAGATTGTCCAATATTTTTTTACTGAGCAACCATTATTTTCAAAAATCACTTCACCAGCAAGTGACGCAATTTTTGAGCGCAGCTTTGCGGCTCTGCTGGGCGAATTATTACTGACTAAGGACAAATCCAACCATATTTTAACTGAACAACAGCGTAATACCCTATTCTCATGGAGTATTACTTATCTTAAAACCGAAAATGATTATCGTGGTTATGTTAAGGGTAAGGGCTGGGCACATAGCCTAGCTCACGGTAGTGACTTTTTGGGTAGCAGTCTAGCTCATCCGCTTTTTAAAAGTAGCAACATTGCTTCAACAGCTGAAATTTGGTCAATAATTCCCACTATCTTAACTAAAATCACCCAACCCCTGGTCGATGATGAACCAGAACGAATAGCGCACGCCTTTTACTTGGGTGTTAAAAACCACGTAATTGCAACAACCGATCTGAAAAATAAGATTGCCTACCTCGACCACCAAATGTGGCAAAATAACCCACTCGCAGAACCAGTTGATTTTTATCGTTTGAGTATCTGGCAACAGCTGCTACGCAATTGGTACTTCTTCTTTGATGATGAGCTAAAGTTACAGCAATTTTTACAGAATAAGATTAATAATTATTTCAATAAAATGGGATACGAAACTAATAACTAAGCTCCCTATTCTGTTTCATAGGTAATCGTTTGATTACCTTCATAAGCTGGTAACCCATTAGCTGCACGATATAGCGCACGCTCAAAGGCTTGGTAGCCTTTGCTTGAACTAACTGCAAACCCAACATGGTACTTACTAGCAAATTCACGAATATTCCACGTGCTATCGTGTGCTGCAAAGGCAGTAACTAAAATCACCAAGTCTAGTGTCTGAATTTGCCTGTCCATTAATTTCTTCTTTCCTTGAAAGGCATCAATTGCTACTGGAATACCGTTATAACGCCTAACAATACTTTCTAGCATTACTTCATTCTGATTATCACCAATCGCAATTCCAACACGCTGATAATGTAAATCTAGAGCTAATTTGGTAATTTTCGACTCAGAATTAGCCGGTTTTATTTTTTTCTTTTTCGTTTTTGGTTTTACTTGTGGTTGGTCAAGTTGATAAATCCAGCGCAGTTTAATAGCCTGTGCAGGATTCTTTTTTAGATTAACATCTCCAGAATACCAAGCTAGATCAACAATTGAACCATCAACAATTGGCGTATCATCAGTTTGATAACGGCTAGCATCAATTGGTAAGACAATACTCTTGCCACGGATCCGTAATTTTTTCCCATGAATGTCATGAGTTATCGCTAAGTGACCTGTTCCACCCTGTACTACGGCATATTTGAACTCTTCTATCTTGTCAAATTCTGTTGTTGCCAGCTCGCGGTGTCCCACTACACGTAAAATACTTGCTTCATAATGACTTGTAACCGGTTCTGATAGAGCTTCAACAATATCCCCACTAGTCAAATTAAATTGATGAATTTGCTTTTCTGTTAAAGTATAAACAATCTCATTATTATCATTAATTAAGTCACAACCAAGAACCAAACGAATTACTGTATAACGCTTGCCTTTGCGGTAATCTCGCTTCGGCTTATTTGGTTTAATAGCTTGTTCAAAAACTTGCTGGTTGACTGCCTCTTTAGTAACAGTTGATTGCTGAATAGCAACTTCTAACTGTGATAATTCACTACCATATTGCTTAGCTATCGCTTGATCAAAGGTTAAGCGATGCAATGCTGATAGTGACTGCTTTTGAGCAGCACTGCTTCCTGGTGACTTAATTAATTGACTAATTCCCAGTAGCAATTGCTTAATCTCTTTGTTTGTAGTTTGAGTGGGTTGAGTCTTTTGAGTAGCTGTAGATTGCGAATCAACCATACCGAGAACTGCCTTAATCGCAGCTAAACTATTTGTTAAACTGCGTTCATCACCAGTAGTTTTTTGCAAAATTTGTTTTAAATTATTGCGGTAATCAAATGTCTCTTTCAATTTCTTCATCCTTAATTACATAATATAACCATTATAGCCGAAAAAATTGCTTAACCCAAAAAACGTCCCAAGATATTTTTACCTAGGGACGTGTTTGAATAGAAGCTCAGACTAATTATTCAAAATTAGCTGCTTTAATATACTTACCATTACCAAGAATATAATATTTCTGGTGTTTAATTGTAATCGGATCGCCATAAGTGGCAATTATTTGATGCTTATTAAGCACTTGTTTACCTTGTCGATTACCATATTTACTATACAGATAAGCATTATGTGTCAATTTAAGTCTAGCCGCATCAATATTACCAGCAGCAACATATAAGCCATTACTTAAACGATAATATTCTTGCCTACCAATTATTTCTTTAACAGTGGTTTCAACTACCGAATTAGCGTTAAGTACAATACCATTAGCACGTTTGCCATGCTCATCATACAGATAAGTATTGTGCATTAACGTATGAGGAACCGACTTATTTGAAGAACTTTCCTCAGCAGGAATTGTTAGCGAAACATTCTCATCCACTACCTCTGACTTAACGTTAACCGCCTTGACATAGCGACCGTCGCCAATAATGTAATATTGCTTACCGTGAATCTTAACTGGGCTGCCATAAGTAGCAATTGTTTTGCCAGCTTTTAAAGTCACACTATTCTTAACCGGATTACCATATTTATCATAAATCTTTGCATTGTGCTTCAACTTCAAGTTAGTAGCGTTAACATTAGCAGCATCAAGATAATATTGCTTAGTTCCACTACCTTTCTTAGTTAAAATATAGTATTCACGACCATTAATTAGCTTAATACCATAGGTTTTTACAATCGATCCGGCACCAATAACAACCTTATTAGCACGAATACCATCTTCATTATAAACATAAGCATTATGCATCAAGGTAACATCATTGCCTTGATGCAATTCATCATTTGCAACTGGCTTAAGAGGTGCTGATCCATTATTTTCAGAGTTCGTTGGCCGAGGTGTGGTTTCTACAATTTGCTTAATCTTGCTAATTGTCTTTTGACTTTCAGTCTGCACTCCTGACAGCATTGTCTGTTGATCAATTGACTCATTACCAATATTTACAGCCGTTTGAACTTGACCCTTTAGAACTGCCTTTTCTTCTTCTGAGTATGCTTGATTATTATCAATTTGCTCTTTTGCAGTAGTTGCTGCGTTCGCAATTTCAGTTTTAGCCTGGTCTTTAGCTTGCGCCAATTGCTTGGCCAAGTCCTCACCAAGTACAGCTTCAATTGTTGTTTGATCTGAACAAACTTTACTAATCTGATCAATTGCTTTATCACGTGCATTAGTCACATCTTCAGAAGTCGCAAGCTTGTCAAAATCGACTTGAGCTGCTTTATTTACCTCCGCCATTAGTACTGCTTGTTGCTCTTTGGTATAACCTCCTGCATTAATTTTTGCTTGAGCATTGGCCAAAGCGTCATTAACCACACCTTGGGCAACTTCACGCTCAGCCTTTAAAACATCTTTTTTAAGTTCTTTATTGGTCTGACCTTTTGCTTCTTTGTGATTTCTGAAAGCGGCATCAACTCTAGCAGTATTTGCTTGAACACCAAACTTATCGTGCAATTTTTCTAGTGCACTCTGATATGCAGCAATTATTTGCTGATTTGCCTGCTCTTTTTGAACATTAAGATTTTCAGCTAACATATTATCAATTGTTGCTTGATCGAGACTATATTTACCAATCTCAGTAACTATATCATTACGAGCTTCAGTAATTGCATCTGAAGTAATTAATGTATCAAAGTCAACCTGATCCTTATTTCTAACTTGATCACGTAATGTCTGTTTTTCGATACTAGTTAAATTTGTTCCATCTGCATGAGTTAATGAGCTAATTTCATTATCTGCAGCTACGATCGCATCTTTAATACTACCTCGGGCAATTACCCGTTCTCCAGTGAGTTCAGCTTGATTAACTTGATTCTCATTGTCAGCTTCAGTAATGCCATTTTTAGCAACACTATACTGATCTTTAATATTACTCAAATTAATCTTACTACCAAAAACTGCTTGTAGTTTATCAATCGCCTGTTGATAAATAATTGCAAGATGATCTTTAGCTTTGGTCTTAGACTGTTCCAGTTTAACCGCTGCATCATCATTTAAAATTGCAGTAATTGTTGTTTGGTCTGAACAAACTTTACTAATCTGATCAATTGCCTGATCACGTGCACTAGTCACATCTGAAGAACTGTTTAAACCATCAAAATTAACTTGAGCAGCTTGCTTAACTTTTGCCATTAATACTGCTTGTTGATCTTTAGTATAATTTCCTGACCCAATTTTGGTTTGAGCATTGGCTATAGCATCATTAACCGCAGCTTGTGCAATTTCTTTTTCAGCCTTTAAAACATCTACCTTAAGTGCGTCACCAGTCTCACCTTGGGCTTCCTTATGATTTTCATAAGCGGCAGCTACTCTAGTTATATCAACAGTATTACCAAAGGCAGCTTTTAATTTGGCAACTGCAGCGTCATAAATATCCTTAATCTGCTTGTTTGCCTTCGCCTTTTGAGCTGATAAATCGCCATTTATAATCTCATCAATTACATCAGCATCTGAACAATCTCGACTAATCTGTTCGATTGCCCGATCACGAGCCCTACCAATACTCTTAATGTCATTGGCAGTAGTAACATTAACTTTTCCAGCTGCAGCATCCTTAGCCACTTGCTTCTTTAATGCTTCTTTGTCAGCTTCATTATGCTTGCTATTGGTAATTTTTCCATTTGCCGCAACCACTGCATCAGCAATTGCTCCCTGAGCCATAGCTTGTTCACCTTTTACAGCAATTAAAGCTACCTGATCAGTTACAGCAGTATCAGCCAACTTCTTCTTAGCTTGAGTATAGGCTTCATCAAGCATATTCAATGCAATATTATCACCAAATTCGCCTTGTAACTTATTAACAGCTGCTTCATAGGCATTTAGCAAATCGCTTTCTGCTTGTGTTTTGGCCTGACTAAGTTGAACATCATTACTTGTGCCCAACGCTACATTAATCGTGTTAACATCCGTACAATCTTTGCGAATTTGCTTAATTGCTGCATCACGAGCTGTAGTAATTGCTGCAGAAGTGGTCATGCTTGCAAAATTAATGTCAGCATCTTGCTTAACCTTAGCCACCAATGCTGCTTGTTCAGCTGCAGTATATGAACTACCTGTTTCATGTTGCAATTGACCAATTAGCTGCTCGGCATTAGTTACCGCATCCGCAATCGCACCTTGTGCAATTTCGCGCTCAGCTTTAAGTGCATCAGCTTTAAGTTCAGCAACAGTATTGCCTTGCGCCATTTTATGTTTGTTATAGGCTTGATCAACATATTGGGTACTAGATTCATCAAATTCAGCCTGTAGTTTAGCAACTGCTTGGTCATAAATAGTCTTGATCTGTTGGTCAAGACGTTCCTGCTGAACACCAAGGTCTTGATCAAAAATTGCATTGATTGTAGCTTGAACATTACTATCATTTTGGATTTGAGTAATTGTCTTATCTCGAACAGTTTCAGTGTCTTTAATAGTCGTCTGCTTAGCAATTTCATCCTTACCATTATTAGCAGCTTGCTTAACCTTATCTTTAAGCGCTTGTTTTTCTGCTTCAGTATAATTTTTATTGTTATCAATAACCTGATTGGCAGTAGTAACTGCTTGGTCAATAGCAGAGTTAGCCACTGTTTTAGCCTGTTCCAATTTTTCCTGCTGCACCGCCGAATCATTAGCAAAAATGTTATTAATAGTAGTTTTATCAGAACAAATGCTACTAATATTGGCTATTACCTTATCACGCATTCTTTCAATTGAGGAAGAGTATTTTCCAGTTGAAAAGTCAGCTTTATCATACTCTTGCTGAACTGCCGCTGTTAAGGCCGCTTTTTGTACCTCAGAATATGTCTTATTAGCAGCTATTTTTGCATTGGCAGCTATTTTTGCATCTGTAATCGAACCTTGCGCAATCAGTCGTTCTCCAGCAAGCTCAGCTTCATGCAGTTCACTAACTTGGTCAACATTATTCAAATTTTCTTTGGCCTTGTCATATTGCTGGTTTAAATTAGTAATAGGAACATTAAATCCTAAATAAGCTTGCAGCTGTCCTTGAGCCGTTACATAAGCAATTTCTAAATCATTAAGTGTCTTAGCCTTTTGAACTGCCAAATCATTAGTCAAAATATTATTAGCAGTAGCAGAATCTTTACTTATTTTGCTAATCTGATCAATCGTAGCATCACGTTTAGTAGTAATTGCCGTTGAATCAGTTAATTTATTGAAATCAACGTTTGCTAATGCAGCAACTTGGTTCTTTAATGCTTGTTGTTCAATGGTGGTATAATTCCCAGCTTCAATCAATTGATCAGCAGCTACTTGGGCATCTGCCACAGCACCTTGAGCAATTAGTCGTTCTCCAGTAAGTTGTAAAGCTGCAATTTCTGCAACAATACTGTTAGCAGTTTCACCTTTAGCGATAATTCCAGCAGTAGCTGCAGCATATTGCGTGTTAAGACTAGTTAATGCAACGTCTTTGCCAAAGTCAAGTTGTAATTTTGCTTTAGCAGCCTGATAAATTACTTCCAGATTTGCCTTAGCCTTAGCTTTTTCTTGGTCAAGGATAACTGTTGGATCATTTGCTATCGCTTCATTAATAGTAGCAGAATCAGTATAATCTTTTAAAATTTGCTCAATAGCAGCATCACGAAGCGTTTCAGCATCATCTGCAGTTGCAGCATTATCAATTCTAGCTTTGCCTTCCTTTAAATCTTTAGCAACTAGGTTCTTGATAGCTTGTTTTTCATTTGTGGTTAAATCTTGACCATTTTCATGCTTTAAGCTATTAATTTGCAAATTGGCTGCATCAGCCGCTGCGTCAAGTGCAGCTTGATCAATTTCCTTAATAGCAGTTAAGATATAGTTTCGTATCGCTCCAGCAGTTTGCAAACCAGACATTTGATTTACCACATTAAGAAGTGTTGTATCTAACTTACTTTGATCAATATCCTTACCCAATTTTATTTGTGCAGAATTATACGCCGCTGCAAGTGCAGCGTAAGCTTCTTTACCCGCAGAAATCAGTTCATTGGCATCATCCAAGCCAGCTTGAGTTAAAACTGCATTAATATTGCTTTGAGCTGTAGTAATAACTTCATTTAATCGTTCCTGATTGCCAATTATATCATTATCATTTGGCAATATTTGATCAAGTGAATTATTAGCCGCTTTAACTGCATTATCAACTTTATTCTGTGAAAGTTGCTGATTAGCAAGACTTAGATTGTTATTTTGGCTAATTTGGTCTTTAGCCTGATCAGCTGCCTGTTTAATTTGCTCCTTAGCTTTTAGCTTATTAAGTGCTGTTAAGCCTTGATCATAAGCGGTTATTGCTTGTGCAATATCTTTAGCATTAGCCAAATCAGTTAAACTAGTTTCAATCGTAGTAACTAAATCAGGGTAGTTTTGCTTCTGATCAGTTGTTAAATGCTGATAATTAATTTCTAAATCGGCAGTATTTTCGATTTCGTTTGTAAGCCATGGATAATTTGCAGCGTTATCTTTAGCTAATACCTGACTAATTGCGGCTTCCCCAGCTTGTTCAAAACCGTGAACTTGCTTTTGATACTCTTTTGCATCAACTGGTTGATTATTTTCGTCAACAAATGGTACCTGCATATCAGCTGAGGCAGCAGTAAAGACTGCATTAATCTTATCCTTAGCAGCTGCCTTTTGTTCAGCCGTCAACTGCGAACGATCAATGATAGCAAAGGCCTTTTGCTTAAATGCATTCAAATTATTGATTTCACCATTACGATAGGAATTATTAGTAGCCTCAAAAACAATATTATTAAAGCAAATTGTTCCATCGCTATATGCTTGCTCACTTTCAGCATCAGTTTTGGCATTAGTAATATTATCTATAGCCTGATCAGCTGCCAGATTAATTTTGTTATAATAACTCGTTTTTTCTGTATCAGACAGCCAATCAGTCGAATCGATAACGGACTTAAGCTTAGTAACTGCAGCATTAAGCTTGCCAATATAATCACGCTTTTGCTGGTCCAAATTACTGGTAGCAACTATCTTATCAATCCCAGCTTCACCAAAATTAGCAGCTTCCGTTGCAACAGGAATTCCCTTTTCAGCATTTTGAACTGCTATTTTGGCAGTATTAAAATCAGCCTGTGTGGGATGTTCAGGTAAAGTTATCGCATTAATCTTATCAATCGCTTTTTGTGCCGCTGCTTGAATTTGCTGTGCTAAATCAGCTTTTTCAGCTGCTGTTAAATTATCCAAGTTTGCCAAGGCACCAGTTCCGTGCTCGCCAGCCGCATAAGCGTTAATTGCAGCAATTTGCTTGTTCTGCTCAATTATAAGTTTACTTGGCAAAATTGAACCATCAATTAGGACAATTCCTGCATTTTGTGCAGCTTGAATTGTACTAGCACCATGAGCTGCATAAATCTTGGAAATCCCATCCTTTAAAGCTTGATCAATTGCCTTACGTGCTGTTGAAACTTGACTGCTATTTAATAATGGCTTAGTTGAATCAGCCGTATTAGCTACCAGATTAGTTAAATCATCATTAATTTTAGCAGCCTCTGCTTGCAGACTATCGATTGCAGCAGTTTTAGTTTTCACATTCTCCATTACCCCATTAATTGCAGCAATGCCATCAGCTTTAGCGACATTAATCGCACTCACGCCCTTTGTTTTAGCGGTATTAATTGCACTATTGGCCTTTTTGCGCTCGCTTTCAACTTCATCTCGCAGGTGCTGGGCAACCGCCTCATCCATGATGCTATGATCAGCACTAATTTGATTAATTTTATTATTAGAGTCATCCGCAGCTGCCTGAATTGCATTAAGAGCTGTAGTATATGCTATTTCAACATCTATTTGATTGCTAATTTCACCTAAAGCAGATTCACCAGCAACTTCGGCTGAATTTACTTTAGTTACATCATCAGCCAAGTTAATTGAACTGGTTGCTGTATCAACAGCCTGACCGATCAATTGGTACATTTCATCATATTGTGGCTGCGTCAAAGTACTTGTTGTCAAACCTGTCTTAATCCGATTTTTAATGGTTTCAGCTTTTTTATTTATTTTATTAATAGCCGCTGCCTGTGCGTTACGTAATTCACTATTTTTAGCACCATCAACCAAAGCCTGAATTTCATCTTGACCTTTTTTCAGATTAACTTTAAGACGACGTTCAGATGGAGAGCTATTAACAACTGTCTTAGCTTTATCTCGGGCCTTACCAATGTTAGTTACAACTGTATATTTATCAGCTGTTGACAGTTCTTCATCAGCGATTTGCATCACTATACCGATAGCATCACTTGCTTGTTCATCTAATTTATTATTAGCTATAATCTTACTATTTGCCAAGGTTATTTGTCTATATATACTATTAATCTCATTTTCACTATAATCAACAACGGCGCTAATATAGCTTACTGTAGAACTAGTATTAATTCGATAGATACCACTTTCATAGAAGCCATTAATGGCAGCTTTAGCATCTTCTTTATCATTACTTGCTATATAAGCTAAAGCATCAATATCTGCAAGAACACCTTTGTTGTTAGCTCCATCGCCTTTTACCAGCTGATCAAGTTCTTTGATGGCTGCTGCCCTGGCTTGCTTCAAATTATTATTGTTAGCATCATTTTTTACTTGATTAATAGCCTTTACCGTATCATCACGGATTTGGTTGATAGTAGTAATATCATTCGTTTGGTCGAGTTGATTTTGGGCTTCATCAACAAGTTGCTTGATAGTCTTTTTATCATCCTTACCAAGAATATCATTATCTTCATCAGCTGCTGTTTGGATTGCCGTTTTTGCCTGCACTCTAGCTGAATTAATATAAAAATCAAAAGTCCCCGAATTAATTAATTCCTCTCCATCACTAAGAGCAGACATAATTTTGTTATACGTATCAGCTTGATCGAACTCAGTATGTATCTTTGACTTGACGGAATCCATGTAGTCTAGGGTGCTTGTATAGTCACTACTGAGTTGGTGTTGCTCATCCACTGTAAGAGCGGCATAAGCAGCATTTAGATCATCAATAGCCTGTTGAAATTCACGATCAAATTGATCTTTAGATTGCTGTCTTAATTTGTTAAGCACAGTCTGATTAGCATTTGCCTCCGCTGTAGCAATTGCTTGCTCACCTTGCTTTTCAGCATTAACCACATCTGTAGTAGTTGTTTCAGGATTATCACCAAGCGCAGTTAAATTGTTTTTAGCTGTCTCTAAAGCTTCGTTAATGGCATCGATAATTTGTCGTTTATCTGGATTATCTTCTGAAATACTATTAATTTCGCCTTGAGCATATTGGTCAAGCTTTGCCTGATTGGTAGTAATCGCTTCAGACACAGTTTGAGCAGCAGTCAACACGTTGTCCATGGCTGAAATTCCAGTTTCCTTTTCAAGATTTACTTGCGCAACTGTTGTTAGATCAGAAGCCTTTACTTTATCCACCGCATCATGATAAGCAGTACTTACTTTCTGCTTAAGAGTTGCCTTGACATCAGTACTAATACTAGTTAGAGCATCAATTGCATTAGTAATATTAGTTTCCTCAGCTAGTAATTCTTTGAGAGCAGCATTTTTGGCTGATTGCAAATTAGCTGCTGTCTTGATGGACGTCAACTTATTTCCGCCCGCTAACTGATTGTTCTTAACATCTTGGACAGTTTGAGAATTTTGAATGTTAGTCTTAGCAGTTTGCAAAGCGTTCGAAAGCAAGTCGTCATCAAAATGTTCTTTTTCAGTTAAACTAAGGTACTCATCCCGATTTATAGCTTTGCTGGCATCCCTAGCAATCTCATTCAAAGCCTTGAGTGCAGCTTCCTTAGCTGTTCGCAATTCTTCGTTTACACTACCAGTCAGATCGGAAACGACACTATCTATTGCACTAGTAGCAGAATTTTGCTGTTGAGCAATATCTACACTATTATTGGCCTTATTAACGTTGGAAACACCAGTATCATAGTAATCATTAATGTTAGCTAGATACATCTTCTTATCGTCAGCACTGATTTTACCATCAGTAAATAACTGATTAATTGCAGCTAATGCAGTATCTTTATGAGTGGCTAATTCAGCTAATGCGCTTGCTCGATCAGCCGCAATTTGTGAAGCAGCTAAATCTGAATTGATGGCAGTTTTACCCTCCTGTTCAGCATTATCAATCGCAGTTTGACTGGCAGAACTATTAATTCGATCTTTAGCAGTGTTAAAATCGGTATTGATTTTATCAATATAAGTTTGCTTATCGCTGTTACTTAATTGCTCATCAGAAATTGCTTTAATTTTATTAATTGCACCTTCAACGATTGCTTGCAATCTACCAATTGCAGTATCCTTACCAGTTTGTAAAGTTGCCTGATCCTTTACTCCTGCAGAATTAAGCACTTTATCCATATAGTCAGTTGCCGTACTTTGAGCAACTGAAACCTTATCTGAATTACTTGCAGCATTAATTTGTACTATTCCACTATTGTAGTAACTATCAACTTGTGCCTGATAATCAGTAATTTGATCAGCAGTTAAATTATCCAGATCAGCAATTTTTTGCTTAGTTTCGCTTGCATATTGCTTAATTGCAGCAGTGGCATTAGCTTTTTGTGATGTTAAAGTTGCAGCACTAAATATTTTGTTTAGTCCTCTGATACCACTATCATACTCAGCATTCAATGCTTCCTGAGTAGCTGCTTGTTTAATCTTATAAGCGGCCGAATTAGAATCTTCAACTTGAACAATCGCTTGTAGTTGTGCTAGATAATTTGCTTTTTCAGTTGCAGTTAATCCGGTCAACGCATTAAGATTCTTTTCAATATCTTGCTCAGCATTATTAAGATCGTTTAAAACAGTTTGTTTTTGACCTGCAAGAATACCGGCAGACTTAACACGATCTAACTCGGTTAGACCTGCTTGTAAATTATTATCAAGTTCTTCTTGATTAGTCGCTGCGCTAAGTTTATCGCCATAAGCAGTATGAGCGCTATTGGTCAAAATGCCTTGGGCTTGCGCCATTAATGATGCAAATAAATCTGGCGTCAATAAATCTTTTTGTTCATTTAAGGTAGTTTCAACAGCTTTTTCTGCATTAATTAATTCTTGTTTAGCGCCAATCCGATCAATTGTCACTAAACCAGCAGTTTTTACTTGTTCCAAATTATCTGCAGTTGTTGTAGCTGCAACAAGATTTGCCAATGCAGTTTCTTTAGCAGCAGTAATTTGATCTTTCAGCGCTGGATATTGGGTGATTTGGGCTGCCGCTACTTGTTCAATCTCCGCTTTGGCAGCTGTTTGATCAATTAGAAATAGACCTGCTTTTTGTTTCTGGTTAATGGTTGCTACATCAGTCAGTCCAGCTAGTCCGGCAAGTGCCTGTTTCTTAGCTTTTTCAAACTCATCCTTGTAGTCAGGATATTGGTCTGCAAACTTGGCTGCTGCCGCTTTAATCGCATCTTGAGCTGCATCAAGTTTAGCAATACTATTAATTTGCGCCACACCAGCAGTTTGTGCTTGATTTAAATCTGTTAAATTACTTGTAATCAGTGTTGCTACTGCAGTATTCAATGCTTGATTAATTAATTCTTGTTCATCCGGATTAGCAGCTACTTGATTATCACGAGTAGTTTGTAAAGCCTTAATAGCATTTAAGCGACTGGTTACGTCCGTAATAATGTCTTGGGCCTTTTTGTATTCAGACTTGACAGTTTCTTCATCGCTAGCCTTGTCAATGGTTGCCTGACCAACAACATCTGTATTAGCAGCAGTTTGAGTTGCTGCAATATCAAGCGCTACTTGCAATTGATCCTTTAAACCGTTAATTGCAGCCTTTTGCGCCTGATCAATTCCTGCTCCATTAGCCGCCTGATCAATGAGATTCAGCAAATCACCATTAGTAATTTGATTATTCAAGTCCTGCTTGAACTTGTTCTTATAATCAGCAATCGCGTTCTTAACTTGTGCAATTCCTGTTTTGATATCTAGAACATCTTCGCGATTATTTGGATTAGCATTTTCAAGGTCAGTTGAACCCTGTAAATTACTAGTTTCAGTCTCGTTAAAAATCGTTTCATCTGCCTGACTAATGACACTAGTCAAATTGAGTGAAAATTTGCTGTCACTACTATCAGGGAAAGCTGTTTGCAAATCGGCAATGGCATTGTGAAACTCAGAAAGTGCACAAATTCTAGTTGTAAAATCACTAAATGAGCCGGTAACTCGATTCTTAATATTAGTTATATCGCCAATTGTTGTGGCCTGCATAATACTATCATGACCATTGGCAGCAATAACCGCATTATTCAAGCGTGCTTTTAGGTCATCAGTTAAATTAGCCTGAGCAATTTGTGATTCAATCAGCCTTGCTGAAGTAGCAATCTGATTATTTGCCCAACTTTGATAATCAGCTAGCACATTAGCCATTGCATTATCTCTAGCATCATTAATCGCAATCGTACCAGAAGCCGCATTAATCGCTGCTTTACCTTTATTTAGACTAGCCTTATACGCAGAATTAGCGTTAGCATCAGCACTTTGCACAAAAGCATCCAGTTCTGCACTAGCTGCACTTTGGTCAAACTGGTCGAGAATGGTTTGCTTACGCTCATTAGCCGCCACAATACTAGTAGTTCCATAAATAGACTTAGTCCGATCATAGTTAGGATCGATTGGTTTAGCAATTGCGGCTTCCAAAGCATTATTAACTTTAGAAATATAACCAGTTTGACTTGACAATAAACCCAATTTAGCATCTTTGATACGCTTAATTGCAGCTTGAGCTGCGGCATTCAAGTCAGCAGCTATGGCGTCTTGAGTTTCTCCTAAAGTTTGAACACTTAGATCGGTAATTAACGGTCGTGCTTGAGCATCACCGGCTGGCAAAGTCAAACTAGTCGGATTATAGCTAACAAAGTTCGCATTAGGTGTTAACTTTAATTTATCACCCTTGCGTAATTTAATAGTTTGGTCAGCAGGAATAGTAAAACTAAACGTTCCATTATCTTTAACTTGGGCAGCAAACTCGTCAGGTTGGTCATCAGTTTTGTCACTTTGATATGGTGACTTAAGCTGGTTATCAACGATATATTGCTCCTTTAATTCACCCTCTGTGACAAATTGCGCGGTAATAAAGGTGTTAGTTCCAGTGGGATCATCCTTGTGCGCCGTGAAGTTAAGTACTTGTCCACTAACAGTTCTCGAACCATCAGCGTTGAGAACAATATCTACTTTACCGGCTTCACCTGCTGCATTAGCAATATCTAAGAAGCCTTTTGGGTTGGCAGACACAAAATGCACGTAATTATGCTCAGGGCTACCTGCAGCATTGTAAACATCATTTACATACTGGCGGACCGCATCCTCAGCTGCTTGACTAAGACTGACTACATTGTCAACGATAATTCCATTAGCAGAATTATGAATATCAAATTCATGCAAGGGCATAGTAGTTTGTGACTTTTGGCCATTTGGCAAAGTAAATTGGTAATTCTTGGTTTGTTGTCTAACGTTAGTCAGCTTAATCGGGTTAGAAGTAATGACACTGGTTTTGGCATTGGTATTGCCCGAAGCATCAAGGAGCAATTCTTGCGGATTGGTAACAACTAACGTACCGCCCTTAACATCAATTAAGTTAAGGGCTCCCGTTCCTGCACCTAGACTAGCATCAGCTGGAGCTTGCTGAGACGGTAATAGTTGCACCTTGAAGGTTCCATTATTTAAGTTAGCAGTGCCAGCAATCAGTACCAGTGTGCCAGCGTATTTTTGCATATTAGTCCCAATGATATTTAAAGCACCACCAGAGTGAACATTCAGGTTTCCTTTGTCATAGAACAGCGTATTGGCATTACCATTAGAATTATTTGAGATATCACCATTAGTAGTAATGTTAATCGCAGCACCATGATGAATATCAATACTAGAATCAGTACTATTTAATGAAATAGCAGCAGCCTGCATATTATCAAGAGTACCGTTAAAGTCGGGATTACCAACATTAATGTCTAGGGTCGCGCCATTACCAACATCTAACGTACCGCCCGCAAGATAGATTCCATAAACTTTGCTAGTAGTTTCTGCCCAATTAGCAGTTATCCCACTAACTGCATTCTTAGCTGGGTTAAGGGTAACATGAGCATTTTCACCAATATTAAGCTTGGCATTGGCGCCACTCATTTGAATTACATTACCACCGATCGTACTTGCCTCAAAAGTGCTATCTGGATCAAACCATAATTCTTGTTTATTATTACTACTACTAGAAAATTCCAGCAACTGTTGATGAGTAGAACTACCTGTAACTTTATCGTTATTAACAGGACTAATATATGGCACCGAAATTGTCTCGGCCTGATTTTCACCACTAAAGTGAACCACAATATCAGGTGTATAAAAATAAGCTAGTTGTGTACCATGAAAATCAATATTATTGAAATTCAAATCCGCAGCCATATTAGTAGTGTTGGCTACCCCATAATAGGTCGAACTATAGAGTGAAATATTGCTATAAGTTAGCGTAATATGACTGTTAGCATTGGTAAAACCACCACTAGCAACAGGCTTAGGATCATTAGCTCTAAAGTCAATAATATACTTACCCTTAGGATCATTTGGATCGTAAGATTCAATCGTTAAGTTGCGCTCGCCATTAACTGTAACCGCGAGATCAGATGCGGAATTATTGGGTGCTGTAATATTCTTAGTGACCTTAATTAAGCTAACATTAGCGTTAGCTAGGGCAGCTTTTAATTCGTCCCAATTCTGCACTGCAACTTCTGTAGCAGTTGTAGCTTGCGGCACAACTAATTCTGGCTTGGCCACCTCAGTAGGCAAAGGCGTAGTCGAAGTAGTAGGTTCCTTATCAGTAGTTGTGATATTAGCTACTTGCTGATCTTGGTCTGAAGTATGTGAATCATTAGCTGGAACTTGATCTGTTGATTCTACTGGAGGAGTCGGCTTAGACACTGGCTCTGCAGAAGTCGTATTGGCAGGCTTAGCAGTATCTTTATCAGTCTCATCTTTAGCTGGCACTTCCGGAGTTTCTTTCAAAAACAAGCTCAAACCTTGATAAGTTGACAAGTCTGGCTCAGTTGCTTGCTCATGTTTATCTTTAGCTCTAGAAGAAGCCAGCTCGCTAGTGGTATCTTTGGTTTGCGAAGCTTTTTCAGTATCACGAGTAGAAATAACTGTATCAGCCTTCACACTTTGTGAGTTAGCACCTAAAAACGTAAACCCAAGAAGTACTGATGCTGCACCAATCGTCAACTTTCGAATGGAAAAGCGTTCTTGTTTATTTTGCATTTCCATTTTTCGCAGTCGCTCAGCGAAATTGTTTTTTCCTAGCATAAAATAACCTTCCTTACAAACTCTTATCTATAAAGAAATATTATAACCACGTTCACATTTTATGTAAATATATGCGGTGTATATCATAATTACTTTAATGATAACGAGCAACATATTTATACAATTTTTTAAGCAAATTAAATAACGAAGCAAGTAATTACAATTTAGAGTATCAACCAGTTAACACAAAAGAATAACAATAACAGTCGACAGCAATAAAAGCGGTAACTAATTTAGCATAGTAAGGTCGTCCGAAAAATAATTTTTTGCCTGCAATTACTCCTCCCTTTGACCATATAAAAAAACGCTTCGTATCTCTACGAAACGTTTTTCACTAGTATTAATCTTACTTAAAAGTTAGCAGCTTTCACATGCTTACCATTAGCGATAATATAATACTTCTTACCATGAATGGAAATTGGATCACCATAAGTCGTGATTGACTTATGACGTTTAAGAACCTGCTTACCCATTCGATTACCATATTGACTATAAACATAAGCATTATGAGATAATGTCCGTTTTTGTCCCTTAATATTACCTGCGGCCAGATAATTGCCATCAGCTAATTGATAGAACTCACGACCATTAATCTCAGTCAAGCCAACTATAGTTACCTTAGAACCAGCCTTGATAACAACTTGGTTAGCACGTTTGCCTTCCTTATTATATATATAAGCATTATGCATCACTGCTTTTTGCTCCGCCTCTGGAGCAATACTAATCGGTGCTACCTCAGCTTCTACCCTGGGTTGAAGAGTTGCAACGAGATTGGCAGCCTTGACGTATTGGCCATTTCCAATGACGTAGTATTTCTGACCACGAATAGTAATTGCACTACCATAAGTATCAATATCACTACCCTTTGGCAGAACTTGCTTGCCAACACGTTTGCCATACTTATTGTATACATACGAATTATGGGTCAATGTCCGCTTGGTGCTGAGTACATTGCCAGTTGCCAAGTAGTAAACATTATCACCATCATGCAGGATGTAAAATTCACGACCGTCAATTAGCTTAGTACCGTAAGTCTTGACGATTGAACCATGGTTAAGGACAACTTCATTTGCACGCTGACCAGCTTCGTTGTACAGATAAGCATTGTGCACCAACTTAACTTCTTTAGCTGCTTCAGGTTTTTCATTTGGAGCAACCGAAGTTCCTGGAAGCGTTGGATAAATACCTAAGATTCCATTAATCCGATCTTGATCATTAGCAACCTTACCAATCTCTTCAATAGCGTAATCACGTGCTGTAGTGACATCTTCAGCATTAGTTGCTTTATCAATTGAATCGTTAGCAGCTGCAACAATTTTATCAATTTCGTCTTTCAACTGTTTTTGCTGATCCTTGGAGTAATCAGTCATTTTATCGATTTGCTCTTTAGCATGGTTAGCAGCGGCTGCAACTGCATCTTTAGCAACTTGCTTGATACCTTGGTCTTTAAGACTAGTTATATCTTCTGGCTTAGTTGTTTGATCAAGGTTATTTTTGGCTGTTTCAAATGCTGTATCAAGAGCTGAATGATCTGCTCCTGCCGGTAATTTACCTATTGCATCGTTGTATGCACTTTGCAATTCGTCCTTAGCTGTACTTATAGTATTGGCTAAATTAGCTCCACTTACATTAATACCATTAATCTTGTCAATTGCTTCATCTCGTGCTTTATCAACAGCGACTGCATCGTTAGACTGATCAATCGTTCCTTCAGTTTCCTTGATTGCTTCAGCTTTAGCTGCATTAATTTGACCCTTGAAGTCATCTTTTTGAGCTTCTGACAAATTAGTCTGACCATCAATTGCGGCAATTGCATTATTGGCTACTGCTGCAACAGCTTCTTTGGCAATTTCCTTGATACTATCATTCTTAGCTGTTTCAATACCTTCTGAATCTGTTGCATTATCAACATTAGTTAGCGCTTCTTGCAAAGCTGTATCTAGGTCTGAATGATCTGCTCCTACTGGTAATTTACCTATTGCATCGTTGTATGCACTTTGTAATTCTTTTTGCGCTTCATGCTTAGCCTTATCTAGTGCCAAAGTATCGTTGATACTATTGATGCCATCAATCTTAGCTTTATCTACTTCGTCACTATTCTTAGCCTTGTCAACATTTCCTTTAGCACTAGTTGCAGCCATATCAATATCAGCCTTCAGCTTCTGTTTGTCTTCTGGAGTATATTCTTCGCCTAGCTTATCAACCTCTGCTTTAGCTGCATTTGCGGCTTGATCTATTGCATCTTTAGCATCACTAATTTGACTACCACTTGTGCTTATGCCTTTGATCTTGTTAATTGCATTATTCTTAGCTGTATTAACTTCATCCTTGCTGTTAGCTTTATCAATGGTTCCGTCAGTTTCCTTGATTGCTTCAGCTTTAGCTGCATTAATTTGACCCTTTAAGTCATCCTTCTGTGCTTGCGACAAATTAGTCTGACTATCGATCGCGGCAATTGCACTGTTAGCTTCTGCCTCAACGGCATCCTTGGCAACCTGCTTAATACCATCATTCTTAGCCTTGTCGACATCTTCTGGCTTAGTTGCCTTATCGATATCACCTTTGGCTTTATCAAAGTCTTGCTTTAATTTGTCCTTAGTTGCTTGATCTGCACCTGTCGGTAAATTATTTACTGCATCTTCGTATGCAATTTGCAATTCTTCTTTAGCAGCACTTACACTTGCATCCAAATCAGTCCCACTTGCGCCAATACTGTTGATCTTGTCAATTGCATCAGTTTTAGCTTTATCAACAGTAGCTGTATCTTTAGCCTTATCTATGGTTCCTTCTGTTTCCTTGATTGCTTCATCTTTAGCTGCATTAATTTGACTCTTTAGATCGTTTTTTTGAGCTTCTGACAAATTAGTCTGACCATCAATTGCAGCAATTGCACTGTTAGCTACAGCTGCAACAACATCCTTGGCAACTTGCTTAATACCATTGTTCTTAGCTGTTTCAATACCTTCTGAATCTGTTGCACTATCAATATTAGCTAAAGCATTGTTCAAAGTTGTGTCTAGCTTTAAATGATCCGCACCTGCTGGCAAGTTATTTACTGCATCATTGTACGCACTTTGCAATTCATGCTTAGCCTTATCTTTGGCCAAAGTATTGTTAATACTATTGATACCATCGTTCTTAGCTTGATCAACTGCATCCTTGTTAGGAGCTTTATCAATTTCTGCTTTGGCTTGATCTGCAGCTTGATCGATATCTTCCTTTAGTTTTTGCTTGTCATCTGGATTATATTCATCACCTAACTGATCAATTTCTGCTTTAGCTTGATCTGCGGCTACAGAAATTACATCCTTGGCAATTTCCTTGATACCGTCGATCTTAGCCTTGTCAATATTATCTTCAGAAGTTGCTTGATCTATTGCACCATTAGCTTTATCAAAGTCTTGCTTTAATTTATCCTTAGTTGCTTGATCTGCTCCTGCTGGCAACTTACTTATTGCATCATTGTACGCACTTTGCAATTCATGCTTAGCCTTATCTTTGGCCAAAGTATTGTTAATACTATTGATACCATCTGTCTTAGCTTGCTCAACGGCATCCTTGTTAGGAGCTTTGTCAACTTCTGCTTTGGCTTGATCTGCAGCTTGATCGATATCTTCCTTCAACTTCTGCTTGTCATCTGGACTATATTCATCACCTAACTGATCAATTTCTGCTTTGGTTTGATCTGCGGCTACAGAAATTACATCCTTGGCAATTTCCTTGATACCGTCGGTCTTAGCCTTGTCAATATTATCTTCAGAAGTTGCTTGATCTATTGCACCATTAGCTTTATCAAAGTCTTGCTTTAATTTGTCCTTAGTTGCTTGATCTGCATCTGTCGGTAAATTATTTACTGCATCATCGTATGCATGTTGCAATTCTTCCTTAGCACTATTTACATTAGTGTTTAGGTCAGACCCGATTGTGCCAATGCCATTAATCTTGTCAATTGCTTCATCTCGTGCTTTACCAACAGCTTCTGTTCCGTCAGCTTTATCAATGGTTCCGTCAGTTTCCTTGATTGCTTCATCTTTAGCTGCATTAATTCGATTCTTTAGATCATCTTTTTGCGCTTCTGACAAGTTAGCTTGACCATTAATTGCGGCAATTGCATCGTTAGCTACAGCTTTAACAGCTTCCTTGGCAATTTCCTTGATACCTTCAGTCTTAGCTGCTTCAATACCTTCTGAATCTGTTGCACCATCAATATTAGCTAAGGCACCTTGCAAAGCATCATCTAAGTCTGAATGATCTGCTCCTGCTGGCAACTTACTTACTGCATCATTATACGCAGTTTCTAATTCATGCTTAGCCTTATCTTTGGCCAAAGTATCGTTGATATTATTAATACCATCATTCTTAGCTTGATCAACTGCATCCTGGTTTGGAGCATTATCAATTTCTGCTTTGGCTTTAGCTGCAGCTTGATCAATATCTCCCTTCAACTTCTGCTTGTCTTCTGGAGTATATTCTTCGCCCAGCTTGTCAACTTCTGCTTTAGCTGCAGTTGCGGCTTGATCGATTACATCTTTGGCAATTTCCTTGATACCATCGGTCTTAGCTGTTTCAATACTTTCTGAATCTGTTGCACTATCAATATTAGCTAAAGCATTATTCAAATCATCATCAAGTGGTCTCTTAGCTTCATCACTTGGATTATCACCTAAGCCGATAATTGCTTCTTCATAGGCACTTTGCAATTCATGCTTAGCCTTATCTTTGGCTAAAGTATTGTTAATACTATTAATACCATCATTCTTAGCTTTGTCGATAACTTCTGGCTTAGTTGCACTATCAATATTAGCTAAGGCACCTTGCAAAGCATCATCTAAGTCTGAATGATCCATTCCTTCTGGCAACTCACTTATCGCATCATTGTATGCACTTTGCAATTCGTCTTTAGCAGCACTTGCACTTGCGCCCAAATCAGCTCCATTTGTGCCAATATTGTTGATCGCATTAATTGCTTCATCTCGCGCATTACCCACAGCTTCTGTTCCGTTGGCTTTATCAATGGTTCCTTCAGTTTCCTTGATTGCTTCAGCTTTGGCTGCATTAACTTGATTCTTCAGATTATCTTTTTGTGCTTCTGACAAGTTAGCTTGACCATCAATTGTAGCAATTGCATTATTGGCTACTGCTGCAACAGCTTCTTTGGCAATTTCCTTGATACTATCATTCTTAGCTGTTTCAATACCTTCTGAATCTGTTGCATTATCAACATTAGTTAGCGCTTCTTGCAAAGCTGTATCAAGTGCTGAATGATCCGCACCTGCTGGCAACTTACTTATTGCATCATTGTACGCACTTTGCAATTCATGCTTAGCCTTATCTTTGGCCAAAGTATTGTTAATACTATTGATACCATCCGTCTTGGCCTTGTCGACATCTTCTGGCTTAGTTGTATTATCAACCTTATCTTTAGCACCAGTCGCAGCTTGATCGATATCTTCCTTCAACTTCTGCTTGTCTTCTGGAGTATATTCTTCGCCCAGCTTGTCAACTTCTGCTTTAGCTGCTGATGCGGCTTGATCGATTGCAGCTTTAGCATCATTTGCATCAGTAGCCAATTGATCGCTATCTGTCTTAATACTTAAGATCTTATCAATCGCATTATCTCTAGCGGCAGTAATAGCTATATCATTATTACCAACACTTTCAATTGCCTTATTACCTTCGTCTACAGCAGTTGCAATTTCATCATTAATTTGACTTAACTGTGATTCCGAAAGATCACCTAAGTTATTAGTTACATAATCAGCAGCTGCTTGTACAGAGTCATTGGCAATTTGCTTGATACCAGAATCCTTGATTTCCTCAATTTCATTTAAATTAGTTATTCCATCAAGTTTTGACTCTGCATCTGCCAAATCATCATCTAGCTTAGATGCATCAACTACACTACCTAATTTTTCACCAGCCTGATTACGAGCAGCTTCAAGAGCTTGCTTAGCCTTATCTATTGCTTGATCAAGATCATTAGCACTAGTAGTAATTTTATTAATCTCAGAAATAGCATCCTTACGTGCCTGATCAACTTTCTCAGCATCACTACCAGCTGCTGCAATTGCAGTATTACCAGCAGCTACAGCTGCTGCAACATCTGCTTTTAGCTTATCTTTCTGGGTAGTTGACAAGTTAGACGCTTGATCAATTGTAGTATTAGCATTAGTTGCTGCATCATCAAGTGCGCTGTTTGCTAGGTTCTTAATACCATCATCTTTAGCTTGGTTGACACTTTCAACCTTATCGGCACTATTTAAAGCAGCCAAAGCATTGTTATAAGCGGTATCAAGATTGCTATGCTTGTCATTACCCAACTCTTGCTTAGCATTGTTGTAAGCAGCAGTTAAAGCTTGTTTAGCTTCTTTTCTAGCTTGCTCAGTCACTTGACTGAGAACACTATTAATATTGTTCTCACCAGTGATAACCGCATCCTTGATATTATTAGCAATTCCGTCAACGTCCCCAGCTGGTTGGTTAACAGCATTAATTGCATTAATTGCAGCAGTTTGATAGTCATCAATCTCAGAAATAGCAGTTTGCTTTTGTTCAG